>NZ_JACJQB010000012.1 GCF_014696385.1 Pseudanabaena mucicola FACHB-723
AGTGGCTCAATTAGTCTCACAGTAATTAGTTCGGATATGGTGATTCTTAGAATCTTCCCATTAGTTCGGATATGTGTAAATAATTCTGCATGGCTACTTAATTGTGCGATGTCTGTCAGGATACTTGAGTGATTTACTAGCAGCTTGGCGATCGCATTTCTGAGTTTCGAGTCAAAGCTCATAATTTAACGACTTGGTAACAGGCGGATATTTTGAGATGCCACAAATATTACAGCCAACATCTTCCAATAGCTGCATTCAGTCTTGTTAAAACCCAAAACCCAAGAAATGAGTTGTGGCACTTCGCGCCACAACTCATTTCTTGGCTAGAAGCGATAGCAAAATCACTACAAGTTCCGTACAAGTTAATACCATCCAATGCAACTTTTCAGCATATTAATAATTACAAGTTGTCATATTCCCTTGAAATTGATGTAGAATCTCCCTCGTTCTCGTTACGCAAATTTTCAGAGCATCATCTTCAAGACCTCTAAAAGTATAGTTACAACGCTTTTATCCACTGCTTCTATGCATTGTCATATATATTTATGCGGCTCGTAGCTTGCTCTCAAACCCTTTACAGCGCAACGTTCCCATGCAAAAATTCATATCCTATTCCCGTAACTTATCCCGCCATCTCTTGCATGGGAGTTCCCCACGCAAAGCATTAAATTTGCTCAATAAGCGCCTATTATTACTATTTCTCTGTGGTGTTGCTAGTAGTATTGCGATCGCAACACCCACGGCACAGGCAAATCGTCTCGAAACCTTTGTCTATGACTTGACCGATAGCAAAATTGAGTTTTCGCTAAAAAATGACATCGAGCCAAGGGGAACGGTCATTAGTAACCCTACCCGCATCGTGATTGATTTACCCGGTATCGTCTATCAGGGGCCAACGGTGCGGCGACGAGTGGGCAAGGGTGTGCAATCAGTAAGGGTTGGGCAAGTCGATGCCAATACTACGCGCATGGTGGTGGAGCTTTCGCCCGATGTCACCCTTAATCCTCAAGATTTGCGCCTCAAATCTCAGAAACCAGGACAATGGACAATGCAATTGCCGCAGAACATTGCTGCAATTGACCTCAATAGTATTTCCACATTCATTATGCCCGTGTCAGATGCAACAATTAGCTCAGGTTTTGGATGGCGTGTGCATCCAATTACTGGAGAGAGGCGCTTACATAAGGGGGTAGACTTTGCTGCGCCAACAGGTACGCCTATTTTTGCGGCGGCTGATGGTGTTGTCACCGATGCAGGCTGGACAGATGGTGGCTATGGCAATATAGTCGAGTTGCGCCATGCCGATGGGACACTGACGCTCTATGCCCACACCAACCAAGTCTATGTCGCTAAGGGGCAGATGGTGCGGCAAGGGCAGCCAATTGCGGAGGTCGGAACTACAGGACGCAGTACGGGGCCGCATCTCCATTTTGAGATTCAGCCCGATGGCAAAAATGCTGTTGACCCGATTGATTACTTGCAACTGCGTCAAGTCACATTAGATTTAGCTTCCAACAGTTTTAAAGATTAATCTTCAATTCAAGGCGGCGCGAAGCGCCGCCAATGGTTTTAGTTATGGCAAAGCCTGAATTGCTAGATAAAATGCGGTAATTGATTTGGCATCAAGACTCGTATCAGCACTTTGCGATCGCAATAAATTTTCGATTTCTTGCCGAGTCATCAGCACCACTTCGATCTCTTCATCTTCATCTTGGGCAGGTGGGTTTTCAAGCTTGGTCAAACCTTGAGCAAGATAGGCATGAATAATCTCATCGGAATAGCCCGGACAAATGTAAAATCCACCAAGATATTGCCACTGACTGGCGCTATAGCCTGTTTCTTCTTCTATTTCGCGGCGAATGGTCAAGCCATGATCTTCGCCGACCTCTAAAGTACCCGCAGGAAATTCTAAGAGGTAGCGCTGAATCGCAAATCGATATTGCTTAACAAGAACAAATTTGCCATCGGCAGTAACGGGAACTGCCATTCCTGCCCCCGGATGCTTAATGTAAGAGTATTCACCCGTAATGCCATTGGGTAACTTAATGCGATCAACGTGAAATGAGAATTTGCTGCCCTGATAGCTAAGGCGATTTTGTAAAACTTGCGCCGAGGTAAGATCTGACATGAAATTTTTGCTAATAAATCTGTAAGTAGCTAGAAACCTATGCGCGTGAACCACAGGTTTCTAGCTACTTATTGTCTCGTGTTCTTGACCACAAGAATCGTCTCCAGACTGGCATCACTAGCGCCATTAATTACTCCCCCTGATCGCAAAATTGCCTGTAATATTTCCACAACTTCGATGGTGATTTCTTCACCAATGCACAGCAAGGGAATGCCGGGGGGGTAGGGACAGAGGGATTCAACACTGATATGTCCAATTGCTTGGTGTAGGGAAATGCGATCGCAATTAGCAAAATAGGCTTGACGCGGAGTCAATCGAGATTGGTGATGAATTGGGAAATTATCGAATTTATCTAATCCATAACTTGTAATTACCTGCGACCTGTGACCAGCTGCCCTCTCCCTAGTCAATTGCTGAAATCCAGAAACAAGACGTTCTATATCAGTTTGAGTATTACCAATGCTCAAGCTAAATACTAATTGCGTCAGAGTAGGCATTTCCGCAATCACATTAAATTGCCGTAAATATTCATCTGCGGCA
This sequence comes from Pseudanabaena mucicola FACHB-723, assembly GCF_014696385.1. Taxonomy (GTDB): domain Bacteria; phylum Cyanobacteriota; class Cyanobacteriia; order Pseudanabaenales; family Pseudanabaenaceae; genus Pseudanabaena. The sequence goes on from NZ_JACJQB010000012.1 coordinate 2,672, forward strand.
AAACCAGTTATCCCGAGCTGATTAATTATCACCGTTAAGCGAGTTTCATCAAGGGTTGGCACTTCATGGGCGCTAAAGGTGCGGAGATTAGGGATTTTAGAGAATTGCGATCGCAATTCTCTTGCTAGTTGCCATGTTTTTGTTAAAAGCTGTTCGCCCTGCATTGCCATCTGTCGCCGCGCCACATCCAAAGAGAGCAACAGTAAAAAATTGGGACTGCTCGATCGCAATATTTGCAAGGCGAGATCCACTTGTGCTGCATTAATGCGTTTGCCCTGTAAATGTAAGACTGAAGATTGGGTAAGGCTGCCTGCGACTTTGTGGGTTGATTGCACCACTAGATCGGCTCCCGCTTGCAATGCGGACTGGGGCAGATCGGGATGAAAGCCTAAATGCGCTCCGTGGGCAGCATCGATGAGTAATGGCACATCAAAAGCATGGGCGATCGCCGCCATCTTTGCCAGTTCACCACAAACGCCAAAATAGTTAGGACTGACCAGCATCACGGCTTTAGCATCAGGGTGCTGACTCAGAAATAATTCTAGGGTGGCAGGACTCACTCCAAAATCTAAGTCAAACTCTGGCAAATATGTCGTCGGCAAATAAATTGGGGTTGCACCCGTCATCACTAATCCTGCGATCGCAGATTTGTGACAATTACGTCCAATCAAAACCTTGTCACCTTCGCCACAGGTCGCCAAGAGCATTGCTTGAACACCACAGGTCGAGCCATTGGTCAGAAACCAACTGCGATCGCAATTATATGCCTCGGCAGCGAGGGCTTCGGCGGTGGCAATTGCCTCTTCGAGATCGGGCAGTTCTGGCAAATCGAGCCGCAGGACATTTTTACCAATCAGTTCCAGCAGTTCCCGATCAATTCCCTGACCGCGCTTATGGCCGGGCATATAAAAAGGTGCGTCATCAATATCAAGGTATTGCTGGGCAAATTCTAAAAGTGGCGCTTGAGTTTGATCCATGCCCAGTGCTAAGCAATTGCTGCCTCTAAAATAGCTTTGTCGCGAATGCGGCAAGAGTCGCACACACCGCAGGGGACTTCGCCGCCTTGATAGCATGACCATGTTAAATCAATTGGCACACCCAAACGCTGGGCGCGGCGTACAATGTCTACCTTCGAGTCCATGACCAATGGAGCTATTAACTTGATCGCATTGCCCTCGATGCCGACCTTTGAGGATAGTGCCGCTAACTTTTGAAATGCTTCTAAATATTCAGGACGACAATCAGGATAGCCTGAATAGTCCACCGCATTAATGCCTAAATAGATGGCTTCTGCCCCCTTCGATTCGGCAAGGGATAATGCGATCGCAATAAATACCGTATTGCGTCCGGGAACATAGGTAATCGGGATCTCATCGGATTGGACACCAGCCGTCGGTACAGCAATATTCGCGTCGGTCAGTGCCGAGCCGCCCCACTGTGCCAAATTCACATCGACAATAAAGTGTTCTTTGATATTGAGGGCAGCCGCCACCTGTCGCGCCGCCAACAACTCACGTTCATGACGCTGACCATAGCGAAAGGAGATGGCGATTGCCTCATATCCATCGGCAATTGATTGGGCAGCCGCAGTTGCGGAGTCGAGTCCGCCCGACAATAGAATGATCGCTTTTTTCATAGTTTTTCTATTTTGTTTCTTTGTCTTTCTTCACGTCAGCTTGACGAAGGCTGAAAAATAGTAAAAATCGCTTCGCGATTTTTACTATTTTTCAAAGCTTTGAACCGCCCGCGTCGCGGGCGGTTTAAGCTTTGGTGCTAGCGAACGCCCAATAACTTGTGAGTTTGCATACTAATCCGCCAATCAGCATGATGCAACACATACTGCATGACCAAATCTTTGCTGCTAGGAGTCTCCCATTCAGATTGTAAGTATTTGACGACATGGGCAGCCACTTGGGCGGCGTTCTGTTCTGCCCAGACTAAATCCGACTGTTCCTTCACAACAACCTTTAGTTCATGCACCTGTTCATAAATACTCGTATGGGGTGGTTTGAAGGTTTTGGGAGAAAAGGTCACCCAGTCAAAAGTGCCACTAAAGGGATGCGATCCTGATGTTTCTAAATGAACTCGTAATCCTTCTGCTTTTAGAGCTTGAGTTAACACTGTCAGGTCGTGCATTAATGGCTCACCCCCCGTAATCACCACCATCGCAGGTTTAGCATTTACCGCTTCTGTGACGAGATCTGCGATCGCAATTTGGGGATGATGTTTGGTACTCCAAGATATTTTGGTATCACACCAAGGACAGCTAACATCACAACCTGCGAGGCGAATAAAAAAAGCATTGCTGCCCATCCATGTACCTTCACCCTGCACAGAATGAAATGTTTCAACTATGGGCAAATGGTGAGAATGGTTGACTTGATCCACTACTAATTTCTTCCTTGGTGACGCGACCTGATATTACTCGTACCTTCGCCCTGTACAGAATATAACGTTTCGACGATTGGCAAATGGTGGAATGAATGAATTAAGATTGCTATACGATAATTATATTTATCTGGTAGAAGCCAAAACTGGCATGATATGAAAATGTGAATTATAAGATTTTGTAATTGTAGATGTACTAACGGCATTATCAATAGATGATAATACTTCTTGAAAAAGATGCCACATTAATACAGGGGGAATCGCATTACCTATTTGTTTATAAGTTTGAAATTCGCTGACGGGAAAAATAAAGTTGTCAGGAAATGACTGTATTCGAGCAGCTTCTAATGGAGTAAAACGGCGATATATTTCTTTTTCTAAGTTTACAAGCAATACTGGATCTGTACCATTTAAACTAATTTTTGCTAAATGAGAGTTGATTGTATTACAAGGTTTTTCTATATCCTGAATACGACCTTTATTAAAAGCCTTATTTGAATTTTTTAATCCTTGAACTGCCCGTTCAGAAAATATAAACCTTTTATCATAATCATCCTGTAAAACTAATTTCAACGGGATGAGTTTGTCAGAAGAAGTGGGAAATACAAACTCTACCTTTAAGTCTTTACGGAAGCCAACTATGAAGACACGTTCTCTTTTTTGTGGAATTCCATAATTAGCAGCATTTAAAATTTTATAAAAGATGTTATACCCAGATTGTTCAAATTCTTTCAATATAGTTTCAAATATCTTACCTTTTTGAATATTAGTTAAACCTTTTACATTTTCAGCAATGAAAGCTAATGGTTGTTTATCTTTAAGAATTCTTCCCATTTCTAAAAATAATTGTCCCCTAGTATCATTTAATCCTTTTCTTTGTCCAATAATGCTGAAAGCTTGACATGGAAACCCACCTACTAAAACATCATGTTCTGGTATTTCTATCGATGAAATATCAGTAATACTTTTACAAATAAAGTTGTGTTTAAAATTTGCTTTGTATGTGTCAGCCGCAAAAACATCAATATCATTGGCTAATACAATAGAGGTACGAAGACGTTTGTAGTGTTCTCCCAAAAATGAGAATCCTCCTAACAACCCTAAATCGCTACCGCCACAACCTGAAAACAAAGATACTATACGAAGTTTTTTCATATCCTAAATGTTGATTTGGTCTTTAACAATTATCACCCCAGCTTCTTCTGTATAAGTAAGACGGTATTCAAGAGGTTGTAATCTGATTTTTCCTTGCTCATGTTTCTGAAAAGGATTTTTAATTTCAAATACTGAAATTCTCTCTTTTGCTATGATAACTCGTGCAATATAATAACTATCTCCAAGTTGTTTTGCTGTATCCCAAGCATTAGAAGAAATACTAAAAAATGAAGTTGAGTTAAAATCTGGTGTAAAATTTCGTTTAGTTGTTTTGACTTCAATATATTTCTTCAGTCCATTAGCAAATACAGACTGAATATCAAAACCTAAACTTGTATCATTAGATACTATTCTTACAAGCCCACTTAAATCAGGGCGCTCAGCATTTACACGAAGCTTTTCAAGACTGTAAACGTAGGTTTCACCTTCATCACCGATCTGTTTAGTTGTTTGTTTAGTTTCTTCCTCATGCTTAACAATTTCTAAAATGTCTTCGGATATCTCATAACCAGTAGTAACACTTTGTATTTCACTATTTTCATCTATAATTTCAACGGTAGTCTGTGAGAAAGATGATAGTGTGGTTTTTAAAGCTGACTCTTCAACGAAGTCCGCATCAGCGTAGTAATCATCCCAATTTTCAAGTACATCTTTTATTTCGTCGCGCTCGACAACAGTACCTTGTTTGGCTATATCAAATTCATAGAAAAAGGTTTCATCATTGGCAATAAAATCTAGTGCATCTTTTTCATGGTCATTAAGAAAATATTTTTTGTTAAACTCAATAAGCAAATTTGCTGCTACCATGAAGTTTAGAAAATCTCGTGCGTAACGAATTTCATCATTACTTCCACCACACAATATGCTTCTATTTCGTAGATCGAAAAATAAATTAATTCTTCTTTCTGGTGTTTCTTGTTCTACTGTTACTCGCTTATCATTAAAAACTAATTGAGCAACTTCTTTAGCTGTAATAGCAAATGATTTTCCGTTGCTTTTTTTGTTTCCTTCTCGAAGTAGTTTTATTAGATACTGAGCAGGCTTAAATTTAACTTCATTAGCAACATATTTTTCAATAAATTGAATTTTGTTTATGCCATTTGGATATTGAAATTTATTGCAAACTGACTTAAAAAAACGAGGGGTATCTTGAGTCTGGACTAATAATAAAGTTCTATTACTGACTATGACTTCATTATTCCGAAGTTTTGTAAGACCAAAAAGTCTTGTCATTTCAGTTCTCTGATTATCAATAGCCTTGTCGGCTAGGCTATCCGTACTCAATTGACGTAAATATGCGTTTATCTCCATTTTAAATTCAGCTTTAGGAGTGGTTCCCAATTGAACCATTTTACTTGCTAAAAGTAGCAATGTATCCTCAAGATCTTTATTGAACCTAGAACGAGGAAAATGCAATTCCAGCTTATATTCTTCTGGCGTTACATAATTATTCATATCTAAATATACTCCAAAAGTTTTTTAGCAATCACTTCGGCTAAAAGCGGTGGAACTGCATTGCCAACTTGTTTATATTGGCTGGTTTTGTTTCCAAAAAATATAAACGAATCAGGAAAAGACTGAAGTCTTGCACTTTCTCGAACTGTTGGAACTCGGTTATACACATAATGAAAATGATGTCTGTGACCAGTGTCAATAGTAAAACTTGGTTTTTTGCTATTTAAACGAGTCCAAGCAATATTTACTTTACGAGTTTCTCTCAAATCCAATGGTAAATCTTTATGATTTCCACCATCAGGAACTAGAGAGATAATACTTTTAGTTTTTTCAGAGTGTCTGGTGATTTGATGATTATAGATCCCTTTTGATTCTTTTCGCATCCATTTTTGATATTTTTCTGAAGGTTCTAAAAAGTATGGACTACCATCTTCAAGACTGTTTTCAGGCAAATCAGACAAAGCGTTATAGGAAGTAACTAATCGAGATGTATGAGGCTCTGGAAATTCAAATTTATTCCCATTCAATAGCCCAATAAAGAACACTCTTTTTCTAAACTGAGGGACACCATAATCTGCCGCATTTAATACTTTATAAGAAACTGTATACCCAATTTCATGAAACTCTTTTAATAAAATATCCCTGAGTTCACCATTGAACAACCCTATTAATCCAGGCACATTTTCCATTACAAACGATCTAGGCTTTAATTCTGATAAAAGCCTTAAATAGGACAGAAACAATTTGTTTCTGGGATCTTCTTTTAGCCTATGACCAGACAAGGATACGCCTTGACAGGGGGGACCACCAATCAGAACATCTATTTCTTTATTTTTAGTGTATTTTTTGATTTCAGTTTTACTTAATAAAGTAATATCACCACAGAGTGCTTGAGAATTCTTATGGTTCTTTCTAAAGGTTTCTAAAGCATTAGGATCATGATCAATACCAAGCATTATTTCATATCCTGTGTTCATAAAGCCTAAAGATAAACCACCGCAGCCGCAAAACAAGTCTACAACTGTATTGTGTTTAATCATTTGCATAATTAATATGATTTAAAAAAGAATAAAAAAAGAACGTCTAAATCAGGTGCATTTGACCTCACCAAACTATATACCAGTAATACATAAATCCGTAACATTACCCCTCAAAGCCTTGACTTCACTGCGTTTTACCTTGCTTTCAATGCGTCGATTTTGAGCGCTCCGCGATGGTTTGGTCGGTTTACGCTTCGTCGGCACAATGGTCACACTTTTGACCAATGCTTGCAACCTCTGGAACGCATCCTCCCGATTTTGCTCTTGAGTGCGATGTTGTTGTGCCTTAATTACAATAATTCCATCTTTGGTAATCCGCCGATCATTGAGATTCAATAAACGTTCTTTGTACAAAGGCGATAGAGATGAAGCATTAATATCAAAACGGAGGTGAATGGCTGTGGAGACTTTATTCACATTCTGCCCGCCTGCTCCCTGCGATCGGATGGCAGTAATACTAATTTCATCGATCGCAATGGATGTATATTTGGTAATTTCGAGCATGTATATGGCAAAGGCTTATTTGCAGAGCTTCGTAAAGGTTTCCTTTAACAAAATAATAGATCTTCCTCAGTGCGATCGCTACTATTTATTTGCTCAACCGATCCACCATAGGCATTCTGAATATTGGCGGTAGTCATCACTTGACGTGGCGTACCCATCGAGATTAATTGCCGATTAAGCAGTAATAATTGATCGTAGCGATCGAGGGTATCGCCCCACTCGTGACAGCTAATCAATAAAGTTTTTCCTTCCTGCTTAAGCTGATTGTAAATATTCCACATCAAAGCCTCAGTCTTTTTATCAACTGCGGTCAATGGCTCATCTAATAGCAGGACATCCGCCTGTTGTGCCAAGGCTCTCGCCAAAAATACTCTCTGTTGTTGTCCACCCGAAAGTTGTTTAATCGGGCGATCGCGTAATTCGGATAGTTCGACGCGCTCTAATACTTCTTGCACAATTTGTTTAGACTGACGACTAATTTTGCCAAACCATCCAGTGTGCAAGGTTCGCGCCATCATCACTACATTCCACACGGTCACAGGATAGTCCCAATCAATTTGCGATCGCTGTGGCAAATAGGCAACTTTTTGGCGTTGTTGCTTGAGTGGTTTTTGGTGATAAAAAACCTGACCTTTTTGAGCAGGAATCAGATCGAGCATCGCCTTGAGTAAGGTGCTTTTGCCTGCGCCATTGGCTCCAATCAGTCCCACCAATGAGCCAGAGGGGATGCTAAAGGAAATATCCGAGAGCGCGGTGACTTCGCGATATTTCACCGATAGGTTCTGCACTTCAAGCATAGATGCTGATGCTCAAAAAATGATAATCGTTTTCAAAATTATACCCAAATATTTGCGTTTCCCCAACAAAAAAAGATGGAGATATGCCTCCATCTTTTTTTGTATAGCTATAGCCACACAAGTTAAAACATAAAACCAAAAGAGAGTTGCGGCGCGAAGCGCCGCAACTCTCTTTTGGTTTTATTCGACGTTCTGAGTCGCTTTAACAGCGTAATAGCCGAGCAGAGTTGCCACCGTAAAGCCTGTGAAAAATAGGACAAACAATACACTAATGCCGCCAGTGATGCCAACTTGAGCGAGAATACCTTTGCCAGTCAAGACTTCATTTGCGAAGCCAGCGACTAGACCAATCATTGCCATCCGACCATTCCAAGTCTCAGCAAAATTACTAAACCCAAATACACCTGCCCCTGTAGGATTTACATTAAGACCGACATTTTTAACGGTTTTAGAAGCTTCGTTATCGTTGTTTTGTGGTTTGGTTGGGGTTGATACCATGATTAATTCCTTTCCTACAGAAGATTTCTATCAGTTAACTAAACTTTACATTTGTTTACAGCAAATGTAAATCTGCCATCAGAAATATGCCCTATTGCCTAAACCCTAGTTGCAGTCAACCCAACAATCCCCCCAAGGGAAAATTTTGCATGAGTTGCGGTAAGAGCTTACGACTCAAGGGACTGTATGAAGCAACGGCACTAATTGGACAGGGTGGCATGGGGCGAACCTTTCGGGCAAAGGATTGGGGGCGAATGGGGCAACCCTGCGCGATCAAACAATTTTTGCCGCAGTGGTCAGAGCCAGCCTTAATCAAAAAAGCGATCGCATTATTTGAACGAGAAGCAGAGCAATTGCAATTGTTGGGTTCGCATCCACAGATCCCCGAATTAATTTCCTATTTTGAAGAGGATGGCTACCTCTATCTCGTACAAGAACTGATCGAGGGTGAAAATCTCTATGTGGAACTGCAATGTCAGGGCATCTTTAGCGAGGCAAAAATCTATCAACTACTCGAAAATCTTTTGCCTGTGCTGCAATTTATCCATGAACATCAAGTTATTCATCGAGATATTAAACCCGACAATATCATTCGCCGTTCGGTATTGAATCCCCTATCTCAAGGCAGACATGGCGCTAGAGCGGAAGGAGATTTAGTGCTGGTGGATTTTGGAGCAGCCAAGGAAATTACCCATAATACGGCTGGTCGGACAGGTACATTAATTGGTAGTGCGGAATATATTGCCCCAGAGCAAGCAAGGGGAAAAGCGGTTACGCAAAGTGATCTATATAGTTTGGGTGTAACTTGTCTTTATCTCTTAACAGGAATTTCTCCCTTTGACCTATACGACGACAATAAAGATCGCTGGATTTGGCAAACTAAGCTGCAAACTCCAATATCTGAGCATTTAACACAGGTTCTCAATCGTCTGATCGAACCTGCGATCGCAAATCGTTATGCTTCAGCCAAGGCTGTTCTTGAGGATTTACAATCCAATCATCAAGGTACTAAAAGTCCAAAGAAACATCTTTCCTTAAATAATTCTCCTCAAATTGACGAATTAAGGGAAATTCTCAATTTAGGACAATGGCAAGCAGGCGATCTGCTGACCAATCAAATTATTTTGGATCTAGTTAAGAAAGAAAGAATTGCTCAATTAACGGTATCGGATATCGAGAAAATCCCCTGCGAAGTCTGGCTAGCGATCGATCAGTTATGGATGCAAGCCACTAATTGCCGCTTTGGGTGGACTGCCCAACAACAAATTTGGCAGAGTCTCAATGGTCGCTTGATTTATCGCGAAGATACCTACTGGGAATTTGCCAAGGTCTATGAAAAGTTTGCCGATCGCGTTGGGTGGCGCAAATCTATATGGTTTAATCTGCCGTTTTTGCCCAAGGTTTGGCGTAAATATGAAAACCTCACCTTTGCGATCGCCGCGCCGCAGGGACATTTACCAAGTTTGTTTTTTTGGGAAGGATTTAACCTCGTTGATAGTGTGTTCTATCGCTTAGAAATTTGTCGCAAAAAATAGAGCTAGCTTGAGACCATACTCAAAGCCACTGCTTCCGCCACCTTGATGCCATCAATTCCCGCCGACAGAATACCACCTGCATAGCCAGCCCCCTCTCCCGCAGGAAAAAGCCCCTCGACATTGAGACTCTGGTACTTGTCATTGCGCTTAATCCGAATTGGTGAAGAAGTGCGCGTCTCCACACCCGTCAACATCGCATCATCCATCGCGAATCCCTTGATTTGTCTATTAAAAGCAGGTAGTGCTTCTCGAATGGCTGCGATCGCAAAATCAGGTAAACTCTCGCTCAAATCGCACAAATGCACGTCAGGGGCATAGGATGGCGTGACCATCCCCAGATGATTGGAAGGACGATTAGCAAGAAAATCTCCCACCAGTTGCCCCGGAGCTGCATAGGTTCCGCCGCCCAACTCAAAGGCACGCGACTCTAAGCGGCGCTGAAAATCAATACCCGCAAGGGGATGTCCGGGATAGTCTGCGGGAGTAATACCCACGACAATGCCGCTATTGGCATTACGCTCATTGCGAGAATATTGACTCATGCCATTAGTAACTACACGGCCCACTTCTGAGGTTGCCGCCACTACTAAACCTCCGGGACACATGCAAAAGCTATAAACAGAACGTCCATTTTGACAATGATGCACCAACTTATAATCGGCAGCACCCAAAATTCTATGTCCTGCGTAATTACCAAATCTTGCCTGATCGATCAGCGCTTGGGGATGTTCAATCCGAAAGCCAATCGAAAAGGGTTTTGCCTCAATATATACACCGCGATCGTAAAGCATTTGGAAGGTGTCACGAGCGCTATGACCAACCGCCAACACAATATGACTGCTTTCTAAATATTCTCCACTTGCCAGCGTCACCCCTTTGACCTTGCCCTCCTGAATCTGAATATCTTCAACACGACTTTGAAAACGAATCTCGCCACCAAGGGATTCAATGGTGGCGCGAATGCTCTGGACAATGCCCACTAATTTGAAAGTACCAATATGGGGCTTATTGATGTAGAGAATTTCGGGAGATGCTCCCGCCTTGACAAATTCCGTCAGCACCTTGCGTCCATAGTGTTGGGGATCTTTGACTTGGCTATAGAGCTTCCCATCCGAAAAAGTCCCCGCACCGCCTTCCCCAAATTGAGCATTGGATTCAGGATTAAAATCGGCTCTCTTTTTCCAAAAGTTAAAGGTGTCCGCCGTGCGATCGCGAACTGCCTTACCGCGTTCTAAAATAATCGGTCGAAATCCCATCTGTGCAAGCATTAGCCCTGCAAACATTCCTGCTGGCCCCATACCAATCACAATGGGGCGCGTACCTGTGACATTACCAAAACCTTGCGGAGCTTTTGCCACATACTTATAGCTGGTGTCAGGGGTGGGCAACACATGGGGATCTTTTTGGAAGCGATCGCAAAGCTGCGGTTCTAGGGTTGTTTCCACATCGACAATGTAAACCAGATAAATATCTGTTTTCTTTCGTGCATCATAACTACGCTTAAAAATTGCATAGCTGATTAGTTCTTCTGGCTTAATTTGCAGTTTTTTGAGAATGGCAGCTTTGAGGTCATCTTCTTGATGATCGAGAGGTAGTTTAATTTCGGTAATTCGTAACATAGAGCCAACGGATTTAACTTAAATTTTGAGATGTTTCGTCATGATTGAGTAGGCAAAATTCTACTCGCAGCACCAGCCAGCGAAGTACCGCACCAAGGGCAGACTAGGGAAATTTTTTCGTAGGTGGAAATCTTGGCGCATTTGAAATTTGGACATTGCAAGCCGTAGACCTGCTTGGCAATATGTTGGGTTGCCATTGGTGCAGGGTCGTGAGGTGCATTTATCATGATTTGGGTAACTTGCAAAATCTGCTGCCCCAAGGCGATCGCACTATTTTGGTTTAGCTGACTTTCCCCCTGTATTAACTGTTTGCCATCGACGATGGGAGGGTTAGACTCGCGCATATTTCGCACCCAAAAGCTTTGTTTCTGAGGATCAAAGTAAATCAGCACATGTAAGCCTGAAACCGTGGGATGTGTCAAAACCAAGTCACATCGAGCGGGATCGCGCCCGAGTTTTGCCATCATTGACTCACTTATTTTATAAGTTCTTGCAATGCCCGATTCCGTCCAAGCTATTGTCAGTTCCGACATAATCGCTCTTAACATACTGCTGCATTCCAAATATAGCTGAGGTTTAGCCCCTTGCAACTGCGATCGCAACGGCGATATGATCTGACCTAGTTCTGTTCATTACATTTCCAACCATCAAATCCCATGACTCCGACTTTACTTGGACGGTGGCAAACTCGAATTTTGCTGTTTGGAACTATGGGCATCCTCGCCACTATCCCCTTCAGTCTGAGTGGTGAAAGTCGCTATTTTCTAGTATTAATTGCGATCGCAGTTTTAGGATGTCTTTGGGATATCGCCTACAATCAACTCCAAAAATTTCGCTGGGATCATGACTGGCCAGCTTCTTTACAACTAGCCGCAGGTATTTGGGAAGCATTTTTCTTCTATTTTCCGTTTCGCTTACTGATCAACCAAGCCTTCAAACCAGATTGGTTCAGCAACCTTCCCTTCGATAAATTTTTACTGCACTATGCCTCAGTGTGGCTGATTGTATTTATAGCTTCCCAGTCGATCATGCGGATTATTTTTCCCCGTTGGCGATTTCATGGCGGCGAATGGCTCTGAACCTAGAAGCTTGTGCTAACCGCATAGCGGGCGGTACAAGCCGTCTTTGTAGTACGATGATTGCAAATATCTGGTCAGAAAATTTTTGTTTTTATGGATGCAACCCTTATCCGTCAGCTTGTGTGGCTAGACTATCGCTTAGCCCTACTATTTGTTGTTCTCATCCCCTTTGGGTTGTTGTGCTGGGCATTACGCATCAATGATGAGGCAATTAAGCGATCGCTACTTGTCTATTGGCGGGTGGCAAGTTTGCTATTAATCACGATCTACTTAGCAATTGGCAGTCTGGGCGTAGCTTTTGTCTCAGGAATTGTGGCGATGGTTTTAATCGCGCTTTCCCTCTGGTTTTGGCAAGACCTTAACGAAGATATTGCCGCATCTCGCACCAAACTTCAACCAATTTATTTGGGATGGCGATGGGCAGTCACCGTTTATTGCTCTCTGAGTGCAATTTTTAGACTGCTATTTGCGAACTGTGCCTTTGTAAGTGTCGAGCAGCTTAGTGATATTTGCAAAATTTGGTTTGAGCCACCCCTCAGTTTCAGCAGTATCTTGCATAGTAATGTACCCGTGGAAAACTTGGCATTTTTTGGTGCTGTTGGGGGCATTGTTTATGTTTTGTACCTATTTGTTTTTCTTGCCTTTAGCCTCCCGAAAACTGGCAGAATCGCATTTCGTGACTAGCTCTCGCAAGTTGTGGCGCAAAGCGCCGCAACTCTCATCGATATTGATTGGGATAGCTTACCCTTGCCCCTGCCCACAACAACTTTTGCCGCAGGGCTTGGTAATAGGAATATTCTTCACGCAAGACAATAAACTGAGCCTGACAGTCTGACATTTGGATATCCACACGCTGGCCCGGAAAGATTGAAGTAGCAATTACGCCGTCTGTCCAGAGTTTTAAGCTGAAATCATCCGTTGACAATGGCCAAATACTTACGGTTAGCTTAGGAGGAATCACGATTGCCCGACTTGATAGACTTAAGGGACAAATTGGCGTAATTGCGATCGCATGCATTCCTGAATGCACAATTGGGCCATTCGCCGCCACTGTGTAAGAAGTCGAGCCAGTGGGGGTCGCCACAATCAAACCATCACCATGGTATTGATCCACCACTTCCCCATCTATTTCTAACTCTAATGATGCTGTTACCATGCGATCGGGAGATGCGGGCTTCACACACATCTCATTCAGACAGAGAAAAGGCCCCGTGGGTTGCCCCAATCTGCCGCCCAATCCCTCATCAACAGTAACGACCTTAGCCTCTAGCATCATGCGCCGCTCGATCGCAAATCGATCCGCGAAAAGGCGCTCCCAAATTTCAATGGTATTTTCACATTCCTCAATAGAATGCGTCAAAAATCCTAGATGACCTCCTACATTAATCGCCAAAATAGGAATTTCTAGTTTCGCCAAATACCTTGCGGCTCCCAAGGTTGCCCCATCACCACCTAACACAACTGCTAAGTCAATATCTTGATGCATTGACTCTAAAAATACAGGATAGGGATTGTCCGTTGCCCCCGTAGGGCCGATTAAAACCTTGACTCCTAAAGCTTCTAACTCATGACTGCATCGCTCTGCCCATGCTTTACCAACTTGACTACCCGACTTGTAGGCGATAATTGCTTTATTAATCTTCACAGATATTTCTCAACTTGGCACTACATGGTGACAATATATTGTTGACTTTAGCGGAATCTCTTCAAATAAAAGGCTTGATTTACTATTTTCTAAAGTTATTGATGAATAAAATTTGCGCTAAACCTTGCTAATTGTCGGCTAATTGTTAGGATTTTTTAGCAATTGATGAAAATTAATAGTACAAACAACAAATTTTTAAGATAAAATTTGACACTAGGTAAAATTCTTGGTGTGAAGGGTAAGTCATGAGTCAAGCTGGATTTGGCGATTCATCATCACAAGAGAGCATTGAGCCTTCAATGCCAGAGCCGCAAACTCCACTTCAGAGTGTATCTGTAAACGTACTCGGTGAGCCAACAACTCTGTTTAATGCCCTGCCACGTCAGGCTTTAGAGCAAGAGTTACAGTTCTGTAATGAGCGAACTCAGCAAGCACAGGTTTTATTAAGACAAGCCCAAGAACAGTTGCAACTGTCTCAGCTTGTCATCCAAAGACAGGAAACTCTCACCCAAACTTTGCAGTCACGCATTGATCAGTTAGAGCGTGAATTGCAGGATGTGCATACTAACTGCGATGAGTTACGCAATCGCCTCAAACGTCAACAGCATCATACTTCTCAACTAAAAGCTGCCCTTGAGCGTTGTCTCGACACCTCCACACCCGCCAATAATGAAATGGCAACCTCAGCGCTAGAGTCTTGGTCAGTTGCCAAGTTGGCTGACGAAAAAATTACTCCCGTTCAATCTAATAACGACGCGCAAATGCAGAATGTCGTCAAGATTGCGCCTGTATATCAGTCCTCTGAACAATTAACCGAACAACTAACTGCTCAGTTAACTAGTCAAGAGCAATCGATTAATAATGTCCGCATTAGTGAAGATTCTGCTAATGCAGAGTCGCCACCTGAATCAGAGAGCGGATCAGCATCGTCAGAATCATCAATCCCTACAAAAGTTCAGCCGATTTCGCCGTTGATCATGCGCCCCCATAAGGCTTATCAAGGTTCACCGATCACAGGTTTAAATTTACCGCCACTGCAATCAGCTACCCCAATTGTTGCAGAGCCTGTTCCAGATTCATTGTTTCCCCGATATACTCAATCCGTATCAGAGCGACCAGAGCCACCAAATACTCAACCTAGAGAAACTGATGCTTCAATTTCTCCTAGCTCAGGATTGACTAATTCCTCAATGGTATCTACGGTGGCAACCCCTAAATTTATGCAGTCTTTGTATGGCAATGCCAAGACTAGCGATAACAAAACGAGCGACAATTTGGATAGGGATGAGACAGATCAGGTTGCGATCGCAAATGCTAGTCCCCGTAAAGCCGTAAATTCTTTGGCGGCTGTGCAACTGCCTCAGTTTCCTCCTTTGCCGCGCCGATGATTGGTTTTTTGCGTGGTGCAATTGCCGCTTGTAAGGCTGCCGACAGTTCTCGAAAAAGTACACCCTCCTATTGGCTCACCCTTGATGTGCAGGGTATTGGTTACGATATTCAAATTACGGCTAGCACTGCCAATAAATTGCCAGCCGTAGGTGCAGAAACGCAAATATTTACGCATTTGATTGTGCGTGAAGATCAGATGTCTTTATATGGCTTCCCCACCTTGGCTGAGCGAGAATTATTTCGCCAACTCATTAGTGTGTCGGGCATTGGTACGCAAGTGGGGTTGGCTTTATTAAATAGTTTAGGTATCCAAGATTTAGTTAAGGCAATCGTTTCAGGCAATACAAGGGTATTGAGCTTAACCCCAGGGGTCGGCACAAAAACCGCCGAAAGACTAGCTTTAGAATTAAAAACCAAGTTGGCTGATGGTCGGTTGGCGCAGGTTGGCACAGTTAGCGCCGTAGGCAATCTTTTGAGTGTGGCACTACAGGAAGAATTAGAAATGACTTTGTTGGCGTTAGGCTATACACCTTCAGAAATTAGTAGCGCTCTCACTGCGATCGCAAGTTTGCCAATTTTAGCGAAAACCCAAGATATTGAAGCTTGGATCAAAGAAGCAATCGCATGGCTATCTCGATAATCCCTATTGTTGCAGCGCTTCGCGCTGCAACAATAATTTTGGGAAGGGAGTAGTGATCTTAAGTCTATATAAGCATTTATACGGGGCAGAGCAAGCTTGATTTAACATAGAATTTGCGATCGCAAATTCTATGTTGTTAAGTATTGACAAATAACATTGACAAATAACTATGTTGGAATCTCTTCCACCGTTAAACGACCATAATTTACCCTATCCAGACACAATTCATCCGATTGTGGTGCATTTCGTGATTGCGATGGTTCTTTTTGCCGTAGTATGCGATGCGATCGGCTACTTCACTCGTAATTTCCGCCTATACGAAGTCAGTTGGTGGAATTTGTTTTTTGCCACTATTTCGATTTTTATCGCGATTATTTTTGGACAAATTGAAGCAGGGCTTGCTGAACCCTATGCGGGTGTCGCATCAACTTTAAACTTACATACCATCATCGGTTGGTCACTTTCAGGCATCATTGCCGCGATTACAGGATGGCGATATGTGCTGCGTATACGCGATCCTCAATATTTGCCCCTCTCGTTTCTTGGTGCGGGTGTCGTTTTAACAGCGATAGTTCTCTTCCAAATCTATCTTGGTGATTTGCTGGTGTGGGTGTATGGACTGCATACAGTGCCAGTTGTTGAAGCTTTAAAGGAGTCAGGCTTAAAATGAATCCAGATTTAATTACTCAACTAGGTAGTCAAATCGGCGCAAATGGTTTGCCCTACGTTGTGCCGATCCATCCCAACCTTGTGCATATGACCCTTGGTTTGTTTATCGTTGCGATCGGATTTGATATTGTTGGTGTCTTTTTTGTCATCGAAAAGCCCCTCTTTAAATTTCTGGCGATCCCCGCCGCCCGCTCCAACTTTTTTGACGTGGGTTGGTACAACATGATCGCCGCATCGGTGATTACCTTTTTTACGGTGGCGGCAGGTTTCTACGAAATCCTTCTCGCTACCCCCGACCCCAATGTCAAAAGTGCTTGGGGTTTGCAAGCTATGGAAACGATGATCTGGCATGGTGTGGGTGGGGTTTTATTACTAGCACTGATTGTCGGCATGACAATATGGAGAGGATTTCAGCGTTTTCTATGGCGCAAGGATATGGCGCAGCAGGTGCAATGGAGTTATTTGCTGACGGGATTATTTATATTCGTGATCATGTTTGCCCACGGCACTTTAGGCGCACAGCTTGCCTCTGAATTTGGTGTACACATCACTGCCGATCGCCTGTTACGCATGGGTCAAGATCTTAATTCGCTATAGGAATAACCATGAAATTTCGCACAATTTTAACCTTAGGTGGAATTGCGATCGCGATCGCATTCATCAGTCTCTGGATGGGACAAGCCGCCTATACATGGTTCCCGCCCCAAGCTTCGGCAGAATCAATATTAGTTGATAACCTATTTAGCTTTTTGGTGACATTAGGAACCTTTATTTTTCTGGGTGTCGTTGGCACTGTGACCTATTCCATCTTGTTTCAACGTGCCGAGAAATATGACTATAGTGATGGTCCTCACATTGAGGGAAATGTCAAATTAGAGATCATCTGGACAGCGATTCCCCTTGCCTTGGTGATTTGGATCGCGGCTTATAGCTATCAAATCTATGATCAAATGTCGATTTTAGGGCCAATGCATCATTCGCACCATGGAGCGATGATGGCGGCGGCTGATGCGTCTGAAATTAGCGATTCTAAAACCGCAGAAGTTGAAAAAATCCAAGTCCTAGCGCGGCAATGGTCATGGGAATTTCGTTATGGCAATGGAACATCCAATGTCAGCAGTACAGAATTACATTTACCCAACAATCGCAGAATTAAGCTTGTCCTCCATTCCGAAGATGTGCTGCATGGCTTGTTTATTCCTGCCTTTCGCGTAAAGCAAGATGTAATTCCGGGGCATGATATTGATTTTGAATTTACGCCTATTCTTGAAGGCAAATATCGCTTGCGGGATTCTGAATATAGCGGTACTTATTTTGCATCTATGCAAACCGATGTGGTGGTGGAATCGCCCGAAGCCTATCAGAAATGGTTAGCGGATGCTGCTAGTACCACTCCTGTCGCGGCTTACAATCCTGCGGCTAGTGAATATGCCAA
Source organism: Pseudanabaena mucicola FACHB-723 (assembly GCF_014696385.1). Taxonomy (GTDB): domain Bacteria; phylum Cyanobacteriota; class Cyanobacteriia; order Pseudanabaenales; family Pseudanabaenaceae; genus Pseudanabaena. The sequence continues at coordinate 20,520 of NZ_JACJQB010000012.1, forward strand.
ACGCGCCAATGCGAATAATTGGGCAACGGTTATCCCTGCGGCTCCGCCTGTAGTGAATTATTCAAGTTCTAATTAAATTTCTTAATTTATAAATCATGGCAAATATCTCTACTGATGCGATCGCTGATACTCGTCCCCCAGAGAAACCCGAAGACTGGCGGCGATTTTTTGGATTTAGTACCGATCATAAAGTGATTGGGATTCAGTACATTGTTACTTCCTTTTTCTTTTTTCTCATTGGTGGTGTTCTCGCGATGGTGATAAGGGGCGAACTGATTACCCCTGAATCGGATCTCGTCGATCGCGCTGTGTATAACTCAATGTTCACGATGCACGGCACGATCATGCTGTTTCTCTGGACATTTCCCGTACTTTTAGGAATATCCAATTACTTAGTGCCATTGATGATCGGCGCTCGTGATATGGCTTTCCCAAAGTTAAATGCTGTTGCCTTTTGGATGGTTCCTGTATTTGGAGTAATCCTGATGGCAAGCTTCTTTGTGCCTGGGGGATCTTCGCAATCGGGCTGGTGGGCTTATCCTCCTGTAAGTTTGCAAAATCCTACGGGAAATATTGTTAATGGTCAGTTCCTGTGGTTAGTTGCAGTCGCTATTTCGGGTGTAGCTTCGATTATGGGTGCGATTAACTTCGTGACTACCATTTTCCGAATGAGGACTACGGGCATGACTTGGTTCAAAATGCCTGTGTTTGTCTGGACAGTCCTTGCCGCGCAAATCATTCAGCTAATTGGATTGCCAGCCCTCACCGCAGGAGCCGTGATGCTCTTGTCTGACTTGACCTTTGGGACGAGCTTTTTCGATCCCGCTAAAGGCGGCGATCCCGTTCTCTTTCAACATTTTTTCTGGTTCTATTCCCATCCTGCGGTCTATGTGATTGCTTTGCCAGTGTTTGGGATTTTCTCCGAGATTTTCCCTGTCTATGCGCGTAAGCCTCTCTTTGGTTACAAAGTCGTGGCGGTGTCTTCCTTAATCATTACAGGATTAAGTGGCATTGTCTGGGTGCATCATATGTTTGCCAGTGGCACGCCTAGCTGGATGCGGATGCTCTTTATGGCGACGACAATGTTGATTTCTGTACCGACAGGGATCAAGGTTTTCGCTTGGGTAGCGACGATCTGGGGCGGCAAAATCAAGCTAACTACGGCGATGCTATTTGGCTTAGGTGCGATGGTAATGTTTGTATTCGCTGGAATTACAGGCATCATGCTGGCTTCTGTTCCCGTTGATATTCATGTGAATAATACTTACTTTGTGGTCGGACATTTCCATTATGTAATTTACGGCGCAGTGGTAATGGGAATCTACGCAGCGCTGTATCATTGGTTCCCCAAAATGACAGGCAGAATGTATTCCGAAGGTTTAGGAAAGCTCCATTTCATCCTTACCTTTATCGGTACAAATGCCTGTTTCTTTCCGATGCATCCCCTTGGTTTGCAAGGAATGCCCCGTCGCGTTGCCTCCTACGATCCAGAGTTTGCTTTCTGGAATGTGATTGCTAGTTTAGGCGGATTTCTCTTAGGAGTATCGACATTACCATTCTTGCTTAACATGATTGGCTCTTGGGTACAGGGAGACAAAGCTCCCAAAAATCCTTGGCGGGCGATCGGTTTGGAATGGCTAGTTTCTTCGCCGCCATCCCATGAGAACTTTGAAGAGTTACCGATTGTAATTTCGGAACCCTACGGCTATGGCAAAGATGAACCCTTAGTTTCTAATCCTGATAAGTTGGAGATAAATCATGCAACCAGTTGATACTTCTATTGGTGACAATCCCATTCTGGAAGTTACCCACGAATCTGTCCATAGTGAGCATCCCGATAATCGGCTATTTGGCTTTGTCGTCTTCCTCCTTTCCGAAAGCGTCATCTTCTTGAGCTTTTTTACTGCCTACATTGTCTATAAAACTACCGCCCTCAATTGGCTTCCTGATGGTGTCACTGGGCTAGAAATTCGCGAACCTGCAATTAACACTGTGATTTTGGTTTCCAGCAGTTTCACCATCTACATCGCTGAGAAATTTCTCCATAAAAAGCAACTGTGGGGATTTCGCGCCTTTTGGCTCCTAACGATCGCTATGGGTAGTTACTTCCTCTATGGTCAAGCCGTGGAATGGAGTGGTTTAGCCTTTGGCTTCGGGGATGGCGTGTTTGGTGGTAGTTTCTATTTGCTGACGGGCTTTCATGGTCTACACGTTTTAACAGGTGTGCTGTTGCAGCTAATCATGTTGGTGCGATCGTTCTTTCCCAATGAATATGACAAGGGTTTATACGGCATTGAGGCAACTTCGCTATTTTGGCACTTTGTTGATGTGATTTGGATTGCATTGTTTACGCTGATTTATGTCTGGCAATAGTTTGTAGATAGTGCTTCGCACCATCTACAAACTTCAAATATATGAGGGAAAATCCAATGATTATTGATGACAATTATTACGATGTGATTATTGTGGGGACTGGTGCGGGGGGAGGAACTCTTGCCTATAAACTCGCTTCTACAGGCAAGAAAATCCTGATTCTGGAACGTGGTGATTTTATGCCTCTCGAAGAACAGAATCGCAGCAATATCGATATCTTTCAGCGCGATCGCTATCATGCTCCTGAACAATGGTACGACCACACAGGCGAGCCATTTTCACCGCAAACTAACTATGCGATCGGGGGCAATACCAAAATCTATGGCTCGGCTCTCTTGCGGCGGCGCGAAAAGGACTTTGAGGCAGTCACTCATCAAGCGGGAATTTCCCCAGAATGGTGCGTGAAGTATGACGAATTTGAGCCTTATTACACCGAAGCGGAAAATCTCTATAAGGTGCATGGCGAGACAAATTCCGATAGCACCGAACCAACTCACAGCACTGATTATCCCTATGCTGCGGTGAGTCATGAACCTGAAATTCAGAAAATCTATGAGGCGATCGCAAATCAAGGTTTGCATCCATCGACAATTCCCCTCGGCTTGACCCGTAAAGAGGATGACCCCACTAGCGACTCTGAAGAAAGTTGCCTCGTCCCTTCCTTGAAGTCTGCCAATGTCACCTTAAAAACCCAAGCCAAAGTAATCAGTCTCCATACCAATCCATCGGGGCGATCGGTAAAGGGAGTAGAAGCGGAAGTGGGCGGACAGTCCTATCTCTTTTTAGGTGATATCGTTGTGCTTGCCTGTGGCGCAATCAATTCGGCGGCGTTACTGTTGCGATCGGCAAATGATTCCCATCCCAAAGGACTTGCCAATAGCTCCGATCAAGTGGGGCGGAACTTGATGAAAAGCCTGTTGTCATCCGTAGTTCAACTCAGCACGAAGCCCAATAATGGCTCCTTCCAAAAATCGATTTATGTAAATGATTTCTATTGGGGTGATGCGGATTTTCCCTATCCAATGGGACATATTCAGAACTCTGGCGGACTACTCACCGACATCATTTTTGCGGAATCGCCACCTGTATTCTCTATTGTTGCCAAGCTCATGCCTAACTTCGGACTGAAGCAGTTAGCCACTCATTCCATCGGTTGGTGGGCGCAAACGGAGGATCTGCCAGACTCAAATAATCGGGTGCGTTGGGAAAACAACAAAATCCATATCGATTACAATCCCAACAATACGGAAGCCCACGATCGCCTAATTTATCGGTGGACTGATGTTTTAAAAAATATCGAGAAGTCCCTAGCTGGCTTCCGTACTGGTTTCATGCATCCCCGTTCTGAGTCGCCGTTGCAAGTGGTCGCCAATCAATGCGGAACCTGTCGCTTTGGTGATGATCCTCTAACTTCCGTTTTAGATCGCGATTGCCGCGCCCACGATCTCGATAATCTCTACGTTGTAGATGGCAGTTTCTTTCCATCTAATGCGGCGGTGAGTCCTGCTTTGACGATTATTGCTAATGCTCTAAGAGTAGGCGATCGGTTAATTGAAAGATTGAGATAATTACATATCTCGCTTAATTTCATAGTATAGGGTGTTTGAGATGATTCTAAATACCCTTACTTAGAGCAAATTCAAAACAAAACACAAGCATTACATAGAGGATTTTCATCTTGACCTTCAATATAGACTTAGCTAGACAAGTTGCTTTAGCTTACAGTAGTAATAATTCTGAGAAGAGTCTTATAGAATCTTTCTCTCAAGTGTGTAACTTTCTCGCAGATAACCCAGATCGTATTTCATGGAGAAGCAAGAAGAATATTCCATCTGTTGAAACTCAAGCTGGATTGAAAATATTAGCAGAGCGTTATTTTTCTGCTTATAACAAATCAGATTTTCCTGCTGTGCCTAGAACCGTTCCTGATGAAATGGTTAGTATTGTTATGCAGGAAGCTTATGGATATAGTGTAGAACAGTGTGAACAAACTAAGATTGATCATCAGCACTCAATGTGTGCAGAAAATTGTGTTGGCGCACTTTTAGAAAGATATCTTGATTCTGTTCTTCGCGATCATAACTGGCATTGGTGTTGTGGAGATTTTGTTAAAGCAATTGACTTTGTAAGCAAGACTGATGATTGTAAATGGCTTGCCTTACAGATTAAAAATAGAGATAATTCTGAAAACTCTTCAAGTAGTGCGATTAGAAGTGGAACGGAAATCGAGAAATGGTTCAGATCGTTTTCAAAAACAGGAAAAACTAACTGGAACAATTTGCCAAAACTAATGCAAGGTTACAACCTCAGTGAACAAGGGTTTGTTGACTTTGTTAAAAGTTATTTGAGAGAACAAAAGATTAATCAAAATCAATAGTTTTAAAAGAGAGACATTTGATTTAAATTCTTTTTATCTGAAAGCGAAATATTATTAAAGTTAACGAACCATTCTGTATCACTCGTATTTTTGTAGCGTGAATAGGAGAAATTTAAATTAGTTTGAATAGATTCTTCATGTAAAAGTTTAAATATTAATACTCCAATTGCACGTCCAAGACTGGCAGGAACAGCATTTCCAACTTGTTTGTATTGTTCAATAAGGGGCCCAGCTAATTGCCAATTATCAGAAAATTCTTGAATACGTTTATATTCTTCAATAGATAAAGGTCTATCTTCTTCAGGATGAGCTAAATCAGTCGCAGGCATAGCTGGATGAGTGACTAAAGTAGGGGATGGTTTATCCCATGCAAGTCTGCGTAAAAAACCTGTTTTTCCACCTCCAGCATAGTAAGACTTTCCTAATGCTTCTTTCTGTAAATCTTCTGGCAAAGACTTCCAATTTTGTCCTTCATTAAGCATCCTGTAATACTTTAAGCGCTTCTCTGGAAATGTCAAATGATGATGATTAGTAAGTCCTCTAGTTGCTTGTCTAAATGTCTTCCATTTTTTAAGTCCATTTTCTCCATACTCAGAATGTGTAGGCACTAAAAATGGTGGTTTATCTCCATTACGAGAGCAAATTATAACAACACGTTCTCTGCACTGAGGAGTCCCAAAATTCGCCGCATTGTAGAGATTAAATGAAAAACCATATCCATTTTTTTTGATAATACTAATAACAAAATTTAGAGCACCACCAGGTAATTCATCTAGGCTCAGGTCAGGAAAATCAGAACCTCTCATTTCATGAGGTCGATGTTGCATTGGACAAGATAATAGTCCACGAACATTTTCAATCACTAAATATTTGGGTCTTATGTCTAACGCAAGATTCAGGTAAGTCAAAAAGGCGTTGCCACGATAATCGTTAAACCCATTTCGCTTTCCTGCTGTGCTAAATGCCTGGCAAGGTGGACCGCCAACAATCAAATCAACGTCATCACTGCGGGTAAGCCCAGCATATGAGAGAACCTCATCTGCTGAATACTTGTTAATATCCCCAATTAAAGCAATATTAGGCTTATTCAGAGCAATCGTTTGACGACAGTATTGATCAACTTCACAAGCCAATCTGATATCAAAACCAACTTCTTCAAGTCCTTGATCTAATCCCATTGCACCAGAGAAAAAGCTCAAAGCTATCGGCTTATTCTTTCTAACAGAATATGATCTATGGTCTTCCGCAAGATGGTGAGCAGTCATAAGACCATACTGAGATAAGCTTTTGGGATTAATCAACCAAGTGTTACCTGCTTTTTCTGCATCAATAACGCCCTCCCGACATAAAGTTCGCACACGTTGTTCACTTACATTTAAGTTTGTAGCTGCTTCTTTTATTGTTTGGTAGGTACGCATTGTGAATTTCTTTTGCGAAACTTGTGATGCGTACCATTTTATATTAAAAATGAAATCTTGCAAGACTTAATTAGTTTATGACAATGATGCTTTTAGCTGAGAAAGGGAATGTGAGTGGTTGGGGCGATCGCGTTTTTGAGTGATTGATTGGGCGATCGCGTTTTTGTAAGTGGCGGGGCGATCGCGTTTTTGTGGGGGATTTGGCGATCGCGTTTTTGGGGTGGGGATTGAGCGATCGCTTGACACAGTATTAATATTGATACTAGTATTTGCTATAAACCTAACCTTATGGCACAAGTAGAAAAAATAGTTGCTCAGCTAAAAAGGAATTCTCAAAATGTTAACTTCACTGATTTAGTAAAAGTTTGCAATCATTACTTTGGAGAGCCTCGACAGCAAGGGACAAGTCATTGTGTCTACAAAACACCTTGGCAAGGCGACCCTCGCGTTAATATTCAAGAAAAGAATGGCAAAGCCAAAGTGTACCAAGTCAAACAAGTATTAGCAGCGATCGAAAAAATTGAGGGAATGAAAGATGATTAACCATGAACACTACAGCTATAAAATCACTTGGTCAGTCGAAGATCAAGAATTCGCAGGATTATGTGCAGAGTTCCCTAGTTTGTCCTACCTTCATGAAAATCGCTCCGATGCACTAGAAGGTATTACAAACTTAGTCAAAGATGTGGTAACAGATATGGAATCAAATGGAGAAAAAATCCCAGAACCAATAGCTGAAAAAGTCTATAGCGGTAAGCTTCAAGTTCGCATTCCTCCATCTCTTCATCGCAGATTAGCAATGGAGGCCGCAGAAGAAAACGTTAGCTTAAATCGCTATATGAGTCAAAAACTTGCAGGTTGATATTTTTTGTTTTGTATTAGTGGATGGTTGGGCGATCGCATTTTTGTGAGGGGGATGATTGGGCGATCGTGTTTTTTGTGGATGGTTGGGCGATCGCCTCTAAGGGAAAAACTTGTAAATATCCTTACGGTGCAAAAATCTTACAAAAATTACTTCATTCTCCAACACTTCTATCCCTACCCTGTAATCACCTAAGCGAATGCGATAAAAACTATCATATCCCTGCATCTTTTTTAGATTATTGATTTCCCCCACAGATTCAGCTTGCTTACAGGACAAAATCACCTGCTTCAACCGTTACGATCCTTGACTAACTTCAAGTCTTTCTCAAATCTAGACTCAAACCTAACATTCATGCAATATCACCATCTAGAAGCGCAAAGATATTCTCTTCAGGAACAAACTCATTTTTTCTACCCTCAGCGATCGCATTCCCTAAACCCACCTCTTCTAAAGCATCTTGAAATATTTCCGCAAAAAGCTCTTTTCTAGTCTTAATCAAATCAATTAAGATTTCAGTAAGCATTTCTCTTGTCTTCTCATCGTCAAGGAGTATTTGCATATTCAAACTCTCAATCATAAACCAAGTTTACATAATTCTAACTCAATAACATCAAACACCTTGTGGCGATCGCATTTTTTGTCGTTGGTTGGGCGATCGCCTAAAACATGTTCAGCCTAAATACAGACAAATAAAAATTAATTAATGTAACTAATGTTGTTGATCAAGATAGTGCGACTGCGATCGCAGTTTGAATCAAATTTGTGAGTCAGCTATCACTGAACGCAAAGTTAAATAATAATTTTGCGATCGCGCATTTTTCCCATGGCTTTCAAATTCTCGATAATCCATATTTAGTTACTTACTGCAAAAAGGAATGAATTAGTTGAGCAGTCTCATCTGGATGGCTATAAGAAAATCCATGAGCAGCATCTACAATAGTTTCTAATTTAGAATTCGGAATTTTGCTAACCAGTGTATTACTATTTGCAGAAGGGATAGCTATATCTTTATCTCCCGTAATTATCAGTGTGTGGGCTGTAATGTTGGGTAGTGTGTCACAAGTGTTATGAGTTGTAAGAGCTTGAAGCTGACGTTGTAAGGCTTCATTCTGGCTATGAAATGGAATTGTTTCCTTTAGAAGTTGTTCCAGTTCTAGATGATGATCTTGAATGAATATGGGTGTAAATAGTAACGGTAAAAGATCTCCAGTTATCAATCCACTGATATCTCCAAATTCACTACACTCACCACCTGCAAATGTACACCCAAGAATGAGTTTATCCAGTTTTTTAGGGTGCTTTAAAGCAAATTGCTGAGCGATTGCACCACCCATACTGACACCAAATACATGAGCTTTGTTGATATTCAAAGCTTCTAAAAGTCCTGCGGCATCATCTGCCATATTCACAATATCGTAGGAGCTAGCAGATTGGCTAGTTAGCCCTGCATCGCGGTTATCAAACAAGATCAGTTGATAGTGCTGAGCAAGTAAATCGGTAAATTTCTTACTCCAATCAAGAAGGCTAAAGCTCAGACCCATAATCATCAGCAATGGTGAACCACTACCTTGGATTTGATAGTTGACATTAATATCACCAACAGTAATTTTGGACATATGTTTATTGGGTACTTATTGTTTAGACGTAGATATTTTTAGAATACACAGACTTTTGAGGGAAAGGGTGACACGATATAGAATAGAGTATTTCCCATTTCTGTTAGAAAATTCTTTCTTCAAACACTGGTTTACTCTTCAAACACTAGTTTTCTAAGTGTTGTTATTGCGATACTTGACACCTTAGCAAGTTATATATATCTATAAACTTTTATGAATAAATCTTTTACTTCTCAAGCGGATGAATGGACAGAAGCTATTGCCCAAGTCCAAAAACGCTACGATCGCGAATATCGTAATGAAGCCTTTGACTTGCCAGCAGAAGTGGAATCCATGCCCCTATTTCGAGAATGGGTTAGTCATTCCCTATCTAGCAAAATTGCCTCCCCCTTTTGGGAATTAGCCCAGTTTCAAAAAAATCAGCGTTGCCTAGATATTGGTTGTGGAGTTAGCTTTTTGATTTATCCTTGGCGCGATTGGGAAGTTTACTTTTATGGTCAGGAAATTAGTTTTGTGGCGAAAGATGCTCTCAATTCAAGGGGTTCACAACTTAACTCTAAACTCTTTAAAGGCGTACAACTAGGTTCAGCTCATCAACTCAACAGCTACGAAAATGGATTTTTTGATCGCGTCATTGCCACAGGCTTTAGCTGCTACTATCCCCTCGATTATTTGAAAATATTTTTCCGTGAAGCCAAACGAGTTTTAAAGCCAAACGGCATCTTGATTTTTGATGTGATCTCCCCTGACCTAGAGCTTGCCGAAAATTGGGCAATTCTAGAGATGTACTTGGGTGTGGAGGTGTTTTTTACACCCCTAGCAGAAATTACAGAACTGATTCAGTCCATGGGTGGCAAAGTCACTGCTCAAAAAGACGGATCACTATTTCGGATGTATCGCGTTCAGTGGTAGTTTGATGTCATCAAACTAGATGGATTAACTCATGTCCGATAATTCTCAAACAACAGGTGCAGATGCAATTGATATTGCGATCGCAAAAGGGATTGACTTTGATGGCTCACCCATTGATCCCAAAAAGCTCGACCTTTACAGTAGTGTCATGGCACTGGAGGCAGGTCGTCAACGTAGTGGCGTAACTAACACCATGCGATCGCGCATTGTCCGTATTGGCGCAAAGCACATTCCTCAAGACGAGCTAAACCAAAAGTTAATCGACGCAGGATTTGCCCCACTTAAAGATAAAGACATTGCTTATTTTTACAATAAGTAGCCAGAAATAAGAAGTGAATGGCGGTGCTTCGCGCCGCCACTCACTTCTTGTTTTTTGTGTCGAGCTAAATCTACAGCCTTTTGGCGTATTTTAGGCAAGATCTGGGCATAATTAATATATATGCAACCTTGCAAATCACTATGTTTAAGTATTGGCAAACCATTCCCAAAACCCTACTTACCGCGCTGTTTGTAACAGGGCTAGTCGGTTCGGTTGGCTTAGTGACCTTGAGCAAAAACAATGATGCGGTTGCCCAAAATTCTACACGTCCCCTCAATTCCCGCGAACGTGCCATCGAAAGACTAAAGCGATCAGGTCAGCGTTGGATTGAAATTCGCCTGCGAAGTCAACGCCTACTAGCATGGGAAGGCAACCGACTCGTATATGCCGTCATTGTTTCGACAGGAAAAGGTTCAACCCCTACCCCAATGGGTGTCTTTGCCGTCCAGACTAAATATCCTGTTGCGAGTATGGAAGGTGATGACTACTATGTGCCAGATGTGCCTAATGTGATGTACTACAGTGGCAATTACGCGATTCATGGGGCATATTGGCACAACAGCTTTGGTATTCCTGTGAGTCATGGCTGTACGAATGTTGCCCCAGACCATGCCGCATGGCTATATCGATGGGCTTCGGTCGGTACGCCTGTGGTCGTTAACTAAAAGCCCACATGCCTTAGAACTATGCGAGAAGCGGCGCAAAGCATCACCACTCTTGATTGAATTTCATAAAACTTAACGAGCTAGAAATAGACAGAGGCGATCGCCTCACAGTAACCTAGAGACGGTATCTGTAATCATTTTATTTTTCACATTACAGTCTTTAAGAATAAGGATAAACCTATGGCAGTTCAACGCGGTTCTAAGGTTCGTATTTTGCGTAAAGAATCCTACTGGTATCGTGAAGTCGGTACTGTAGCTTCTGTTGACAAGAGCGGCATCATCTACCCAGTGATCGTTCGTTTCGACAGCGTAAACTACTCCAACGTCGCAACTAACAATTTTGCGATCGATGAAGTCGAAGAAGTCGCCTAGATTCTTCTCGCTTAAAAAAGGTACAATCTTTGCGTAGCAAAGATTGTACCTTTTTTAGTAAGTAATGCCCGAATTACCAGAAGTTGAGACAGTTCGTATTGGTTTAAATCAAAACACCTTGGGGTGGCAGATTGAAGGTGGCGAAGTTTTGTTGCCCCGTGCGATCGCCTATCCCGATCACCCTGAAGCTTTTTTGGCGGCGATGCTCGGTCAAGAGTTTACAGAATGGCAACGACGGGGAAAATATTTGATTGCGAGTTTGTCTAAGGGGCATAAATTAGGCGTACATTTGCGAATGACGGGTAGCTTGCTCTGGTGCGATCGCCATGAACCTGTCGGCAAGCATACGCGAGTACGTCTGTTTGTTAAAGAGAAAACATCCTCAAAAAAGCAAAAAACTAGCCATCCTAAAGAACTGAGATTTGATGATCAGCGCACCTTTGGCAAAGTTTGGTGGGTTCCTTCCGATCAACCCACTGAATCTGTAATTACGGGATTACAAAAGTTAGGTTTAGAGCCATTTGATCCTGAGTTTACGCCAGCGCATTTGTCCACGAAACTCAGCCGCTCTGGTCGCCCGATTAAAACCGTACTACTCGATCAAGAAATCGTTGCGGGCATTGGCAATATTTACGCCGATGAGTCACTATTCCTCAGCAAAATTCATCCTCAGCTTCCTGCCAATAGCTTAACTTCAGCACAGGTCGAAGCTCTGCATCAAGCAATTATTCGCGCCCTCAGTGATGGTATTGCCAAGGGTGGAACTACCTTCAGTTCCTTTCAAAATATTGCAGGAATTAAGGGTAACTATATTGATACTGCTTGGGTATTTAGGCGTACAGGGCAACCATGTAACATCTGCGGGACTACCATTATACGCATCAAACTTGGCGGACGTTCGACGCATTTTTGTCCACAATGTCAATCTGCGATCGCAAAGGATGGGAAAAACTAGATATCTTTATGACAACACCTTAATATAAAGCGTCCAATTGCAAGGCTGACGAAGTTCACCATACTTACCTTGTAAAATTTGCCAAACTACTTCCCTCGTCCAGAAAAATGACACTACTAACGTATGGTCTGGTGGCACATCGATACCTGCATAGAGACTTGGTTTTGCCCCTGTAATCGAAACCAGTTTGGTTGATCCTTTGACTTCTACTACGGCTGGATAAGGCTCACCACCAATCAAGTATTTCTTAGGGACAACAAACAGCGCGTAGACGTGATGCTGTCCTAACCAAGGTTCAATGATGATTTTTCGCGGATGGGATTTATAAATTTGGGTGTTATTGACTGTGTGCAGTGAATTAGAACACACAACATCGGCATTGTCTGGGCTGGTAGATGCTTGATTAGTAGATATAATTTGCCACGCAAGCCAAGATATCCACAAAACAGGAATCGCGATTAAAACTACAGCTAATTGGAACAATTTCCTAAACACTCCCTGATGTGATTTGTTCGGTGTTCCCATGGCTTGTATCTCATGGACAGGGGGCGAGGCGGGTTAGTAAAACTGCGATCGCATCAGCATATTGGCGGAGGTCTGTTGATGGCAAATTGCTGTTGTTGATCATGATGCTAAAGGTAACTTCATTATAGTTAGGGGGCTGGACATATCCTGACAGGGAAATTGCACCTGTTAATGTCCCTGTTTTCGCTTGGAGAATAGTTTGGGCGGCGGTATCTTTAAAGCGATTGGTCAATGTGCCATCGATGCCTGCAATTGGTAGAGATTTACGAAAAGCTTGGTCGCGGGCTGAGGTTTGCAAGAGCTGGGAAATAGCTCGAGGGGTGGCGAGGTTGCGGCGCGATAAACCTGATCCATCGACTAGAGACACATTGGCAACCTTGGCTGTTTGTAAATATTGATTGACAGTAGCGAGTCCATTAACGAGGTTATCGTTACTTGTCGTTTTTGCTGGCATACTGCGATCGCCCAAGGCTCTTAGTAATAGTTCAGCATAAAGGTTATCGCTGTCCTTGTTGGTGGTGGCCACAATCGCTGAGAGAGGTGCAGAAACTGCGATCGCAAGTTCTTGATTGAGAATAGGCGGCTCAATAGATTGAGCTTTAGTAACAGGAGAAATTTGAATGCCTTGGGCAACTAATTCGCGACGTAATAGGCGCAAAAAATTATCTTTGGGGTTAGGCATGGCAACGCCACCGAGTCTGAGTTCGGCATCAATGGGCATCTGACCTGTAATCCTGAGTATTTTTTGTTCGCCAACTCTAGTTACTGTTAAGTCATATTCACCCCCCGCCGCAACGGTTTGCGATTGATTATCAATTTCCCAATCATTCGCCAAGCTCGGATCGGCAATGTCCCAATTAAATTTGACTGGCTCACCGATTTTAGTCGGCAGAATTGACCAATATAGGGAATTACCATCGATCGTAAAGGGAGATGCGATCGCCGCATAATATTCCTGTAAGTCTTGCCATTCCCAACTGCCCACCAGCTCATTGCCTTGCATAGATGTTATGCCCCAAATGCCGCCGTTGATGCGTTTCACCCCCCGATCCTTGAGCTGAGTTACCAAGGATTTTAATCCTGTCGCTGATTGAAAACTGGGATCGCCAGATACAGACAACCACAACCCATTTTCTAGTGTGCCATCGGTCGTTGGCACTGTTGAAGACATTAACCGAGTCGCAAAGCGATAGTCTGCCCCAAGTTTTTTGAGGGCGATCGCCGTGGTAAATAGCTTGGTGCTAGAAGCAGGAATAAAATAGCGATCGCCATCGAGATTGACTAATACTTCTTGCGATGGACTAGCTTGCACAAATACGCCCACCCTTGCCGTCTGCAATGCTGGTACATCGGTGATTTTGGTGATTTCTGATTGCAGTTGACTAGGACAAATTTTAGGTGCATTCGCCTTGGCGAGGCTGGGAATAAACCAAGGTAAGCAAAAAATTGCGATCGCAGATAACCGACACCATCGATAGGGCATTATACAAATCCTAATTTTTGGAGAACAGCGGTTTGGGCGGTAGGCTGTTGGCTATAGGCAAAGCCCCAAGGTAAATCCGTTGGCAGCAGTGGTAATAAATTGTCCAATGTGTAGGGACTGCCATAGACCACCACCGCTTGCAACTGATTCTGGATGCGTAACTCCTTAATCAATTGACGGATCTTTTGATGAAGATTGGTTTTGCCACGGAAGGGATTGCCACGACTAAAAATCTGTAAGCAAACTTGGGTATAGCGATCGCAGCGCAAACTGGTTAAAGTTTCCGCATCCACAACCATCCGCGCATAATTATGGGCTTTGGGCAAAGTCACTGCGGGCGATCGCAAATTTAAAAATTCGGAACAGGTCAAGGGGTCATCAACAATCAATAAATTAAGATACTGACTTGCTTTATTAGGGGCAGAATTTGGGACAGATTCTTGAGGTGAGGTTAAATTTGCGATCGCAGAATAGACACTAGTGGCATCGGTGGCAATCGCCTTGGCAATCTTTAAATTTGCCGAGTTACCCAACTTCGATAAATTGGGCGGGATGCCACAAACCTTTTGTTTAGCTTTCCAAATTCTTTGCACCGATTGACGAATGCGATCGCGACTGATTTCTCCCATTTCCACCGCCGTACAAATTGCGTGAATAGTGGCGATCGGATCAACGGGCATTAATAAAATATCGGCTCCCGCCTTTACTGCTTGCACCGCAATCGCAGCAGGACTATCCAGATCCGCCACCCCTGACATAATCAGCGCATCGGTGGTAATAATGCCATCAAAGCCCAATTCCTTTCGCAAAATATCAGTGAGAATATGCGGCGACAATGTGGCAATATTTTTAGGATCTAGCGCTGGCGCGAGCATATGGGCGCTCATGATCGTGTCTACCCCTGCTGCGATCGCATTCACAAAGGGCATAAACTCAACACTTTCAAACCTTTGGCGATTATGGAGCAAAGTTGGCGTTTGCAAATGTGAATCTACAGCCGTATCACCATGACCGGGGAAATGTTTAGCTGTGGTTAACACGGGATACTGTTTAGCGCCTGCAATAAATCCTCTTGTGCCGCCCATCACTTCACCAGCAGTGACCCCAAATGCGCGTACATTAATTACGGGGTTTTCGGGATTATTGTTGATATCGACAACTGGCGCAAGTACCCAGTTAATGCCAATCGCCAAGGCTTCTTCGGCAGTGATCTGTCCCATCGCCTCCGCATAGTCTAGGGACACATCCTGCAAAGCCATCGGCGGCGGGAACCATGTTGCACCGCTAAATCGCTGCCCCACACCTTCTTCAATATCCGCCGCAACCAACAGAGGTATTTTTGCCCATGACTGCATTTGCTGAGTTTTGAGAGCGATTTCGGGCGCACTTCCCCCCAACAAAATCACACCGCCCACACCGTAATTGCTGAGCAAATTATACAAATCTGCCCTTGCCAATTCCCACTCTGGGTATTGAATCTGATGGTCGTAGAGCATTCCGCAAGTACGCACAACCAGC
Organism: Pseudanabaena mucicola FACHB-723; assembly: GCF_014696385.1. Classification (GTDB taxonomy): domain Bacteria; phylum Cyanobacteriota; class Cyanobacteriia; order Pseudanabaenales; family Pseudanabaenaceae; genus Pseudanabaena. The sequence goes on from NZ_JACJQB010000012.1 coordinate 35,918, forward strand.
ATCTGGGAGACTTGCTCCACAAGGCTAAGGCTATCAATATCAGGTAGTTGAATCGGCGGCATGATCAGGTAAAAAAATAGCTTTAGAAATCTAACCCAAAGTCTTTGCGGGTCATTGGTTGCGGCACTTGTAAGCCTTCACCACCAATATATTCTAGGGGTTTACCTTCAACAGACAGATATACTTTTGCGTCAGGTTCTAGGCTAGTGGCGGTGTATAGCACCTGAATTATGCGTCCCTGCATCGAGGCAGAGCCGCCACCCTTAGTGAAGTCGTTGGATAGGTCAATCCGAATTTCTTGCCCCTTGGTAACGGCACTCAATACCTTAGTATTGGCAGGAATCGCACTATAAAGCTCTGGTTCAGGAGGGTTTTCCGAAATTAAGGTATTGATGACAGAGGTGATCGCCGCATCGTTATTTTTTGCCTTGACCGCGATCGGTACAGCTACTAATTTATTTTGCTTCGACTCAATCCAATAGACTGCTAACTGACCATCTACGGCTCTCTCGGCTGGTGGCGATTGAGTAACTTGATTGATCGAAGTCGGGTTTGGGCTGACAGGATTAGGCGAATTGCTGAAATTACCATTGACCAGCACTGCTGCACCAGAACCACCGACAACTGCAACAGCCAACAATCCTAACCAAGTACCTTTATTTAAAACAGGAATTTTCATAATTTCGCTCCTCCAACTGTGACTAAGTTAGCCTGACACCTTTGACGTAAACAATCATAAGTTAGCTCCCCAATCTATTTTATCGTAGTGTTAACCATTTATTTTTCATTAAGTCCGCGCATGAGTTAGCACTCGCACCAAATCTTCAGAGCGGATCGGCTTGCCAATATGATCATTCATACCTGCTTCATGACACTTTTTAATATCTTCTGGCATCACATTAGCAGTCATCGCCACAATCTGTGGTTGCGGATTAATTTTGTGATCTTGACGAATCAATCTAGCGGCAGTGATACCGTCCATCTCAGGCATTTGTAGATCCATTAGCAATAGATCGTAATTTTGATTTGATAACTTCCTTAATGCTTCTAGACCGTTAGCAGCAATATCGGCTAGATATCCCAGTTTTTTTAAATATAATGATGCAATTCTTTGATTTACTTCGTTATCTTCAACGATCAAGATTTTAAGGGGAAATTGATCCGCCAACAAAATTTGCGGTTCTAATGGTGCGGCTCCATCCACATCGGAGGATGGCACTTTAGTCGCGGACTGATTGGGGAGAGAAATTGTGAAGTAGAAGCTAGCACCTTGGGATTGGGAGTCAGTGGTTATGTTCCAGTCAAGGGGAGCTTCACCACCAATATGCCCTTTACTCTCGACCCATAATTTTCCGCCCATGAGCTGCACCAAGCATTTACAAATTGCTAGCCCCAGCCCTGTACCGCCATATTTACGACTAATGGAAGCGTCGGCTTGGGCAAAGGGGGTAAATAGCATCTGAATGCGATCGCAATCGATGCCAATGCCCGTATCTTTGACTTTAAAGATTAGTTGCATATCTCCCTGAGCAGATTGCCGACGATTCACCTCCAACTGCACTGCCCCTTGCTTCGTAAATTTAATGGCGTTACTAATCAGATTAATCAGAATTTGATTAATTCTGGCAATGTCACCAACGATGATTTTGGGAACATCATTTGCGATCGCAAAATTTAGGGTGTTTTGCTGACTAGCTGCTTGCGGACTGAGCATCTGATACACCGATCTCGTCGCCTCAACTAGTACAAACGGGCGCGACTCTAGCTCTAGCTTGCCTGCCTCAATTTTAGAAAAGTCAAGAATGTCATTAATTACCGATAGCAAGATATCGCCACTGTCGCGAATTGTCTGCACATAGTCCTGTTGTTCTTCGGTGAGCGGTGTCAATGAGAGCAATTCCGCCATCCCCAACACTCCATTCATCGGCGTGCGGATTTCATGGCTCATATTTGCTAGAAACTCACTCTTGGCTCTAGTCGCTGCTTCCGCATCTTCCTTTGCCTTTTCTAAGGCAATTTCTGCCTGTTTGCGTTCGGTAATGTTACGGGCAATTTGAATAACCCGATCCTTCGCAATTGGCGAAATCGTCGCAGCAAACCAAATATCTTCACCATCAATTTCTAGGCAATAATCGCAACTGACAATCTTGTAATCAGCTAAAGCAGTCTGAATGGTCGATGCAATAATGCCAGCCGCAGGTTGAGGTAGCTCTTGATCAATGGGTTGGCTGAGAATATGCTCAGGTTTACCAATTAAATAGTCAAAGGCAGTGGGGACAATTTTGAGACACTTACCCTCATGGTCACGGACTAGCACCATGTCAGACATGGCGGCAAATAGAGCATTCTGTTCTAAATAGGCTTCACGCAACTTGGATTCACTTTCGATCAAATCCAGTTCCGCTTGCTTGCGTTGGGTGATTTCTTGAATATATCCATGCCAGAGGACACTGCCATCGGGTTCACGCTGTGGCGTGGCATGTCCCGCGACCCAGATTGTCCTACCGTCAGCAAATTTTACTCGATATTCACACAGCCATATATGCAAATTTTCTGCGGATTCATGGATACTTTGGATAACTCGATCGAGATCATCGGGATGGAGCCTGTCCAGCACTGGATTCGCATCCTCGTAGACCTCTTCAGGCAAAAAACCATAAACGTCATATATGCCGTGACTAGCATAGGAGAAATGGGGACTGCCATCGGGGCGCAGTCGATATTGATAGATAAATCCGGGAACATTGAGAGATATTTGCTCTAGCCTTTGATCGGCTTCTATTTGGGAAGTAATATCACGAACGATAACTAGGGCTTCTTGATCATTAATGGCAGCAATGCGAACTTCTTCATGGGCGACTCTACCTGACTTCATTAATTGATGTTTGTAGACTTGAAGTTCCTTGGTAGTAATTGCTTTTTCGATCGCTTGGAGTTGTTTTTGCAGCAGTTCAGGGGGTAATACTTCCGATAGATGCTGGTTAATCTTGGCGAATTTATTACCTTCAATGCTAGAGGTATTGATTATGCTTAGGCATAATCCGTCACGACGCACGCATAATAAGAGGTCAGGCAAAGCTTCAATGATGGCGGATTGTCTGGCTTCACTAGCTTGTAGTGCCGACTCCATATTTTTGCGATCGCTAATATCGACATGAGTACCAATAAATCGCAGTGGTTCGTCATCACTAGTCCAACTAACAACCTGCCCACGATCTAAAATCCACTTATAGTTACCATCCTTGCACTTCAGGCGATGCTCTGAGAGATAGCGGGGGATTTCTCCGCGCAGGTGTTTATGCACCTCCGCATAGACTTGCTCTCGATCATTTGGATGGATGCGTTGATCCCATTCGCTGACATTATTGATAATCTCGTCATCGGCAAAGCCCAACATCGACTTCCATTGCGGCGAGAAGAAAACTTCGTTAGTCTGTACATTCCAGTCCCAGATGCCATCACCACTACCTTCGATCGCAAATTGCTGACGTTCTTCATTAACTTTGATTTGCTGCTCTATTTGCTTGCGGTTAGTAATATCTTCAAAAATGTACATCCTGCCCAAATAGCAATCATGACCATCACGAATTTGGCTCGAAAAGCGACGAATCACCCGATTATCATTGAAAGCGATTTCATCTTCAACTACAGTACGATTTGCTTCACTTTGCAGTGGTTTGCATGATTCGACGAAGGTAGGTAAGTCGGCAATCAGAGGAATGCAGTCGGGGATAATATCGTTGTTTTTGAGTTCCCCATTGTAAATTTGGGCTTCTAAATGTTCAAGCCCCCAAATCTCACAAAAACGATGATTACAATAAATAATTTCGTCAGTACGATTATCGACCACTAGAAATCCTAATGGTGAGCCATCAGACATGATGGGAAGCAAGGACTCTTTCCAGAACATGTCTGACTGAGCAAGTTTTGGTGATATGGTTTCTGTGGTGATGTCCGAGTTAGTCTGTAGATTCTGTGTATATTGGCTTTCTGTACGCAGGGCGATGCCTATTTGCGTAGCAATATTCTGAAGGATGCCAATTTCGTAGGCTTGCCAATTTCGTGGACGATCGCATTGGTGGGCAATGATCAATCCGAATAAATGGGCTGATGGCTGTGAGCCGATTAAGATGGGGATGATCAGATTAGCTCTTACTTGGATCTGTGCCAAAAAGTTGGCATAGCATGACTCTAGAGAACTAGTCCGCGTATCTGAAATGACACTGCATTTGCCAGTTTGGTAAATATTAGCCCCATTTTTAGCAAAGCATGGGTCGCTAATTGGTTCTCCCAGTATTGATTTACAATCGCCACTAACTGACTCTGCGGTAACTGCGCCATCGTTCTCTGGCAAAAATTGATAGATCAAAACGCGATCACATTGCAATAGTAATCTTGTCTGCTGAACAGTAACGTTCAACAGATCAACAAGATTCGTAGAATTATGAATCTGTACAGATATTTCTGTAAGGCGATCCAAAATCCCCTCTAGGCAAATTTCGGTACTATCGCTGGAGACCATGGCAAAATATTTTAAGATTTTTCTGTTTATTCCCCTCTTATCAATATTACCTTAGAGAGCATTCGGTCAAAGTAAAAGCACTGTGTAAACTTAATAATTACCCCACTAATTGCTACTTTCTTGAAGAGCAATCTTCATAAACTGTTCGACTTTTGATAAATCTTTGTCCCCTGCGGAACGTTCGACCCCACTAGATACGTCTACACCACTTGGGCATACCATGGCGATCGCCTCAGCAACATTATCGGGAGATAGTCCCCCCGCGAGCCACCAGTCACAACTTGGCTGAAACTCGCGCAACATCTGCCAATCTAAGGTTTTGCCAGTGCCTCCCGCCATGTGTGGATCATAGGCATCCAGCAAAACCACGTCCACCACATCGCCAAAAAGTTGAGCCACAGCAAGCCCCGCTTGATTTTTAACTCGCAGGGCTTTAATCAACTTAACTTGAGGTTTGATGTGAGCTAGCTGCGATCGCAATTGTTGGCAAAACTCTGGTGACTCATTTCCATGCAGTTGCACAGCATTTAGCCCTGCCTGCTCCACGGTTTGGCAAATTTCCGCCATACTGGCATCGAGAAACACACCGACAAGATCAAGGTTTGCGTCTAGACTGGAAGTGATTTTTGCGATCGCCATTGCTTCGATATATCGTGGTGATGAAGATACACAAATAAACCCCAGTGCGTTTGCCCCTATTTGGGCGATTGACTGAGCTTGCTCAAGTTTCGTAATTCCACAGATTTTGATATACATACACAAGCACTCACAAGCACTAATTTCCATGACCGATTATCCATCCTACCCAAATCCTATGCCCCCTCAACAACCAATAAATCAAACCCTAGGTGAGAAATTGGTGACTAAAGTCTCCACAGGCTCAGCAATAATCATGGCAATTGCGATCGCCTGTTGCACCCCCTCATTGCCAGCACGCGCATCTTTGTTTGATGGCCCCGTCGATCGCTTGCCGTCAATCCAGCGTAATTCGCTTCGTAATGGTCAATCGGTAGTCACAGGCGAAAAAGGAAAATATGTAGCAAGGGTACTGATTACAGCGTCTCCTGATGTGGTTTGGAAGGTTTTGACAGATTATGGCAATCTCTCGAAATTCATTCCCAACATGAAATCGAGCAAGGTGATTGAATCCCGTGGCAATCGTAAAATCATTGAACAGGTTGACGCTCGCCAAGTCTTTTTAGTTTCTGTAGTTTCGCGCACCAAGTTAGCAGTCCAAGAGACCGATCGCAAACAAATTGATTTCCGATTGCTCGATGGCGATCTTGCCAAAATGGAAGGCTACTGGAAAATGGAACTTGTTTCGACAGTGCCACGCCGCCCACCAACACAAGTATTGATTACTTACACAGTCAATGCTCAGCCCAAAGGCTCTGTACCTACCGAAGCTTTCTATACAATCTTTAAAGAAGCTTTAGATGACACCTTGCAAGCCATTAAAAAAGAAGTTAAAAGGAGAACATAGATAGAAAGTATGAAGTATCACACAGCGTGTGATACTTCATACTTTCTATTGAGTTTTTGAGTAGAGTAAATTAACCAAGCAGACAGTATGGCGGAACTTCCTTTATTTGATGGTGACAGAGCGCTGGAATTGCGAAGAATTTTGCAAAAAGCTAGTTATGAATACTATGCTCTTGATGCGCCAACAATGGAGGATTCGGTCTATGACGCGTTCTATCGGGAATTGCAAGAACTAGAGTCAGAATATCCATTTTTGATTACCCCCGATAGCCCCACGCAACGGGTCGGGGAAAGACCAGTGAATCAGTTTGTCTCGGTGCAGCACCACATTTCCCTTTATAGTCTAGACAATGCCTTTACTAGTAATGATGTGATTGCTTGGCAAGAACGTTGTCAAAAAGGATTAGAAAACTCAGCTTTTTTAGAAAGTGTTTGTGAATTAAAAATCGATGGCTCGGCGATCGCCCTCACCTACGAGCATGGTGTATTAGTGCGTGGCGCAACCAGAGGCGATGGCACATCGGGCGAAGATATAACTACCAATATCAAGACAATTCGTTCTATTCCCCTGCGCTTAAATTTAGAAAATCCACCTGAACGTCTAGAGATTCGGGGGGAAGCATTTTTACCGATCGCAATTTTTGACGAGATCAATCAAGAACGCGCTGCTCAAGGAGAATCCCTGTTTGCTAATCCTCGCAATGCCGCCGCAGGCACATTACGTCAACTCGATTCGCGCATTGTCGCTAAGCGTCGCCTTGATTTTTTTGCCTATACAATTCATACCGATCGCCAAGATATAACTTCGCAATGGCAAGCCCTTGAGTTCTTGCAACAAATTGGCTTTCGAGTAAATCCTAATAAGAAACTCTGTACATCAATTCAAGAATTGCAGGGTTATTACGATCATTGGGGAACAGAACGGCTGAAACTACCCTACATGACCGATGGCATGGTAATTAAGCTAAATCATTTCTCGCAGCAAAAACAACTGGGCTTTACACAAAAAACTCCGCGCTGGGCGATCGCATGGAAATATCCTGCCGAAGAAATGCCAACAATTATCGAAGCCGTCACCGTGCAGGTGGGACGGACTGGCACACTCACGCCTGTAGCCGAATTACGCCCTGTATTACTAGCAGGTACAACCGTGGCGCGGGCAACCCTCCACAATAGCGATCGCCTTGCCGAGCTAGATTTACATATCGGTGATACTGCCATTGTTCGCAAAGCGGGGGAAATCATTCCTGAAGTGGTGCGGATTTTACCTGAATTGCGTCCTAGTGGGGCAATCCGATTTGTGATGCCTAGTCACTGCCCTGAGTGCGGACAGCCTGTTTGGAAACCCGAAGATGAGGCGGCAACTCGCTGTGTAAATATTGCCTGTCCTGCGATCGTGCGTGGTGCAATTGAGCATTGGGTCAGTCGTGATGCCCTTGATATCAATGGCATTGGTGAGAAATTAGTTAGGCAATTGGTGAGCGAAAATCACATTACTTCCGTTGCTGATTTATACGACTTGACTAGTGAGCAGTTGCAAACCCTCGAGCGTATGGGGCAGAAGTCGGCGGATAAAATTATTATGGCAATTGAGCAGTCCAAAGCTAAACCTTGGGCTAGGGTTTTGTATGGCTTAGGGATTCGCCATGTGGGCAGTGTCAATGCTCAAAATATTGCCGATAACTTCCCTAATGTCGAATTACTCGCCAAGTCCAGTCCCGAGGCGATTGCTTCCATTTTTGGCATTGGTGAAGAAATTGCCCAATCAATTTATGAATGGTTTCGTAAAGAAGCGAACCAAAATTTAGTACAGCGTTTGCAAGAGGCAGGGTTACAGTTTGTTGGGGCAAAACAAGTACAAACTGCGATCGCAATTAATCCTCAGATCACGGGTAAAACCTTTGTGGTCACTGGCACATTGCCCACTTTAAAGCGCGATGAAGCCAAGGATCTGATCAAGGCAGCAGGTGGCAAAGTGACCGATTCGGTGAGTAAAAAAACAAATTATCTGGTGGTGGGCGCGGATGCTGGTTCTAAACTCGAAAAAGCACAAGCGTTAGGAATAACTTGTCTTTCGGAAGAGGAGTTACTGAAGCTACTTAATGATTAAGACTTACGCAAATTTCTGTGTAGTGGCAATTCATGAATTGCCACTACTACGGACAAATTAGGAATGTAAAACCTGTGCTAACTTGTCGTGCAGCAAGGTCAGCGCATTGGCGCGATGACTGATTTTCGCCTTGATGTCGGCGGGAATTTCGCCAAAGGTTTGCTGAAGCTCTGGCACAAAGAAAATAGGATCATAACCAAAACCGCCCTGCCCAAGCGGTGCATCGGCGATCTCGCCCTTGCAAACACCAACTGCATCCGCCACAATTTTGCCATCGGGTGAGGCAATTGCGATCGCACAGACAAACTGGGCTTCACGGTTAGGCTGATCTTGCAATTCTGATAACACCCGATTAATGCGATCGCAATCTGTATCCGCATACCTTGCCGACAGTACCCCTGGCGCACCATTGAGGGCAAATACTTCTAAACCTGAGTCGTCAGCAATTGCCCACTCTTGAGTGGCGATCGCCACTTGAGAAGCCTTGAGATGGGCATTGGCAATAAAAGTTGTCCCAGTTTCTTCGACATCAATGTGGTCAGGTTTGGGCATCAAGGTTACACCCAAATCCGCCAAATAAGCCCGAAATTCTTTGATTTTGCCAGCATTACCGCTAGCGATTACTAATTTCTTTAGTTGAATTGATAGATCAGACATTGATTAAACCGTGCGTTATAAACAATAAAATATAGGGCTTTTAAACTTTTCTTAAACTTATTCGCAAATGAGAGCGATCGCAATCTTTGTCTCCCTAAGCCTTTTGCGCCAAACATGCCAGTAAAGCTTGAATTTGTTCCTTGGTATGGGTTGCCATTAAGGTAATTCTAATTCTGGCGGTTGGCACAGTCGGCGGACGAATCGCAGGAGCAAAAATACCATGATCGCGCAAATGTTTTGCGATATGCATCGTTTCAGGAATATCACCTACTGCGATCGCAATAATTGGTGAATCAAAGGCAATTGCCGACATGCCTAAATTCTGCAATCCCTGTTTTACCATTGCCACATTTTGCCAAAGTTGCTGACGGCGCTCATGATCAGACTTGACAATTGTTACCGCCGTCATCGCCGCCCCCGTATCCGCAGGCGATAAACCCGTTGTATAAATCCAAGTCGCCGCCCGATTGCGTAAGTAGTCAATTAACTTCGCCGAACCTGCCACATAGCCGCCCAAACTTCCTAACGCCTTACTCAACGTTCCCACTTGAATTAAATCCTGCTGAATTCCCAGAGCATTGGTCAAACCACCACCGCGATCGCCAAATATGCCCGTACCATGGGCTTCATCCACTAGCACCATACATTCATAGGTTGCCGCCAAATCCATAATTGCTTGTAACGGCGCAAGGTCGCCATCCATACTAAACACACTATCCGTCGTAATCAGACAACGACGATAATTGCCGCGATGTTGTTTTAACTTAGTCGCCAGATCATCGAGATCCACATGGCGATAATCGATCGCTGTTGCCCCGCTCATCAATGCGCCTTTTTTCAAACAAGAGTGATTGTATTCATCACCTAAAATTAAATCGCGTTGCCCTGCAATCGCTGAAATTGTCCCTAAATTGGCGAGATAACCTGAGCTAAACACCAAAGCTGCTTCCGTATTTTTAAGATCAGCGATCGCAGTTTCTAGCTCTTCATGCAGAGCTAAATGACCCGTTACCAATCGTGAGCCTGTCGAGCCAGTGCCATACCTTTCGGTAGCGGCGATGGCAGCATCAATCAAGCGGCGATCCCCCGCTAGTCCCAGATAATTATTGCTAGCAAACATCAACATTTCGCGTCCATCAATATTTGCGATCGCACCTGCTTTGCTACTCACAGTTTGCGTAGAGCGATACCAGTTTGCTTTGTGAATTGAGTCAAGCGAGCGATCAATCCAGTCATAGGGAGTAGATATGGGTTTAGCCTTCACACTTCTTTACAAATCAGTTTAAAATTAAATAATATCAATTCTCATTTATACCGCTATTATCTAGGTTTCAAAAATGACCGTTGCATATCCCCGTAAACTTCGTGGACAACTAAGCGCCCAAGACATCCTTAATCAAGTGGTTCGTCAACGTGAGATTCATATGGTGACACTCAATCGTTACCGTTTCAATGAACAACGTAGCTGTAAAGATTTAACTGATCTAATCGAAAAACTTGATGGCAATCCCCGTGACCTGATCAAGGATCTTTCCCATCACATTGCCGATGAAGCTCGTCATGCGCTCTGGCTGACTGACTTGCTTTACGAACTCGGTGAAGATATTGGTACTCCTCCCGGAACTTCCTACATCGATGAGTTTGAGCGATTCATTAGCCATGACACAATTACCACCGCAGAAGATGGCATCATCGAATCCCTCGCCGCCATCAATGTCACCGAAAAGCGTGGTTGTGAATATTTTGCCGCCCATATTCGCGCACTTGATAAAGCTGAACAAACCACAGAAAACATCAAGATTCGCGATACCATTGCTAAAATCTTACCTGAAGAAGTAGAACATGTGCGCTGGGGTAATCGCAAGCTTGCAGAAATTGGGAAACAGAGTGAAGCTCTACATGCCAAGGTCGAAACCGCTAAGCGCAAGTATGCCGCTATTGAGCAAGCAGCCTATGAGTCGGGAATGGATGTGCTTGCGGGTGCAGAGGTACGTCGGGTCGAGAACCTGATGAAGATTGCTGATACGATGCCGCTTTGGCAACGTCCCCAATATTTGATGGATCAACTTCCTCAGACTTTGTTCTCTCCCGAATTGCAAAAGACTCGTATTGATTTAGTCAAGAAAGCTTGGGAAAAGGATCCTTCTAATTTTGTGGAGAAATTTATCCCCATGTTCTTTAGTGGCAATCTAAAAGATACCGCAAATAAGGCAGGCAAATATTAGCCTTACTAAAGAGCAAGTGCCGCGCTCTGCGCGGCACTTGCTCTTTATCTCAACAGAGATTCTAATTCTTTCAATAGTAAAATTTGTTCTTGGCGATTGGCTTCCAGACGACTTAAAATCACAGCAGTTCGCTTCTGTTTATTAGTTCCTAATCCTTCTTGATTTCCTTGCTGATTCATCTGATTAGGTTTCGTTATGGCTGCGCCAAGATTAGTAATGATGGTGAAGGGATAGGTCAATATCAATAGCCAGAATTTTTTAGTGATATCGGCGATTGCGCCTAATAGCCCTGAAACAAATACCAGTAACAGCATTGATATCCCAAAACTCTGCAAAGGATGGTTAACTATCCAAATCAATTGCGGATGATGATTAATCCAATTATTTAAAGGTGCATTAACTGAAGCCTTGATCCCTTCAGCTAGGGTTTGATTAAGAACGTCAATTTTTTGGGAAATACCACCAATCGAGCTGTCAGCCGCTTTAGTCAAATTTGTTTTGGTCGTTTCTGTGACCTGACGCAAACCATCAAGGGAATGAGCCGTATTATCTAAAACCACATTTTTCGCTTGCTGGGCATTTTGACTAACCGCATTGAGAGCAGCATCAATATTTGTACTCACAAAGCCCTTGGCTGTTTGAAATTTGTTGACAAGGTTTTCTGGAAGAGAAATAGGCATAGATAAAAAATTAAGAGATAGTGCTGTAACTAAGTTAAAACACTATCTCCCATAAATACAAACGAAAGCGGCGCGAAGTGCCGCCTTTATTTATTTGGGTTAGTCAATTAGTAGGTAATTTGCAAGGTTACGGAAGCATTGACCTTCTGCTCACCTCCTAAAATTGGCACAGCATCAGCCGAAGACTTAGCCAGCATTTCAGCGCGAGGCTGAGGCACTGGATAGGAGATTCCTGAATCACTGATCTGAATAGTCTTAATCGACTTTTGAGTCAAGCCTAGCGCCCTAAGAACCGTATTAGCTTGAGCTTGGGCATCTTGAACAGCATCACGCAGCGCAAATTGCTTCGCTTCATCGAGCATCGTATCTGTTGCCACAAAACTAAGCTGCTCAATTTGATTTGCTCCTGCGGCAACTGCGGCATCAAGGGTTGCCCCAGCTTTGTCGATCGCCACTAAAAAGCTGACACTGGTTTGTCCTGTAAAGCCTTCTTGGGTTTGGCGATTATTTTCATAAACATACTTGGGACTAAGTTGGATTGTTGTGGTCTGGAGCTTCTCGACACCTAGCTGTTGCAGTTTGGTCACGATGCTATTTGCCTGACGGGCTACCTCCGCTTGGGTTGCGATCGCAGTTTTCCCCTCAGCCGTCACCCCCAACTGAATTCTTGCCTTCGTTGTTTTCACTGCTCTTTCCCCACGCCCCGTCACCGTTAGCACCCGCTCATTAGCTTGGTTACTAATGGTTGATTCCTGTGCTTTTGCCGATGGTGCGATCACCGCTACCGAGGGGATGCAAAAAGCTAGACTGAGAATAAATGTCGTTATATGGCGCATATATTTAAATTCCTATGAATTTCTATTTCATGATATTTTTGTCTGTACTATTTTTGAAGATATCACCGAAATACTACAGAATCGATTCCAGTTACACTTTCGGCAACAACCCATCAAGGATGTTCCCAAATTCTAAATATCTGGGTGTAAACTTTCAACTTGTTCAAATCGATCTGGACTATTTCCCAAATTAGCCACTACATTAGTATCTGATGATTAATTTAATTGAGCAGATTTGTACCGCCCGCGTAGCGGGCGGTACAAATCTGCTCAATTAGTCATTTAAAATTCGTAAGGTTTATTAGGATTGACAAGATGTTGCAAGAGATTCAGTTACCTGTGGTTGCGGATACTAAAAAATGGTTGATCCAAGATAGTGAGTCACTCTATCGGATTAATGGTTGGGGTGAGCCTTATTTTAGTATTAACGAAGCAGGTCATGTGACTGTCTCGCCGCAGGGCGATCGCGGTGGCTGCATTGACCTCTTCGAGTTGGTCAACGATCTCAAGCAACGAGGATTGCGACTGCCAATTTTAGTCAGGTTTTCCGATATCTTGGCAGATCGCATCGAGCGCCTCAATGCCACCTTTGCTAGAGCGATCGCCCGCTACAACTACAACGGTGTTTATAAAGGTGTATTTCCAGTCAAAGTCAACCAACAGCGTCAACTAGTAGAAGAAATTGCCAAGTTTGGTAAACCATTTCAGTTTGGACTAGAGGCAGGTTCTAAGCCCGAATTACTGATTGCCCTATCAACCCTCCGCACTCCCGGCGCTTTACTAATCTGCAATGGCTACAAAGATGCTGAGTATATTGAAACGGCACTACTAGCGAGAAAGCTTGGTCAAAATACAATTATTGTGATCGAGCAATTGGAAGAAGTGGAAATGATCATCCGCGCTGCCACCAAGTTAGGCATTGCACCTGTGGTTGGGGTGAGAGCAAAACTTAGTGCTAAGGGTATCGGTCATTGGGAAGACTCTACAGGAGATCGCGCGAAGTTCGGCTTGAGCATGTGGGAAATTCTCGAAACCGTTGAGCAGTTGGAAGCGGCAAACATGTTGGAATCTCTCAAGTTGCTCCACTTTCATATCGGCTCACAGATTAGTAATATCAGTACGATTAAAGATGCTCTCAGAGAAGCGGGACAAATCTATGTGCAGCTTGTATCCATGGGCGCACCGATGGGACATTTAGATGTTGGCGGTGGTTTGGGGGTTGACTACGATGGTTCTAAAACCAACTTCTATGCTTCCAAAAACTACAGTATGCAGAACTATGCTTACGACATTGTGGCAGCCATTAAAGATGCTTGTACGGAAAAAAATATTCCTGTACCTACCCTCACCAGTGAGAGTGGGCGGGCGATTGCGTCCCATCAGTCCGTACTTGTATTCGACGTAATGGGGATTAGCGGTATACCCAATCAAGCAATTCCTCCATTACAAGATGATGAACATATTATTGTTCGCAATCTCTTTGAAACCTTAGAGAACATCAATGAAAATAACTATCAAGAGATTTATCATGATGCCGTGCAGTTTAACCAAGAAGCGATCAGTCTATTTTCCTTTGGCTACTTGACGCTCAAGCAACGCGCTCGCATTGAACGTCTGTTTTGGGAATGTTGCGATCGCATTCTCAAAGTAACTCGCAAACTTAACTATGTGCCTGATGATCTTGAAGACCTTGAAAAGTCAATGGCATTGACCTATTACTGCAATTTCTCAGTATTTCAGTCTGCTCCCGACAGTTGGGCTATTGATCAATTGTTCCCGATCATGCCGATCCATCGTCTCAACGAAGAACCCAGTTGTCGCGGTACGATCGCCGATTTAACCTGTGATAGCGATGGCAAGATCGATCGCTTTATCGACCTCCGTGACGTAAAGTCTGTTCTAGAACTACATCCTTTCATTGCCGAAGAACCTTACTATCTCGCCCTCTTTCTTGGTGGCGCATATCAAGAAATTCTTGGCGATTTACACAATCTCTTCGGTGATACCGATGCCGTCCATATCCACGCAACCCCAACGGGCTACAAAGTGGAACATGTGATTAAAGGCGACTCGATGACTGAGGTATTAGCCTATGTGCAGTACAACCGTGAGTCTATGCTCGAAAATATCCGTCAAGAAACCGAACGGGCATTGCAAGAAAAGCAAATCACCCTTGAGGAGGCAAGACTATTCTTGCAAAAGTATGAGCATTGCCTCAATGGTTATACATACCTAAGCTAATTACAGCGCTTGGCGCTGACTTAAAAATCAGAAAAACTTTTGAAAGCAGCGCTTTGCGCTGCTTTCAAAAGTTTTGTACTAATTCAAGCCTCAACAAGCTTGTTATTTTTTAATACTGAGCTGCTGATTTAGCGATCTCAATTCTTGCAAAATTTCTTTTAAGAGCCGATTCGTTTCATTTTGAGTAGGTTCTTGCACCTGAATTGTCACTTGCTTGATCTTCAGAACATCCCGTGCAAATCTTGACACCTCCGTCGGGTGAAACAGCAAAGGATCGCGGTCACTCTGCCGTAATTCAGGATTCAGCTTAGATGGATCATAGGGCAGATTTAATAACCCCTGATCAGGATCGGTGTTGGCATAGCGGTAAACAGATGCACGCGATCGCCCCAAAGCCTTTTGAATTGCCTCCACATCCATTAATTCATAGATATGTTCAGAAGAAATTTCAGAATTAAACGAAGGATGAGCCATAAAAATGAGCCAACTGGTCTTGTATGCTAATCTCGATAATTATAGTCTCATTAAGAGTCTAATCGTCTTAAAGATTGGGCAATCTAAAACATTTAATAGAAGGCATTAAGTAGCTAGGTATAATTAAAATCCAGATCTAAAGCATGTGACGCACGCGCAGCGTGCGTCACATGCTTTAGGATGACTTACCATTAAATTTTCTAAGCAGACAAAGCTACCACTTTCTCCGAGACAAATTGTTCAACATCCTTCATCTGGGCTTGAATATCCTCAAGTAAGCCCAAAATTGGCTCAAAATTTTGACTAGATGCCAAGTTTTCCATTTTTACGGCTAGTGGTTGCACTCTCAATGCACCAACATTCGCACTTGCCCCTTTAATATGGTGAGCCTCAGCCATAATACCCATCTGATCCTGATTGCTAATTAGCACTTGGATCGTGGCGATTCTCTGAAGAGTATCTTCAACATAAACCTGTAAAACTTCAATTTCAAATTCTATATCTCCCTCTGATATCTGATTAAGGTGTTTTACATCTATAGGAGATTGAAACTGCTGATTCATAGGGCTTGATGTTCACACAGCATTTGTGGACGACTAATATCTTACTCGTTATCTGGAGTATCTTAATATCAATGCTAGTATAGAGACTCAATGTAAAGATTTGCAAAGACATTTTTTCTCCCTAAAATTAATATAAATAATTCAGCATAGTTGAAAACTATAGTCAGGGCTTGTAGCACCTGTAGCGGGCGGCACAAGCTTATAGATTTTAGGTTTAGTGATGCTGAACTACCTAGCAACCAATACTTTTAAACACAAGACGAGTCATATCGACCATGCGTATCATTTTAATGACAGGAAAAGGCGGAGTTGGTAAAACCTCCGTGGCAGCAGCAACAGGCTTGCGCTGTGCTGAATTGGGCTATAAAACACTAGTCTTGAGTACCGATCCTGCCCACTCCCTTGCCGATAGCTTCATGGTTGAGCTAGGACATGATCCTAAAGAAGTTCGTCCAAATCTTTGGGGCGCAGAACTAGATGCACTCCGCGAGCTAGAGGGAAACTGGGGGGCAGTTAAACGCTACATTAGCGAAGTGTTGCAAGCCAGAGGTCTAGAGGGCGTTCAAGCTGAAGAATTAGCAATTTTACCGGGGATGGATGAGATTTTTGGGCTAGTGCGTGTCAAGCGCCACTATGACGAAAAAGAATTTGATGTTTTGGTCATTGACTCAGCGCCCACAGGTACTGCTCTGCGCCTATTGTCACTTCCTGAGGTTGCAGGATGGTACATGCGGAAATTTTATAAGCCATTGCAGGGGATGGCGCAGGTTCTCAGCCCAGTATTTGAGCCAATTTTTAAGCGCGTTACAGGCTTCTCTTTGCCCAACAAAGAGGTAATGGATGCACCCTATGAGTTCTATGAAGAATTAGAAGCTCTCGAAAAAATCCTCACCGACAACACCACTACGAGTGTCCGCCTAGTCACCAATCCAGAAAAAATGGTGATTAATGAATCCCTACGGGCGCATTCCTATCTCAGTCTCTACAATGTGGCAACTGACATGGTGATCGCCAATCGGATTATTCCTGAAGAAGTTCAAGATCCCTTCTTTAAAGCTTGGAAAGATAATCAAAAGCAATATTGCGAGCAAATCTACCGCGATTTCCACCCTCTCCCCATCAAACAGATTCCACTCTATGCCGAAGAAATGTGTGGAATCGAAGCATTAGAACGCCTCAAAGTCACCTTGTTTGGGGACGAAGATCCCTCGCAAGTCTATTACAAGGAAAATACGATGCGGGTGGTTGAGGAAAACAAACAATATCGTCTGGAGTTATATCTTCCCGGAGTTCCCAAAGAAAAGATTGAACTCACTAAAACTGGGGATGAGTTAAATATTCGTATCGGCAATCACCGCCGTAATTTGGTTTTACCCCAAGCGTTATCAGTGTTGCAAACCTCTGGCGCAAAAATGGAAGACGACTATTTAAAGATTCGTTTTTCGACCCCTGTTTAAACCACTAACCCAAAAGAAAAAAGCGTCGCATTGCGACGCTTTTTTCTTGTTTGGGAACTAAGCCTGTTTAGCTTCAGTACCATCAATAATGCGCTGGAACAAATAGCCCGTCCCTCTGGCTGTCAAGATTAACTCAGGATTACTAGGATCTTCTTCAAGCTTGGCACGTAAGCGGGAAATGTGAACATCAACAACACGAGTATCCACATGGCGCTCAGGTGTATATCCCCAAACCTCTTGCAAAATTTCTGCCCTTGAGAAAGCTTCACCCGATCGCCCAACTAATAGCTCTAACAGGCTAAATTCCATGCCCGTCAGGCGAATCCGCTCATCAGACTTATAGACTTGACGTTTATTGGTATCAATCTTGATCGTGTTGATATGAATCACGCCAGAACTGGGGATTCCCGATGTGCCATTGCGATCAAAACGGCGCAATACTGAACGAATCCGTGCTTCTAATTCTTTTGGGGAAAAAGGTTTAACAACGTAATCATCTGCACCAAGTTCCAAGCCTGTGATGCGATCAGCAACATCGCCCAAAGCCGTAAGCATAATGATGGGAATATCAGATTCTTTGCGAAGCTCTTGACATACCCCGTAACCATCGAGCTTTGGCATCATTACGTCAAGAACAACCAAGTCAGGGTTTTCTTGATGAAAAACTTCGATCGCTTCTTCTCCATCTGCGGCGGTGACGACCTCGTAACCAATCATCGACAAACGTGTCTCCAGAATCCGACGAATACTTGCTTCGTCGTCTACAACTAGGATTTTTTCCTTATGGTTTTCCAAGCCAGTTTACACTCCACTATGTTGCTAGCTGCAATTTCAGTAAAATTTTACAACTTTACATATTTATTCAACTAAGTTTACAAGAAATGGGTCGTTACAATCCGAAAACTAAACTTAAAGTTTCATAATCAACTTTACCTAGAACATGAGGCGCTTTGCGATGATCCAAAATTAAAACCCAAGAATCGACTGCACCGCCAATCGCTTCTTGGACTTGGGTTGGTACTAGCTCACTCTTGCTTTGCTATATTTGTGATCTTGGCGAGGTGATTAAGATAAAATTAGAGTCAAGTAGATTAAGTTTTATGCGATAAGGATGTTTTGATCATGACTGAACCAACTCAATTTCCACAGGCAACTGATCCTAAAATGGGATTCAACACCTATGCAGAACGTCTCAATGGGCGGGCAGCGATGATTGGATTTATTATTGCGATCGCAATTGAGTTTGTCACGCATAAGGGTTTGTTGGCATGGCTAGGTTTAATTGATATAAGCTAGTTGCAAATACAGGGTGGTTTATCCACCTACTTTTTAGTTAGCTTTGTAGTGCATTTTTTATCTATGAGATCTGGCAAAATCGGGAACTCTCTCTACTGGATTGCGGCAATGTTGGGATTAGTTCTCGATCAAGCCTCCAAATATCTGGTTGTGCAATACCTCAAGGAAGTGAAATCAATCCCCTTGATTGATGGGGTGTTTCATCTTACCTATGCCACCAACACAGGAGCAGCCTTTAGTCTATTTAGTGGTCAAATTGATTGGCTCAAGTGGATATCCATGATTGTGAGTCTAGGGTTGATTGCTTTTGGTATCTTTGCTAAAAATCTAACCCGATGGGAACAAGTCGGCTATGGTTGCATTTTGGCAGGAGCCGCAGGCAATGGCATCGATCGATTTGTCGCTGGCTATGTGGTTGACTTCATTGATATCAGAATCATTAGATTTGCGATTTTTAATATTGCCGATGTGTCAATTAACGTTGGTTTGGCTTGTTTAGTCATCGCCGTAGTGTTTATGTCTAAGCAAACTAAGCCTAAGCACTAGTATCTTCGCGTGCAATTCCCAAAAAAAACTCAAACTAGAGTTTATTTTTAAATTATTTATTAAGTTATCTACAGAGACTTAGCAACATGGCAAATTCCCCAAAAATCGTAGTCGTCACCAATGGCAAAGGGGGGGTCGGCAAAACCACAACTGCGATCGCACTGGCGGGCATCTTGGCTCAAGAAGTAAAGGTATTAGTCGTTGATGCTGATGTGCAGGGGAGTTTGTCTTGGTGGGTCGGGCGTAGCGACAAGGGTATGGGCTTTGATATTGCCAAAGAAATTGATCCTACCCATCTCAAAAAATTACCAAAGCTCAGCAGTTACGATCTAGTATTGGTAGATACGCCACCCGCATTACATTCCCATGCCCTCGCGACTGTTGTTGCGATCGCAGATTATTTGGTTTTGCCAAGTCCACCTGCACCCATGGATTTAACCGCTCTAATTGATACTGTCAAAAGTACCGTTCGCCCTGCCCAAGTCCCCCATCGAGTGCTTCTGACCCGTGTTGATCCACGATGCCTCAACGAAGCTCTGGAAGCTCAAAATACTTTACAAGAAGTGGGAGTGCCTGTTTTTCATGCCTTTGTGAGGGGATACAAAGCCCATGAACGGGCTGCCCTAGAAGGAAAACTCGTCACTCAATGGAAAGGTAAAAATGCCAGAGAAGCTGAAGCTGACTATCGGCGGGTAGTGGATGAACTGAGGAGAGATATTTTGAGATAAAAATTCCTGCCCTAATTTCACTAAAAATCCAAACAACCTTTACAAATAACCTTTAAAAAGATGTCAACTAAAAAGAAAGTCGGAATTTCAGATCTACTGCGTGATGAAGTTCATAAAGATGCGGATACCGCCGTTAGTAAACAGCCATCAGCCGACTCTTCAGAGCAAACGATTGAAGTTACCGCAGAAACCGTTAACGATGGGCTGATTAACAAGCCTGCTAGTCGTCCGACTCCTGCCATTCAAGCATCTACCAAGGTGGATGATCGTACCCAAGCCCAAATTAAGGATCTAGAACTCTCTCTCTCTCAAGCACAACAAAGAGAGAAAGAACTGTTGCAAACCGTGGCAGATTTGGAAAAAGATTTGAAATTCAGCCAAACTAATGTTGAGCTTTTACAAAAGTCTTTAGCCGCAATTGAAAGTCTCAAAAATGAATTAGATCAACAACTTGTGGAAGTTAAACGCGATAATCTTCGCCTTGCCGAAGCCAATATTCAACTATCAGAGGAAGTTAAGTCTCTCGAATCTGCCAAAGAGGTAGCGCCGCCGCCATTGATTGAGCCAGTTAATTCTTCTCAGTTAGTATCGCAAAGTCCGCAAAACAATCGCGCAACTCCACGCAAGCAACCCGTCGAGCAGCCTTATCCCCATCGCGATCGCAATCCTTATCACCGCCCCACAGGTTCTAATGAGCAATTGCAGCGCATTAATAATAAAAATATTGGCTGGATGGATTAATCACTATAGAAACAAGCCGCGCGAAGATCGGCTTTTTCTATAAAGGTACAAATCCCGCACTCGTCACTAGCTCCTGACCGCGCGGCGATAGCGCAAAATCAATAAACTCCTTCACCGCAGGGCTAACTTGTTGATTCACAGCTAGGGTAATCATCCGACTAATTGGGTAAGAGCCACTTCTAATCGCATTCATGTCTGTTGGTGCAACTCCATTTACAGGCACAATCCTCACTATTTCCTGTCCTACTGCCTGCGACACTGTGGTGTAACTAATGCCATCGTTGCCAAGTCTTTGCAAAATGGGCGTGGTTTCATCTTGCGGCCATGTGATGAAATTGTTGCCATCTGACGCAAAGGCTTCATCAAGTAAAACCACACTCTGAAAAAGGCTCTGAGTACCACTGGCATTAGCTCGGTTGATCACCTTAATGGGGATATTTGCACCGCCGACCTGTGACCAGTTAGTGATTTTGCCTTGATAAATATCTTTGAGTTGTGCCATCGAGAGGCTGCCCTTAAAGGGGTTATTCACGCCGATGATGATCGCTAGTGCATCACGGGCAATAGGAATAGCACGGATACCTTGGTTTACCTCATCGGCATTTAGCGATCGCGAATTTGCCGCAATCAAAACTTGACGACTAATTAAAGACTTAATACCTTGATTGCTCCCGTTTGGTCTACCATCGGGGACTCCATAGGTCGTCGGAATCGTCGGATTTTGTTGAGAATATGCAATTTGTAACTGTTTGATCAGCCGCACCATCGTTACACTGCCATCCATCGTAATTACCTTAGGATTCGGCAATGAGACATCAATATCCTGTATTGAGCTATTCGTCATTGGTGCGATCGTCGCCACCGTATTGCTGCCCGTTTGAGGATTGCCGACATTCTTCGATTGCGAAAATAATAAGTATCCACCACCAGCAATGGCAGAAGTCACTAGAAGACTCAATCCTAAAACCAAACTCTCGTTGCCAGACTTTGCCATATTAATTACTACTCGGTAATGCTGAAAAATATAACTTTTTTCTTATCTTCGTATTATAAAAATTGCAAATAAAACGTAACATTACACTAAACGATAGATATATAGGTTAGACTATTAGCCGTAAGGTAAAAGTATTTATCGGTTGTAGCAATTGTTTTCTGTACTGACAGTTTTTTTCTGTTTCATCGTGACAAGCTTCTCTCCGACATCTCTATCTCTACATACTCATTGAATTCTTGGAGAAAGCATAATGTCTATTTACGTTGGTAACTTGTCCTATGAAGTTACTCAAGACCACCTAAAGCCTGTATTTGAAGATTACGGCAAGGTCACTCGTGTTCATTTCCCTACCGATCGCGAAACTGGTCGCGCTCGTGGCTTTGCATTCGTGGAAATGAGTGCTGATGCTGAAGAAGATGCTGCCATCACTGCACTAGACGGTGCGGAATGGATGGGTCGCGTCCTCAAGGTTAACAAGGCTAAGCCTCGTGAGAACAATGATTCTTTCGGTGGTGGTAACAGAGGAGGCGGCGGTGGTCGCGGCGGTTACAACAAGTCTGGTGGCGGCGGCGGTCGTTACTAAGTCCTGAAGAAAAAGGCTGTGCTAAGCACAGCCTTTTTACTTTCTAGAGAGGGTGCTAAGCACTCTCTCTATTTTTTTGGTATGCTGAAACGAAATATGCGGATTTGTTTTGCATGGATTTATTGCAGCCATTAGGTATTGTCGTTCAGGGATCTTTAAGCGATGGCTTAGAAGTTCGACTCAATGGCGAAATTTCCGTCGAAGATATGCGCGTCGGTAAATTTTTGGTAGTTCATGGTCGGCATACGCGATTTTTTTGTATTCTGACTGATGTGACTCTTGGGACGGCTAGCCCTCGCATTTTGATGAATCCACCCGATCCTGAGAATACTTTTTTAACGGAGATTTTGGCAGGTACAGGAACGTTCGGAACAATTAACCTCACCCCGATGTTAATGTTTGTGCCTTCTAATCCCCTTGATTTATTAACCTATCACGCCGCAATTAGCAATGGAGATCGTCTCAAGAAGAACAAGCGTAAAAAAAATACCACTTACGAAGTTGTCGAAGCAACAGGTGACTTTCAACTTTTGCCAGTGAAGACAATTCCCAGTCATTTCTCACAGGTATTTGATGCGACTGAGCGTGATTTTCGGATTGTATTTGGGTGGGAAGATGATCCCCATAAGCGCAATTTTGCGATCGGGCAGCCCATTGATATGCCTGTGCCAATTTGTTTAGATCTCGATCGCTTTGTGGAGAGGAGTAACGGGGTATTTGGTAAATCGGGGACAGGGAAATCTTTTTTAACTCGCCTATTACTGTCGGGAATCATCCGTAAGCAAGCGGCGGTAAATCTAATTTTTGATATGCATTCTGAATATGGGTGGGAAGCGGCGACAGAAGGAAAAAAATTTAGCACTGTCAAAGGGCTAAGGCAGCTATTCCCTGCTCAGGTGCAGATTTATACCCTTGATCCTGATTCCACTAAGCGGCGTGGTGTACGCGATGCACAGGAACTTTATATCAGCTATGACCAAATTGATGTCGAAGATTTGATGCTGATTCGTGATGAGTTAAATCTTTCGGAAGCCAGTTTAGAAAACGCGATTATTCTACGGAATGAATTTGGTAAAAATTGGATTTCGCGATTATTAGCAATGACTAATTCCGAAATTCAAGAATTTTGTGAGCAGAAGATGGGGAGTAAATCCTCAATCATGGCTCTCCAACGTAAATTGACCCGCCTTGATGATCTCAAATATTTACGTCCCACCTGTCCCGAAAATTATATTAAGCGGATTCTGGACTCAATTGCGGCGGGTAAACATATTGTGATCGAGTTCGGATCACAATCCAATTTGCTCTCCTATATGTTGGCGACCAATATCATTACTAGACGGATTCATCATTCCTATGTGCAGCAAGCTGAAAAGTTTTTGCAGACTAAAAATATTAGCGATCGCCCCCAGCAATTAACAATTACGATCGAAGAAGCCCATCGATTTCTGGCTCCGAATACGGCTAGACAGACTATTTTTGGGACGATCGCCCGTGAAATGCGGAAATATTTTGTAACTTTGCTAATTGTTGATCAGCGACCGTCGGGAATTGATAATGAAGTGATGTCGCAAATTGGTACGAGAATTACGGCTTTGCTCAATGATGAGAAAGATATTGATGCAATTTTTACAGGTGTAGCTGGTAGTGGTAATTTGCGAACAATTTTGTCGAAATTAGATTCTAAGCAACAGGCGTTAGTATTAGGTCATGCCGTACCTATGCCCGTGGTTGTCCAAACTCGCCCCTATGATGAGACTTTCTATCGCGAGATCGGCGAAGTCCCTTGGGAAGAGATTTCGACCCCAGAGGTTTTGCGGGTTGCCGAAGCTGCTAAAGCAGATTTAGGATTTTAATCACAATAGATGTGGCGCTCAGAGCCACATCTATTGTCTAAACAATCAGGAGGTTAAACAATGACTAGTGTTGTGATTGAAAAATCCCAAGAACAAGCTGATCCTAATTTAGGGGGAATTCCCAAACTAACCCTAGATGAGTTTTTGAGCTTGCCAGAAAATGATGAAAGTTATGAACTAGTTGATGGAGAGGCGATTAAGAAAGTGTCACCAAAATTTTTTCATTCTTCTTTGACGACTGTATTTTGGGTTGAACTTTCAGCGTGGAGTGATGGACATGGGCGGGTAAGAGTGGAATGGTCAGTAGTTTTGAAACGACGGGGTAAAGATTGGGTTCCTGTGCCTGATTTACTTTATGTTTCCCATACTCGCCTTGCAGCAGATTGGCGTGAGGATGCCCCTTGTCCTGTATTACCAGAGTTAGTGATCGAGATTGTTTCGCCCGATCAAACCTTTAATCAGTTAGCTCAAAAAGCAACCGATTATTTGAATGCAGGTGTGGAGCGGGTCTGGGTAGTTTATCCGCCAATGCGAAGTATTACCGTATTTTTTGGCGATCGCCCACCTGAGACTTATCGCGGTGAAAGCTTATTAACAGATGAACTATTCCCAAATTTGGCAGTTACATCAGAGCAGTTTTTTATCAAGGCAGGAATTTAATCATCGGATTCGCAACTAGGACGAGCTACTAAGTTTTCGTAAGGCTCGATCGCAAAATGGGCATCGGGATTAGTTAACAAAATGCGATCGCATAAATCAAAAAGTTCTTGCTTAGATTGGACTAAGCGCATTCCTGCTAAAAACTTGCCCTCTGGATCGATGCCTGTCCCAATAAAGTTCAAGAATTTTTTGAGACTATTCACATGGGATTTTTCCCTGAGCGTATCTTGATAAGTAATCGTGAATAGATGTTGAATATAATTATGCACATCGGCAAGGGTAATCACTTGTACAGGTTTTCCTGCAATGCGATCGCGAATTTGTTGAAAAATCCAAGGATTGCGAATTGCAGATCTTCCAATCATCACCCCTGCTGCGCCTGTTTCTTGTAAAACCTGTTCCGCTTTGAGATAGGAAGTAATATTGCCATTTGCCAACACGGGACAATTGACGGTCTGCACGGCACGACGGATCAAGTCATAATGCACTTCGCCACGATATAACTCTTTGACAGTGCGACCATGTAAACTTAGCAGATCAATTTGATATTGATTGATTAATTGCAATAGCTTGTCAAAATGCTCAATTGAGTCAAAACCTACGCGCATTTTCACGGTGAAAAGTCCCGAAATTTGCGATCGCAAAGCATCAAAAATCCGCTCGATAGTTTCAGGTTCGCGCAGTAATCCACCGCCAACATTTTTACGATAAACTCGCGGCGCAGGACAGCCAAGATTAAGATCAATTCCTGCGATCGGATATTTGGTAAGTTGCTGAGCAATTCGCAACATATCAGGGATGCTTTCACCAATTAGTTGGGCAAATACGGGTCTTCCTGTCGTATTACAGGTAATTGATTTGAGAATTTTTTTATCTAAATTAGAATTAGCATAGACCCGAAAATATTCGGTCACATAATAATCGGGACAGCCATATTCGCCGAGCATTTGCATAAAGGCAAGATCGGTAATGTCTTGCATGGGTGCGAGTGCTGTCAGTGGTTGCCCAGATAAAATTGGTGGTGGTAATAACTGCAAACTCAAAGTGGTGTTTGGATATAGTTTTATGGTTGTTGACAAGTAGGTAGAAATGCATCTATCAAAACTTGCTCAATCAGGTAGGGGCAAATATCTGGAAATATATCTAATCCTGTTTCCCTTTCAGCGCTAACGACAGCTAACTGATAGGCATCATCAAAAACATCAGCTATTGCCGCCTTCAGACTGGGATTTTGCTTGAGATGCTTTTGTAACCGTAATCTTTGTTCTTTAATCGTTAATTGCCAACTCCGCGATCGCTTACTAGGTTGAAACTGCCACTTCAAAAGGTGCATCAATAAAATTTCTAAACGGCTTTCCAACTCCCGCCTTTCAGCACGCCCCATGTCTTCTATTTCTTCGGCTAAATGTTGAATATCAATTAATTGCAGTTGTCCAGTTCTGAGCAACCGAGACTGCTCCTGTGTCCAAGCATAAAAATCATGATCGTAATCATGCTCATCGCGGTCGGACTGATTAGGATCTGTAGGATTTGTACCATGGGGAGATAACGGCTTGGTTGCGATCGCCATAGGTCTACACTAGCTAAGGTATAAATAAATTAACATATTAACCTTCATCCCCATGAGCGATTGCCCCACTCCCTACAACAGTAAAAATACTCATAGTTCTAAGTCATCTTCCGTTAACTATGAACAGGGATCGCTCTTTAGTGAAGGAATGCAGCGTACTTCACGACTTTATGATAGTGGTGAGAAGTATCAAATGGGAAGTCAATCTTTGCAGAACTGGAAAAATGCGATCGCAAAGTATCAGAATTCCGTCACCACAATGATCCCCGTTCAAACCTCCCTATTTGATTTACCCAACAATCACTGCGATCCCCATGCAATTAATCCATTTGCACTACCCCTGCACCCTGCGGAGTTCTACCGTTTACCCAGCGATGATCGTGGTGATGCCTGTTTATACTTTGTGATCGATCTCACACATCCATCACAGCCACCCGTGTTACTGTATGTAGGTGAGACATGTAGTTCTCATCAAAGATGGAAAGGAACTCATGACTGTAAACGTTATCTGCTGAACTATCGAGAACTGCATATCACCCACAATATCCCGACCCAAGTTGTCATGACCTTCTGGTGGGACGCTCCTGCCGCAACTCGCACTAGGCAAAAACTAGAGAAAATCCTCATCGAGAAATGGCGGTCACCATTTAATAAAGAGAACTGGAGCTTTTGGGGAACTCCTTTCGTCAACTAGATCATCTAGAGCATCGACAAACCCTTTTATATTCACCTATAGGCAAAGTCTCAAGATATCTTGAACATGTTCCTTTGCGCCACACACAATTACTAAGGACTAAATTAATGTCTCAACAAAACCCTAACTCTAACTACGATGTCAATGAACTATGGTTCGTCAAATTTTTTGTGGGTAGCATGGTCTCAATCACTGTATTGACGGTAATCTTGTCATTCTTACCATCACCATCGGGCTTGAGAAATTCACCTCAAAATAAGACCGTATTATTACTCAAACAACATCATTCACCAGCTTTTAGCTAGTTGGCTATTGTCGTACTTTCAAGAAGACAGACTCAGTTTGAGCTGCAAGCCTATCCCATGCAAAGCGATCCCTTAGTTCCGATTGAGCATTATTTACTAAGGTTTGGGCATAGTCACGATTTTGTAAAACCTCAATAATTCCATTCGCTAAAGAATCTGCATCATTTACCCTTGTGACGATTCCTGTGATTTGGTGACGCACTACCTCTGGCAACCCTCCTGCATCGGAAACAACGAGGGGAATTTTGGCGGCAAAGCTCTCAAGGGCAACAATGCCAAAAGGCTCATAGAGGCTGGGGAAAACAGCACAATCAGCAACTTTTTGAAATTTCCAAAAATCTGTATCCGCCATGAAGCCAGTAAATTGAACTTTGTGGTAGATACCCAGATCCCAAGCTTGACGCTGTAGCAAAATCGAATAGGCATCCCCAGTACCAATGATGACTAGACGTACTTTGTCGTTCATCGCACTGATAATTTTGGGCATTGCATTGAGCAAAATGTAAATGCCTTTTTCATAGGTGATTCGCCCCACAAAATATATAAGCGCTTCATCGGGTGGCGCGTACTTTGCCCTTAAACTTGCCTCATCCTCATCCTGCTCAGACTTAATGTGCTTCCACCGCTCCTCACTCAGACCGTTATAAACTACATCAATCTTTTCGGCGGCACAGCCAAAAACCCTTTGCAACTCTTCGCGCATATATTCAGAGCAAACAATTACGCGCTGGGCGGATTGGGTTAAGTTAATCTCTTTTTGATGAATATGTCTTTGCGTATCGTTGTGAATACCATTGCAACGCCCATGCTCTGTGGCATGAATGGTGGCGATGAGGGGAATCGAAAACTCGTTAGTCAATGCGATCGCAGATTCTTCAACTAACCAGTCATGGGCATGGATTAAGTCAACAGAATTATCATCTAAAAACTTACGCGCAAAGTTTATCATCTGGAGATTCATCTGGTTTACCCAATGAAAAAAATCATGGTTAGGTTCAACAGGAATCCGATAAACATGAATGCCATCAACAACTTCTGCTGATGCCCCACCCTCAACGGCAACAGTAATTAAATGAACATCGTGTCCGCGCTTAACAACTTCAGGATATAGCTCTGCTACATGACGAGAAATTCCTCCAATAATGCGCGGGGGAAACTCCCAAGCTAGAGCGAGAATACGCATGGTATTTAGTTAATGTTTGAAATAATAAAGACTAAGTATTTAATCTTAGTATTAACTATACCAACTATATATCGACAGAATCTATCCACGAATTAGTAGTGTTATAAAGTGATGTTGCTATCAGGATCTCATAGGGTTTAGTATCTCCAAAATATTCCCGAATAAGATCAGTAAAGAGATAGATAGCTTGTAAAATTATCAGGATATTGCGAAAATGAGCGACGATCAGTTTATTTCCATTGTCCATTTAACCGATCTACATTTATTTACAGACTTAAATAGTTACTTAGTTGGGATTCCCACTAATCAATCATTCCAAGCGGTTTTGACAGAAGTTAAACAGACAATTCCTAAGATTGACCTATTGCTATTGACGGGGGACTTATCACAGGACTGTAGTGCTGCTTCCTATGAGTTTTTGCGTCAATCCCTTGATGTCGCATCGTTCCCAGCCTATTGCTTGGCGGGTAATCATGATGATTTAAACTTAATGGCGGAATACTTGCCGAGTGAGTATGTGCATTTGGTGCGATCGCAAAATATTGGGGGATGGCGAATCTTATTGCTTAGCTCAGTGGTGGTGGGCGCAGTGCATGGCAATTTAGCCGAATCAGAATTGGCATGGTTAGAGGAAAATTTAAACGCTTATCCTGATCATCCGACTTTGATCGCGTTTCATCACCCTGCTATTGACATCGGTTCAGCATGGATGGATGAGATTTGTCTAACTAATAAAGAGCAGTTTTGGCAGATTTGCGATCGCAATCCCCAGATTCAAGCAGTTGTGAATGGACATGCCCATCAAGACTTTGAGCAAATTTATGAAACTGCCCATAATTCAGTGCGTTGTTTAGTCAGTCCTTCAACCTGTGTGCAGTTTCAGCCACGAACACCCCAGCTAATTATTGATAATCAAGCACCTGCTTGGCGGCATCTCCGACTCTACGCTGATGGCACAATCACAACCGAAGTTCATCGTCTCAGCAGTGCCAGCTTCCCCCCCGATCTTGCGGCGAACGGCTATTGAAAAGCGGTTTCCTGATAGGATAAAAAACTGCCCAGCAACTTTTTATCCCCACCCTCAGAGCAAATGCAACCGCAGACTATTGTGATTAAAATTGGCACGTCCAGCCTTAGTCATCCTGAATCAGGAGACTTGCAGCTAGCGACAATCGCCAAATTAGTAGAAGCAATCGTCCATCTGCGCCGCGAAGGACATAGCGTTGTCTTAGTTTCTTCGGGTGCTGTGGGTGTTGGTTGTGGACGGCTAGGCTTAAAAAAACGTCCGCGCAAAATTTCTAAGAAGCAAGCGGTGGCGGCGGTGGGGCAAGGTCGCTTAATTGGCATTTATGACGACTTTTTCGGCACATTACAACAGCCCGTGGCTCAAGTTTTGCTAACCCGTGGCAATTTGATTCAGCGTCAGCACTATATGAATGTCCATGCAACTTTCCATGAATTGCTGGAAATGGGCGTAGTCCCGATCGTTAACGAAAATGATACGGTGGCAGTTGATGAGTTGAAATTTGGCGATAATGATACCCTTTCGGCATTGGTAGCAAGTTTGGTAGAAGCAGATTGGTTATTTTTATTAACCGATGTTGATCGCCTTTATTCCGATGATCCGCGTCAAAATCCCGATGCTCAGCCAATTGAGTTTGTCGAATATGCAGAATTGACCAGCTTGAGGCAAGCGATCGGTGAAAAACAAGCACTAGGCGCTCAAGGTGGCGGCACAGCATGGGGAACGGGAGGAATGGCCACCAAACTTGATGCAGCTCGGATTGCCTCCGCCGCAGGGGTTCGCACCGTCATTACCCGTGGCTCTTTCCCCGATCGCATATCCGCAATTCTCAAGGGAGAGAACTTCGGTACACAGTTTGCCGCCCAACCCAAAACAGTCAATGCTCGGAAGCGCTGGATTGCCTATGGGATGGTCACGGTCGGTAAATTGTTTTTAGATGATGGTGCGGTTAGTGCCGTCATTCTCAAAGGTAAATCCCTCTTGCCTGCGGGAATTATCGAAGTGGAAGGCAAGTTTGAGGCAAATGAATCGGTCAGTATTTGCGATCGCAATGGTAAAGAAATTGCCAGAGGCATTACCAATTACAGCAGCAATGATATTCTTCGCATTCTCGGCTCTCAGTCCGAAGATATTCCTAAGTTACTCGGTGTCGAAGGGGAAGAGACCGTAGTTCATCGCGATAACTTAGTGAGTCTGTGAGCCGTCCGCATAGCAGACGGTTCAAGATGTTAGAAACTAGCTTTGCAAAAAAACTTCAATTTTATGCGCTTCTTCAATACCTCGCTTAATGCAATCGCCTAAAGCCACGCCGCCAATAAAATTTGCGCTGACATATAGCCCCTGAGATTTTTTTAACTCCGACTCGACGATAGCAAGGCGATCTAAATGACCGATTTCATACTGTGGAATTGCCTTGTCCCACACATGCACTGCGATCGCTTTCGGTGCAGCCTTGCTCTCTGGACGCAGTAATGTTTTCTTGAGGTCTTGATGCACAGCATCAATGATTTCTGCCTCAGAAAGCTTGGCTAACATCGGGTCAAGAGTGCCGCCAATGAAGTTAAGCAATAGTTGCCAACCCTCAGGGGCGCGTCCCGCAAATAGGCTTGATGACCAAATCGTGCCGAGGGTTCGCACCCCTTGAGTACGTGGAATCAGATTGCCAAAGCCCTTCATATCACAGATAAACTCGCTCTTAGGATAGGCAAGCACCACACAGGCAACGGTGGGATAGAAGATTTCCTTGAGAGCTTGGCTAGCGACTGGTAGAAAGTCTTGCAATAGCTTTGCCGTAACATAGGCGGGAGTAGTCAGCACGACCGCGCGTGAGGTGACGATTTCTTCACCTGTGGGGGTATCGAACTTAGAAATATAAATATCGCCTTGCTTTTCTAGCGATCGCAAAATCCATTGTTGCTTGATTGCTGTGCCTTGCGCTCTTAACTTGGTGGCAACGGCTTCGGGTAACATTTTGATTCCCTCCCGAAAAGAACCAAGTTCACCTGATTTAACCTTGGGCAGAGTCGGATCATTGATTTTTTTGGCTTTGCGTTCCTTTGCAGAAAGGATCGCCCCTGCCAACAAACCGTTATAAGTATTTTCTAGGCGAAAGATCTTGGAAAATGCAGCTTTGGCACTCAGTCGCTTGGGGTCACCCGCATAAACACCTGAAATAAATGGCGCAACTAGTCTTTCAACAGCTTGCTTACCCAATAGGCGCGAGAAAAACTGATCAACGGATTCTTCGCCAGCCATGGCAGGACGAGCAAAGCCCATTGCCCCTAAAGCTAGACGAATTTTGCCGCCCCAAGTCAATAATTTGGTGGCGATCGCCTTGGGGGGACTCATCGGCAAGGCATTGAGCTTACCGTTGTAAAACACAAAGCGGGGTAATTTGCCATCCGCTAGCACCAATTCATCCTTGAGCCCGACTTGGACAGCGAGGCGCAATAGTTCGGGCGTAGGTTGAAAACTATTAGGACCTTCTTCCCACAGATATCCTTCGTCATTTTTAGCGCTCGTAATTGCGCCACCCACGCGATCTTGCGCTTCGGCAACCAAAACACGATGTTTTTTTGCGATCGCAAGTTCATGGGCAATCGTGAGTCCAGAGATGCCTGCCCCAACGACAAGAACATCTAAGGTTTGATTAGCTTCAGCAGATGGCGTGGCGGTCATGGCTTGAAAGACTTATAGCAATTTAGCAATTCCCAGTCTAGTACAACTCAGCTCCTATAGCTAAGTACAAGGATCGGCAGAAAAAAATTTTGTAAGGATGTGCGGCGCGAAGCGCCGCACATCCTTACGCTCAGCGAGAAATTTATAAGGAATGCTGGAACAAAGCATTCAAATATACTTTGGCGGTGCTGCGATAGTTAGGTGAGGCATTGTGGGATGCACTAAGGCGATCGCTACCACCGTTTTGCAAGAGAAATAGAGATAATGCGGCGGCAAATACACGATCCTGATCCCAATCAGGATGTGATTCTAGGTAATGTTTGAGGGTTTCGTGCAGTTCTTCAGGAATTTCAGCCAATATACTGACGGTTGTACTCATGCGAAAACCTCAACTTTTGAACAAGTTTGATAGAAACGTCGCAACCATTTTCAGCGGACGGAACTCAATTGTGCGTTTAACTAGCAGTTCTTGTCAACGTAAACAAATATTGAGATAACCTCATAAATATATGAAATCAAGTTAATAGAATCAGCATTTTAGTTTGATTTTGTTTACATATCTTTATGATTTGCGATCGCAATTTAGTTTCCCCCAATACCTCCCGCATCCCATTAATGAATCCTTAACCAGTAAGGCACATGTGAGTTTTTACAAAAAACAACCTGTGGAAAACTCACTGTTATCTGTGGAAAAAAATGCAAAATCTGTGGATAACTATGTGGATAACTTTTTGTTGGGTAAATTTCAAAATAATTTTTTTCTTAATGTTTATCGACTCCCACAACAAAAGTGCGCCCCATGGGGCGCACTTTTGTTAATCATGTTAATCAAATTAAAGTTCCTGTTCTTTGAGTGATAGCCAATTTTCTGGCACAACAATCAAAGTCGTACCTTGTCTTCGCAGAATAATTACTTTTTTTTGAGCTGCGATCGCAATTTGCGGGTCATCACACATCGCTCTCCATGAAACACCCTCATGCTTAACACGACCAACCTTACCTGCGGGGATTTCGGTGATCGTAATTCCCTCATCGGCTTCCTTGAGCTGCACCGAATCCTTCGGAATAAATCGCCGCGATAGACTTGCTAAAATGCCTGAAGCAATCATCCATACCAATACCTGTAATGCAGGTATTGGTAAAATTAGGGAGATTACCGCCACCAGCAATGCCGCCACTCCCATTGCTCCAGCAATCAAAAATGTTGGTAATGGGACTAACAACTCAATAATGCAAAGGGCAATACCTATAATCAGCCAAACTTGGCTAGGTAGTAAGTTCATTAATTGCTTGAGCCATCCGTATTGAAAATCTCAGGTACTAGTCCTGTCTCTGATTTGACAATTGTACTGCTAGGTTTAGGACTGTTGATCTTCACTTTTGGAGTCACACTAGCGCCATCCGTCTTAACCTGAGCTTCAGTGGCGGGTTTACTCACTTTGCTACGAGCAACCTCAACGGGAGGAATTAATTTAATGTTGTTGGTTGTGGTTCCTGACTCAGCAGGTTGAGACTTGGTAGCGGTGGGAACGATCAGGTCTAGATTTGGTGCTTCTGATAGTAAACCACCTAAACCATTAATCAAATTACGAATGTTACTCCGTAGTTTCGGATCTCCCGTCAACTCATCAAGATCAGCCGTAATCTTTTTGGCATTGGCAAAAGTAGCACGGGCTGAGTCTAGGGTTTCTCGTAGCGAAGCCATAGTGCTGGGATCATTCAACTCTCCTGACAACTTTCGCAAATTGGCAGATGTCTCCGCAGCATTTTCCGATAGCTTTTGGAGATTAGCGATCAGTTTGCCATCATTGAGTAACGGTTGGGCGCTAGCAAGCAAAGCCCGCGCTTCTTTGGAAGCTGCGGAAATGCCATCAAGGGTCTGGGCTAGTTTTTCGCGATTGACCTCGATTAAATCTTGAGCGCTATTGGCAACATTGCCAACCTTATTCGCAGCCCCACTGATTGCATCCGCCGTATCCCCAAATTTGGTCAGTTGATTTTCAAAAGTACCAACTACGCGATTTGCTGAATCCGCAAGTTTCTGAATACTGCCCGCCGTTTTCTGAGCCGCTGTTAACGTGTCACTGAGATTTTCTAGTAAACCTTCCTCATTAATTTTCCGTAGAGCCGCACTTGAGTCCTTAAGCAAAGCAATAAAACTAACACCACGCACACCGCTAATTTGCCCACCCTGACAAATAATTAGCTCCGCATTACAATCCTTGGCAATAGGGTTAAGCTGCGGATCAATGGCGGCAATTTCTTGGGGAGGAAAAATATCAATATTCGTATTTCCTAGAAACCCACTCTGATTAGTTTCAGCGATTGATTGTTTAGGAATTAGCAATTGGGCATTATCAATGCTGACTTGAACATCAACGCCCTCAGTCTGAGCGATCAACCCCGTTACTCGTCCCACCTCTACGCCGCGAAATCTAACCACCGAGCCAGAGTTTAACCCACTGGCATCAGCCATTTTAATCGTGAAGGTAAACTTAGAGCTGTTGAGTTGCAATCCACGCAACCATAACAATGAGCCACCAAGAGCAACTACTCCACCGATGATAAATAAGCCGAGCGCACCGTCGCGTAATGTTTTTCGCTGCACGAGCTTTATACCTCCTTGGTTAAAAGTTGAATGGGGCCTTCAGTGCTGCCGCTAAAAAATTGTCTAACATAGGGATTGTCAACCGTATCAATTGTACTAACGTTTCCTGCATAGCGCACTGATCCGCGATAAAGAACTATTAATCGGTCAGCAGTACGGCGAATAGTGCTGTCTTGGTGCGTAACCACAACGTAGCTATCACATACTTGCTGTTCCCTGAGCGATCGCATTAAGTCTTCGATGATTGTTGAAGCCACAGGATCAAGTCCTGCAGTTGGTTCATCGTAGAGCAATACTTTTTTGTTATGGACTTTTGCGGTGGGGTCATCCATGATTGCACGGGCAAAGCTGACCCGTTTTCGCATCCCGCCCGATAATTCACTAGGATAGCGATCGCAAATATTTTCTAGTCCAACTAGGGCGAGTTTTTCCTCGACTAATCGATAAATCTCACGACGAGATAAACGGGAATGTTCAAACAGCGAAAATCCTACATTCTCGGCAACGGTTAACGAGTCAAACAAAGCCGCATTTTGAAATACCATACCAATACTCAGTCCATAGTTACCCTCTTGAATATCTTCATCCTTAGCAATCAAATTGCCATTGATATAGACTGAGCCTTGGTCGGGGGCAAGCAATCCGCTGATTAACCGTAAAATCGTCGATTTACCAGTACCAGATGGGCCAATAATTGCGATCGCTTCGCCCGTATGGACAGATAGATCGACTCCATTTAGTACATTATTTGCCCCAAAACTTTTATAAATCTGACGTAATTCCAGCAACGGCGTAATGACATCGTTACTAGTTTTGATCAGAGAACTGGCTGACTCAATCGACATTTATTTTTGATTGAAAAAATCACTCTACAAAAAAACTAGCATCTTTTTAGAAACTTTTCCTGAAAAAACAAAAGGAGATGTAGTGATAGGTACTGCATCTCCTTAGTATTAAATCCAGATTTGGGCTTACCCAAATCTGCCACTAATGTATTCTTCCGTTGCCGTTTGCTTAGGGCTACTAAAAATAATTGAAGTACGATCAATTTCTACTAATTTACCCATCCGCTTACCATTGTCAGAAAGTTCGGTATTAAAGAAAGCGGTCATATCTGCGGAACGTGATGCTTGCTGCATATTGTGCGTCACAATAATCAGCGTATATTTTTGCTTTAATTCCTGCATCAACTCTTCAATGCGAAGGGTGGAGATTGGGTCAAGCGCGGAACAAGGCTCGTCCATCAAAATAACTTGCGGCTCAACTGCGATCGCACGAGCAATACATAGTCGTTGTTGTTGACCACCCGAAAGAGCTAGACCACTTTCATTAAGTTTGTCCTTAACTTCATCCCAGATCGCCGCCGATCGTAATGATCTTTCAACCAAATCGGCCATATCTGCTTTTGACCCTTTAAATCCGTTAATGCGAGGACCAAAGGCAATATTTTCATAGATTGATTTAGGGAATGGATTAGGTCGCTGAAACACCATGCCAATATGACGACGCACTGCTACAGCGTCAATCTTTGGATCGTATAGATCAATACCGTTAAAAGTAATTGAGCCTTTCACTCTAGCGCCTTCAATCAAGTCATTAAGACGATTAAAGCATCTGAGGATGGTACTTTTGCCACAGCCTGATGGTCCAATAAAAGCAGTGATTTGATTTTTTAAGATATCTAAGGAAACCCCAGCCACCGCAGGGGTATTAGAACTATAAAAAACATTCACATCACTTGCCTTCAAGACAACATCGTGAGTTGCAGAATTATTTTCGTTTAGATTCATTGTCAAAAACCAAATTTGTAATATTTACGCTTCATTTAGGTGATCACAGTCGCCGAGAAAGAATTAGATTAATTCAGACTGTTCAGCTCACTTTATTGCGGATGAAAATAGCCAGAAGGTTCATACCCAAAACCAAAACTAACAAAACGATAATCCCTGCGGAAGCCAAGGTTTGAAATTCTGGCTTGGGATTACCCACCCAATCATAAATTTGGTAAGGCAGCACTGAGAAGAAATTATCGTTTGACCATAATGTATCAGTGAATACATCTCCAAATTTACCACTAAACAAAGCTCCAAAGTTAATTGGAGATGCTTTGGGGTCAAACAAAACTGTCCCTGCTCCTAAAACTACAATTGGTGCAGTTTCCCCAATACCTCTAGACGAAGAAATAATTACCGCTGTCATAATCCCTGGCAAAGCCGCAGGCAAAACATGGTTAGAAATAGTTTGCCACTTAGTCGCTCCAACGCCATAGGAGGCTTGCCGTATCGATTGTGGCACAGCCCGAATCGCTTCCCTAGAAATCACGATAACTGGTGGCAAAATCAGTAAGGTAATTGTCAGTACCCCAGCCAATAACACTGAACGACCACCAAAAACACCCTGTACAAATAGTCCTAGACCCAGTAAACCGTAAATAATGGAGGGAATACCAGCTAGGTTATAGATATTTAGGTCGATTAATTCGGTAAACCAGTTTTTAGGCGCGTATTCCTCCAAATAAATGGCGGAGCTAACCCCGATAGGAACTACTAAAAGTAATACATAGGCGAGCATCCATACTGATCCCCAGATTGCAGCTCGATAACCAGATGCTTCAGCACGACGCGATGGGAAGTTGGCAAATAGGTCACCATTGAGGCGACTAGCTCCATCGGAGCTAACATCAAAAATCAAGAAGACAAGGACAGCTAGCCCGAAAAATGCCGAAAAAACACAAAAATAAGCGAATATTTTGCCCCAAAAATTCCTAGAATCTAATCGCGGATCAAATTTTGAAGATCCAGCTTGATCGTCGTCTCTGGACTCTAAGATATCTATACCTTTACTCATAAGTTTCTTGAAATCGTTTGCTAATCATCTTGCTGATAATGTTGAGAGCAAGGGTAATCAAGAACAGTGTCATACCAACCGCAAAAAGGGCTTGGTATTCGACACTGCCCACCCGCGAGTCACCCTTAGCGACTTGAGCGATGTAAGCGGTCATCGTGCCAACGGTCTGCCTAGGATCGAGGGTTAAGGTAGGTCGTTGACCTGCGGCGATCGCCACAATCATCGTCTCACCGACTGCACGAGATATACCTAAAATAATTGCCGCACAAATTCCCGATAGAGCCGCAGGTAAAACAACTTGAAGTGAAACTTCTTTCTTGGTAGAACCAAGTCCAAAGGCAGCTTCTCGAAGTGCTGATGGCACAGCGACCATGGCATCGGTACTAACAGATGCGATCGTGGGGATAACCATTACTCCCATGACTAAACCAGCACTTAATGCGTTAAATCCATTCAGGTTAGGAATAAATTTTTCGAGAAAAGGGGTGACAAAGGTAAGTGCAAAGTAGCCATATACAACTGTGGGTACACCCGCTAACAGCTCGATCGCAGGTCTTAAAAGTTTAGAGACTCTCGGTGAGGCATATTCTGAAAGGTAGATTGCCGTTGCCAACCCCAGAGGTGTTGCCACAATCATGGCAATTAATGCGACAAGGATTGTGCCATTTACCGTCGGCCATACGCAAAATTCTTTAGTCGAAAACTGAGGTGTCCAGTTACAACTGTAACTACCATTTTCGAGGGTTTTGCCAAACAAAAACTCACCAACGCTGACATTGCTAAAAAAGTTGATTGTTTCTGATGCAAGGATATAGACGATCGCAACGGTGGTGAATACGGAAATACAAGCGGCTATCAATAAAGCATAGCCAATCGCACTCTCTCGAATGTTGCGATCGGCTCGCTGATAGAGATCGAGATCTTCAACAGGAGGGGGAATTATAGGATTTGTCATAGAGATTCCTAATCAAGTACATCAAAAGGCAAAGCCCCCCATCGACTAGGAGGGCTTTGCACAAAACTAAATCAAGATTACTTCAGCAAATCAACGATTGGAGTTCCCGCCTTAGCATCGTGGAAGGTTGAACCAGTCTTGCCACTCTTGATGCGCTCAGCAATCAAGGGTTCAGCTTCACTGGGAAGAGCTACATAGCCCACTTCCTTAGCAAGCTTGTTCTTGTTGGCGACGTAGAAATCAACAAAAGCCTTGGTTTCAGGACGTTCATATGATTTCTTATTGATGTAGATCAACAAAGGACGAGACAAAGGACTGTATTTGCCAGTGTTGATGTTTTCAGAGGTAGGGGCAACACAACCAGCACCACCATCAATTTCTACAGCATTTAGAGTTGCGGCATTTTCTTCAAAGTAAGCAACACCAAAGAATCCTAGTGCATTCTTATCACCCTGCACACCCTTAACGATGATGTTGTCATCTTCGCTAGGTTGGAAGTCTGTACGGCTGACCTTAGACTTGCCATTGATTGCTTCGGTGAAGTAATCAAACGTACCCGAATCAGCACCAGCGCCAAAGAGGGAAAGTTTGGCATCAGGGAAATCAGGACGAACTTGATTCCAGTTGGTGATCTTACCTTGAGCTTCAGGAGACCACATGGTCTTGAGTTCGGCAACGGTTAGACACTTAGCCCAAGTATTTTCCTTGTTAACAACTACGGTCAAACCATCAATAGCTACAGGAATTTCTACAAACTCCACGCCGTTCTTCTTGCAATCTTCTTCTTCAGCTTTTTTGATCGGGCGAGAAGCATTGGAGATATCGGTATCACCAGCACAGAATTTCTTGAAGCCACCGCCAGTACCGCTTGTACCGACAGGAACTTTTACTCCAGGGTTTACCTTCGCGAATTCTTCAGCAACAGCTTTGCTAACTGGAGCGACGGTGCTAGAGCCATCAATAGTAACGTTGCCAGATAGGCTAGAAGCTGTGGTTGCAGGAGTATTAGCCGCTGTGGTTGTGGCGGGTGCAGTTGCACCTGTTGTGGCGGTTGGTGTTGTGCTACTACCACTGCAAGATGCAAGTGCTGCGGCTAATGTAACACCTGTAACAAAAGTTACGACACTGCGGTTGATATTCTTTTTAGACATCATAGGAAATCTGGTTGGGATTAAATCTGTTACGGTTGACTGAGCATTCAAACTAGACAAGATCGATAGTAAACTGCATCCGTTGATACAAGGTTAAGAAGCGTTAAAGATGCAGTTAAGTTTAGTTTGAGAAAAAATACTTAAGGTGATTTATGCACCCGCTAAATCACTGGATGCAATCCTTACTAGAATTGGGTTAACCAAGGCTGGGACTTCATCTTGGGGGCAATGCCCTGCATTGGGAAGGGCTATAAATTCTTTAACGCAGGCAAATTCTGCAAATGACGCTTTGCCTATACTAATTGGTTCCCAAGGATCACGCTCACCCCACAATACAATTGCATCGCAGGGTAGAATTGCTAACAAGTCTTCAGGTCTTGGCCCCTGTGAATAGCGAACGAAAGCCATAAATACGTCAACGGCATTGGCATTTAGGGCGGGTCTGAGCAAAATCTCTACTAACTCATCAGTGATCGCTGACTTATCAATATAGGCTTGTGACAAAATTTGGCGAATGGCTCGGGGATTTCTAACTTGATCAAAAAAAATTTTTGCGATCGCACGCACACCCAAAATATTTTGAACAGCTTTGACCCCAACGCGCTTAAACCAAGGCATATTCAATTGATTTTGTTCTTGCAATAATCGTAACGAACAGTTAATTAGTACAGTTTTATTGATCAACTCAGGCGCATATATTGCCGCCTGCATCGCCACTACTGCTCCGATCGAGTTGCCTACGAGTATGGCGCGATTGCCCACCACCTGCATTACAAAGTCAGCAACCTGTCGCCCCCAAGTCTCAAAGGTATAAGGCAACTCACTAGGTTTAGGCTGAGCCGATGAACCAAAACCAATCAAATCGATCGCATAGACTCGGTTACTTTCTGCCAAAACGGGTATATTTTTGCGCCAATGACCCACTGACGCGCCAAATCCGTGAATTAGGACAATGGCAGGTAATTCAGGTTCTTGATCTAGACCTGCTGCACAGTACCCAATTGCATAGCCCCGCCATGTCCAAACACGATCCGCAAACTTGTGATAGGTGGTGCGCTCTTCAGAGGATATGGGCATGGTTATAACTTCATGGGATCAAAAATGTAATCAAATCTTGACTATTTTCGCGTCGTTGGCACGAAAATCTCTTACAAACACTCTAGCAAAAGTAAACTTATGTGAAGCAATTAGAACTAGCTAATTTCGCCTATCCTATCATTGACTAGAGATTAGCCTCTCGTAATTATATTTAGCTTATTTAGACTCAAACTCATTGTATGTTTGGAAATAAGTATTTTTATAGAACTTTTCGATAATATTTTGGAGATTTAAACGTGGCGCTTCCTTTGTTGAATTACGCTCCAGCATCGCAAAATTCTCGCGTTGCTGGCTTTACAGTCGGTAGTGATGAGACTCCTCGCATCTATAACACTGCGAACCTGCTCTCCAGCACTGACATGGACGAATTGATCGCAGCTGCTTACCGTCAAATTTTCTTCCATGCTTTCAATAGCGATCGTGAAGTCACCCTAGAATCACAATTGCGCTCTGGCAACATCTCTGTCAGACAATTTGTGCGTGGTCTCGTACTTTCTAATACCTATAGAAGCAGTTTTTATGACAAAAACAGCAACTATCGCTTCGTAGAGCAAACTGTACAGCGTGTTCTCGGTCGTGATGTCTATAGCGAAAAGGAAAAGATCGCTTGGTCAATTGTCGTGGCAACTAAAGGTACTGAAGGTTTCATTGATGCGCTATTAAACAGCGATGAATATCTTGAAGCCTTTGGCGAAGACACTCTCCCTTACCAACGTCGTCGCATTCTACCTAGCCAAAAAATTGGTGAAGTACCCTTCAACCTCAAATCTCCTCGCTACGATGCTTACCATCGTGCACAGTTGGGCTTCCCTCAACTCATCTGGCAAAATTCTGTCCGCAGCTACATTGTTGCCGACAGAGCGCCCAAGACTGGCGATCCAGCTTTGTTCTTGAATATGGCACGCAGCATTAATACTGCGCCTGCTAACTCAACTCCTGTGTCTGCTCAAAATCTTGATTATGAGCGTCTAGTACCTCGTCGCTAGACTTAATCTCTTAGACCCACAAAGAAGGGGGACGCTTAGCGTCCCCCTTCTTTGTGGCTGGAAATTACTATAGGATTTATGGCAAAATCAACGCATATTTATAGTAGCTACTATAGAGATTAGTTGCGGAGTGAAGCGCCGCAACTAATCTCTTAGGTTTGAACAAAAATTGCATTACTATATTTAGTCTCGCTTTATTTATCAGTTTTATTTAATTTTTAGTAACAATGGATATTCAGCAGTTTCTTGAACTTTTTGTCGGTCGCTGGCGATCGCAACGCAGTGATCATCAATTTGGAGAAGGAAATGGCAGTGACATCCTATCTGTGCTTGAGATTACAGC
Organism: Pseudanabaena mucicola FACHB-723; assembly: GCF_014696385.1. Lineage (GTDB taxonomy): Bacteria > Cyanobacteriota > Cyanobacteriia > Pseudanabaenales > Pseudanabaenaceae > Pseudanabaena. The sequence goes on from NZ_JACJQB010000012.1 coordinate 78,012, forward strand.
GTTGAGTCTTGACAATCCTAGTGTGGTTGAGATGTGCCAAAAACATAGCATCGACCCAAGTAGTGCATTTCAACCAATGCAAATGTCATGGGAAGAAGAATCTCTCAGTAGCAATAAGCCCAAAGGTAGCGCCATTGTTGTGCCTGTTGTGCATTCACCACAAAAAGGCTTAATTATCACCAATCAAGGTAAAGGTATTTGTGAAATCGCGGAGGATGAGTCCCTCACGATTCAGACGGTGACGACGGAGAATGTGATCGAGGAAAGGATTTGGTATGGTAATCCTAACTTGAGATTTCGGGTTGCTACGGTACTTCAGGGTAATCAATCTGGCGATCTCAAAATTCTTTCATCAAAATTTTATTCGGAAATTCGAGTGGCTGCTCCTAAGCCTTAGCCACAAATTGTTTTATATGAAACTAAAAGACAGATGGCGGCGCAAAGCGCCGCCATCTGTCTTTTAGTTTGTAAAACTTTTTACTTTAAGAAGTGGGATATCAAAGTCCAGACCTCTAATCCGATAAAACCCGCTAATAATACAAAAATTGCAATATTTAAAACACCCTTAACTTTTTCCATAACCACTCACGGCTCACTGCCAATTAATAATTTTGCTAGAAAAAACATGATTTGATCTAGTTAAGCTAAACTTGACCATTATTACATTCAAGTGTGAGGATGTACCGCTGTGAATTGGACTACAAGAGCCAGCATTTTCGGAACTGTAGCAATCGTATCCATTGCGATCGCACAATCAGCATCAGCAAGCTTTGTTATTTTTGTCGAGGGTAATGATACTGCGACATTACAGAGAGTTCGGACTATATCACCCTCTGCTTTTACAACCAAAATTAATGGTCAGCCTGCCATTCAAGCAGGTATTTTCAACTCTGAAAACAGTGCTGATAGTTTAGCGATTACCTTGCAACAGTCAGGGCTATCTGCCCAAAAGTATTTTCGTACATCAGGTGGCAAGGAAACCGATGTGCAGGTTCCTTTCCCTGAGACGACAACTTCCTCAGTTTTCAGTGCGCCTAGCCCGCAACAGGTAGTCATTCAGCCCAGCTCGGTAGTCCAGACCTTACCTCAACCCTCTAGCTTTCAGGTAGAGTCGCAGTCTCAGATATTTAGTTCTGCACCTCAGCAAGTGGCTACCTACAGCAATCAATATCAACAGATCACCACGAATACGGTGATTCCCCAAGTACAAACGCAACAGGTGTTAGTACCTCGTTGGCAACAGGTACTCGTACCAGAAACCAGACAATTTGTGACTCAGACTGTAGTTCCTCAAACCCAGATTGTGCAAACTTCAGTCCCATCGGGATATGTCCAGCCCACAGGCTATACCAATCAAATCCAAGCAACAGGTTTTGTCCAGCCTACAGGTTTTGTCCAATCAACAGGTTATGTACAGCAACCAACGGGTTATGTACAATCATCAGGATTTAGCCAAGCAGTAAATTATGTGCAGCCGCAAACTGGATTTATTCCTAGCAGTACGGTGGTCACAACGCCATACAATAACTCTGTTGCCACAAACTTTACAGCTACTCAATCGCAGCCCATTGCGGCAAATAGCTTTAGCAATGGTTTTAGTAGCGAATTTAGCAACACAACTCAGTTAAATCAACAGGTTAGCCAACCAGCTCAAATCTCTGATTTTCGCTACGTTACGGTAGTCCCCACCCCTGCTAACAACCAACTCTTGCTGTCACAGGTACGCCAATATGTTCCTAGTGCCTTTTTCTCCAGTTCGGGACGTGGTAGCTTTATTCACGCTGGCGCATATCAAAATCGCGACTCAGCAGAAGCTGTATCTCGCTATTTGCGATCGCAAGGAGTTGACTCAAGAGTTCTCTACTTCTAAAACACACCTGTGAATAGTTCCTCGAATAGTTCTTCTACAACCAGTCCAAGATCAGTGCCACGGTTCAAATGGCTTGAACCTTTCGCAATGTTATTTCCTAGCGGCTTTTGGCTGGCGGCATTCTTAATTATTCCGACAGCTTTAATTCTGATCCAGAGCCTTGTCCCCCTTGGCAAAACTGAGTTTGGCATAGATAACTATCAACGAGTGTTTGAGTATGTCGGGGGCAACTTTATATATCTAGTTGTAGTGTGGCGATCGCTGCTCTATGCCATCATCACAACCACATTGTGCCTGTTCTTGGGATTCCCAGTTGCCTATTGGCTTGCGATTATTGCCCCCAAGCAATGGCGAAATATCTTGCTCTTGCTCTTTGTTTTACCACTATGGACTTCATCACTTTTACGATCCTATGCTTGGATTACGATCCTCAGACCCACGGGAGTCTTAAATACTTTTCTTAACTTCATTGGGCTATCAGGGATTAACGTCCTCAATAAAGCTGAAGGTGTAATTATTGGCATGGTTTATACCTATTTGCCCTATATGGTACTAGTGCTATTTGCATCCCTAGAGCGCCTCGATCTACGATTATTAGAAGCCGCTGCCGATCTTGGTGCAAATACTCGACAAACCTTTTGGAAAGTCACAATTCCCCAAGTATCTTCAGGAATTATTGCAGGATCAGCCTTGGTTGCGATTACTAGCTTTAGTGATTACATTAACCCACAAGTATTAGGAGGACCCGGTAGCCGTACCATCGCCTCAATTATTGAATTGCAGTTTTTAGGTGCAAGTAGTAATCGGGGGTTTGGCTCAGCGCTCAGTATGGTTTTGATCTTAGCGGTCACCATCGTCATTATCCTACTGCTCAAATATGGCGATCGCCGGGTTGTATCTGATGGCTAACTCAATCAATCAATCTCGCGTCAAGCGTTGGCAGACTTGGTACACGGTAATTGCTTTTCTATACATGTACTTACCAATCGCTGTACTGACCATTTTCAGCTTCAATAAATCCCAGTCCCCTTCACAGTGGACAGGTTTTACTTGGGAGTGGTATGCCAAGTTTTTACAAAATCCCACTCTATTGACGGCTTTAAGAAATAGTCTCAGTGTTGCCCTCACTGCCGTCTCTGTTTCGGCGGTATTGGGGACACTAACCGCCGTGGGTTTAGCAAGATATTATTTCCCCGGCAAAGGTTTATATCGAGGGGTGAGCTATTTACCACTAATCATGCCCGATATTGCGATCGCAGTGGCAACCCTCGTGTTTTTTGCAGCAATTAAACTACCGCTAAGCCTTGTGACAATCGTGATTGCTCACATCGTTTTCTGCTTGTCCTATGTTGCCGTGGTTGTCTCTAGCCGCCTTGCCACCATCGATCCCAAACTAGAAGAAGCAGCTCTTGACTTAGGAGCAACTCCAATTCAAGCCTTTTTACGGGTATTGCTGCCTCAACTTTTACCGGGTATCCTCTCAGGCTGTTTACTAGCATTTATTCTCAGTATGGATGATTTGGTAATTGCTTACTTCACCGCAGGTGTAGGCGCAACGACATTACCGATCGCAATTTTTGCATCATTACGCAGTGGTGGCGTAACCCCAGAATTAAATGCCTTAAGCGTACTACTGATCATTGCTTCAGCATCAATGGCAGCCATTGCCGAAACCGTAAGAAGTTGGGGGAATCATGATTCAGGTTGATAACCTGTGGTATATTACTTCTGGCAAAGCGAATCAAAGCTACAGAATGACTCCATCATGAGCGAGAAGCCTTTAAAGCTGCGAATCTCTGTTCCACCCGTTGAGGGAATTGAGGACATTCCCATCGCAGCAGTCGAAGCACTTGCGACAAAGATGGGGTTTGATCCTGAATCTGTACAAGATGTTGTACAAGCTCTCACGGAAGCTTTAGTTAACGCAGTTCTTTATAGTACATCTGATTTTGACGTAGAGGTTTTGGTATTCGCAACAACTTCTAGTCTGATTGTGGAAGTCCATGATCGCGGATCAGGTTTTGATATCGATAGTGTGCCTCCACCTGACTTTGATTTGATGTCTGAAATCGGTGTCAAAAATGGTGGTTTCGGAATACATATGATCAAAGCATTGGTTGACAAGGTCGAGATCGAGTCTAGCGATCAAGGCACAATAGTCCGTATGAGTAAGTTTCTGTCTACCCCCAAACCCATTCTTCAACCATGACTCATTCCTCATTTTTACAAGATGAACTTAAGATCGTCGAACAGATTGATGGCGATCAAGTTATCCTCAAGCTGAATGGTGCTTTGAGCGTAACCACAGTGCCATATTTCAGACAGGCTGTTCAACCATTTATTGATCGCAAATTACTTGCGATCATTTTAGACTTTGAGGGAGTGACCAAAATTGTTAGTAGAGGCGTAGGTGCTGCGATCGATATGGCAGTGCAAGCCAAAAAGCAGGGTGGTAAGCTGCGATTAGAGAATGTTGGCAAATATGGTCGTTCTCTATATATTCAAGGGGTACACCTAGTTGCAGAAGTCCCCGAGTTAGAAGGATTTGAACCATAGTTTTTTTGTTTCTGATAACAGCAGTCCTCAATATATTAGGACATAAAACCAGAATCGAGTTGCAGTGCTTCGCGCTGCAACTCGATTCTGGAGTTTTATTATTATTTCAGTAGTTGGCAATGAAAATTATTAGTCGTAAATCTCTGGGTGTGCAGCCAGTTTTCGACATCGGTTTAGCAGGTGATCATAATTTTCTGCTAGATAATGGCTATATTGCCTCCAATTGCTTTAATAAATCCCATAGTGTTGCCTATGGATATGTCACCTATCAGACCGCATATCTCAAGGCAAATTACCCCGTTGAATATATGGCAGCATTGCTGTCTTCAGTCAGTGGGGATCAAGATAAAGTACAGCGCTATATTGCTAACTGCCGCAGCATGGGCATTCCTGTTTTGCCTCCTGATGTGAATAGCTCTGGGGAAGACTTTACTCCCCGTGGGCATCAAATTTTATTTGGCTTAGCTGCAATTAAAAATCTTGGAGCTGGGCCAATCGCCGCAATTTTAAAAGCCCGTAAAGAAGATGGCGCTTTTACCTCACTCGCCGATCTCTGTAGCCGCCTCGATTCACGATCATTAAACAAGAAAGCCTTAGAAGCATTAATCCAGACAGGCGCACTTGACCTTCTAGAGCCGAATCGTCGTCAATTGATGAATGATCTAGATATCACCATGGAATGGGCTTCACGCCGCGCTAAAGAGCAAGCCTCTGGGCAAGGTAATATCTTTGACTTTTTTGGTGAAAGTAGTAATACTAAGACCTTTGATATCGCGCCCACCACTAACCGAGTAGGTGACTACTCTTCTCAAGAAAAACTACGTCTCGAAAAAGAATTACTCGGTTTCTATATCTCCGACCATCCGCTGAGTGTAGTCAGTCGCTCAGCTAGGTTAATGGCTCCCATTAATCTCTGCGATATCCCCGAATCCTCGGAGACAAAAATCGTCACTGCGATCGCAATCATTTTAGATATCAAAGAAGTGATTACCAAAAAAGGTGATCACATGGCCATCTTGCAGCTCGAAGACCTGACAGGCAGTACCGAAGCAGTTGTCTTTCCCAAAACCTATGACAAAGTAAAGCATCTTTTAGAAAAAGACAAACGCTTGATGGTCTGGGGCAAAATTGATCGGCGTGATGAACAAACCCAGTTGATTGTTGACGATATGCAACCCATTGAGTCAGTGAGGATGGTGCGCGTTGAGCTAACCCGTGAACAAGCCAGCGATCGCCAAGTCCTACAGCAGCTCAAAAACGCTTTAAATCCCAATCCTAATCATAACTATGGTAATTCTAGCCGTGGCAATTCTAGCTATGGTAGAAACAATGAACCCGAAAATTCTAATAAAATTCCTGTGATTGCTGCGATCGAATATATGCCTAAACTAGTACGATTAGGCAATCAATTCTGGGTGCAGGATGAAGAAACTGCGGTTAAAGCCCTCAAAGAAGCTGGATTTAAAGCTACCTATGACGCATTGATCACCAAATAAGCTTATGTTAGATGAAATAAGCTTATTAGATTCCTAGCTGTCGTCTGGCTTCAAATAAACCAAGGGCAGCACTCACCGATAGATTGAGACTGCGAACTTTGGGGTGTTCCATCGGAATATAAACAGCAGGATTATTGGCAATTACTTCGGCGGGTAGCCCACTTGATTCACTGCCAAATAAGAGCCAGTCACCATCTTGGAATTGAAATTCACGAAAGTTTTCTGACCCACGAGCGCTGAAACAAACCCATCGTCCTCCTTTAGAAGCTTCTTGCAAAGATTCAATATTTGGGTGCACCGTGACGTTCACATATTCCCAGTAGTCGATTCCTGCCCGTTTTAGTTGCCGATCATTAATCTCAAAGCCCAGTGGCTCGACCAAATGTAAACGTGTGTTCGTCGCCGCACAGGTGCGAGCGATATTGCCTGTATTGGGCGGAATTTCAGGATAAATGAGGGCGACTTGCAACATTGACGATAAATATTAGGAATGCACAGTTTTTAAATATATAGCGAATACATCCAAAAAAGAATTGCATCACCTAGCGATGCAATTCTTTTTTGGTTTAACGTTTACTTCTTTCTTCAATATCTTCAAGTGTTTGTAAAACAAGGCGCTTAGCCTGCAAACTCCATCCCCATTTTTGCAGTGCGATCGCTGCCACAGTACCAACAACAGTCGCAATAAAATCTAGCGGCTGTTCCATAGATATCCCCAACAACAAACCTAAACCTGCAATCCCCCAAAAAGGTAAAGAAATAGTCTGGCGATTCTTTTCTACGATCTGGCTAATGTCATCGGTTGGCAAAACTTCCAGCAGTTCCGCCTTTGCCTGTTGTTGTTCCGCAATATTTAGCGATAGTCCGACTTTCTGGCGTAGTTTTTCAATCTTGCGGGCAGTGGTGCTGTACTGCACCAACTCATCCTCCGCCATCATGATTAGGTGTTCTAGCTTTGACATAGATTACAAATTATTTTTTTAAGTCTAAACCGTATCTTAATCGTGATTATCCATAGCGTATACCCCCATAGAGTAGAGTATGTTCATAAATTCTTAAAAAAATATTTGACAAAAAACATCAATGTTAGTTATTATGTAAATCCTGGAGTCAGGGCGAGTGGCGGAATTGGTAGACGCATCAGACTCAAAATCTGACGACAGCAATGTCATGAGAGTTCGATTCTCTCTTTGCCCATATAAACAAAAAAGCAGCTCGCATTCAAGATCTGCTTTTTTTTGTAGAGAAAAAAGAGTTAGCTAGTACAAACCAAAACCCAAGAAGCAAGTGGCGGCGCTTCTTGGGTTTTATGTTCTAAGCAAAACTTACCTTGCTGTAACTTTATTTTTTGCCAGAAAAAAACGTATTTATTTGTCACTGAATTTAGTAATTTGTCAGTTAATGATTGCCAAAATCACCATAATGCTTTAATATCTTGCAGTCAAAATTGACAAAAATTGGATGACGCTGTACCGAAAACAAAGTAGGCAGCAGAGGAACTTTTTATGCGTATTTATTACCTAGCTGGCGTGATTCTTAGCGTTACTTCAACCCTTATTGCTTGTGGCGAGGGTACACCTGTTGAATGTACAATCACCACCGCACGAGAAGCACGACAAGGTGTTGTCAAAACAGCTAAATTTGCTCCAGGAACAGATTGCGAAGCCATGAGGGTACTTGCAGCAGAAGGTAAGCCATTGCCTACTATCGCTGACGGAACAACGACCCAAGCACCTCCCAGTCCTGTAGCAACTCCTACTGCGCCTACTTTTAATACTCCATTCGTGAGTGGGCAAACAACTCAAGAACTTATCTCCACAACCGATAAGCAGGCAAGGGTGCAGGAATTAGAGCAAAAGCTTAATATTAATACTAAGCAATCTCGTGATCCTTTCACAAGCACTGTCATTAATCCAGTACCTAAACTAGAGACCCTGTTAGCAAAACCCAAGGTCAAGCCAAATCTCAGAGCTGCGGTGGTTGTAAAAACTAATAACAAGTCAAATATAATCGCTCCGCCG
>NZ_JACJQB010000013.1 GCF_014696385.1 Pseudanabaena mucicola FACHB-723
CATTGGTTTAGAAAGATGGTAATTTTAAGCTAAAATCACCATCTTTACAGGAATAGTGTGCCCGATTTTAGGCTGATTTCATTTCTGATTCAACACTTCTGATTAAACACATCCTGAGCAGGTTCATTCTCAATATCAAGACTGACTGGTTGCTTTAAGCCCGTACCTGCACTAGTAGCTGCTGTGGGCGTTGAAGTGCCAGTGGTAGAAGGGGCTTCCGCCGAAACAACACTTAACCCAGCAACACGACCAATCAGAGTCAGGACTTCAATCGCAGGCGCATCACGCAAAGTGATGCGCGGTACACGTTCAGCCGTTCCTAATTCAATGATGTCAGGACGTAATTTGGAAGAAGTTGTGGCAATATCGCCGACGGGAGGAGTGCGTAATTGACGGAAAGGAGGCACAATCCCAGGAACACGCCCTGGTAATTGTGGAGTGACAGGATTAGCAACAGGTGGTGGTGTCGTGTTTGGTGCAGAGGTCTGGGCTACACGAGTTGTACCATCGGCTGCGGTGACGGTAACCTTTGGCTCAAATAATGCTTGTCCCACCGAAGAACCTGGAGTTTGTGCGACTAACACTCGATCAGAATCCGTAGGAGTTTGGCTAAGGACACCAGATTCAGGTGCATTAGCACGGGAGATTGAATTAGATTGGGACACAACAGGTTGTGTCATCCCAAGGCTAAATACCATGCTATCCCCAGTGTCTTGACGCTTCGCTAACTCATCAATCATCTCTGGATTAGTTGCAGTTACCCGAATGCGGACTCTATTAGTGGCATATTGGGTTGCCTCAATCGAACTAATCCCTGCGATCGGATTAGCACGGAGATAGCTAACATTTCCATCAGCCAACTGGAGCTGTGCACCATTGAGCAAAGCAACCCAAGAGTTTCCCTGCTTGGTATAAGTCACCTTTGGGCGCTCACTACTTGCAAAATTCAAAGTTAGGTTTAGCCGATCGCCAGACATATTTGTATCAATGCCCGTAATGCGACTAGACACCAATGCTAGATCAGTTTGACTAGCAGCAATCTTCGTCTGGTTTTCAGCTTGACTTGGCGCTGCGATCGCTAGGACTTGAGGGCAAGTTGCGGCAATCAAAAACCAGCAAGCCAGAGACTTACCGCTCAATTGGGCATTCAATTTGTCATTCATCTTGTCATTCATAATTACACTCCACTTGCTCCTCACGGAACTCCATACACTTAATCGTTGTAGTAAACCTGTAACAACCTGCATATCCCCCCACTAAAAGGGAACAGCATAACCAAGACAGAATTGACGCGATTATGGTGCGAGATTATACCATACTTTGTCAGTTTTAAATCAAAAAAATAATAGCAATGCCCAAGCAGGACTAGCTTAACGACAACCCCAGACAAACAAGAATTTGTATGTCTAAGTAGCTGGTCGAAATTAAATAGAAAATGTGAGACAGGTTTCTAGTCTGTTAATAGGCTTCTAGCCTGTCTCCCTTAACAACACTATTTGCTTTGCTAAATTATTTATTTATTTTGGTGGTGGTGCGGCAGCGGCAGCCTCAGCAGCAGCTTTTAGCTCTTCCTCAGTCTTCGGTACAAACGCTTGTAATGTAAAATCAGCGCCTAGCAAAGGTGGCAGACTATCCAAAATTTCTTTTTCTTTACCCTCAGCAATGGGACGAGAGAAAGTAAATTTTGTAGTTGGCAAAGGCTTGCGGGTTAGCTTGAGATCCTTAACAATTAATAGTGGTCTCAAACGTTCAATCTTTTGCACCGTCATTAAGACATCTTCAAATTTGCCATCAAAGCCAATATTAAACGTATAGGTATCATATTGCGCTCCCTTCACAGGCTCCAAGGGTTGAAAAGTCCTTAATGTCCCCGCAAGTTCATAGGAAAAATCTGGAGGCAGAGCAATCACGATCGTCTTAGGAATTTGATCCTGAATATCTCTAATTAAGGTGTCAATATTATCGACATCAGGCAAAAGAGATAGAACAAATTTGTTTTGTTCCTTCGCCGCCTCAATCTGCTGCAAAATGTCAGCTTTACTATTGACTTGACCTTCTAAAGCACTGACCGCCGCCTTTTTAGTCTCGATATTGGTTTGAGCTGATTGTACCTGTTCCCATATTGGCATTACATAAGTAGTAGCCGCGTAAACTGCTAACCCAATACCAGCTACACCCATCAAAATACCTAAGCTCTTTGATGTGAGCGTAAACCCAAATAGGGTAATGCCACCCGAACCAGCATTTTCATTTCCTGAAGCAGCACTAAAGTTTGTCATATCTATTTGATTACTCCCTTTTGCTTTAATAAGTTGACCCTTGTGACCAAACCATCGGCTCCTGCCTTTTGTAGATCAGACAATATATCAGCAGGGTTTTTGAAAGTTACACTAGTACGAATTTGGAAGTTGACCAAGGTAAAATTTTTATCATTTGTTGGTGGCTGTAAAGTCGAAGAAATAAGCCTAGTTTCTCGATCTTCTAGTAATGGGGATGCTTTGAGCAGCAACATAAAGTCATTTAGCTCGTTATAGCTAGTTGCTTTACCACTAATCGTGATAGTTGATGCGGCGGGAGCTTCTGGTGTTGGCGCAACTGATGCTTGCGTAATTGAATCCACCTGTACTGTGACTGGGGTTCTTTTGCGGAGGTCATCGGCGATCGCACTAGCAGGTAAGTTACCAACAAATAGATTTACCAGTTCACCAGTTCTAGCTTGGATACCTTGTAGCTCTGTTTCCTGCGCTTTGATGGCTGTTAATTTACTGTTAAGCTCGCCTTCTTTGGCAGTCAAAGCTGACAACTGTTGCTGAACACCCTCATTCGCCGCATTGAGAAAGACAAACGCGCCACCAACAACTGCTAAAGCAACCACTGCCACCGCACCGCCATAAATTAAAAACTGAGAATCCGCAATCGGTTGTCGTTCCACTGCCTGAGACTCAGCAGCGGCAATGCGATCGCTTAAAAAGTTAATATCAAGTGTGTACATAGCAATTATTTTTTAAACCTCCCTCAACCCTAGACCCAGAGCAACAGACAAAGCCATCCGCTCATGCATAGGAATGTCTTCATTCGCATTCACGCCAATGGTGCTTAATGGATCAACTGCGATCGCAGCGATGCCTAAGCGTTGGCTAAAGAACTCATTTAATTGACCAATACAAGCTCCAGGCCCAGCAATCAATAACTGCACCACATCAGATCCAGGATATTGACTCGTATAAAAATCAATAGAGCGTCTTAATTCATCCGATAAATCACCGACCATCCGCATTACCGCAGCCTCTCCTGGTGTGCTGCCACCAGCACCACCAGCAAGAGCCGCCGTATCCATGGACTGAATTGGCACAACCGTTGAACTCAACATATCCAAATCCGTCAGTCGTTGAGGTGGCAAATTGATTGCACGTAACTGGGCATTCTGAATTTGCAAAGCTCCAATGGGGAAAGTTCTCGAAAACTGCGGAATGCCATCCACTGTTACGGTAATTTCTGTCGCTTCGTACTCAATATCTACGATCGCAACAGCTTCGGCTAAGGTACTAAATTTAGCTAGTTCATTATGCATTGCCCGAATTAAGGCAAAGCTGCTCACTTCGACAACATCAACCTGTAGTTGAGCGATTTCCAGAGCCTGCATATAGCTATCAGTAACTTCCTTTGGGGTCGCCACCATCAATATTTCAATGCGCTCAATGCCATCATCATCAAGAGCGACTCCTAATTTTTGATAGTCCACATCAGCATCTTCACGGGGAAATGGCAGATATAAACTTGCCTCTTGATTGAGTACCATTTCGCGTAATTCCACATCAGGAATCTCCGCAGGCAAACGAATCAATCGACTCACAGTCTCGCGTCCAGGGAGTGCGGTAGCAACCTTCTTGACTTTAATTTTCTTTTCCGCTAGCAAACTGCGAATAGATTCTCCCAGTGCTACAGGATCGAGAATGCGTCCTTCTTCTACCGTTCCTTCAGGAATGTTGACACTACCATACGTCACGAGTGTGTAAGCAGATTGACCTTTGCGTCGTAATTGCACTAGGTTAATTTTTTCGGAAGTAATTTCGATTCCGATGCCTTTTTTAGACTTTCCGCCAAATTTTAAGCCGAACATAAGCGTGTCTTTATGAGTTTTGTAGCTTTCGTAGCACTGGGCATACTAAACAATGGAGGGATTATAGACTGATAGTGACCATTGTCAATAGCACAGAAGAAAATAATCATGACAAATGTCGTATATGTCCGATTTTGCCTTGTTTCTTATAGACTATTTTGGTCTTTTTAGCAAACAAACAAAAAAAGGCATCAAGCCAAAAGAGAGTTGCAGTGCGAAGCACTGCAACTCTCTTTTGGCTTGATGCGCCGCTTGTACTGACTACATAAAAATAAAAGACTGAGCCGACCGCATAGCAGTCGGCTCAGTCTTTAGTTAATTATCGCGTAGTTGCATTTGCTTATCTTGGATGATGCTACGCAGTCGAGCATTCTGATTTTGCTCAATCGTAATTTGATTGAATTCCTTAGTGGTGAAACCATGACGACAAATTTCTTCCTCGCTGTAGCTGCGTAACTGATTGCATAGCGATCGCAAAAAAGAAGGTGGATTACTTAAATCACAAACTTTAGTTTGTTGTGACTCGGCTAGCTTCACAACATTACTCCACTCAGGATGACTTTTGGCAGTCCGAAATACCTCCAAGCGTTTGCTTTCGATCGCATTAGCCGTTGCTGCATATCGCGTAAGAGGATCATCCCCTAGGGTGACTCGATTGAGAAAGTTTTGCAGCGATGATGGTTTTATACAATTTTCATCGGCAAAAGCTGCCGTGCGATCACCAGTAACGATCGGTTCAAAAACAATCGATATAACCACAAATAGCCAAAATAGACTGAATCGAGATAGACCAGATCGAAATTGCCCCCATCTGAGCAAATTATTGATGGAGAGGCTGTTATTTTGGTTTATCTGTTTGTGTTTAAGGTGTTGTAAATAAATGAACTGCCTCTGATACCAACTATTCATAACTGATTGCCATTATTGTCATTGAGCAACAAAACTAACTAGGACGTAACGTCTTCTGTCTATCTAAATCAAGCTTTTGCTCAGCTTGAGACAAAACCGCAGCCAGACAAAATTTGATTAAATAGTGATCTACTACAAATACTGACTCAAACTGGCTGATTTTGTTGCCGTAAATAAGCTTGAATAAATGGTTCAAGATCGCCATCCATCACATTTTGGATGTTTGTAGTCTCCTCACCTGTACGCAAATCCTTGACCAATTGGTAAGGATGAAAGACATAGTTGCGAATTTGGTTGCCCCATGCTGCTTCCACCATATCTCCACGAATATCGGCGATTTTCTGAGCGTGCTGCTCTTGGGCGATGATCAACAATTTCGCTTTAAGTAGCCGCATGGCCGTTTCTTTGTTTTGTAATTGCGATCGCTCTTGGGTACAACGTACTGAAATTCCTGTGGGTAAATGCGTAATCCGCACCGCAGTTTCTACTTTGTTAACGTTTTGTCCGCCTTTACCACCCGCTCGTGTCGTCGTGATTTCTAGCTCTTTAGGATCAATCTCCAGATTAATATCCTCATCTAATAAAGGCATCACCTCCACCCCTGCAAAGCTAGTTTGCCTTTTATCATTAGCATTAAAGGGGGAAATTCTCACCAGTCGATGTGTACCTTTCTCTGGGGCAAGATAGCCATAGGCATAACGTCCATGCACTAGCAAAGTGACTGATTTAATTCCAGCCTCTTCTCCCTCAGATATTTCTGAAATCTCGACTTTGTAGCCTTGAGACTCACAAAAACGGGTATACATCCGCAATAGCATCTCTGTCCAGTCTTGGGAGTCAGTGCCACCCGCCCCTGCATTCAGGGTCAAAATTGCATCATGCTTGTCATAGGGGCCAGATAGCAGTTGTTCTAGATCCCATCGGTCAAACTCTTGTAAAAGTTGGTCAAGACTCTGCTGCGCTTCCTTCTTGAGTGATTCGTCTTCATCCATGGCAAGTAGTTCGATGATTGTCTCCAAGTTTTCGATGGTTTTATGCCATCGATCAAAGGTGACAATATAAGACTTAAGTCCATCTAGCTCACGCATTATTTTCTGGGCTTGATCACTATCTCCCCAAAATTCAGGTTGAGCCGCAACCTGTTCTAGATCACTAATCTTTGCGGCGATCGCAGGTACGTCAAAGATAGTCCTGAGCATAGCTCAGGCGCTGAGATAAAAGTTGGGTTTGGCGCGAGATTTCCGTCACATCCACTAAGTTATTTCTCCAATTTTGATGATTGTGATAGTCTGTGGGTTTTGATTATTTGCCCTAAGGCAAGTAGCGATCGCTATAAATTCAATTTTAGAACTGGTAGCACTTAAATATCGCTACTAAGCCCTTAAAATGAGAATTGCGAACTCGTACTAAAAACTCTATGATTCCATCCCCTTGTAGAGTAAAGTAAAGCGAGATCAAATCCAATGTCTATCAGTAGCATATATTTTTCACTGATAAGCGCCATCTACTCTTTTTTGGTGAGCTAATGAGCGAAACACACGTTAGTCACACATTACTAATCACAGATGCGAGAGGCAGTAGGAAGCTCGCACTTGATGGCTTAAAGTACACAATCGGGCGGGATGTAAATAATGACATTCAGCTTTATTCCCGTTTTGTCTCTCGCCAACATGCGATCTTGCTGCGAGTACCTGAAGAAAATGGGCGATATCTTTACAGAATCGTCGATGGCGATCTAGCGGGTAAGCCTAGTGTTAATGGGGTGATCATCAACCATCATATGAAGGTTTCATCTTCCTATGATCTGCGGAATGGAGACATTATTACTCTTGCCCCTAATGTGGAGCTGACTTACCTGAGCGCTTCTGGCTAGAGACTTTTTCGGCTAAAGAATTCATGATTTTTGCGATCGCATTACAAGTTCAAGCATGGTATCAACTTGTGTAGCGAATTCAGTATGTCCCATCTCCAGATGATTGAGAATATCGAGGCATAACTCTAGAGATCGCAACGCTTTGCCTTTATATTCGTATTGTCTCTGCACATTGCTGCATAGGTAGTGATACAAAAAGGCTAAGTTGTACAAGGCTTTTGCATAGTCAAATGCCATGCCAAGATTTTCCAAAGCCGAGGAAGCTTCTAACAGTGCATCCTCTGTGGCTTCAATCACTTCTATATCAGTATGGTCAGTACCATCAATTAGTTGTTGTACTTGAACTTTTGCCAATAGATATCTGGCGATCGCAATGCCCCTTTCATATTGCAGATGTGTAAAACGGGGTAGAGCCTCCTTGCTCAAGCAAACAATGCTTTCTTCGATCTTTTGCTTGCCTAGCAATGCCTCAGCCAGATCACAATATAGATAGCCAATATCAATGCAATCCTCTGGCTCTTGTAGGCAACTGATGGCATCTTTGATGATGTCGATCGCAGATTGCCACTGTGATTCGGCGATCGCAACTTTGGCTAATCCTTTGAGGGCTTGCGATCGCAAAAAGTTATTGGCATTTGCGATCGCAATATCAAGGGTGTTATGAAATAGCCCAGAAGCTTGGTTCGTATCTCCAGACAGCAAGTATAACTGCCCCAAATGAGCATAACTTATACCAATATCACAGCCATTATCCCCATCAAGACGTACCGTTAGAGATTTTTCAAAACTCTCCAAAGCCGAGGACGTATCATTTATACGTAGATAATATTGACCAATGGCATCATTGACCAATGACTGTCCCTCCAGATTATCGCCATAGGTATCATAGGCAGACCGCAACAAACCCAACACCGAACTCACATCACCCGACTCCAGTACCAACATCCCCTGCACATAAATTAGATATGCTCGTTGCTCATTAGGAATATCTAAATTTTCCTGATCAAAAAGTTCAGATACTTTCTGGAGTAACGAATTTGCTCTTGTTAAAGCCTCTGACTGCCTAGTAGTGATTAACTCTGCCGCTAAATCCAATAAGATCCTTGCCTTTAAAATAGGGTCGGCTATATCAGCTTCGCCCGACTCTAGCTCATGCAGACATTTCTCAAAATAGGCAATCGTCGATGAACGACTTTGCTGCCTTAGATACTTTCCTTGGCTTAAGAATTCAGCTAGTTTCATGAAAATACCAAAAATATGCGTGCAAGTTGCTTATATTTAAGTCCCACAACTCACACTTAGTATCCTACCCAAAGATATCTATATAGTCGATAGGCAAAATTTTTAGGAAATCCTGCGCACTAGCTGATATTGATCCATTTTCGTGATGTTTCGTAAAGATAACACTTCTATTTCAAGGCAAATGTATTGCTAACCAAAGTCAAAGAATTCCAAAAAGTCCGAATTTGCTTACTGACAGACTGCCATTGTGAATAATGCAAGAAGTGCTTGCCATGCTCACTGAGCCACAGGCGATCGTTTTCTTTAAGATGCAATCTCCATTTTTGATAAGCATGTTCGCCGCCAGCAATTACATAGTCATCCAAAGCCCCACAAACTAACAGCGGCACTGCGATCGGGGTAGGGGCTGTATAGGTTTGAGCATAAAGTGAATGGGGGATTAAAGAATTATCGAGATCCTGTTTTAATAGTTCGGCTAACCATTGCAGCATGTCTTTATCTCGATAACCAAACAAATAAAACGCGGTTCGCATCAGCATGGTGTCACGATTACAAGACATGAGTTGCCGTTGCTCGTAGTAATGGCTATGCCAACTAGTTGATAAATTCACACCCACTGACACCAGCGTTAGCGATCGCACCCGTTCAGGATATTGGCGAGCATATAACCAACCTAGTAAACCAGCAATACCATGTCCGACTAGATGTACAGGTGCATCACAGGTATCTAAATAGTTGTGTAGTGAATCAATCGCCATATTTAGATCAATTGCTTCATCTGGTTCTTGGCAATATTCCCACTGGGCAACCGCATATTGACGCGATAGCGATCGCAATAGGGGTAAATCAAACCGACGTAGGGGTTGACTAGTACAAATACCGACAACTTGAGGTGAGGTGGACTGTCTAAAGGACATACTTTTATTGATAAATATTACTAATAAATTTTAAAAGTTCTAAAAAATGTAACGAGAAACAAATATAAAAAGAATTGAGTGACAAATATCTTCTTGTCCTAATTTTCAGCAATCCTGTCACAAAGAATTTGCCACTCAACCCTGCCAACGCATTTGAACTACGAATAATGAAACGGTGCTGAGTCAAACCGCATCAGAACCCTGTTCTTAAATTACATTAACTTTATTGATTCTAATTGTCAATAGATGGCTTGTATATAGATTGTGTGCTAGAAAAATTATATTGAGAATTCTGATTATTTTTATAAAGCTTTTTGGCAAAATTGCCATATACTAGATAGGCTGTCAAGTTTTCAACAGTAACAAGGAAGGAGCTATGTCCCGTTATAGAGGTCCGCGCCTCAGAATCGTCAGAAGACTCGGAGAGCTTCCCGGTCTAAGTCGCAAACAACCTAAGCACGCTTATCCACCTGGACAACATGGTCAAGATCGTAAAAAGCGTTCTGAATATGCTGTTCGTCTAGAAGAAAAGCAAAAACTACGTTTTAACTATGGTCTTACCGAAACTCAAATGCTCCGCTATGTGCGCCGAGCCAGAAGAGTTAAGGGTTCTACAGGATTAGTATTGCTGCAATTGCTAGAAATGCGCCTAGACAATACAGTTTTCCGTATGGGATTTGCCCCAACCATCCCTGCTGCACGTCAACTGGTAAACCACGGGCATATCACCATCAATGGCAAGAGCGTAACTATTCCTAGTTATGGTGTTCGTCCTGGTGAAGTAATCAGCGTTAAAGATAACGAAAAATCTCGCAAGATTGTCGAACGTAACCTCGAATTCCCTGGCTTGTCCAACATTCCTAGCCATTTAGAATTTGATAAAGCAAAGATGACTGGCAAGGTCAATGGCGTTGTTGAACGCGAATGGGTGGCATTGCAAGTGAACGAACTGCTGGTTATTGAGTACTACTCACGCCAAGCTTAAGGTTGAAGCACTCAGCTACGGGCTTTGTTGATCTTAGGATTGCGATCTTAGACATGCCGCTTGTAGCTGAACGCCTTTTAACTGGGTAAACTGCCAATTGAGTAAACTCTATTAGGTTCAACTTCACTGCGAATTATGCAGTTAAATATTTCTGCTCCAGAAACCCTCGACTTGCACGTTCCTAAGGACTTTGTTAGGGGTTGTCCCCGCAGTGTTCGCATGGATATTGATCATCTGCTTCTAGCGATCGAGGCGCTGGATTTAGAAGCAGTTGAGGTAATGTTAGCCCTGATCGAACAATTGGGCTTAGAAAAAACGATTCCTAGTCGTGTTGCTTTTTGGCGACTACGAAATACGAATCCTTTACGTCGCAACTACCAAAGGGCAAGCCTTAGTTGGGATGAGTTAAAAGCTTTAGTTAAGTTAGTCTGTACAATTACCAAGCAGCTAGATACAGGCTTGCGTTTACTGATTAGTACACATCAGCAAATGCTTGAAGGCAAGATCGAAGCTTTAGGTTTACAGCAAAACCAAGTTTTTTTAGAAAATTATATTAGTCGCTTTACGTCCTTATATATAAGTCGGATGCGATCGCCTTCTCCACTAAATAATCAAGAAATTCGCGAGTTAGCGCTGCAATTGCTAACTAGAATGCTTTTATGTAGTGGAGTTGCAGGCGAATATCGTCTGTGGAATAGTCTGTTTGATGGAGCAGTCGCCTAATGATTCAACGCAGCTATAGTTTGCCAAGTTGTACTTTATTGGTTGAGGGAATCAGTACAGGCGGCGATGTGATGTCAATCTTGACAAGTTTTAACTGTCGCTTTAACCACCATCCTGAGCCAATTGTGGGTGGACTGGATCTACTAAATACGTTAGTTAAAGTGGTGGGTGCTTACGCTCAAGCTCTAAAAAGCAATACTGCCCTTTCTATTCCTGAACAACAAGTACGACTAGAGCCGCAGAACCAGCATTCGCATTTGCTTTCAGTATCATTGAATGAAGCAGAAGCCCATAACCCTAAGCAATTACAAATTAAATTAAATACGATTCAGCTTTTTGATCTGATGGAAAGTTTAGATCGCCTTTGTGGTGATCCTACGACCTTACCCGATTTGAAACTGGTAACTCAAATTTCTGATTTCCGATCGCAATCACCATTAAGCAGGCAAACCGTACCTGCGATCGCAGGGGTAATCAGTTTTGCAATCGCAGCGACGGCTTTATACTTTATCCCAACGCCCAAACCACAGCCAAAACCTGCTCAAACTGTACCTGTGCAGACCAGTCCCTTACCCAATATTTCTACACCGCCCAGCCCATTGTTAGAATCTACTCCTAGCCCCACTCCTGATGCGGGACAACCCACTGAAGCTATTGATGCTTTGGAAAGTCCATCTCCCACACCAACCCCAGAAACAATCGATGGATTGGAAACGCCTGCACCTACACCGACTCCTGTAAGTCCAGAAAACTCTGAAAGACCGTAAGTACGTAAACATGTTTGTGATCTAGTGATCTACAGTTAACAGCCGCTCAACCGCCGAAAAATAAACTATGACCAGAACTGAACGTGACTCCATGGGGGAAATGTCCCTACCTGATAATGTTTACTACGGCATCCAAACCGTAAGGGCAATTGATAATTTTAAAATTAGTGGACTCAAGCCCCTACCAACTTTTGTTGATGCTTGTTTACTGATTAAAAAGGCAACAGCATTGGTTAATGCTGAGCTAGGCTGTATCCCTGTCAGTATGGGCATGGCGATCGCGGCGGCAGCTGACGAAATATTAGATGGTCAGTTGCGTGATCAGTTTGTGGTTGATGTGTATCAGGCAGGTGCAGGTACATCACATCACATGAATATTAATGAGGTACTCGCCAATCGTGCTTTAGAAATATTAGGAGATGTCAAGGGTAATTATGCCAATGTCAACCCCAACGATCATGTTAATTACGGTCAATCGACTAACGATGTAATTCCAACCGCGATTAGGATTGGGGCATTATTGGCACTCGATCATGTGCTATTTCCTGCATTAGCCAATCTCAATGAGCAGTTACGCATCAAAGCAATTGCATTTTCGGGCATTGTCAAATCGGGGCGCACTCATTTACAAGATGCTGTTCCTGTCCGTCTGGGTGATGAGTTCCAAGCATACGCCCAGATTATTAGCGACCATGTAAATCGGATTCATTTAGCTGCCAATGACCTCAAAACTTTGGGATTAGGTGGTAGTGCTTCAGGTACAGGGCTAAATACTCATCCCCAATATTGCGATCGCGTTGCCGAAAAGCTCAACGAAATTACAGGCTTTGAATTGAAATCTGCCAGTAATTTAATGGCAGCCATGCAAAGCATGGCTCCCTTTGTGAATGTTTCAGGAGCAATCCGTAACCTCGCCCAAGATACTTGCAAGATTGCCAATGACTTACGCTTGATGGATTCAGGCCCGAAAACAGGTTTGCGCGAAATTCAGCTACCACCCGTCCAACCAGGATCATCAATCATGCCTGGCAAATATAACCCTGTGATTGCTGAGATGATCAACATGGTTTGCTATCAGGTGATTGGCTATGACACCGCAATTACCTTTGCCGCACAAGCAGGTCAATTAGAGCTAAACGTGATGATGCCACTGATTGCCTATGATTTGATTCATAGCATTGAGATTTTGGGAAATGCGATCGATACCCTAGCCAGTAAATGTATCCGTGGGATCACTGCCGTTGAAGAGCGTTGCCTTGCCTATGCCGAAGGTAGCCTCTCTTTGGTGACCGCACTCAATACTCATATTGGCTACTTGAATGCTGCCGACGTGGCTAAAGAATCCCTAGCCACGGGCAAATCTTTACGCCAAGTTGTCTTAGATAAAGGCTTGATGGATGAGGATAAATTAGCGGAAGTTCTCAATCTCGAAAAAATGAGTCGCCCTAACGAATAAAAAATAATAGTGATCAAGGGGTAATGAATCGCCGCCCATCATTACCTCGCAAATCCTGTCAAATTAATTTCTAATAATTTCTAATCACGATAGAGGAGTGTATGTTAGCAGTAGCAGTATTGGCAGCAGGTAAAGGAACGCGAATGAAGTCCGCCTTACCAAAGGTATTACAACCTCTTGGTGGTAAATCCTTAGTTGAGCGAGTTCTCAATGCGACAGATGCACTCAATGCGGATCGTCGGATTGCCATTATTGGTTACTGTGCAGATCAAGTATGTACTGCCCTAGCCGACTATCCCCAACTCGAATTTGCCGAACAAACAGAACAACTGGGAACTGGTCACGCGATTCAGCAATTGTTAGAACCATTAGCAGGATTTACAGGTGAGTTAGTGGTACTCACAGGTGATTCACCTCTGATGCGTACCGAAACAATCCAAGCGTTAATTGATAGCCATCGCCAACACAAAGCTTCAGCAACCGTACTAACAGCAATTTTACCTAATCCCACGGGCTATGGTCGTGTATTTTGCGATCGCGACATGAAAATTGAACGTATCATCGAGCATCGTGATTGCAGCGCTGAACAACTACTCAACCAACGAGTTAGCACGGGCGTATATTGTTTTGATTGGCAACAGCTAGCTCAAGCCTTGCCTAAACTAACTACCAACAACGCACAGCAGGAATACTATCTAACTGAAGTTTTTGATTATCTCAGTTCTGTTTATGCCAGCGATCTTGACGATCCTGATGAAAGTTTAGGCATTAATGATCGAATCCAGCTTGCCCATGCCTATGAGGTGTTGCAAAAAAGAGCTAGAGAAAAATGGATGCGTGCAGGTGTAACAATGTTGCTCCCTGAGACAATTACTATCGAGGACGAAGTAGAGCTTGCACCTAATGTAATTATCGAACCCCATTCCCATTTACGCGGTAAAACAAAGGTTGGCTCAGGTTCAGTAATTGGTCCCTCTAGCCTATTATCCAACAGCAATATTGGTGAGAATTGTGTAGTTCAGTTTTCTGTAATTGAAGATAGTCAAGTTGCCGATCAATGTCGGATTGGTCCCTTTGCCCGCATTCGTGGCGAGTCAGTAGTCGGCACAAACTGTCGAATCGGTAATTTTGTAGAACTAAAAAATGCCAAGGTCGGTGAACGCACTAATGCTGCCCATCTTAGTTATCTAGGCGATGCCACCCTTGGGCAACAGGTCAATATTGGTGCTGGAACAATTACCGCTAATTATGATGGCTTTAAAAAGCATCAAACTGTGATTGGCGATCGTAGCAAGACTGGCTCCAATTCTGTGCTGGTTGCACCTGTACAAATTGGTGAAAATGTAAACATTGCTGCTGGTTCAACGATTGTCGAAAATATTGACTCTAATGCATTGGCAATTGCTAGAGCAAAACAGATCGTCAAGTTTGATTATTACGATGCAGAAGGCAAGAAGAAGATTTAAATCTGTACTATAAAAATCATGTTTTTTGCAAGCCAGCCTTTGGCTGGCTTGCAAAAATTCATACAACCAACTGATATTTGACCTGAGCCACTTTATAAAGTGGTCGCCACACCAAGCGATTGGTCATCACAACTAACAAAGACATTACAATTGTCGAAGCTAAAAGCAGGGAAAAATCGCCGACATCTGACGCTTGTGTAATTGTCGAGCCTAGCCCCGTTGCCGTCAGCACCCTGCCCTGAAATTTGACGTATTCACCTGCAATGCTGGCATTCCATGCGCCACCAACTGCTGTGATGATCCCCGTCACTAAATAAGGGAAAATGCCTGGCAAAATCAAAGTTTGCCAACGTTGCCAAGGTGACAGTTTATATACTCTTGCCGCTTCAAATAGCTCTGAGGGGATCGCTTGTGCGCCTGCAATTACATTAAATAGGATGTACCACATACTACCCAAGGTCATCAGGATCACAGCACCAATATCTAACCCGCCTGCGATATTTCCTAAATATAGTAGTAAAACTGGAAATAGAGCTGTAGCTGGTACGGATGCAGCTATTTGAACGATTGGCTGTAAAAATTGCGCTAATTTTGGATTTCTGCCAATCGATACACCAATGGGAACAGTGATAATCAGTGAAATGACAAGCACAATAAACACTCGAATCGCTGTAAATAAAGCGCCGATGCCTACTTGTTGCCATGCACTCAAAGGCATCCTGCTCAATAATGCGATCGCATTCCATGTACTGCTTAAAACAACAAAACCTAATGCCCCCACTAATAGCCAGTTAAACCAGTTCAGCCATTGTGAGGTTTTACGCTGAATATTTGAAGAAGCTGTATTTTTTACACTAAAGCTATGATTAACAGCCTCAGAAATTGGCATAAATATGCGATCGCTAATAATTCGCATCGTCGGCGAACGGCGCAAAAAATCCAGCAATCTTGATTCTGGGACTTGAGCCGCTTCAACGGTTTCATTCTTAAACTTCTCTGCCCAAGCAATTAGTGGTCGCCAGACCAAATAATCAATCACCGTAATAATGCCAATCAAAACCGCAAGACCTGTAAAAATGGCTAAGTTATCTCCCGCATCTGCGGCTGCCCTCAGAAATGAGCCAAGACCAGGCAAGGTAAAGTCTCGACTGGAGAGGGTGAAAGATTCTGTTTCCATCAAGAAAAACCATCCCCCCGCAACAGACATCACACTATTCCAGACTAATCCCACCACACCTGAAGGTAACTCTAATGTCCAAAACCTTTGCCAAGCTCCAAGTCGATAAACTTGGCTAGCTTCGATCAACTCTTGAGGAATGCTGGTCAGGGATTGATAAAAGCTAAAGGTCATATTCCAAGTCATGCCCGTAAAAATTAGTAAGATCGAGGCAAGCTCAATTCCTAATCGCTGTCCGGGAAACAAACCAACTAAAGCAAGTACCACTGCTGGTAAAAATGAAAGTACAGGAATCGATTGCAATATATCTAGTAGCGGAATTAGCACCTTTGACCAGAGTGGTGAGCGATAGGCAACATATGCATACCCAAGACTGAAAACTAGCGAAATCCCATAGGCGGCAAGCATTCTCACCAAAGTTTGCAAGGCATAAACAGGCAAAGCACCTAACGATAAATTAATGACATAGCCACTATCGTAGCTACCTGTAAAATTACTGGCAGTCTGAACAACGATAAATATAAAAGCAATAATCGCTAACGGTAGTAAAACATCACCAATAGTCCAACGTGATCTAAATTCTGATCTGGGGTTAATAGTGGGCTGGTACATGGGCAATTCAGAATAAAAAGTTAATAGAAAATGCTTGAGATGATTTACAGATAAGTTGTTTGATTTCTACACAATTTCTTCGGTTGTGGGTACATTCTCTTCAATAAAAATTTCTCCAGAAGGTTCGTCATAACTAAATAATTCTGCATAACGTCCCCAGTCCATAGCAGTCCTGAGTTGGCGTTGGGCTTCTTTAGTGGTGAAATAATTTTCTAAAATATCTAAGACCAGTTCTTCAGAGATTCGATGGTTGCGTTTTGCCTGCAAAAGCTGCCAAATTTGTTGGACTAAACGAATATTTTGCTGTAACAGATCACGAATAATTTCTTTTCGTTCATCAATATTGCTATTGATAAACTGCTCCCCCATTTTTGATAGCTGGATATCACCCTCGTTAATTGATACTAGTTCCATTAGTTTACTGGCATCAACAATGGGCAAAATATCATCAACTTCTAGCAATAATTCTTGGGCAATCCGATATAAATCCTTGTCCTGACGACCTTCTAGGAGTTCGAGTAAACCAGCTACTGAGCCGATCCGCACATGGGGCAGAGATTGATATTTGGGTTGAGATTTGCTTTCGGTAACAGGTGTAGTGGTAGGGCTAGTCTGAATTGATAGATCTGGCAAATCGGGGTTTGTGAGAATTTTGTAAACTTGATCAACTAGGGCTTGGAATTCAGGACTTTTGCGATCGCGATAATGTGGCAAGGTGATCGACAAATCTGCTCGAATCCGTCCAGGATTGCGACCCAATACAATTACTCGATCCGCAAGAGTTACGGCTTCTTCGATCCCGTGGGTAACAATCAAAATCGATTTGGTGGGGATCTTTTTCTCTAACCAAAGATCAAGCAGTTCAAAGCGTAAATTCTCTGCGGTTAATACATCCAAAGCCGAAAATGGTTCATCCATACATAGCAGTTCTGGCTCCACCGCCAAAGCTCTCGCAAAACCTACTCTTTGTCGCATTCCCCCCGATAGTTCTTTAGGATAAGCATTTTCAAAGCCATCTAAACCAATTACGTCAATCATGCGCAGTGCTTTTTGGATGCGGGTGTCCTTGGCTTCCCCCTTAGCCTTCAATCCAAGCTCTACATTTTCTAAAACTGTTAGCCAAGGATAGAGCGCAAAGTTTTGAAAAACGATTGCCACTCCAGGATTTAAGCCTATTAGTTGGCGGTTGTAGTACAAAACCTTGCCACTAGAAGGTGGAATTAATCCTGCAATCATTCTCATCAAAGTTGATTTGCCAGATCCCGAAGGTCCCAACAAAGCAATAATTTCACCTACTTGCAACTGACAATTAATGTTTTCAATGATTGAAATGGTTTGCCCATTTGGTTGTAAGTAAGATTTGCCAATTCCTTCTAAGGAAATAAAGCTTTTTTTTGCAACGTTTTGAACCATAATGTTACCTGTGTAGGTGTTTTGAGCTACATAGATTTGCGTCTTTTTTATCATTATGAAATGGATGTTTCTGCATTTATTGGCACTAGACAGTTAAAACATGATCGACGTATTTGCGTCTTTCTTGTCAGCATGAAGTAAGCATTTCAGAACCCATCTCCGATTACTGAGAAGCGCTGCATTTATTTTCGATTAGCGGAATAACACTAAACATTTTCCGAGTTAGTATTGACTATAATACTAGCAAATGTTAGTTTCTTTAATTAAAGATAGAAGGTTTACAGCAATCTTAAATAGAATGTAAGAAAAGTAAAGTGCTTAATCTACTTGCTGCGATATTCTACTTCTCACGACTCATTTGATATTGCTACATCCGATTTTTGATGCGATGTATTGGATAAAATCCTGATCCATTATAGGTTTAACAATTACTTAAAAAATGACTCAAAAATTACTTAATCCCATACCCTATATAGTTTTAATTGCAACTCTGACTGTCTTTTTAATTGGATCGGGAAGTCTTAATAGTGCTGACACATTAAGGAGATTGCAGGTTACTCGATCATTATGGACAAATGCTCCTCAAGTTCTAGAAAACGACCAAAATGCCAAAGGATTTTCTGCTATCGGGAAAGACGGTAATCGTTATGTAACTTGGGGTATGGGACAAAGTTTGGTGATGTTACCAGCAGATATATTTGCTCATAACTTGACTAAAGCACTAAATTTACAAAAAGGAAACTCTGACAAATTAATTAATGGAATTGTATCTTACTTGACATTTCCATTGATTAACATTCTAGCAATTGTGGCAAGTTTTAATCTTTTGAAAAATCTAGATTTTAATATAAAACAGGCTGCTTTTGGCACACTAAGCTTATTATTCTGCACAAGTTTTCTACACTATTCACAAATACATCAAGAGAATAGTTTAGATTTTTTAATGACTACTAGCGGATATTTACTTCATTTATTATGGTTAGCCTCTAACTCGATTCTATTTCTATGGCTAGGTTTATCTGCTTTGGGGTTTAACTTGTTGATTCGCTTACCCCTAGCAATAAATAGTATTTCTGTAGCTATATTTACTGGAGTACAGATTTATCTTCAAAGTAAATTGGCAACTTATGATTTAAATCATACCAAGAAATCTATAATTAAATACTTGACTGTTGCTGCGATAGTTTATGGCTTTTTCTTGGGAATAGATCGATTTTATCATTGGATGAGATTTGATACTTTTAGCGGCTCATACACATCTATTTGGGCAGAGCAAATGAAATCTAACAATCCAAACCTACCTAACTCTTTCCCTTTCTCAGTTCCTTTTATAGAAGGATTTTTAGGATTTTTGTTTTCACCAGAAAGATCCATATTCTTGTTTAATCCATTAATTTTAGTAACTTTATATATTTCAATCAAAAATTGGAAAGATATTTCCTATAAAGTACGTGCTTTTTTGCTTTCACTAATCTTCTTGTTACTTGTAACTATAACTACTTATTCTACTTGGTTTTTATGGGGTGGAGCTGGTTCTTGGGGATCAAGGTATACAACTACAGCCTCACAATTGATTAGTTTGATTGCAATACCATTAGCAATGAAATTTAGCTTAAAAAACGTTATTGAAAAATTTGTTTTTAAAGTAATTATCTTAGTTAGCTTATTGATCCAATTATCTTCGGTACTCTTTGATTTTAACTTGGAATTAACACAAAAAGATGTGTCTAGCCAATTTACAGTTGTTCAAAGATTTCTTAATGCGGTTGCTATTTTTACAGGAAATTTTGATAACTGGGGATTGCGTCCCAGTAGTGTTCCTGCTAACGAGTCACAACGTTTTATCACCATTATGTTTTTTCCTTGGAAAAATGCTTCGGGTTTGCTCCCAGCACATTTAACTATAGTAATTCAGTTTGCTTGGATAGTTTGTCTAATTATTTTGATTTATTTAATCTGGGTACTATTAAAAAAAGTCTCAGTAATTCAAGATTAGGTACTAGTCCTTGAATCAGTGGCAAGATAAAGTAGAGGCAGAGAAAAGGCGAAAGCTAGGGAATGCTCTCACTGCCAACAAGTGCATACATAATCTTACATCTCAAAATATTTTTTCGTCTTTAATCATATGTCTCACTCTCTTATCCCAGTTCCTGTAGGTTCGTTTCAAGTTAATGAACTATTAATTAATGTAGAGTCATTAAGTTCTCAACAAAATAATCAACAGGCACAAGAATCAGTGTTTTTTTCTCTAATTGTCCCGACTTATAATGAAAGTAAAAATTTATATAAACTAGTAGAAATATTGACGCAATTATTAGGGGATTATTGTCATGATAACTATGAATTAATCATTGTCGATGATGATAGTCCTGACTTGACATGGCAAGTAGGTCTAGATCTAATGCCAATATATCCCCAATTAAGGGTGATGCGTAGGCAAGGGGAAAAGGGATTGTCAACAGCAGTAATTAGGGGATGGCAAGCTTCGCAGGGAGAGATCTTAGGAGTGATTGATGGCGATCTACAGCATCCCCCTGAAACCCTGATTAAGATGCTCGACTGCATGAAACAAGGTGCAGATCTAACCGTTGCTAGTCGTCATGTGGAAGGCGGCGGTGTTAGCGACTGGGGCTTTATCCGCAGAGTGCTATCAAGGGGCGCACAGATGCTCGGCTTGATCATTTTGCCCAGCGTTATCGGTCGGGTGTCAGACCCAATGAGCGGTTACTTTATGGTGAGACGAAGTGCGATCGCAAACTGCTCCATGAATCCCTTGGGATACAAAATTCTCATCGAAGTGCTTGGGCGGGGCAATATTGGCACTGTGTCGGAAGTAGGCTATGTGTTTCAGGAACGTCAAGAAGGCGAAAGCAAGGTGACTTGGCGGCAATATGTGGACTATATTTTGCATCTCCTGCGGTTGCGATCACGGGGGAGAATCACCAAATTGCGAGAAAAACTGCGCGTCCCTGTCAAACGTTTTCTCAAATTTGGCATCGTTGGCTTTAGTGGTGTGTTTGTCGATATGGTAATTTTCTATTTACTCAGCGATGCCTCTACCCTTGGTTGGGGGATCACCCGCAGCAAAGTAATTGCGGCTGAAGTAGCCGTTGTCAATAATTTTCTTTGGAACGATGTTTGGACTTTCAGGGATTTATCTAAGCAACAATCTGGAATCCGCAAACTAATCAAGCGCTTCATCAAGTTCAACCTCATTTGTCTAATCGGCATTGGTTTAAACCTAATTATCCTTAATCTCCTCTACAACTATTTCGGCATCAATAAGTATTTGGCAAACCTGATTGCGATCGCAATCGTCACAGTTTGGAACTTCTGGTTCAACCTCAAACTTAGTTGGCGAGTCACAGAGACTAAATAAGTATGGTTATAAAAAGAGAGTTGCAGCGCTTCGCGCCGCAACTCTCTTTTTATAACGTAAATGGCTGTAGCTTTACCAAAATAAATATCGGTCAAAAGTGAGATTATTGCGATTATTTGTGATTTAATGAAGTTTTGTTAAGAAAAGTTCAAAAGATATTTACTTAACAAAGTTTACTTGCATGACTCAAATTATTGCAGGGTAAATACTTCAGCTAATCTAATTTATTCTAAACAATTGTTACAAACTCCCTAGAGCGACACAAACCTAAATCTATAATTACGACATCGTGGCTCAGCGACTCTTGTAAAGCAGTAATTATCTCATTCATAGATTCCTCGCTATGAGAGAGCTAGCCTAATCGTTTAATCTACTTTGTCTTAACAGTCTGAGAGAGGAAAATTTTCATGACAATGACTCCTCAAAAGCCAGACACAGAGGTAAAGGTATCGGTTGATCGTGATGTAGTACCTACTTCCTTCGAGAAGTGGGGACAACCTGGTCACTTCGATCGCACCCTTAAGAAGGGACCAAAAACCACCACATGGATTTGGGATCTTCATGCCAATGTGCATGACTTTGACAGTTTCACAACCGAAGAAGATACTGCCCGTAAGATCTTCTCTGCTCATTTTGGGCATCTAGGTATTATCTTTATCTGGCTCAGTGGTATGTATTACCACGGTGCAAAATTCTCCAACTACACTGGTTGGCTTGCCGATCCAGTCAACATCAAACCCAGCGCCCAAGTGGTCTGGAATGTTGTCGGTCAAGATATCTTGAACGGCGATGTTGGTGGCGGTTTCCAAGGTATTCAAATCACTTCTGGTTTGTTCCACCTGTGGAGAGCATCTGGTATCACCACCGAGTATCAACTCCTCTGTACCGCAATTGGCGGTTTGGTGATGGCAGGCTTAATGTTCTTCGCTGGTTGGTTCCACTACCACAAGGCAGCTCCTAAACTTGAGTGGTTTAAGAATGCTGAATCGATGATGAACCACCACTTGGCTGGTTTACTCGGTTTGGGTTCACTCTCTTGGGCTGGACATCAGATCCACGTATCGATTCCTATCAACTACTACCTTGATAAGGGCGTACCTGCCGATCAGATCCCTCTTCCTCATGAGTTCATCACCAATCCTCAATTGATGGCGGACATCTTCCCTAGCTTTGCTCAGGGCTTAACACCTTTCTTCACTTTGAACTGGGGTGCTTATGCAGATTTCCTAACCTTCAAGGGTGGTTTGAATCCTCAGACTGGATCTCTTTGGCTAACTGACCAAGCTCACCATCACCTTGCGATCGCAACTCTTTTCATCATTGCTGGCCATATGTACCGCACCAACTGGGGTATCGGTCACAGCATGAAGGAAATCCTTGAAGCTCACAAGGGTCCTCTAACTGGTGAAGGTCATAAGGGTCTATACGAAATCTTGACCTCTTCTTGGCATGCACAGCTCGCTGTCAACCTCGCTTTGATGGGTTCTTTGAGCATCATCGTCGCTCAGCACATGTACGCGATGCCTGCTTACCCCTACATTGCGATCGACTACGCAACTCAAGTTTCTCTATTCACACATCACATGTGGATTGGCGGCTTCTTGATCTGTGGTGCGGCTGCTCACGCAGGTATCTTCATGGTTCGCGATTACGATCCTGCTAAGAATGTAAACAACTTGCTTGATCGGATGTTGCGTCACCGTGATGCAATTATTTCTCATCTCAACTGGGTATGTATTTTCCTCGGCTTCCACAGCTTTGGTCTTTACATCCACAACGACACCATGCGTGCATTGGGTCGTCCTCAAGATATGTTCTCCGACACCGCAATTCAGTTGAAGCCCGTCTTCGCTAACTGGATTCAAGGTATCCATGCTGCTGCTGCTGGTACAACCGCTCCTTACGCAACCTCTAGTGTTAGCCCCATCTTTGGCGGTGAAACTCTTGTTGTTGGCGGTAAAGTAGCTGCTGCTCACATGGTTCTCGGTACAGCTGACTTCTTGGTACACCACATTCATGCGTTTACCATTCACGTCACTGTTTTGATCTTGCTGAAAGGCGTGCTTTATGCTCGTAGCTCTCGCTTGATTCCAGACAAAGCTGAACTTGGTTTCCGCTTCCCTTGCGACGGTCCTGGTCGTGGCGGCACATGTCAAGTTTCGGCATGGGATCACGTATTCCTCGGTCTTTTCTGGATGTACAACTGTATTTCCGTTGTCATCTTCCACTTCTCTTGGAAAATGCAGTCCGATATCTTCGGTACTGTTGACGCAAGCGGCACAATCACCAACATGGCTGGCGGCAACTTTGCACAGAGTGCATTGACCATCAATGGCTGGTTGCGTGACTTCTTGTGGGCACAAGCTTCCAATGTTATTCAATCCTACGGTTCGGCATTGTCGGCTTACGGTTTGATCTTCTTAGGCGCTCACTTCATCTGGGCCTTTAGCCTCATGTTCCTATTCAGTGGTCGTGGCTACTGGCAAGAACTCATCGAGTCAATCGTTTGGGCACACAACAAGCTCAACGTCGCTCCTGCTATCTCTCCTCGCGCTTTGAGCATTACTCAAGGTCGTGCAGTGGGTCTAGCTCACTACCTCTTAGGTGGAATTGCCACAACTTGGGCATTCTTCCTAGCCCGTTACGGTGCACTTGGCTAATATTAACGGAGAAATTGAAGTAATTATGGCAACGAAATTTCCTAAGTTTAGCCAGGCTCTCGCACAAGATCCAACAACCCGTCGGATCTGGTATGCGATCGCTACAGCGAACGATTTTGAAAGTCACGATGGTGTTACTGAAGAAAGTCTTTACCAAAAGATCTTTGCTTCACACTTCGGACACTTGGCAATCATCTTCCTGTGGACATCTGGCAACCTGTTTCACGTAGCGTGGCAGGGTAACTTCGAGCAATGGATTCAAAATCCTCTCACCACACGTCCCATCGCCCATGCGATCTGGGATCCTCACTTTGGTAAGGCAGCAGTTGAAGCGTTCACTCAAACTGATGCTGCTGGTCCTGTTAACGTCGCTTACTCTGGTGTTTACCACTGGTGGTACACCATCGGAATGCGTACCAATGCTGAGCTATTCACTGGTGCGATCTGGATGCTAGTATTTGCTGCCGTCCTGCTCTTTGCAGGTTGGTTGCACCTACAGCCCAGCTTCCGTCCTAGTCTCTCTTGGTTCAAGAATGCTGAGTCTCGCCTCAACCACCACTTGGCTGGTTTGTTTGGAGCAAGCTCCTTGGCATGGACTGGTCACATGGTTCACGTTGCGATTCCTGAATCTCGCGGTATCCATGTCGGTTGGGATAACTTCTTGAGCGTTCCTCCTCACCCAGCAGGTCTTGCACCTTTCTTCACTGGTAACTGGGGCGTATATGCTCAGAATCCTGATACCGCAGGTCATGTGTTTGGTTCTTCTCAAGGCGCTGGTACTGCAATCCTCACCTTCTTAGGTGGTTTCCATCCTCAAACCGAGTCTCTTTGGTTGACTGATATTGCTCATCACCACCTTGCGATCGCAGTATTGTTCATCATTGCTGGTCACATGTACCGCACCAACTTTGGTATCGGTCACAGCATCAAAGAGATCTTGTCTGCACACAATCCTCCTAAGGGTACTCCTTTCGGTGGTTTGTTAGGCGATGGTCACAAAGGCTTGTATGACACAGTTAACAACTCCTTGCACTTCCAACTCGGTCTTGCTCTTGCTTCTTTGGGTGTAATCACATCCTTGGTTGCTCAGCACATGTACTCGATGCCTTCCTATGCTTTCATCGCTAAGGACTTCACCACTCAAGCTGCTTTATATACTCATCACCAATATATTGCTGGTTTCTTGATGGTCGGTGCATTTGCTCACGGTGCGATCTTCTTCGTCCGTGACTACGATCCTGAAGCTAACAAGAACAACGTGCTTGCACGTATGCTCGAGCACAAAGAAGCAATCATCTCTCACTTAAGCTGGGTATCACTCTTCTTAGGTTTCCACACTCTCGGTATCTACGTTCACAACGACGTAATGCAAGCTTTCGGTACTCCTGAAAAGCAAATCTTGATCGAGCCTGTATTTGCTCAATGGATTCAAGCTGCTCACGGTAAAGCATTGTATGGATTTGATGTCCTACTTTCTAACCCTGATAGCATCGCTGCAACAGCTTGGCCAAATAGCGGTAACGTTTGGTTGTCTGGTTGGTTGGCTGGTATCAACTCTGGTGATAACTCTTTGTTCCTCACCGTTGGTCCTGGCGACTTCCTAGTTCATCATGCGATCGCACTAGGTCTACACACCACCACCTTGATCTTGGTTAAGGGCGCGTTAGATGCTCGTGGATCTAAGCTCATGCCAGACAAGAAAGACTTCGGCTACAGCTTCCCTTGCGACGGTCCTGGTCGTGGCGGTACTTGCGATATCTCTGCATGGGATTCCTTCTACCTCGCCATGTTTTGGATGTTGAACACCATCGGTTGGACAACCTTCTACTGGCACTGGAAACACCTCGGTGTATGGCAAGGTAACGTTGCTCAGTTCAACGAATCCTCTGTCACCATTATGGGCTGGCTTCGTGACTACCTATGGCTCAACTCCGCACAGTTGATCAATGGCTATAACCCCTATGGTATGAACAATATCTCTGTTTGGGCTTGGATGTTCCTGTTTGGACACCTTGTTTGGGCAACTGGTTTCATGTTCTTGATCTCTTGGCGTGGTTACTGGCAAGAATTGATCGAAACCCTTGTATGGGCTCACCAACGCACACCTCTTGCAAGTTTAGTTCAGTGGAAAGACAAGCCTGTGGCTCTCTCCATCGTTCAAGCTCGTTTGGTTGGCTTGGCTCACTTCACGATTGGCTACATTGTTACTTACGCAGCCTTCCTGATTGCCTCCACATCGACTGCTTTCGGTTAATCTAGCTTGCTAAATTAGATGAATAACAAAATCCCCCACACTAATGTGGGGGATTTTGTTATTTGATGATTAGTTATTCATTGCAACTGTTATTAAGATTTGCTACAGCTATATAACTGTCGAATGCCTAGCAAAAAAAGTTAAGATAGTAGACTGAGATTAAATTTGTAATTTTGTAAACTAATAAAGGTCACGACATCAAGTTATGGATGCAGTTGCAGAAAAGTCCAGTGATATTAAACCGAGTGATATCCTGCGGCAAGCCGATACTGAAAAACTAGCGCGGATTCGCCACACTTGTTCCCATGTGATGGCGATGGCAGTCCAAAAGTTATATCCCGATGCTAAGGTGACAATCGGTCCTGCAACTGAGAATGGCTTTTATTATGATTTTGATCGTAAAGAACCATTTGCCCCCAGCGATCTCAAAGCGATCGCTAAGGAAATGAAGCGGATCATTAAGTGGAATCAGCCCCTTGTGCGGCAGGAATTGCCACGTCCTGAAATGCTTGCCGAAATCGAAAAGCTGAATGAGCCTTACAAAATAGAATTATTAGCGGCAATTCCTGAAGGACAAAATATTAGTCGCTATTTTATTGGTGATCCTGAAAAGCTTGAAAAGCAACCTTGGTGGGATTTGTGTGCGGGACCGCACCTTGGTAGTACAGGAGATATTCACCCTGATGCCTTTGCTCTAGAAAGCATTGCGGGAGCTTATTGGCGCGGCGATGAAAAAAATCCGATGCTGCAACGTATTTATGGTACGGCGTGGGAAAGCCCTGAGCAGCTTCAGGCTTATCATGCGATGTTAGAAGAGGCTAAACGCCGTGATCACCGTACTATCGGTAAAGATCTACAACTATTCAGTATTCAAGAAGATGCTGGTGGCGGATTGGTGTTCTGGCATCCCAAGGGGGCGATCATCCGCAATACGATCGAGACTTTTTGGAAAGATACCCATGTCAAGAATGGTTACGAGTCAGTAACTACGCCCCATATGGCGAATTTAGACCTGTGGAAGATCTCTGGACATAATGATTTCTATCGCGAAAGTATGTTTCAGCCGATGGAAGTGGAGCATCAGGTTTATCAGCTTAAGCCGATGAACTGTCCTTTTCATGTCTTAATTTATAAAGATACGCTGCATTCCTATAAGGAGTTTCCGATCCGCTATGCTGAGCTTGGTACTGTGTACCGCTATGAGCGTTCTGGTACGATGCATGGTTTGATGCGGGTGCGCGGCTTTACCCAAGATGATGCTCATATTTTTTGTACTGAAGAACAGATTGAACAGGAGATTTTGGGGGTTCTGAACTTAGCAGAATTGATTCTTTCTACCTTTGGGTTTGCGAACTACGAAATCAATCTTTCTACTCGTCCAGAGAAATATGTTGGATCTGATGCGATTTGGGAGAAGTCCACTAAGGCGCTCAAGCAGGCGCTTAATCATAAGGGTTGGAATTATGTTGTTGATGAAGGGGGTGGCGCTTTCTATGGACCAAAGATCGATATTAAGATCGAAGATGCGATCGGTCGCCGTTGGCAATGTTCGACGATTCAGTTAGATTTTAATCTGCCCGATCGCTTCCAGATGGAATATGTTGGCGAAGATGGTGCAAGACATCAACCGATCATGATTCACCGTGCTTTGTTTGGTTCGGTTGAGCGCTTTATTGGTGTATTGATTGAAAGCTATGCGGGTGATTTTCCGTTGTGGCTTGCACCTGTACAGGCTAAGCTCATTGCTGTCTCTGATAGTCAAATGGATTATGCAGAGCAGGTTGCTGCCAAGATGAAAGCGGCTGGGTTGCGTGTGCAACTAGACCATAGCGGTGATCGCATGGCTAAGCAAATCCGCAAAGCAGAAATGGAAAAAGTCCCTGTCATGGCAGTCATTGGTGCAAAGGAAGTTGAAGCTGGTACGCTCAGCATCCGTAGCCGCAAGCATGGCGAACTTGGTGCAATTTCCGTTGATGAGGTGATTAATAAAATGCAAGAAGCAATTTGCGATCGCACTTGGTTCTAACTTGCTTCACCGTATATCAAAAGAAGTGTCGTGCTCTGCGTGGCACTTCTTTTGTTGTTGTGGGGTTAATTTGCTGTTGGGGTAGGGGGTAATTGAGGACAGGTTCGATTTGTAAAATCACATTTGCCAAGATATGATTTTTGCCAAGTATAAGGAATTGATAGCAAATCCCTAGTGCCAGTCATGCCCTGTCCGATAAAGAGCAGTAAGGCTAAGCAGTTGAGGATGATATGAATATTGCGCCAACGATTTTGCTTGTCTTTGTAAATATCTTGAGTAATTGCAACGGAAATAATCATCAAGATTGCTGCGACGATACCATAGTAATAATGGGAAAAGAACCATTCGTTATCCCGTCGAAATACTTCTGGTTGCCATCCTAAGATAAGTAAGCCGATCGCTGTGAAGGTGGCAAAAATATTGCGCCAATTTTTGATCTTGGCTTTGAATAGGAAAGTGAATGAGGCGATGGTTGCTATAAAAATAGCAATTACCGCGATTGCCCGTACAGGTTCTTTGGTAAAAGTATCATTTCTGATGAATCGAGAAAAGATTGGGTAAGCCATCCCCAATAGTGTCACACCGACGACGGAGATGCTTAGCCAATTTCCTACTTCCACATGTTCAGAGCCAACTATGGGTGGGATCTTACTTTTTTCGCCAGCAATGGTTTGCAAGCGACGTTGACGGACTAGCCAAGAGCGATGGGTGACAATGCCGATCAGAGGAAACACCACAATAATTGCGATCGCAGGATGTATTAAGGCAAAAAAATCTTCTAGTTCCACGTCATTAATCCCTAAATGAAGCCCTAAATAAATATAAAAATACAGCGCTTTGTGCTGATATTTATAGCTAGTTATCTACAAAAAATGTTAATACAGTTTCATCAACTCCTCTGAGTTTGAGAGGGTCGCGCTTGTGAATTTCTTCATCTTCGAGATAGTCAGCCACCGTTGCCGATACGAGAATGCAATCGGGTTCTGCCGCCGCTTGAATGCGTGAGGCAATATTGACTGTGGGGCCAATCGCTGTGTAATCCGATCGTTCTGGGCTGCCAAACATACCGACTACCGCAGTTCCCTGATGGATGCCACAACGAAACCTGACCTTGGGAATGCCTTGGGATTGCCATTGTTCATTGAGCTTAGACAAAGCTCGTTGCATTTGTTTGGCACTTTGGACGGCGCGATGTACTTGCTCATTGGGGCTGCAATCTTCGGGTGCACCAAACAACGCCATGATGCCATCACCCATAAATTTATCGACAGTGCCGCCATTGGCAAAAATCACTTTGCTCATGGTGCTGAGGTACTGATTGAGAAGTTCCGCAACTCTGCGCGATCGCAAAGTATTGGCGAGGGGAGTAAACCCAACAATATCGGCAAACAAAACCGTAATCATTTTAGGTTCAGGGCGGAGGTCAAGGCTAAGTTGTCCTGTGGCGGCTTTGGTAACTAGGCTTGGTGGCAAAAAACGCTTGAGTACCGATTCGGTCAAATAGGAATTGAGCTGGCGAACGCGATGTTCATTAGCCTTAAGCGCTAACAAGTTGCGGACTTCGGCAACTAATTCGCGATCATTAAAGGGCTTTGATAAATATCCATCTGCGCCGATTTCTGTGCCTTCAATCCGTGACTCTTCATTGGCTTTTGCCGTGAGTAAAATAATCGGCGTACCTGATAAATCTGTATCGGCACGGATTAAGGCAATTAAGTCTAGTCCTGACACCTGTGGCATCATTAAGTCGGTGATGATTAAGTCGGGATGATGTTGTTTGGCTTGAACGTAGCCCTTAGCGCCATTATGTGCAGAAACAACTTGATATCCCGCTTGCTCTAGGATGCGGCGCAGATAGTTGCGGAGGTCGTGATTATCATCAATGATTAAAATTTTGTTGCCAGTAATCACCTCTAGCTGATGTTCGGGGCTGGCGATCGCAATTTCTTCGAGAGTCTGGTCATCAATATTCAGATCGGCTAACTCGATGTTGGCGTGGGATACTTGCCAGTCCGTGGGTGTATCACTCACTTGCTCAGCAGGTAAATGTGCGCTGCCAAGAGGAATCGTAATCGTGAAGGTTGTGCCTATGCCATATTCGGAAGTCACCGAAATTGTCCCACCGTGCAGATGCACCAATTCTTTAACCAGCGCTAGCCCTAGCCCACTGCCTTCATAACTACGATTGACAGAACCCTCAGCTTGGCAGAAGCGATCAAATAGAAAGGGTAGTTGATCTTCCTTAATGCCGATGCCCGTATCACAAACGCTGAGAATGCAGGTTTTTTGTTCGTTATCGATGGAAATATTCAGGGTGATGCTGCCTTGTCTAGGCGTGAACTTCATAGCATTGGATAGCAGGTTATAGATGATTTTGTCGAACTGTTCGATGTCTATATAAATCTCTGGACATTCTTCGCTAAATTCGCTCAATAGCTGAATATCTTTGCGATCGCAGTAGGGACGAAAAGACTCGATGGTTTGACTAACAAATTCCACCAGATTACAGGGGCGGAAGCAGGCTTGCATTTTGCCAGCATCAAGACGCTGAATATCAAGTAATTGATTAACTAAACGCAGCAGTCGCCGACAGTTACGCAGGGCAATTACGGACTGCTCATAGGGAAGTCCATCATTCTTTTCGATCGCAGATTCGAGAGGTCCAATCGTCAGGGTTAGGGGGGTGCGGAATTCGTGGGAGATATTTTGAAAGAACTCTGTTTTTTGGCGATCAAGTTCGAGTAATTTTTGGGCTTGTTGTCGGGTGGTCTGAAACAGATTTGCCTGTTGTACAGCAATAGCAGCTTGAATTGCTACCGCTTGCACCAGTGAAATTTCGGCATCAGTCCATCGCCTTGGCTGCTGATTTTGGCGCATGGAAATGCTTCCAATAATCTTGCCATCCAAGAGCATCGGCACAACGAGGAGCGATCGTGCAGGGGCTTGCAATGGCAAATCAGCAACGTTCCATTCAGGATTTTTTTGTAAATCGTTAATTGCTACGGGTTGCTTTGAGCTAATCAGCGCTTGGAAGATTGGATTTGCCGAAATATCGACAAAGGACTGCGGCAAGCTTGAGGTGACGGGATCATTGGGGTCATAGGGGAGATCCATTGGCTCTAATAGATGCAGTCCCACGCAACGTAAATGATCATCGGTTTCTTTCCATAATGAGAGGGCGCAACTTTCTGCGTTTAAAGTCTCGGCAAGCTGTTGGGTAATTGCGGCAAATGTTTTCTGCGGGTCGAGGCTAGAGCGAATCGTGCTAGTAATTGTATTGAGAAGCAACTCCCGTTCGGCAAGTTCCTGAATGCGATCATAGGCTCTCGCATGGGAACTGACAATCGCAGATTGATTGGCGGCTAGCGTCATTAGGGTTAATTCGTCTTCATTCCATATATGTGGTTGGTCGCAGTGATAGATGGAAAGGATGCCTAGCTGTTCTTTGTTGACGATCAGGGGTGCGAGGAGAACTGATTTGATATTTGCCTCTGCATAAACTTGACGCTCTGATGGGTCAAGGTGGGGATGACTGGCAACGTCACTGATTGCTATGGTTTGTGGCAGCAATGTGAGGGTTTCCGCTAGGTTCGCTAAATTGGCAGTTGGTTCTGCACAGTAAGCGATGTAATCCTCTGATAGTTCCTCGTTTTCAATGAGGCGCAGCAAAACGATGGAAGCATCATAATCCTTGGCAATTGCCTTGGCAATCGCGGCAATACTATCGCGATAGGGAGTTGTACTATCGACGGAAGAGGCGATCGCATTTAAAAGTGATTGTTGCCGTAGGGCATGGCGTAACTCAGCAGTTCGCGATCGCAAAATGTGATGGGTGGCAATCGCTTGATTTACTAAATCTTTTAGTTCTATTTCATGCCATGGCTTCTGTACATATCTAAAGGCATTTAATCCTTCAATGGCAGACGATTCTGATTTGACAATCTGCATGGTATCGGGATATTGTCGCTCGATCTGACGTAAAACTTCAGCATCATTGCCCATGGCTTCTAGATCAACGATGATTACCGATACTTCTCCTTGCTGATTGATGATTGTCAAGGCTTCTAGACCACTATGAGCCAACAAAAATTGCCAATTTTCATCACAAGTCTGCACCAACAAGCTCAAGTTATCGGGTTCGTCGTCGATAACTAATAGTTTCGGTGTGTGGATAGTTGGCGAACCCATGTGATTACTTTTGGGTGAAAAGCTTAACTTGGTTTGACAGATGCTTGTTTTGAATCATAACCGAGTTTTCCTAACTCTGCCTATTTATGGTGATCAGGAAAAATCAAAACCCCAAAAACGAGTTGTGGCACAAAGCGCCACAACTCGTTTTTGGGGTTTTATGTCCTAACAAGAATGGCGACAGCTATACGATTATTGGAATCGTTTGGCAAGAGCCACTTGCGCCTCTTCGCGATCATCGAAATGGATCTTCTCGCGTCCAATAATTTGATAGTCTTCATGCCCTTTACCTGCAATCAAGATTGTGTCGCCTGCCTGTGCATTTGCGATCGCAAGTTGAATGCAGCTACGGCGATCTCCTTCAACAATCATCGGTTTATCCCCAATATCGGTTACGACTCCTGCGACGACATCATCCAGAATTCTCTGCGGATCTTCGGTGCGGGGATTGTCGGAAGTTACATAGACCCGATCGGCGAGTCGGGCGGCGATGCCGCCCATCAATGGGCGCTTAGTGCGATCACGATCGCCACCACAGCCAAAGACACAAATTAATTCTCGCTGGGTAAAGGGACGCATTGCCTTGAGTAAATTTTCGAGACTGTCGGGTGTATGGGCATAGTCCACAACCACTGTGACATCTTGGGCATCACTGATTTGCACCCGTTCAACGCGCCCAGGGACATTTTTAAATTCGGGTAAACGACTCACCACCTCTGCTAAGTTCATGCCCATATGCAGAGCCGTGGCGATCGCCGCTAAAATATTTTCGACATTAAAACGTCCGACTAAGGGTGTCGTAAATGCGATCGCACCCTGTGGCGTATGCAATGTTCCTGTCGCACCATTGGGCAAATAGGCAAGATTTTCAGTATAAAAATCAGCCTGTGAGTTGCTAATACTGTAAGTCCAGATCGGCTTATCTGTTACCATTTGCGCTAAACGTTGACCAAAAGTATCATCTAAGTTGATAATTGCCCGACCCTGTAAATAGGTATCAGCGAATAACAAAGCCTTCGCTTGAAAATAATCCTCTAGGTCTTTGTGATAGTCCAAATGATCCTGCGTCAAATTGGTAAATACTGCCACTTCAAAGGGACAGCCCAAAACTCGACTTTGGTGCAGGGCATGGGAGCTAACCTCCATCAATCCTGCATCACAACCTGCGGCAACCGCTTCCGCGAGCTGCGCCTGCAAGTCCACCGCAAAAGGAGTGGTATGGGTTGCCGTTTGCGAATAGCCAGCCCAACGGGTATAGAGAGTCCCAAACAATGCCGATGCATACTGGGTTTGTAATAAAAACTCGATCAAATGCGTGGTGGTGGTTTTGCCATTGGTTCCCGTCACCCCTACCAACTTCAACTTCTGAGCAGGATATTCATAAAAAGCCGTCGCAATTTTGCTGCAAGCGATAACTACATCATCCACGGCAATTGCCTTGTTTTTTTCTTGCTCAGATAAATCCGCAAAAGCCTGATGGGAGATGATCGCTGCCACTGCTCCCTGTGCGATCGCCTGTGGTGCGAATTTGCCCCCATCCACCTGAGTCCCTGTCATGCCAATAAACAAATCACCAGCTTGGCAAGATCGCGAATCGGTAATTACACGCTTTACTTCCAGCCCTTCTAGTTCTGGCTGTGAATGTTGATATCCTGCTGACTCTAGCAATTGTGTTAAACGCATAATTTCCTCTCACAGCCGCAAAATGTGTCAGAATTCTGGCACAAAATCTTGAGTTATAGCAAAACTTTTTTGCCTTGGACAAGAACCGAGAGGGTGACTAGCAGCATTGTAAGTTCACGTACCTTCTGGCAAAGGTAAAGATAGCTTGAGCCGTAAAGTTTGGCTATATTCTGCGATCGCAGCAGGATAAATAATATGTTCTTGGACTTGAATCCGTTTTTGTAAATCCTCTAACCTGTCGTCTTCAAACACTGGCACAGCCGCTTGTTTGAGGATTTTACCGCTATCAACTTCAAGGCTGAGTAAATGCACTGTGCAGCCCGTAATTTTGACCCCATAGTTAAAGGCTTGTTCGATGGCATGGATACCCTTAAAGCTAGGTAGTAGGCTGGGGTGAATATTGAGAATGCGTTCTGGGAAGGCATCAATTAAAACTTGAGTGACAATCCGCATCCAGCCTGCCATGATCACCAAATCAATGCTGTAGGTGATGAGAATGTCAATAATGGCGCGATCGAGGTCTTTACGAGACTTGTAATCACGATGATTGACTAAAATTGCAGGAATACCAAATTTTTCGGCTCGTTGCTTTACAAAAGCATCTGGCTCATTGTAAATAACCACGGCAATTTTGGCTGCTAGCTGTCCATGGGCAATTGCTTTTGCGATCGCTTCTAAATTGCTCCCACTGCCAGAGGCAAGCACTGCCAGAGTTGGAATCTGTGTGTTTACAGAGTTAGAGTTGGACAAATCTTCAGACAAAATCAAAAACCTGCTGCGGTACTAAAACAACGACGAAATAACAAAAAATGCACTAAATAGCACCAAATCAAGGGTGCAGACATAAGTTTACTACAGCGTTAGACTTGCCTGATCTGAATTGATACAATACTAAATTGGTATGAGAAGCTTTGGGCGTGAATTGGACAGCTATGAGCAAGTCATAGGAACAACATGAAAATATTGCTAGTCGAAGATGATGAAGCATTGATTACTGGTCTCACCAAAGCTTTGGCAGCCCATCACTATATTGTCGATGTGGTCAAGGATGGGGAAGCGGGTTGGACCTATGGCTCCACCTTTGAATATGACCTAATCGTTTTAGATATAGTTTTGCCAAATTTAGACGGAATCTCTCTCTGTCAAAGGTTTCGAGCGGAAGGATATACTGTGCCGATTCTGCTCTTAACTGCTCAAAACAATAGCACCGCTAAGGTGAGCGGATTAGATGCGGGGGCAGATGACTGTGTAGTTAAGCCCTTTGATCTACCCGAATTAATTGCCCGAATTAGAGCGCTATTACGACGAAGCCATGCCACTTCTTTCCCTTTGCTTGTTTGGGGAGACTTATTGCTCAATCCTAGTACCTGTGAGGTTTTTTACAATAATCAACTTCTATCGCTGACCAATAAAGAATATGAGCTATTGGAATTGCTATTGCGCGATAGTCAACATTTGCTTAGTGCCGATGAAATTCTCGATCGGCTGTGGTCTTCCGATGAATTTCCGTCAGAAGCAACGGTGCGATCGCATATTCGCCGATTGCGCCATAAACTAGTCACAGCAGGTGCGCCATCAGATTTTGTGGCAACTGTCCATGGACGAGGCTATTACCTCAAAGCTCCCGATATGAATGTGCGCGCTCTTTCGGAAAGTTCTATTTCTATTCATGATGAGCATAAATCATCACCACTAAAGCGAGTTATCACTAATATCAATACTATTGGAAGTAATCTTGTTAACTCTCTTGATGCGATTCCCCAAGATATTAAAGTGATGATCTTGGATGATGATGTGGAATATTTGCGATCGCTACCGAAGTTACTCAAGCCTTGGGGTTTTAAAGTGACCACTTTGGCGGATGCAAGGGACTTTTGGACGGTCTTGCAATCCATTTTGCCAGATGTACTAATATTGGAAGTGAATATATCTGAAATCAATGGTTTAGAGATTTGTCAAGACCTGAGAAGTAAACCTAACTGGCAGCGTTTACCAGTTCTATTTTTGAGTGCGATAACCGATGCCAATACGCAAAATCTTGCCTTTAGTGTCGGAGCCGATGACTATCTCTGTAAGCCGATGGTCAATATTCACTTAGTAAATCGTATTCATAACCGTTTAAAACGATTCAGTGTTTATAGCTAATATTATTAGGACAAACCAGAATTGAATGGCGGCGCTCCGCACCGCCATTCAATTCTGGTTTGTGTCTCAGCGTGACTGAATATAGCTATAACATGTTTAGCATCATCACTTTTTTAATCAAAATATAACTGGAAACCGCATGACCCAATTGACACAAACGTCGCTGCGAGAGCAACAATATCCTCTAATTCATAATTTAGCTAACTGTATTGAATCTGTTTGGCAGGAAAATTTAGAGCTATCTCCCTATCAAGTTCCTGAAGATCTGGGCTATGTGGAAGGAGCTTTAGAAGGTGAGCGTCTAGTCATCGAAAACCATTGCTATAGCACGCCGCAATTTCGGAAGCTGCACCTCGAACTTGCTAAGGTTGGTAGTGGTCTGGATATTCTGCACTGTGTGATGTTTCCGAACCCTCAATATGGTATTCCCATTTTTGGAGCCGATCTTGTGGGCGGACGCGGCAGTATCAGTGCGGCGATCGTAGATCTCTCGCCTGTGCATCCTGAACGCGCTTTACCCCGCAGCTATTACGATGCCCTGTCTAATCTCCCTGCGATCGCGTTTGAGCAGACCCGTGAGTTACCTCCATGGGGCGATATATTTTCAGATTTTTGTTTGTTTGTGCGTCCGATGGGCGAGAGCGAAGAAACTGCATTTTTGCAAAGAGTGCGGGACTTTTTGACTGTACATTGTCAATTGGCAGTGGCTACTGAGCCTTTGACTGCATCTCCAGATATCGAGCAAATTCTGGCAGGTCAGCGCAACTATTGCCAAAAGCAACAACAAAACGATAAGACGCGCAGGATTCTGGAAAAGTCCTTTGGTGCAGAATGGACAGAGCGCTATATGACTACAATGCTCTTTGATTTTGTGGC
This sequence comes from Pseudanabaena mucicola FACHB-723, assembly GCF_014696385.1. Lineage (GTDB taxonomy): Bacteria > Cyanobacteriota > Cyanobacteriia > Pseudanabaenales > Pseudanabaenaceae > Pseudanabaena. The sequence continues at coordinate 36,872 of NZ_JACJQB010000013.1, forward strand.
GTAAATTAATCTTGTTACTTATAGAAAAAAGAGGAAGTGCGAATCACTTCCTCTTTTTTGTGCAAGTTATTTCTACAGCCATAGAAGATATTGCGATCGCTATATCTTCTATGCTTCTCTTGATGTGAACTAAACAGTATTTATACTTATCTAGCTTATTAAAAAAATATTAAAAAGATTCCTTATGAATTGCTTAACATTTGTTTATATTGATTTTGCATTGGCTAGAAATAACCATGAGTAAAAGTTACTAATTCTATCAATATTTATGATCAGCAATTTCTGTAAAGCAAAAGGTGTAAGAAGTTTAGCTTTGTTATTAATCTTTATATAAAGAAATGGATCTAAATGCAAAGAATACTTAACAATATTTTGATAGGTACAAATCCCTAAAAAAACTTGCTGGAAGGGGATTATAGCGATTCTAAATATTCTTTACGTAACTTCATATACAGTATTTTTAAATTTGCACAAAATCTGCACAAATTAGTTGTTTTAATCGCATTATTCGGAAACGACTAAACTAAAAATGACATCAAAACTTATTTCGGTTTAGTTCCATTGAGTAAATCAAATTGAAGTTGGGCTTAGTGCTTTATTTGATTTCTTGGCAATGCTACTTAGCTTTATTCGATTTTGATTTGGCTGGTCTGACTCAAAATCTCAATACAAGTAGTAGCTCGGTTCAGAATGATTTCGCTATTAAAATATACCTTTAAAATTATTAAGGAGATTCTTTAAATGCTAGACGCTTTTACCAAAGTAGTTGCTCAGGCAGATACTCGCGGAGCTTTTGTAAGTGATTCTCAAATTGATGCTCTCAAGCAATTGGTTGCTGACGGCACAAAGCGCTTGGATGTTGTTAACCGCATCACCTCCAACTCATCCTCCATCGTTACCGATGCTGCTCGTGCTTTGTTTGAAGAGCAACCTCAATTGATCGCTCCTGGTGGAAATGCATACACCCACCGTCGTATCGCTGCTTGTATGCGCGATATGGACATCATCCTTCGCTATGTAACCTACGCTGTATTTGCTGGTGATGCTAGTGTTCTAGAAGATCGTTGCCTCAATGGCTTGCGTGAAACCTACAGCGCTTTGGGCGTACCTGGTGGATCTGTTGCAGTAGGTATCGAAAAAATGAAGGCTGCTGCGATCGCACTTGCTAACGATCCTAATGGCGTAACTCGTGGTGATTGTAGTGCTCTTATGTCTGAACTAGCTGGCTATTTCGACAAAGCAGCCGCAGCAGTAGGCTAATCACTCAATAAAATTTTTGTGCAAGCACCTTGCATTAAAACTTTTTGAAATAATTTTCTTTTCTTCCTTTTTCTCTACATTCCAACACAAATAATTTTTTAGAGGTACATTGAGCATGAAGACTCCTTTAACTGAAGCCGTCGCTACAGCAGATTCTCAAGGTCGCTTTCTAAGTGTTCCTGAAATGCAAGCTGCATTTGGTCGTCTACGCACAGCCGCAGCTAGCCTTGATGCTGCTAAGGGTTTGAGCGCTAATGCTGCTAGCTTGGCTGAAGGTGCTGCAAATGCTGTTTATCAGAAGTATCCTTACACCACCCAACAACAAGGTAACAACTTCGCTTCCACCCCTCGTGGTAAGGCAAAGTGCTCTCGTGACATCGGTTACTACATCCGCATGATCACATACTGCTTGATCGCTGGTAGCACTGGTCCTATGGATGATTACCTTGTCAGTGGTTTGACCGAAATCAACCGTGCTTTCGATCTATCTCCTAGCTGGTATGTTGAAGCTTTGAAGTACATCAGAGCTAACCACGGTTTGGGTGGCGATGCAGCTTTAGAAGCTAACTCCTACATCGACTATGCAATCAATGCGCTCAGCTAAGGTTTTCTTCTAGTTACAGCAATTTGTAATAAAGCGAACCACCAGATTTCTATCGAAAGTTTGGCTTCGCCGTACCTTCAACAAAAATCTGGGTTCTCACTTCAGCACAAATTGCTAAAGTTACTAGAGAATCAAGAAAACCCCGAAGACGGTAAGTACACCCTGAGGGGAAGTGCTTACCGTTTTCTGCATTGGTTTAGTGTGGATTTTTAAGAGATGCCATACTAAATATTTTTAAATATTTTATAAAAAATCCCATTATTTTTAAGGAGCTTCGATATGACAAGTTCTGCGGCAGCAACCCGTTTAGGATTTGAGCCTTTTGTTAATGCTTCTCCTGTGGAATTGAAAACGAATTGGAGCGATGCTGATATACAGTCAGTGATCACGGCTGCCTATCGCCAAGTGTTTGGTAATGATCACCTGATGCTGTCAGAACGTTTGACCACGGCTGAGTCAATGTTGGCTAGTGGTAATCTTTCGGTAAGAGACTTTGTTCGTGCTTTAGCGCAATCAGAATTGTACCGAACCAAATTTTTCTCTTCCACTCCTCAAGTTCGCTTTATTGAATTGAACTTCAAGCATCTTTTAGGTCGCGCACCTAATGATGAGGCGGAGATTACAGAACATGTCAATCGCTACATTGAGCATGGATATGAAGCTGAAATCAATTCCTATATTGATTCCTTAGAATATCAAGAGAACTTTGGTGACTCGACTGTACCTTACTATCGTGGATTCGCTACCCAGCGTGGTCAGAAAAATGTCGCGTTCAACCGTATGTTCCAGCTCTATCGTGGCTATGCTAATAGCGATCGCGCTCAGGGCAAAAACAAATCAACTTGGTTGACCGAAGATCTAGCTCGCAATACAGCTAATGCAATTCGCACTCCTAGTTTTGGTCTAGCTCTAGCTGGTAACACTGCTGGAGATCGTGGTCTGTATCGCGTTACGGCTGTCCAAGCTAACCGTGGTCAGTCAACCCAAATTCGTCGCAGTGTCAGAGAGTATTTGGTGACCTATGACCAGCTTTCTGCCACCATGCAAAGGCTGAACAAGAGCGGTAGTCGCATTACCCAGATTTCGCCCGCTTAAATCTTATTAATCTAGCAAGTATCAAAAATTCTTACTTGCTAGATTAATTTTTTATTTAAGTTCCTCGCACTGCAATTTATTTAAATATCTACGGAGAATAAAATAACGTGATTACCAATGCCGCTTCCCGTTTGGGAACTTCCGCTTATAGTGATAGCAGCCCAGTGGAACTACGTCCTAACTGGACATCAGAACAGGCTCAAGCTGTGATCAATGCTGTTTATCGCCATGTGTTGGGAAATGATTACATCATGGCATCAGAGAGACTAGTGCCTCTAGAGTCTTTGCTCACCAGTGGACAAATCACTGTCCGTGATTTTGTGCGTGGTGTTGCTAAATCTGAGCTTTACAAAAACAAGTTTCTTTATCCTAACTTCCACACCCGTGTCATTGAACTCAACTTCAAGCACTTCTTGGGTCGCGCTCCTTACAACGAAGCAGAAGTAATTGAGCACCTCGATCGCTATCAAAATGAAGGTTTTGATGCTGATGTTGATTCTTTCATTGACTCGGCTGAGTACGAAGATAGCTTCGGTGATTCAACAGTGCCTTACTATCGTGGTTTTGAAAATAAAGTTGGCGATCAAACCACTGGTTTTACGAGAATGTTTCGCCTCTATCGTGGCTATGCCAACAGCGATCGCGCTCAGATCGAAGGTAATAATTCTCGTCTAGCGGTTGAGCTGGCTCAAAACAGTGCATCTACCATCGTGGGTGCTTCTGGTGGTAATGATGGTTGGGCATACCGTTCGACCCGTGGCACAATGCCTACCCGTGCTTTTGGTCGTTCTTCTACAGGTTCGACAGATCGTCTATACCGCATTGAAGTCGCGGCAGTGTCTCAACCTCGCTACCCTAACGTGCGTCGTAGCAATAGAGAATACATTGTCTCCTATGATCAATTGAATAGCACCTTGCAACGCATCAACAAAATGGGCGGCAAAGTCGCTAGCGTGACTGTTGCTCAGTAGTTGAGCTTCGCAGTTTGCCAAAGTACACCCTTTGGGTGTACTTTTTGTTTAATTTCTAATTTATTGCAAAATATATCTATGATTCTCTCTAATTCCTCTGCTGATACCCGCTATTTTGTCTATGAGGTATCTGGTTTACATCTAAAGAACCAACCTGCTAAGAATGACACCTATATTCTGAACGACAATGGTAATGCCCTAATTCAAGTTCCTTACAATCGGATGAATGAGCAGATGCAAACAATTCTTCGTCGTGGTGGCAAGATTGTAAATATTCGTCCTCTTAACGAAAATCTATCTGCTGAAGGTTAATTTTTAACCTATAAAGATTCAACAAGTAAAAAAGAGAGTTGCGTTGCAACTTTCTTTTTTTGTTTTATGGATCGCAATATTTTGTAAAAAGCATTCATCAGCCTTCACAATGGAAATAATTGATCTCAATGCTTAGCTCTTTATGACTTTCTTATCGCCGCTAACTTCTGAAGCAGTTTGCGATCGCAAAATCTATCCCATTAGTATTGCGCCCATGATGGATCGCACCGATCGCCACTATCGCTACTTCATGCGGCAGATTACGCGGCGGACTTTGCTCTATACCGAAATGGTGACTAGTGCGGCGATTAAGCATGGTGATAAGGACTATTTATTGGGATTTTCCCCCGATGAAAATCCGATTGCACTGCAAGTTGGGGGTGATAATCCTCAAGACTTGGCAGAATGTGCGCGGATTGCAGAGTCGATGGGCTATGACGAAATTAATCTCAACGTGGGCTGTCCCAGCGATCGGGTGCAGAGTGGCCACTTTGGGGCATGTTTGATGAAAACTCCTGAACGAGTTGCCGAATGTGTGGCGGCAATGATGGCGGCGACGAAAATTCCTGTATCGGTCAAGCATCGCATTGGAGTTGATGAGCTTGATCGTTATGAAGATATGCAAAATTTTGTGCAAATTTTGGCGGAGGTGGGGTGTCAGCGTTTTTCTGTACATGCGCGTAAGGCTTGGCTACAGGGGCTAAGCCCGAAGGACAATCGCGAAGTTCCACCCCTACGCTACGGTGATGTGCATCGCTTAAAGCAAGAATTTCCTGATTTATTGATCGAAATCAATGGCGGCTTTACTAATCTAGAGCAGGTGCATCAACAGTTGCAGTATGTCGATGCGGTGATGATTGGTCGTGCTGCCTATGACAACCCCTATCTATTTGCCACTTGCGATCTCGAATTTTTTGGTGACGAGACAGCGATTCGTAGTCGAATTGAGGTGGCGGAGGCGATGATTCCCTATATTGATACATGGACAGCGCAGGGATTGCGTTTACATAAAATCACGCGCCACATGTTGCAATTGTTCCATGGTCAGGCGGGTAGCCGTATCTGGAAGCGAATCATTACTGATAAATCCTGCATTGTGGGTGCGGGTTCAGAAGTAATTAGCGAAGCAATTGCCGCAGTTGTCTCCAGCAGCCAAGCAAGTTAAGACCCAAAACCCAAAAGAGAGTTGCGTTGCAACTCTCTTTTGGGTCTTAAAGCTTTCCTGCGATATGCAGTAAAGTTACTTCCCAAACTAGCCTTGGTTGGACATAGCGACCAATCAATTCCCTAGCTTTGTCGAGATGTTGCAACACTGACTTAGATTTTTGCTGCTCCCAAAAATAATTTTGCAAATAATCAATTAACCACAATTGTAGATCTACCTCTAAATCCTTGGTGATTTGCTTGGCGATGGTCATTGCACTGCGAGCATCCTGCGGAATCTGTCTCACCGAATTTAACAAATCATTGGGGATACTTTTAAAACGCTCAAAGGAATCGATCGCATTTCCTGCCGAGCCTTGGGCGAGAGCAATTACTTCAGGCGGAATATCAGCATGTCCTTCACGGGCAAGTACCTCTTGCATTTGTGCTTGATTGAGCCTTGTGAAAGGGATGCGCTGACATCGGGAAACAAGGGTGGGTAAGATCGACCCAGCATCAGGCACAATCAGAATAATCGTGGCGTAGAGAGGTTCTTCGAGGGTTTTGAGAAGGCTATTGGCGGCAGACTCCGCCATGGACTGAGCCTCTTCGATAATTACCACCGAGCGACGACATTCGAGCGGGGCGCGGCTCACAAATTCACTGATTTCACGGACTTGCTCAATTCTGATCTGTGGCAAGGCGCGGCGCTTTAGTCCTGATGCCTCAGCCTCTTTTGCTGTGAGCATTTTGCCCCTATCTAAATAGGTTGGCTCGACCCATAGCAAATCGGGATGATTGCGATCGCGCAAGCGATTTACGGATTTGTGATCGCCTAGTAAAATCTCGGCAAAGGCTAAAGCAGTTTTGCTGCGACCGACACCACTCGTCCCTGCAAACAGGTAAGCAGGGGCAATACGATCGCGTTGCATGGCTGCCTTGAGTAAGGTGATTGCTTGAGTTTGTCCGACCACGGCATCAAAAGCCGTTAAAGTATTACCCACTAATCATTCCAACTTTGTTGTTGCGATCGCCAAGACTCGCTAGAGCGCAAACTTCTACGGTTGGGACGATCGGAATCCTGTTCCACAATTCGCCGCCGTAGCCACCAACGAATTGCTTCATCGACTGCCGCCGCAGGATCGCTAGAAATTTCCGCTAATTCCGCAAATAGTTCAGGGGAAATTTCGACATAGGGCTTCCGATTTGCTTCGATTGGAGTCTCTTGAGAAATTTCTTCCACGATTAGGGGTGTGTCAATTATTTCTTCTAGGATAGTTATAGTTGACTGATCCTGTGGAAATTGATCTGTAAATTGCTCGGTTTCATTATTGCGGATGGTTGGCATATAAGCACTCTCTGCGTCATGAAATAGATTAATTCTCAGGGCAGTAAAGGTGACGGCAAGATTGATGGCAGCTAAGACTAATAGGTTAACTGCCTGTCCCAATAGTAAAAGTATGGCTGCCGTCAGACTGATGAGGACACCTGTCGCCAAAAAATTATAGCCAACAGTTTTTCTCGATACTACTGGTTTGCTTGTTTTTACGGGCGGTTCAGGGCGAACTCTAGAACCGCGTTGCCTTGTCCCAAAGATAAAAACTAGGGCAATGGTGATATAGACCAGACCCAGTGCTAAGAAAAAGCCATTGAGTAGCCAAAAGTCTTGCATGAATTTATTCAAGCTTGCTTAAATTTGCTGGTCATTTATTAGTCATTCCATTCGCCGCGTGGTGGTACGACAGGATTCATGGTGAGGGGACGAGAGCGATCGGCTTCTTTGATTGCCCGACGTTGTAACCACTGACGGATAGCTGTATCAATTGCTTGTTCTGGATCATTCGTTACTTCGCCAAGTTCGGCTAGCAAAGCAGGGTCAATGTCTATACTCTTTAGTACCTCATTAAATACTGCTTCGTTAGCCGATTGGTTTATTTGCGGTTCGTTGGCGTTATCTTCTGGCATGGGTACTATTTTAAGAATTATTTAACTTGAATTAATCTAGGGCTATGCCGATTTTACCCAGATTTGTTACCCTCTGAATGTACATTGCGATCGCAATCTAAATTTTATAGTGATCAGATATAGATATAGCTAAGTAAGTTAAGACATAAACTCAAAAGGGAGTTGCGGCGCTTCGCGCCGCAACTCCCTTGTAGGTTGTAAGGTAACTGGCTGCAGCTATAAAAGGGGCTTAAGTGTTGCTAGTCCACGTTGCCACTCCATGCTCAAGCCACAATTTCAACCAAAAATTGAGGATTTGATGACCAAAAATTCTGTATTCTGGATTAACATCACAGACTTTATTTGTATCCATGTCTTCACTTCAGGTCACACGCGGCACTCGCGACATCCTTGCTCCCGAAATTTATTATTGGCAGCAGTTAGAGGCAACTGCGCGGCAAATCCTTAGCCAAGCCGCCTATACCGAGATTCGCACGCCCATTTTTGAGGCAACGGAGCTGTTTGCGCGGGGCATCGGTGAAGCTACAGATATTGTCGGTAAAGAAATGTACACCTTTAGCGATCGCGGCGATCGCTCTTTGACTTTGCGTCCTGAAGGCACGGCAGGAGTAGCCCGATCCTATATCGAAAATAAGTTATTTGCTCAAGGTGGTGTGCAGCGTCTCTGGTACATGGGTGCAATGTTTCGCTATGAACGCCCCCAAGCAGGTCGCCAGCGTCAATTTCACCAGTTAGGTGTAGAAGTATTAGGTAGCGCTGATCCGCGTGCGGATGCGGAAGCGATCGCCATCGCTAGTGATTTTTTGCAAGCTGTGGGTTTAACGGATCTTGTGGTTGACCTAAATTCCGTGGGCAGTGCAGAAGATCGGGTTGCCTATCGTCAAGCATTGGTGGATTATTTCACGCCTTTTGTGGAAGAAATTGATGCTGATTCTCGCGATCGCCTGACGCGCAACCCTTTACGAATTCTCGATAGCAAAGACAAACGCACTCAAGAAATTTCTCAAGATGCGCCGAGCATTCTCGATTATTTAAGCCCTGAATCGCAACAGCATTTTGAGCAAGTCCAAAGTCTATTAACAGACTTGAATATTGCCTATCGCATCAATCCGCGTCTAGTCCGTGGCTTAGACTACTACACCCGTACTGCCTTTGAGATTCAGTCTAATCAATTGGGCGCACAGTCGGCAGTCTGTGGTGGTGGACGTTACGATCGCTTAATTGCGGAACTCGGCGGCGCGGATGTGCCTGCGGTAGGTTGGGCGATTGGTTTAGAGCGACTGGTGATCCTGATGCAACAGGTGGCGGAACAAAAGCGATCGCAAGTTGATTTTTACATTGTCTCACGCGGTGAAAAAGCCGAATCTAAGTCGCTATCAATTGCTCAGGTTTTCCGCAAAGCAGGATTTATGGTAGAACTCGATCTCAGTGGTGCGAAGTTTGATAAACAATTCAAACGCGCCAGTAATGCCAATGCGAGAGCTGCAATTGTGATCGGTGATAGCGAAATTGAAGCAGGGCAAGTCCAAATCAAGTGGCTAGAATCTGGTGATCAAGAAGCAATTGCGATCGCAAATCTCAGTGACAGTTTTGAGGTGTTGAGACAAAAGTTGTAGTTAGAGATGAACGGCTATGCAAACCGTTCATCAATTAGCCTTTGCTATACTTGCGGTAAGATTTGCCTAAAGATTATGACTGTTGCTTTACCTAATCCATTTCAGGCTGCTACTCATGGCACATTGTATGAGCAGGATTATGCTCTGTGGTTAGAGCAAGCAGTCGATTTATTGCGATCGCAGAATTTTGCAGAAATAGATATTGAGAATTTAGTTGCAGAACTTGAGGGCATGGGTGGCAGTCAAAAACAAGCGATCGAGAGTAATTTAGAAGTTTTGCTGATGCATCTTCTCAAATATAAATATCAACCTGATAAGCGTTCTAATAGTTGGCGCTATACGATCATTGAACATCGCCTCAGATTGCACAAAGCCTTTAAACATAGTCCTAGCTTGAAGCGGTATTTTTTGCAGGAGTTTGCTGATGGCTATCTAAATGCAAGGAAGTTAGCCAGTGCGGAAACAGGATTAGCGATCGCTACTTTTCCAATGGAGTCTCCTTTTACTTCTGAGCAAACTTTAGATGAGGATTTTTTTCCTGAAGTTTCGTTATAGAGATCTCTGTGTGGTAATGATCGCAATATCTAAGAAGCTATTGACCTCACAGCTACCTTGTTAGCACTGAGATACTCTTTGATTTCTGCGATCGTCAACTCCCCATAGTGCAACAACGAAGCTAATAATGCTGCTTCTGCTCTTCCTTCCGTTACTGCTTGCAAAATATGCTCACAATTCCCTGCACCACCCGATGCAATTACAGGAACTTCCACTAAATCCGCAACCTGACGAGTGAGTTCAAGGTCATATCCCGCCTTAGTGCCATCGGCATCCATACTCGTTAGCAAGATTTCCCCAGCACCACGCTTGACGACTTCCTGCGCCCACCACAACGCATCAATGCCTGTGTTCTCTCTTCCACCGCGTACATAGACATCCCAACCGCGATTATGCGGATCATTTCTCCGCCTTGCATCAATAGCAACGACAATGCACTGATTTCCAAAGCGATCGCTACTGCGATTAATTAGGTCAGGATCATTTACTGCGGCAGAATTCATGCTGACTTTATCTGCACCCGCCCGCAACAGTTCACGAATATTGTCGAGATTGCGAACCCCACCCCCTACGGTAAGCGGAATAAATACTTGCTCAGCAGTGCGATAAACCACATCTAAAATTGTGCCGCGATCTTCATGGGTCGCTGTGATGTCGAGAAATACCAATTCATCAGCTCCCGCAAGGTTATAGACTTGTGCTAGCTCTACTGGATCGCCAGCATCCTTGAGATCGACAAAGTTTATCCCTTTGACAACCCGACCTGCTTTTACATCCAGACAAGGCAAAATGCGTTTTGCTAGCATAATCTCTTCAAATTTTCCACAATCACGGCAAGAAAGTATATTTTACAGCGCTTTGGGCGGTGCAATTATTTGGCAAGTGCTATGGTTTTGATTTCAGGAAAAACTAACGGCTCGGTCAGAGTTTGATGCATATTGCCGATAATCGCTTGCAAATATACCCTTAGCTGTTGGAACTTGACCATATTCGGTTGGTATGTGCCGTCGGTTTCTAGATCAAATAATCGACCTGTAAACAACTCATTGCCAAGGGTTGGGTCTTCCAGAATTACCGAACTTTCTGGCTCTTGCCAAGGAAATAAACCTTCGGGCAAATCTCCTTGCAAAATGCTCAAAATGCGATCGCGACAGGTTTTAATATTGACTCCGCGCATTTGTAATTGCTGAAGGAGTTGATTAGGATTGATGGCTTGATTGAGGTTGAGGCGACAGATTTCTTGCAAGAGAAAGTAATCTGAATATTGCTGACGCGCCACATCTTGCAACTGTGGATAGAGCGGTGCGACCGCTAACCCATTTGCCACTGCCGAAGTAGCTAGGGGATCAATCTTGGCATTGGGTAATTTTTGGGCTAACCAACGCGACAGTAAAGGAATCTGCATGGTGCTGCCCAACAACAAAACCTGTTGAACATCTTCACCAAGGATGCCCGCATTGCTGAGAATCGAATTAAGTTCACGGTTAATCCTTTGCATAAAGGGTTGCAAAATCAAATTTTCGACTTCGCGACGCAGCACCACGATCGGTTGCCCCATTAAGTCTTCATTCCAACTATCAACTCCTACATCTCTGCCAAAGGCAACCTTAACGCGATCGGCAAGTTCTAACATCTGCTGTCCAATCGTCGAACTTAACAAATATTGCTGAAGCAGTATGCGTTGCTGTGGTGCTGAAGTCCCGACTTCTGGCAAACTGAGCTGATCAAAATTGCATAGATGACGATTGGGATTGGTAATTAACTGCCAATGGGGATAAAACAGTTGCGTCACGATATCTTGACTGAGGCTGATTCCTGCATAGTCAAGGCTGCGAACATGCAGTTTAGAGCTATCTCTGCCATTATCTAAGCCTCTGCTCAAGCAAATGCTGGTTGTCACTGCTCCTGCATCGATAAATAGCGTAATTTCCTTGGCAATTTTGCGATTATGCAGCAAGGACAATGCAGGAGCGATCGCCTGCTCAACCGCAAGAATCTGCTCAGCATGACTGACTAGCCCTGCATGTAAAATTGCTTCACGGACATTGAGAATATAGGTGTCTGACCAGTTACTGGGGTAGTTAAACACTACACCACTGAGTTTGAGCAAAATCAAACCAAGGTCAGGCAATTTGGGATGATTGGCACGGGTTTGGATTTGCTCTAGTAAACTCTTCAGGGCAGTAAGTAACCAGCGCATTGATATTTGATAGGAATTAGACCATTGAATAATTGGTTGCCAAACACTCACGCCGCGATAGGGTAAGCCCAATTTGAGCAATTGTTTGAAATGGCTGAGGACAATTTCGCCATGGTCGAGGTCAGGATTTTGCGATCGCTTTGGCAGTACACGCACATCCTTTGTGATCGGATCATCGAGGCTATGTTCCTCATTCCAGACCACTTTGCAGAGTATCTCATCAGAATCATCCAGATACAGAGAATATACTCGCCCCGTATCTGCATTCAGTAAGCTTGCCCTTATTGCACTACTACCAATATCAATACCCAAAATCCAATTGTCATCAAGACTATACACTTCGTTTTCAGGAGGGGCTGGTATGAGTGCCACACTTTCTGATTCCAAAACGAGCGAGTCAATGTCTAAAACGTTCTCGCTTGTGTCGCTAATGGGCGCAACTGAGGATAAACCGAGTTGTTCACGCTGATCGTCTAGCAATGGCTCATTAAAGCTAAAGGTGCTTAAGTCCTTGAGCAACTTATCCCAATCACTATCAATGGTTTCGGTTTGATTATCCCCATGGGCATCAGCAAACTCATTGAGTATTGAATCTTCTTCCTCTTCTTCGGGCTTATCGGTGGGGACGAAGTTAATCAAATCTGCGATCGCATCCAGTAATAATTCCGATGATTTACTGTCGCCACTATCGGTAACATTGGCAAAATTATTTAACTTTTCCTCCTCTAAAGAAGCGAAAAACTCTTCAGCCGATAAATCAGTTGCCGATTTGTCTTGCTTTCTACGCCCATCACCACTACTCGTCGGCTGCGATGTAGAAATTTCCACAACATGATTCGTAGTTGATGGCTGATTAAATCCCTGCAAAATTGTATCTAGTTCTTCTAAATCTTCCGAAATTTCAGTAACTGGCTCCGCAAAAGACAAAGGTGTAGTGATCGTATCCGCACTGGTATCTAGATCTGTATCTTCATCTCCAGACATCTGTTGCATTGATGTGTCAGCTTCTCCTAAATAATTGAAATTATCTAGACTATTATGCGTATCAAATTCCATCAAAAGAGTGTCAATTTCATTGTCGCCACTGGAACTCAGATTGGAAGCTCTCTCTGTATCAAGATCTGCTGCTGCTTGTGATTCATCTTGAAGAGACTGCAAAAATAACGAGTCTAGTTCATCATTAACTTCAAAGGGAACTGATGGCGAGTATTTCGCGGCATTTTCGGCAATCACTTCTGCAAAAATAGCGTCCATATCATCATCCTTAGCTTCAGAAACCACAGAAGTTTCTTCTAAGGAAATTTCAGGCAATCCTTCTGATATGTCTGGCTCATTGACAGTTTCTAATTCCTGTACATCTGATAAGTTAGAACTTGTAGAACTATCAAAAACGATAGGAATTTCCTCTATTTGTGATTTAAAGGGTGACAACTGCAAGTCTTCAATGTTGACAACAATTTCTGATTTTGCGCCACTTTTATCTAGGGAAGAGTCGGCAAAGCTATCAATCGATAGATTATCCTCAACCACGGATGGTGAGGATACATCATCCGTAATCGTTTCAGATGCTGTGGTATGTCCATTGGTTTGCTGGGCTGCGACTTCAATAATCGGTGAGAATGCTTTCGGTTCTGCATTGCCCCAATCAGTTAATGCGTAAGGCGTATTGCGAATGAATTGATCTAGATTATCGGTAATTATGGGATCGGCAATCATGCCTGCATCTAGTCGTTGGAGATCGGAGCTTAACTCATTTACTAGTGAATCTTCCCAAGTGGATAGTTCCACATTTTCATTATCTTGACTAGCCAATAAGATGAGTGACTCGTCATCATCCCTTGTCGGTTCTGTAATAGTTTCTTCTAGATCCGTTGTCAGCTCTGAGAGTTTGATGGGCGTTGTCTCTTCTGGAGTAGAGATTTTGCTGATATCAACAGATTGATTCCCTAGCCACAACAGCAGGTCTTCATCGGCTGATACTTCCGCAATATTTACGCTGTCAGTCGTTTGATTACTATTTGCTTCTAGCCACTGGAGAAGTTGAGGATCGTTGATTTCCTCGGTATTGGTACTCAATTCTTCCGCAGGAAAATTTACAGCTAATAAGTCGATATCATTAGGATCTTTTGCTAATGAGCTTAACTCTTCAAATTTCTCAACTATTTGTGTCGCTGCTTCTAGATCAAAGTCGGGATTCATCTCATGGGCTGAGATTGCACTCTGATAGTCGGGAATTGACTCGGTTGCAGCTTTGTCTGCATCCACTAGCAAGTCAGCAAACCCTCCCAATTGATGACTTTGGATGCCCAAGACATCGGTTTGAGGAGTTAGGTACTCATCGGCGCTATCGGTTATAGAATCATCTGGCTCTGGATGTGACTCTATAGTTACAGTCTCAACAATATCTAGCCCGTCTCTGGGTTTCTCCATGACAGGAGCGCTATGCTCATTGCCGCTTTTGTCGCTGCTTTTGTCTAGGGCATCATTAGTTTCAATAGGTTCATCGACTACTTCCTGTTCTTCAACGATGCTTTCACCAAATTGATCGCCAGCTAGGAGCGCATTGATGAGGTTTTCGTCAGCAGGCTCTGTAAAAGTCTCTAAATACTGAATAGGAATTTCATCAGGCAATTCAGGTAATTGATCAGATAACGGGATGCTTGGAGACTGTAACTCAAGTTGTTGCTCATGTTGACTAATCCGTGCAACTAAAGTGTTGATTAATTCCTCTCCCTTTTGCTCAAGGGTTTCCATATGCCCAATTTTTGCCGTAATCGAGGACTGATAGCCTTGAATCTCCTGCTCTAACGATCGAAATGTTGAGTTAAACATTTGATCTAGTTGCAACAAAAAGCGATCAGTTTGTTCTTGGACTTTGCTAACAAACTCGGCAGATGGGGGATTAACCTCAGATATGCTTGGATTAGTTACACTAGAGTTCGCGGTAGACAATTGAGCAAGATTATCTTGGAGTGTTTTCGCAACTGTCTGATTAACGCTATCAGTGACCCTGAGTGCCATTGTTTCCTGTAAGCTGTCAACGGACTGCAACGAGCGATTTAATGATTCTTGCTGCGTCGACTGAAATTCCTTGAACTGCTGCATCCAATTGGCGCGATCCAGCTCTAGTTGGGATATTTCATCACTTAGCTTTTGCTTTTTGTCGTTTAAATTAATTAATTCTTGGTTTATTTGCGATCGCTGTTGTGACTCGATAAATTTATTCAGGTTTGCCGAGATTTCCCCTACCATCAAGGCTCGCTCTACCGCCAAAGTTTGGCTGACAACCTGCTGGATTGATTGCTGTACTGACTCTTTGACAACTTGTTGCAATGTCTGTTGAATGGCTTGCTGAAGCGAAGCAATCATCCGATCATTGACCAGCGTAGAATCTGGCTCAGATATGCCATTTGTCATTGTGCTAGTCTCCTTTGTCAAGTTAGATTCGGCATCAAATAAGTTGCTAATTAATGGCGCAACTAATGGCGGAGGGGACATTTCTAGTTTATCTGCTTTAAATATGTCTGTACTTAGCTCGGTACTGCTTGGCTGGGCATTTGCATATATTTGCACTTGTAAGCGTTGAACTAAAGCCTGATATTGCTGATCTAAGCTACCGACATACGCGTCATCAGTTAAAGTCTCAAGTTGCGATCGCAATTGCTTTAACTGTTCTCTTTGATGCACCGTATCTGGAGATACATGCCTAGATACCGAACCCACTGGGCGGCGTAGCAATGTATTAATTTCATTGATCAAATTGTTAATCAGGACTTTTGACATAGCAACCCTTCCAAGACCTCCATAACGACAGATAAGGTTAGTTTAATTAGATTTCAGGTGTTAAAGTCCTGAAATCTAAGTTACTATCACCCGAATTGCTGGACAAATCGGCAAGATCAGTACACAAATTAGCCCTCAAATGAGCTACACTCTAAAGCCAAATTTGTTAGCAGACAATAGCACACATCTTTCCCAGTTTTTTGCTAATATCCTAGCGATTTTCCTATACTTTTTGGTGAGTTTCTGGCGAAGATAACTATGAAAAATAAATCGCATGTTTCTCCAGCTTTTTTTCTTAAGGATTCAATGCTTTATCCTTTGCGTAGAGTCACTAATTTCTTACTTGTTTCTGCGATCGCATCCTTGTCATCTATGGCAATTGCTGGCACTGCGATCGCCGAGCGTCGTGAGGTCGATATTCGTTTACTAGTCAATCAAGATGAAGGCTTTACGGTAATGACTCGTAAGGCTGAAACCCTAGCGCGATCAGCTGCTCAAAGAGCCTTTGATAGTGAAGTTTTAATTTCTAACGTATCGGTAAAAGTCACTGCTCAGCGTGAAGATCGTGCTGCTATCATCCTTCAGCTAATTGTGTCCCGCCGAGACTGGGTTAGCCGACCCGACCCTAAAATATGGGCAACCTACTTTCCTATGGCAAAACAACTCATTGGCATTAGGTAAAAATACACAAACAAAAAGAGGACGCTTTGCGTCCTCTTTTTGTTTGTGTGTAAGAAGCTAAGTGAACATTAGAACGAGAATACAGTTCTCAAAGTACCAACAAAGACAGTACCGTTAGGATTAGTTCCGCCACCCAGAGCGCCAGCATTGAGGAATTGCTGTGCAATGTTGTTGTTGGGGTTGAAGATCAACTGAATATCAGGAGTGATGCGGATATTCTTGGTAACAGGGAAGCTGTAGAAAAGCTCCAAGTTAGTTTGGCTAGAAACACCAACATCACCTTCAATGAAGGGCTGACCGATTGCAATGCCTGCGACTGCGCCTTCCTTAAACACATCAGAGAATGAGAATCCAGCCATCCAGCTTTGAGGATTGTATACACCCTTAACGGCAGGAATACCAACAGGAACAGTCCCACCTGTAGCAGTGAAGTTGCGAGAGATGTCGATAGAGCCAAAGCCGTAGCGACCAAATACTGCAACGTTTTTAGCAAATGCCCATTCAACGTTTACCCCACCTGCATTAATAGTGGAGTTGTCAACAGCACCATTGGTGTATAGCAATCTGAGCGCGAAGGGCTTAGCTCCATCGGCTCCTTTAGGTGCATATTCAAGCTCAACACTTGCTTGGTAAGGATCACCAAACAGACCACCATTACTACGCAATACTGGGTTGCCAGTAATGTTGGATGCAGTAGTAGCTGTTGTACTTGGAGAAGCGCCATTGCCACCTAAGTAAAGTGCGCGTAAGGTGAAGTCACTTTTACCGAGATTCCAGTCAATCGCAGCACCTGCTCCACCAGTTTGACCATTGATCAACATGTGGAGAGGGTTGTTGATGAAGAATGTAGAAGAGAAATCTACGGCTTCGTCGTTAGCAAAGCTGTTTTTGTCAATGTGATCATAGGGATGCATCACAGGACCAACAGAAACACGAGCATCGCCTACGTTAAAGTCGTAGCGAAGTTTCGCCAAGGTGAATGTGCTAGAAGCACCAGCATAATCTTGACCAAAAGTGTCAAAGCCAATATTGGTGTTGGTTATAGGACCAAGAGCTGGACCACCAAATGCAGCAGATGCTGTATCTAATGCGCCAGGTAAAGCTCCAACCGTACCAGGAACTGTTCCAGAACCGTTGCCAACTTCTAATCTGGTGATCAGATTGTCAGTGCCATTAAAGCTGGTGTTAAGGTCAAGTCTGACACGACTAGTCACGAAAACATTGGTGCGATCTTGGAATCCAGGAATAGCATTTGGTGTACCTAGGATGCCAGGACCAGCACCGTTATTCAAAATGCTGCTAGCACCACTAGCACCCGTTACCGCCATGATGGCTTGACCAGAGAGTTTGGTGGTGGTGGAGAACTGTTGAGCTTCGAGCTTAGCAGTCTTAGCATCAAGGGCATCAACACGACCACGAAGGGTAGCTAGTTCAGCAGCAAACTCTTCTTGAAGTTTTTGCAAGGTAGCGAGGTCTTCTTGGGATACCTTATCAGCAAGACCAGCCGAGATGATTTCATTGATTTTATCCAAGCAAGCATTCAAGCCAGCAGCAAATTCGTAGCGGCTGGTGGCTTGGTTGCCACGGAAGGTGCTGTCGGGATAACCAGCGATACAACCGTAACGCTCTACCAAGGACTGCAAAGCGGTGAAAGCCCAATCGGTAGGACGAACATCGCTGAGTTGAGATACGGAAGTTACATTTTGAGCAACAGGGTCGCTGCTCATGGCTTGGCTAATTTGGGAAACGCCTGTTGCGGTTTCAGCAAATGCGGGACTTGCTGCGGCTACGCCAATTAGGCTTAATACACTTAAGCTACCAGCCAAATTCAAAGATAGTTTTTTCATGATTCCACTCCTCACGAGAGTAAATTTTTAGATGTGTAGAGCATAGACTTTAAATCTACTAATAGATTATACAAGTCTTCAGCTTATGCCAATCGTTGTTTGTCGTAAATATACATAAACCTAAGTCTTGTAAGTTTTTTACAAACGAGCTATCTAGCTTTACGAAGACTGCTGACTTTTACATTACTACTGATATGAGTGTATCTTAACACACATCGATTTGTTGTTTGGTCATCCGATCGGATTATTTGTGTGGATATGCTGATGTAGCTATAGTTTTTGTTGGGCAGCCTGATAGTTGGTGATTCCGTTCAAATTATGTTGCGATCGCTATACTTGAGTTTTTAACCTGATTATTTCTAATCATTTATTTATGTCCTCTAGCCAAAAATTAGATTTAGAAGATATCTCGCAACGTTTAGAGAGTGAAAATTCTCGCGATCGCCTCTTGGCTTTAGTTGCTTTACGTGATTTGTCGCCTGAAGAAGCGGTTCCTTTAATTTTGAAAGTAATCGATGATGAAAACTTGCAAATTCGCTCAATGGCGGTATTTGCGTTGGGTTTGAAGCATACGGAGGATTGTTTTCCTGTCTTAGCTAAGATCCTTGAAACTGAGAATGATTATGGGATTCGGGCTGATGCGGCAGGGGCAATGGGCTATTTGCAGGACAATCGCGCGGTTGAGCCTTTGTTGCGGGCTTTTTATGAGGATACGGAGTGGCTGGTGCGGTTTAGTGCTGCTGTATCGTTGGGGAATTTAGGAGATGTTCGTGCTTATGATGCCTTAATTCAAGCCTTGGATAGTCCTGAAACTATGCTGCATCAAGCGGCGATCGCCGCTTTGGGGGAAGTGGGGGATTTGCGCTGTGTGGATCAAATTCTGAGATTTGCTCAGTCCGATGATTGGTTAACCAGACAGCGTTTGGCGGAATCCTTAGGACATCTCAATTGTGAGAAGAGTTTGTCGGCGTTAAATTATTTGGTTAAAGACGCGCATCCACAGGTGGCAGCGGCAGCGAGATATGCAATTGAGCGGCTTGTTGCTAGTTAAGATGATTGCCCCACCAAAAACGGGGCAATCATCTTTTGTTGCAATATTTTTAGGATAGAAAAATAATGATCATTTTAGCTGGCGACATTGGTGGAACTAAGACTTTGCTGCGCTTGGTATCCAAAGAGTCTGATGACTTTACAGTGATTTACGAGGAAAGATTTGCCAGTGCCAACTATGTCAGTTTTGATGACTTGCTTCAGAGCTTTTTGGTAAATGCTAAGACGGCTTTTTGGGAATTGGCGAGCATCTCAACTGCCTGTTTTGGTGTGGCGGGTCCCGTTCGCGATCGCAAATCACAGCTCACTAATTTGGGTTGGGCTTTAGATTGCGATCGCATAGCCATAAACTTAGGTATTGACAATGGCAAAGTGAGTTTAATCAATGACTTTGTGGCAGTTGGCTATGGGGTGTTAGGTCTGCAAACCAATGATCTGTACACGTTACAAGCAGGGCAAGTGATCGAGAGAGCGCCAATTGGTGTTATTGGTTCAGGCACAGGACTGGGGGAGGCTTTTTTGGGATGGTGTGATGATCGTTATGAGGTTTATCCCACGGAGGGAGGGCATACAGATTTTGCACCGCGAAACGATCTCGAAATTGATTTGCTCCAGTATTTGCGAAAGCGTCATGATCGCGTTTCGGTGGAACGGGTAGTTTCAGGAGTAGGGATTGTGGCGATTTATCAGTTCTTGCGCGATCGACAATTTGCACCTGAGTCTGCTGAGGTGGCTGAGCAAGTAAGGCGGTGGGAGTCGGGTGATCTGAATGCGGATGCTGCAGCTGCGATCGCAAATGCTGCTCTTGTTAATTGTGGAATTAATAGCGCGACTAATACTGATCATTTAGCTACGCAAACAATGCAGATGTTTGTCGAAGCATATGCGGCGGAAGTCGGGAATTTTGCTTTGAAATTAATCCCCAATGGCGGTTTATATATTGCAGGAGGGATTATCGCCAAAATATTGCCGTTGATTCAAGATGGCAAATTTTTACAAATTTTACAAGCTAAGGGTCGAGTTAGCCCTGTACTGGCAGATTTGCCGATTTATATTGTGCTTAATCAGGAGGTGGGACTGATTGGGGCAATGATCTATGGCGCTAGTTTAATTTGATTCGCTTTCGGATTTTCTCACCCACGGGTAAGGGAAATGTTTGATTGATTGTCTCTGGATATTTTTGTAAATCTGCGATCGCAAAATAGTTCAGTACCGTAAAGTGAGTTTGCTCCACTGCGGCAACTTTGACTGCACCTTCATCGAGCAAATTTTTTTGTCCATGGTGTCCATATAGCTTCACCCAGAGATAATACTTGGGTACACCAACCCCAACTTGGGTAGGCACAGGTCGTAAAAGTTCGTACTGCACCGTTTTTACATCTGAGTTTAAATCTTGGAAATATTTGTCGAGATCGCGTTGAAGCACCTTGGCAAACTGGGAGGGGACATTCCCTTGAATATGAGAATCATGGACTTCTGCTAATGGATTGGAGGTTTGTTGCGTGGAGAACCCCAAGAAGCCCAACAAAATCATCACAAAGCCGAGACTATATTGCATTACTAGTATTCCTCGTTAATCTAGAGTTAACCATTTCTCGCGATTTGGGCGGGACAAACTTTTAAGGGGCAAGTCTTTGAATTTGCCATGATTGATCAGCTTGGGTGGTATATAAAAAACGATCATGTAAGCGATTAGTACATCCTTGCCAAAACTCAAAACTATTAGGCATAATCCGATATCCACCCCAAAAATCTGGCAAAGGAATCTCGCCGTCCAAAAACTTGTTCTTAATCTGCTCAAATTGCATCAATAGCAACTGTCGCGAGGAAATGATCGAACTTTGCTGCGAAGTCCAAGCGCCCAGTTGGCTGCCTCTCGGTCGTGACGTAAAGTATTGCCAAGATTCTGCTGTGGTTACTTTTTCGGCATTA
Organism: Pseudanabaena mucicola FACHB-723; assembly: GCF_014696385.1. Lineage (GTDB taxonomy): Bacteria > Cyanobacteriota > Cyanobacteriia > Pseudanabaenales > Pseudanabaenaceae > Pseudanabaena. Next base: position 57,886 of record NZ_JACJQB010000013.1, read on the forward strand.
CCCGTAATGTGGACTTGACGTTGAAGTGGCAACCAAGTAAATAACATGGAAACTTGGGAATTATTGCCAATTTGTTGAGCTTTGCGGCTTTCATAGTTGGTGAAGAACACAAAGCCACGATTATCAAAATATTTCAGTAAAACTGTCCGCATAAATGGCTGACCCGTTGCCGAAACCGTCGCTAAGGTCATCGCATTTGGCTCTAGTATTTCAGCCTCACAAGCTTGCTGAAACCAAATCTCAAACTGCTTAAAGGGATCATCTTGCAGATCTTTACGACGTAGCTCGCTGGGTTTGTAGTCTTTTCTTAATGCGTGGATATCCATATGCCCAATTCAAAATAAAAAACTAAAGCCTGTAAATCCTACATGACAGGATTTACAGGCTCTAATCCAATCAGTTGCTAATTTTGGGATTCATTAACATGCTTCAAAACCACGACGCTTAGTGGTGGTGCTGTCACATCGATTGAATATGGCTTGCCATGGGTTCCATACTCATCGGCATACTTTCCGCCAAGATTACCAATACCGCTACCGCCATAAATCTGGGCATCACTATTGAGAACTTCCTTATAGAAGCCCTTTTCAGGGACACCGACGCGATAGTTGTGGTGAGGAACTGGCGTAAAGTTACAGACTACTAAGGCAAAGTCTCCATTGTCTGCTTTACGGAGGAAGGAAATAACTGAATTTTGCGTATCATTACACTCAATCCATTCAAAACCAGATTCTGAAAAATCTTGAGTGTAGAGTTCAGGTAGCGATCGCAAAAGTTTATTCAGATCACTGACAAACCTTTGGAGTGTTTTGTGGCTAGGATATTGCAGTAAATGCCATTCCAGATCGCCCCACACATTCCATTCCGCCCATTGCCCAAATTCCATGCCCATAAACATGGTCTTTTTACCAGGGTGCGTAAACATATAGCCGTACAAGCAGCGCAGGTTGGCGAACTTCTGCCACTCATCCCCCGGCATCTTGCCAATCATTGGACTCTTGCCATGCACCACTTCATCATGGGATAGCGCCAGCATGAAGTTTTCACTAAAGGCATACCAAATGCTAAAGGTGACATAGTTGTTGTTATGTCCACGGAAATAGGGATCAAGCTTGAAGTAATCAAGCATGTCATGCATCCAGCCCATATTCCATTTCAGGTTAAAGCCTAAACCACCTGAATAGGCGGGCCATGTCACCATTGGCCATGAAGTGGATTCTTCTGCGATTGATAAAGCGCCGGGGTAATAGGTGAACAGAATACTGTGCAGGTGACGGAATAGCTCGATCGCTTCTAAGCTTTCGCGACCACCGTACTCATTAGCAAGCCATGTTCCGGGTTCGCGGTTATAGTCACGATAGATCATTGAAGCAACAGCATCAACGCGAATACCATCAATGTGATATTTATCAAACCAGAAAAGCACATTGGCAATCAGGAAGTTCTTAACTTCACTACGCTTGTAGTTAAAGATTTTGGTGCCCCATTCTTTATGCTCACCAATGCGTTCATCGGCTGGTTCATAGAGGAATGTGCCATCAAAGAAGGACAAACCATGTCCATCCTTGGGGAAGTGGGCGGGAACCCAATCGACAATGATACCAATGTCATTTTGGTGGCACTTATCAATAAAGTACATCAAGTCTTGGGGTGTGCCATAGCGTGATGTGGCGGCATAGTAACCCGTCACTTGATAGCCCCATGAGCCATCGAAGGGATGCTCGGCAACAGGCATCATTTCGATATGCGTATAGCCCATCTCCTTGACATAGGGGATCAGGTCTTCGGCGAGTTCCCGATAGGTGAGAAATCTTGCTCCTGGTTTGAGGTCTGCTGCCGATACACTCTGATAACCACTAGCGGGAGGATTGGCTGCGGAGGCGTGCATCCATGAGCCAAGGTGCATTTCATAGACGGAGATTGGTTTTTTGAGGGGATCTTCAGTGCGTCGTTTTTCGAGCCACGCCTGATCATTCCATTCGTAGGTATTGAGATCGGTGACAATTGACGCTGTCTTAGGGCGTACTTCTTGAAAATAGCCGTAGGGATCGGATTTTTCGTAAATATGTCCTTCAGGACTCTTAATTTCGTATTTGTAAACAGTACCAACTGTTAATTCAGGAATGAACAGATCCCAAATGCCTGTATTGCCCTTCCGCATTTGGTGTTTGCGTCCATCCCAGCTATTAAAGTCTCCGATAATCGAGACGTTACGGGCATTGGGTGCCCAGACTGCAAAATAAACGCCACTTACACCGTCAATGGTGGTGGGGTGTGCGCCCATTTTTTCGTAAATTTGGTAATGTGTACCTTCACCAAACAAATAGCTATCGAATTCTGTTAACAATGGTGACTTGAAGTAGTAAGGATCGTGAATGAGGCGATCGCTATCACCAGATTTAACTCGGAACTGATAGTTGAATAGGTGGGGGGAGTCGGTGATGATACATTCAAAAAAGTGTGGATGATGCACGGATTGCATCGGATATTCTTTGTGAGGATCAGGCGTAACTACATATACTGCCTCTGCGTCGGGTAGATACGCTCTAACCACCCATACCGACTTACCATCTTGCTCAATTTCATGGGGACCAAGGACTGTAAAGGGGTCGTGGTGTTGATTCCACACAATGCGATCGATCTGCTCGGTGGGGAGAGTTGGGGTCATATCTCTTTTAGTAAACGCACATATTTAAATTACTGCATATTATTCACCAAATTACGGTGTGTAATCTAAACTAAAGACTGATGGATGTTTTCTTTTATTTATTATGTATATAAATAAAACGTAAAATGTAGCTTCTTATAACAACATAGCTTCTTATAACAACATAGCTCCAGCCAGTTAAGTTAGGACAAAAACAAAAACAAAGAGAGTTGCAGCGCGAAGCGCTGCAACTCTCTTTGTTTTTAAGTAAAGCGGTTGACAGCGCTTTGCCAACCGCTTTACTTAATTGTGCAGAGATAATAAAGCCACATATCCTCGTTAGCACGCAATTCCTGTGGATTGGTAATTTCTAAACCACTTTTCCAAGAATAGATTTTGATATTTTCAAAATTCGCTTGGAGCTGCCTAATCTGTTCCTGAGGTCTAACGTAATATTGCTTTAGACGAAAGTTGTGAGATTCATCTTGAATAATCTCGTGACTAGAAGACTTAATTTGCTGTGGTGAGGTTGAACGGTTGAAGAAGCGTAGCAGAACAAACATGATTAAGTTGACATAGGTCGTGAGGGGATTGCAGCTAACCTGATTTTTCCAGTTAAATTCCCGTTCTAGACCTTGGAGACTATGGCTTGAGAAAAAGAAATATCCTCCCGACTTACTGACGCGACTAACTTCTTGAAAGACTTGTAGTCGATCGCTATGAGAAAGAGAGTCGATGCCATTAAAGCTAAATAAAATAAAGTTGAAGGACTTGTCGGCAAACTGCTGCATATTTCTGGCATCACCTACTGCAAATGAGCGTGCTTGAGTAGATGCGGGAAACCGTTTTTGACAAGCGGTGATCATTTCTTGAGCATAATCAATCCCCGTATATTCTTGAACGATGCTGGAGAAATGTTGAGTAGTACGTCCTCCCCCTACGCCGATGTCCAACATGTTTATGCTTGACCATTGATTCTGGAGCAAATCTAGGATGGTTTGCTCCGCAGGTTGTAGTTGGCGTAACTGACTGTAATGTTGAACAATTTCACGGGCTGTATAAACTTGATAATTATTCTCAAACATGTAGATTCATGTTTGTAAAAGATTTTAGTAGGGCTAATTGCATTGGGATACCAGAAGCGAGAGGATTATCAACATAGCATTGCGAGAATGTTTTGCGATCGCAAAACATTCTCGCTCTTAAAATCAAAAAAACACTTAGTCTTTGGGTTTGAGGGCATGTTTAAACCCTAGTACCAGCAGAATATTGGTAATTGTTAAGAATGACTCAGCACTACCATGTAACCAATCGACATTGGCTAAAACGTCGTTATATTTGGTTTGAGCGTAAATTCCTGCGGGAATGGTGATTGCCACAAATACCAATGTTCCATAAAAACCCCATAGCCCTAGTTTGGGAAATTGCCGAGATTTGGTGGCAAACCAAAGAAAGGCGAGGTAGGGAAACAGTGATAATCCAAAAAGGGCTTCTTTGGGCATTATTTTATATAGCTAAAAGCTAAAATTACGATTGAGGTTTTGTGAGGGCAATTTTCCAGATCGAGTAAGCTGCGATCGCAAGTGTACTATTGCCGATCAGGGTCATAGCTGCTTGCACGGTGACTAACCACTCTAAGGAGTCAGCATTATCAAAGAAGTGCCAAGTTACCGCGCACATAGCACTAACTAGTGCAGGAAACATTGCCCAAGCTAAGTTACGCCAACCACAATTGGGATGCTGTTTGTCATATTGCCAAATTAACCAAATCGCTAATGTCCACTCGATGACGCTTGAAATATGGATTACCCATGTGGGCAGAGATAGGGAGTGCATTGTTAATTTTTTGCCTCGCGCATGGCTAAAAACTCGCGAATTTGCCGATCGGTGGGCTGGGCGGCGATCGCACCCATATCTAAAGTGGTCAAAGCTCCTGCGGCACAGGCATAGGCAATGGCTTCATTTGCAAACTTGGGATCAAGGAGATGTGTGAGTGGACGATGATAAATCTTGTGGATAAAGGCCGCTAAAAAAGCATCCCCTGCACCAGTGGTGTCTACGGAATGGACGGGATATACGGGATGTTTGCCTTGACGCTCACCCAGATAGTAACGACAGTCCTTATCGCCATTGGTGATTAAAATTCCTTCGATATGGCTATAGGCTTGAGCAATTGCGGCGGGACTAGTGAGCCGAAATAGTAACTTTGCCTCATCCTCAGTCATTTTTAGGAAGTCTGTATATTTCAACAGCACTGGTAATAACTTAGTTACCTGCTCAGGATTCTTCCAGAACATAGCCCGCCAGTTAATATCAACGATGACTTTGACGAAATATTGCTCAGCTAGCTTTAAGGCACGACCGACTGCCCGTGATGCCTGAGGACTAGATAACCCCAATGTCCCTAGTACCAAAAATTTGGCATCGACAAATAGATGCTCAGGTAAATGATCGGCAGACATTAAGGTATCAGCAAAGACTGTATTTGCGTCACCATTAAAGCGATCAAAACTGCGATCGCCTTTAACGTCGCGGGTAACATACACCTCACGGGTTGTGGCTTGAGGGTGAACCTGTACCCCTGATGTCTCTACTCCCGATATGCCCAATTCTTTGAGTAAAAACGTTCCCGATGCATCTTGCCCCACACAGCTAATTAAGCTGACTGGGGTTCCCAACTTCGCTAATCCACAGGCAACATTAGCAGGTGCGCCACCAAAATACGGCTGCCAAGAGTTGACTTGCTCATAGGGTACACCGATATCTTCAGCTATTTGATCGATTAAGACTTCGCCAAGACAAATTACACGCGGCATAGGCGGACTTTACGATGACAATTTGGACTTTCGCGATTCAATGATAGCAATTGCCAGATCCACTTTGTCAGGGAAAACCACAACTAAACTGCTTTGAGGGGCGCTATCCAGTGCAGCAGTGAGCGCTTCCGCTTCGTCAAGAATTGTAATACAGGGAATATTCCCGTTGACGGATTCGACTCCTTGACGCAGCAGGTCAGCCACCACGCGAGGTTCTCGACCTCTGAGGTCTTTATCCTCTTTGATAAAGATGCGGCTAAACATTTCGGCGGCGAGTTGTCCTAACTCAATGATGTCTTCATCGCGACGATCTCCAGGTGCGCCAATTACACCGATTGCTTCACCTTCCCATTTTTGAATGAATTCTGCGATCGCTTTAAATCCCGCAGGATTATGGGCATAGTCCACTAGTGCGTGATATTTGCCCAAGTCAAATAGGTTCATGCGACCGGGCGTTTGTTCGCTAGAGGCGATAAAAGTCGCTAAACCTTGACGAATTTGCTCAATTTGCACATCTTGTGAGAAGGCGGCGAGGCTGGCGGCAAGAGCATTTTGAATATTGAAAGCGGCGCGTCCACCAAGGGTAAGCGGTACATTGACTGCTTCTTCAATCCTGAGTTTCCAGTCGCCCTTCAGGATTGTTAAAAATCCGTCTTCATAGACTGCGGCAAGACCACCCTCAGCGATGTGTGATGTGATTAGCGGATTATTGGCATCCATGCTGAAGTAGGCGATCTTCGACTTAACTTCTTTTGCCATGGCTACTACTAGCGGATCATCGGCATTGAGAATGGCGTAACCACTTGGTAAAGCTGTTTTCACAACAACGCTCTTCAGTCTCGCAAGATCTTCGATGGTGTCAATGTCCCCAATACCAAGGTGATCGGCGGCAACGTTCATCACAACACCGACATCACATCCCTCAAAGCCTAAGCCCGATCGCAAAATGCCACCGCGGGCCGTTTCAAGAATTGCTACCTCAACGGTGGGATCACGGAGGATGACTTGGGCGCTATAGGGGCCAGTGGTATCGCCTTTTTCGACTAAGCATTCACCGATATAAATACCGTCAGTTGTGGTGTAGCCCACGCGCTTACCAGTTTGTTTAAAAATATGGGCAATCAGTCGGGTGGTGGTGGTTTTGCCGTTGGTGCCTGTGATCGCGACGATCGGCACTCTGATTGGTGCGCCAGCAGGGAAGAGCATCTCGATGACGGGTGCTGCCACATTGCGAGGTTTGCCAATGCTGGGCGCGGTGTGCATTCTGAAACCGGGAGCCGCGTTTACCTCGACGATTGCACCATCGGTTTCGCGGACTGGTTTAGAAATATCCTCGGTAACTACGTCGATTCCTGCAATATCTAAGCCGATAATACGAGCGACTCTTTCCGCTAGCCACACATTTTCTGGGTGAATCTCATCGGTGCGATCGACGGACACGCCGCCAGTGCTGAGGTTTGCGGTTGCCTTGAGATAACAAATTTGTCCTTTCGGTGGTACGGAGTCGAGGGTGAATCCTTGCCTTGCCAAAATGTCGATGCTAGTGCGATCGATTTCAATGCGGGTTAACACATTGTCATGACCGTCGCCACGGCGAGGATCTTGGTTGGTGATTTCAATTAGCTGCGAGATTGTGGAAACTCCGTCACCTGTGACATTGGCGGGAACCCGTTCTGCCACGGCAACAAACTTGCCATTGATTACCAAAACACGGTGATCTCGCCCTGTGTGAAAGCGCTCAATAATTACTTCTTCGGACACTTCCTGTGCCATGTCGAAGGCATCCATTGCTTCATTGAGTGTCCGCACATCAATGGTGATCCCTCTGCCATGGTTGCCACTGAGGGGTTTAATTACAATCGGAAAACCCCCAACTTCTGCGATCGCATCTTCAAGGTATTTCGGGGATCTGATCGTCGTTCCCCTTGGCACGGGTATGCCAGAAGCCCGCAAAATGCTCTTTGTACCTTCTTTGTCACAGGCTAGCTCGACTGCCAAGATCCCTGTTTTGTTGGACAAAGTTGCTTGAATGCGACTTTGGTGGACACCATAGCCAAGTTGGATCATGGCACGACTGCCCAATTCTAACCAAGGAATGTTTCTTGCCTTTGCCTCGGCAACAATGGACTCGGTACTTGGTCCCAATTGTCCATCAAGACGAATATCCCGAAGATCCTTGAGGTCTTCTTGCAACTCATGGGTGGCATAGGTTCCTGTCTCCAAAATGCTGGTGCAGATTCTGACCGCCGCCCTTGCGGCATAGCGACCTGCTTCTTCAGTTTGGTATTCAAAGACAATTTGATAAATATTGTTTTCGACGGTTGGTTTAACTGCGCCGAATTCAACCTTCATACTTACATATCCCTGCATCGCAAGGGCTATGTCTTTAACAATTTCTGCTAAAAAATCATTGTCGCTAACATCAGCACGATAAGCGATTTCTTTCCCCGCAAGGCTTGGTAGCACTTTGCATAGATTTTGATAAAAGCTAGCACGTTGTAACTGAAAATCCTCTAAATCTAATCGCACAACTACAAGCTGATGTCGTTGAATACTCCAATAATTTGGACCACGTAATGTTTGGATTTTGAGAATTTTCATAGTCGAGCGTTTTTAAAGGTGCATCCAATGGCTATATGTCCAGTGATTAATCCTAGCGATCTTATGGATCATCATTTTGTATCAATTGAACCAAAATTAGATTGATTAATTATAATTTCACTAATTTTAATTGTCGATTAATGAACATACTAAAGAAGCTCATCAGTATGTTGATGAGATTGAGGTAGGGTGTCAATTCTGCCTGGAATTGGCTTTTGCGTTGGCTGTAATCCTGAAAGCATTCTTGATAGTTGCAGACCATCAAGAACGGGCTTAGTTTCCCGAATTTTGTGCCATACCGACCTTGCCATTAATAAGGAATGTCCCTGCCGTTGGGCATGGATGCTTTCTAAATAATCTTCGCGCTCAGGCTGGTAATCGGCAGAGGAGATTTGCAAGCTGACCTGATCGTTAGTTTTGTCTGAGGTTTGCTTAGTGACGATGCGGGCAATTTGGGAAGTTAGTTCAGGATAAAGCCATGTATAGGCAGGATGGACGGTTAACTGACAGTGGTGTACTAGTTTTTCATCGCCATGGTTGATGTTGGGGCGCTGTAATAAAAGATAGAAATAACCGATCGCAGCCTTGCGTTGTGGTTCATAGACATATCCTGAAACATCTTGCAAATGATTAATTAGCAAAGAGCTATGGTTCACCAACTTATCGATAGTCTTTGCTCGAAAATCATCAACATTGAGATCATAGACTTGACGAATATGTGGTGGCATCGCCGCCGTATCAAGTTGATAGAGCAAACTGGCATCGGCATTGCTGACAGGCATCAAGTTGGGGAGATCGGGGGAATGCTGGGCTAGCTCATGCAGACTGCTAGCGTCAAGTTCCCAATCGGTAAACTGAGCTAGTGGCTGAAAGCCGTTTTGGCGATAAAGTGCGATCGTATCTTTTTGATTGATATCAACCTGCAATACCCAAGTTCTTGCCTCTAGACAAGACTCAAGGCAATAGCGAATTAGTTGCGTACCGACATTGTGCTGACCATTCTGAGCTTCGGGCAAAACTACGACCCGATCAATCTGCCAAGTGCTGCTGTTGTTATTAAATGGCGATACTCGAATAAATCCTTGAATGATGCCGTTGTATTCACAAACATAGGCGCGGACGTAGGGCTTGAGCAGGGTTTGCACAGGAGCAGGTAGCCAACTGGCAAGCTGATGTAGGCTAACTTTTTGGCGGCTGCGGCAACCACTGAGATCGCTCACAGCAATTTGTTCCAGATCTTGAGGGGAAGCAAATCGCTGGATAAACTCTAAGTCACGATGTTGTAGCGGACGGATCGTGTTACCAATCGTTGGAAAAGGTTGCATAGCTGCTCACGCCAGAAAGGGAATTGATGAAGTCTGAAGTCTTGTAGTTATCTAGATTGACCTGAAATGTCAAAGGAGAGATGCGGAATATGCTTAAAGGATTTACAACGAAATTCTGATTATAATTTTAATACATATCAAAGAAAAGGCGGCGCATTGCGCCGCCTTTTCTTTAAGAACACGAAAAAGTACGGTGTTGTAGGGATGGCATCTGCCGACGAATTTGATCAATACGTGATGGTTGGATTTCTGCGATCGCAACGCCAATTCGATCGCCTGCATCAGCAAGAACGATGCCCCAAGGATCCACAATCATGGCATGTCCATGGGATTGACGACGTGGTGTGTGCATTCCCACCTGTGCAGGAGCAATCACATAGCTCGTATTTTCGATGGCTCTGGCTTGCAATAACACCTGCCAATGATCCTTGCCTGTAAAAGCCGTAAACGCCGCAGGAACAAACATGACATTTGCGCCATTTTGAGATAAATGACGGTATAGCTCTGGAAACCTCACGTCATAGCAGACCGATAGACCCAGATTGCCATAGGTTTCTGAAGTATAGACAGGGGGCATCTCAGTACCCGCCAGCACTGTGGCTGACTCTTGATAGGTGTTGCCATCGGGAAGATTAACATCGAATAAATGCATCTTGCGATAGCGTGCTAGCTCTTCACCTTCACGACCAATCAACAACGCGGTGTTATACATCTTGCCGAGGTTGCCATTATTGCTGTCAGTGACAGGCACAGGAAACCCTCCGCCAAGGAGCAAAATTTGATAGCGTTGGGCGATCGTAATTAAAAACTTTTCGCTCTTTTCGGCAATTTCTGTGGAAAGTTTCGTCTTTTCACTCTCATCACCCAAAAATGAAAAATTTTCGGGTAAACACACTAGTTCTGCACCTCGATTTACTGCCAGTTGGATCAAATCTTCTGCTTGAGTAAGATTCTTGTCTACATCCGAGACACTGGTCATTTGCACAGCGGCAGCCAAATATGACTTCATTTCAATCCTTAAAACTTTCCCACATAGTCCAATATGCTGTGAAGCACTTACTTTAGATTACCTTGCTATAGCGTCAGTATTGCTATAAAAAACAGAAAATAAAAGGCGATGCATTGCATCGCCTTTTATTCGGTTAGTTTAGCCAAGTTTGCCTGTAACGATATAAGCAACTCGTAAACCCACATTAGTGGCATGGTCTGCCATGCGTTCTAGATGGTGAATTGCTAATACCATCAGCATGACAGGCTCCATTGGTTCTCCACCAAATAATTTTTGTGACGCTAAAAGGTTGTAGATCTGTTTATAGTCGTCATCAACGGCATCATCCTTGGCTTTAATTTGTAAACCAATATTCTCATCAAGATTCGCCAAAGCCTCTAGGCTCATGGCTAGCATGGCGCGGCAGCGATTAGACATCACCTCTAATTCACCGAGGTAGGGAGATGGGGGATAGGGAAAAAGTTTGATCGCAATATCGCCGAGATTTTCTGCATAGTCTCCAATGCGTTCAATATCACGAATTAGCTGCATCAAAGCACTCAATAATCGCAAATCTCTCGCTACTGGGGACTGTAAAGCAATTAAATTAATACAATCTATTTCAATTTGCCGATAGATGGCATCAACTTGTTTGTCTTGAGGATCAATACGAGTTGCGGCTTCAAGATCCCGCTCAAATAGAGCCGCATGGGCTAACAGAAATGAGTTTTCGACAAGCGCACCCATTCGCAGAGAATCTTGTTCTAGGCGATGTAGTTGGCGTTCAAAGTCGCTCCTTGTGCGTTTCTGATTTTGAGATTGAGATGAGGTTTCGACCATTAGTTGTCAGCATGTCACACGAGATTACTTAAAAAGAATTAATAGAATTAATAGAATTAACAAATATTTCTTTCATGCAATTAATATTTATTTTAGTTCAGGATGTTTTGATTAACAGTATTTGCAAATACTATGCCATTGATTTTAGAGTAGTTTATTGACTATTGGCTTGTGGTAGTTCTGAGGTTGCAAATTGATGCTCACTATTAAACCCACTTTTACAATTTTGTAAGGTGCTGTTTTGTAGGACTAATGTCGTCGAAGAGTTTTGGACAAAACCAATTTGTTCATAGAATTTTTGTTGATGTGTGGTCATCAGATATACCTTCTCAACATCACAGACATGGGGATGGGCTAGGACGGTTTGGACTAGCTTGCGTCCTAAGCCTGCACCACGGTATTTGATATCAATGACTACATCCCAGATGGTGGCGCGATAGATGCCGTCACTGGTGGCGCGAGCATGTCCAATTAGGTTTTTGCCATCCCAAACGGTTACCACTGGTTTGGAGTTGGCTATTGCGATCGCAAGTCCTGCGAGAGTGCGCTCCTGCGCCCAAAATGCTGAAGCCCTCAATAAATTCTGTAACTGCACTAAATCAACTTCTTCGTGGCGATCGCAAAACCGAATGTGACGATGATCCATATATTTTGTATTCCCGCGTCTATATAACCGAATAACCTATGCCCAAAAGGTTGACACATTGCTGCTCCCATCAATGTATCGATTTTTGCTACAGTATTTGCGAAATTTACAAAACCTAAAAAAGAGGGCGCAACGCGCCCTCTTTTTTAGGTTGTAAGCGATTTAAAAGTAATTACTTACTTTGCTTGCCAAGGCTCAGCTAAATAGATTTTTTTCGCTAAACCCACCGATTGCAGTAAATTGATCACTCCCCAAGTTGGATCAATTTCCCACCACTTCAAGCCAGAACGGGCTGACTTAGGAAAAGCGTGGTGGTTGTTGTGCCAGCCTTCGCCATAGGTCAAGATTGCTGCCCACCAAAGGTTAGTCGAATGGTCAGGAGTTTCGGCAAAGTTTTTGTAGCCCCATTTATGACAAGCGGAGTTAATTAACCAAGTGCTGTGCCATAAGAAAACGGAACGTACCGCCATGCCATAAACCAAGAAAGACATACCAAGTCCACCCAATACATATTCGCCAATTACATACAGCAACGCAGCAAGGGGCAGTTGCAAAAGCAAAAAGTACACATCTAAAAAGTTGTAGTATGGATCGCTCGCGAGGTCGGGAGCAAATTTGCTGTAGTTAGAGCGCTGAAAGTGTTCAGGCTTGGAATACATGATCCACATCATGTGGCTCCACCAAAAACCTTTATTCGCAGAATAGGGATCTTTTTGATTGTCTTCTGTAAAACCGTGATGTTGGCGATGTCCACCCACCCAAAATATCGGACCACCTTGGAGTGCTAATGCTCCGATGGTAGCGATGATATATTCCAACCACTGCGGCACTTGAAAGCTACGATGGCTAAGTAAGCGGTGAAATCCTAAAGTAATGCCGATGCTACCAAATAACCAATGCAAGAATACTGTAAGGGCTACAGCTTGCCATGAAAAATAAAAGGGAGCAGCTAGAGCAGCAATATGAAAAGCGCTGAAGAACGCAACATTTGTCCAGTTCAGTTTCAGCTCAGTTGAAGGGGCTTCAGTAGTGACGGTCATGAAATAGTAACTTAAGGGGTGGTGAGGAGATGCAAGTATCACTTACAGTTATATTTAAGTCTAACTGTTTTTTACATAATAATGCAAGTATCACTTGCAAATCATCTTAATGGTACATGCTCCCATGTCTGTATCTCGGATTTCCACCCGTCAACGTATTGTCAATACGGCGCTAGAGTTATTTGCTAGCAAGGGAATCACCGAGACCACTACCCGCCAAATTGCGGATTTTGCTCAAGTTAATGAAGTAACTTTATTTCGCCATTTTGGGAATAAACATGGGTTATTGCTAGCTGTATTGCAAGAATGTCTGCAAAAATATCTCGTATTGGCGCAAGTGGGAGAGTCGCTCATGGTGTCAGATATCTCTAGTCGGAGTGACTTAAGGAGATTTCTCAAATATTACATCCAGAGTTCATTGCGGGCGCTCGAAAGTGTGCCTGAATTGGTGCGATCGCTAGTTGGCGAAGCGGGGCAGTATCCCCTCGAAAGTCGTCAAGCGCTTGCCCAAGGCATTAATCAGGTTAATCAGACAATTGCCACGGCGATCCATGATGTTTTGATCAACTCACGTTTGCAGTATGCGTTGCCGCCACTAAAGCTAGCTAACCTCCTCAACACTTGTATTTTGGGTTATGCCGTGATCACCTTGACCAGTGATGTACAGACTATCTGGCGCGATCGTGATGAGTTTGTAAGTACCTTAGTGGATATGTTTATCCAAGAGGTAATTCCGATTGCTCAGGCAAGACCGATCGTTGATATTCCTGCGGAGACGGTACGCGAGATTCTTTTACAGGCAAAGAAATGTAGCGCCCAAGACTTTGCGATCGCATATTTGCTATTTGGTGCAGGTATGACTGCAATTGATATAACTCGCTTGCGGATTCAAGATTATCAAATTCAAGCTAATCACGGTGTTTTACGAATTAGTGATCTGCATGGTCAAACTCGACCAGTACCCCTCAATCAAAAAATTCTTGGTCATCGTTATGGCTCGGCTACCAATAATCCCCTAAGCGCCCATTTGAAAAGTCGTAAGAGTTCTCTCAAGCAAGAGTTGAAGGGGGGAAATAATCATCAAAGTAATCATCAAAATATGGAAGAAAGTGATCTCATCTTTTTGGGTTGCGATCGCAAATCTCTATCTTTAGAAGCAATTGAACAGCTCTGGGAACGTTGGACACAGCCCTATCGCAATTTGGACGGTTCGCCTCTGACTATCGATCAAGCTCGCCATACTTGGTGTATTGAAATGCTTGCCCGTGGTATTGATGCTGATAGTTTTTGCATAATTAGCGGCATCAAACCCAAGGAATTACAAGTTTATCAACAGCGTCTAAATGAAAAATTAGCAATTGATAAAGCGATCGCTCTTGACTCTTAATTCAGATGCTGCAACTATTACGTTGATTAAAACCTAGCTATTTTTAACATACTCATGAAGTTGGTGTATAATTCGGGCGTTTGATGTACTCAAAATTCAAATCCGCACTTCCAATTAAAGTTTTGGGTAGAAAAGCACAGTGAGAGTTCCCCTAGACTGCTACCGCATCCTTGGTCTGACGCATCTATCAGGGATAGAAAAGATCCATCAAGCACATCGCGATCGCCTACTCTCTATGCCAAGGCGAGAATATTCTGATGCAGCGATCTCTTCCCGTAAGCGCATTATTGACAAAGCCTATGAAGCCTTGATCGAACATGATCGCCTTGGTAGTAATGCAAATGCCGATGATGTCACTGATGCAGTCGAGAACGCTCGCCCATCCTTAACTCTGCCACCGCAAATTGAAGCTGATGAAAAGGATTTTGCCGGTTTATTACTGATTTTGTATGAGCTTGGCGAGTCTGAGCGAGTTTTAGCCCTTGCCAAACCCTACTATGACCCTGATGAGGCGGAATATCAGTCAGCCAGAATCTCTCCCCACGATCCTGACTTATTGCTTTCTGTATCCCTAGCATATTTAGATCTGGGTCGTGAATGTTGGAAGCAGGGCAAATATGAGGCGGCGGCGGCATCCCTAGAAGCGGCCCAAGAGATTTTATTGCGGGAAGGCTTATTTCTGAGTATTCGCAGTGAAATCCAAGCTGATCTGTTTCGCCTACGCCCCTATCGTATCCTTGAATTGTTGGCGACTCCTGACAATCAGGCTAACGAGCATCGCAAAGGGATGTCACTCTTGCAAGAGATGCTGGATGCAAGGCGTGGTATTGATGGTTCAGGCAATGACTATTCCAGTCTGGGAATTGATGATTTTCTGCGATTTATTCAGCAACTACGCAGTTATATGACTGCGATGGAGCAGCAAACTTTATTTGAAGAAGAAGCGCGTCGTCCATCCTCAGTGGCGACCTATTTGGCTGTATATGCTCTAATTGCGCGGGGGTTCTCGCAACGTCAGCCAGCCTTAATTCGCCGTGCTAAGGGTTTATTGGTAAAACTTAGTGCGAAACAGGATATTTATCTCGAAAAAGCAGTTTGCGCTTTGTTGCTAGGGCAGACGGAAGAAGCTAGCACTGCGATCGAAAATAGTGCTGAAGAAGATCAGATTGCTTTTATTCGCCAAAATTCTGAGGGTGCGCCCGATCTGCTCCCTGGATTATGTCTCTATAGCGAACGCTGGATGCAGGAGGAGGTATATCCCCATTTCCGTGATCTGATGCACCAAATTGTATCGCTTAAGGATTATTTTGCTGATGAGCAGGTGCAGGCTTATCTCGAAGAACTGCCTAATACTGGGGCAATGTCATCGGAATGGACTTCGCCTGTTGGTGGTAGTCGTTTTGCTGGGATATCCTCCTTTAATGAGGCGGATGATCGCGATGCTGATTCTGTGTCTAGTCGTGAACCGAGACTGTCTACTTACGAGCCTGAGACTCCCAATCGATTTGAGCGATCATCAGCACCTCTACTAAATCGCTCAAGTCCTGCTAATCGAGATCATCCCTCCCGCTCTCGTCGTACTTCGACTACTGTTAAGAATGCAACGAAAAATATTGTTGACAATGTTAAGGAAAAAAAGCAGTCATCGCGTAAGTCTGCGCCTAGTAGCACCCATGGAAAACCGAAGTTTAAGGTTGAGCGACTAGCAACGGTGATTGTTCTTGCGATCGCAATTTTAGTTGGCTCAATTTGGTTAGTGGTTTTGGCAGTACGCGCCTTAATGGGCGGCTCAAACTCAGAGAGTTATGTGGCAATGGAAAAGCCTATTGCTTCACTAGTTCAGGAAATTAGTAAAAATACCGCAACGTCTCCTGTCGCGCAACCTGGCCCCCTTGATAAGGAAACGGCTATTAAAATAATTGAAACTTGGCAAGTAACTAAAGCTAAAGCTTTGGGCAAGGACTATGAGGATAAGTTGCTATTAGAAATTCTCGATGAGCCAGCGCTGAGTGATTGGCAAGGACGAGCCAATGATCTCAAATCTAGCAATTCCTATTTGCAATACGAAACTAAATCTAGTGAAGTGCAAGAGGTGATTCCCGATGGTGATAACAAGGCGAAGGTCGTCGTTAATATCTCCGAGTCTCGTAATTATTTTAACAATGGTGAACTGGATCGAGATGCATCTGCGGAGAATGCTAATTACAAAGTTGAATATGACTTAATCCGCAAAAATGACAAATGGTTAATCCGTGAGATGTTGGTCTTTTAGTGAGCTTGTTGAGCAGGATTTTTAATGAATATTTGGGTGTAATTAAATATAAAAATCAAGAACCTGTGGTGCAAGCGCCACAGGTTCTTGATTAAGGGCAAGACAAAAATTCATGGATTTGCGATGATCGCAGGATCTTCTTGCAGGTTAACTACTAATACGCGCACTTTAGAATTCTTCGTGGCAATGTCTGAATCCACAGGATCGTCTTCATTTTGTTTTAAGTCAAGTTTTAAGCCTAGAAATCCTAATGATTGACAAATAAGTTCGCGGATGATTTCTGAGTTCTCACTTAATTCTGACGTAAATACAATCGCATCCATTCCCCCCAAGCTCATGAGCATAGAACCAAGGCATGACCGCAAACGATGAATGTAAATATCCAAAGCTTGCTTTGCCCGAGAGTTATCTGTATCAATCGCCGAGCCTACTGATTTTGGATCATTGGATTTGTGATCACTTCCTTGCTTTGATGGCTCATCAGGGTTATTGTCCTGTCGCATCATCTCATTTAAAACATCAGTATCAACTGAGCCAGAACTATAATCAATCATCAAACCTTCTAAAGGCGTAAATCCAGTAGCTGTATCGATAATTTGACCATTGTGAATGGCAGCAAGAGAACAACCGTTATCCAAATTGCAAGTAATTAACCGCAAATTTTTAATATCTCTCTGTAAGACTTCGGCAGATCGCTGAGCGCAATAATAGTGGCTGCTTTCATTTAGTCCATAATGGCGATTATCAACTGCTGTAGGAGGACTGGAAATTGTCGCAATAGTCACTAAATTCTTGGGACTAGTAGTGATAAGTTTATCGTTAATATCAGGCTCTTCACCTTCTAGAGGTGTGATAATCGCGATTTCTTGCCAATCTAAGTCTAACCTTTCGCAAATTTCAAAAAATGTATAGCGCTCAACTGGTTTTCCCGCAAAAAAACGCCAAATTGATTGCCGTGTTTTTAGACCCACCTCTTCTGCAAGGTAATCTTGAGTCCAACCCTTATTGGCAAAACGCTTTTTAGCTTTTTTGATGCCTGCTGCTGAGGCTGTTAATGATCGCTTAGCGATAACGGCAAACTCCTATTTATACTTTGAAATAATTAGCTAAACATAATTAAAACCAAAAATCAGAGCGTGAGTCGTTAGCAAAGTAGACGACTCACGCTCCTAGATTTTAAGGTTATTTATGCTTCACTACTTAATAAACTATACCAAAACACAAAATAGCAAGGTCATTTTGTGTTTTAGTAATGGACAGTTAAAGAATGATTTTAAAAATCATCGGGTAGAGTGTCTTCATCTTCGGGTTCAATTTCTTCAGGTAGAACCTTAGTTGCTGAAACCGCTACACCTGCGGATAGTTTTTCGCGGACTTGACGCTCGACATCTTGAGCAAACTCTGGTTTGTCTTCCATGTATTTGATCGTGTTGTCACGACCTTGACCAATATTATCGCCTTGATAGCTATACCATGCACCCTTACGCACGATGATACTCATTTCTTCGGCTAGGTCTACCAAACAACCAAGGGTGGAAATACCTTTGCCAAAAATAATGTCAAATTCGGCAATACGGAAAGGTGGGGCAACTTTATTCTTGGCAACTTTTACCTTAGCGCGAATCCCATATTCTTCTGTGCCTTTTTTGAGGGTTTGGATACGGCGAATATCGAGACGAACTGAGGCGTAAAACTTCAGGGCTGTACCGCCTGTGGTTGTTTCGGGGCTGCCGTAGGATACGCCAATTTTTTGACGCAGTTGGTTGAGGAAAATGACGATGCAGTTTGAACGTCCTACATTGGCGGTAATTTTACGCAGGGCTTGGCTCATTAACCTTGCCTGTAAGCCAACATGGGATGCCCCCATTTCGCCTTCGATTTCGGCACGGGGTACAAGTGCTGCAACGGAGTCGATCGCAATGATGTCTACTGCCATCGATCGTACAAGGTTGTCAACAATTTCTAACGCCATTTCGCCTGAGTCGGGCTGGGAAATGAGCAGGTTGTTAATATCTACACCAACCGCCGCCGCATAGGTAGGATCGAGGGCATGTTCCGCATCGACAAAGGCAGCGACACCACCACGTTTTTGGACTTCGGCGATTGCATGGAGGACGAGGGTGGTTTTACCTGAGCTTTCTGGCCCGTAAACTTCGATGACTCGTCCTTTGGGGAGTCCACCACCCAGGGCAAGATCGAGGGGTAATGCGCCACTAGGGATGGTTTCAACGCGCATATTGGTAGCATCGCCGAGCCGCATGATCGAGCCTTTGCCATGATCCTTCTCGATCTTTTGCATGATCGCATCAAGGGCTTTCTTTTTCTCAGGGCTGATGCTAGATTTTGCTGCTTGGGCGCTCGCAGACTTATCAACTTGACTGTTTGCCGTCGCAGAGGAGTTTTTCGGTGCCATTGCCGTTCGAGGTTGAGTTGGTCTAATACATCTGCCTCATTATGACAGTGAACTAGCCCAACCTGCCAGAGGTAAAAACAAAACTAGAGCTTGTGCATCTTGCTAAATGGGCGACACAAGCTTTGAACTATTTATTTGTGACAAAAGAAACTCAACATTTGCAAATTCTAGTGTCAGAATTAAGATAGGTAATTTTATCTAGCGGTCTACCATTATGGCTTCGGAACATCCACCAGTTATGTTGGTGGACGCTTATAACGTGATTGGAGTATGGAGATACTTGCAGGAAATTAGAGATCTGCAAGGGTTTGAGATTGCGCGATCGCAGTTAACGGAAACGATGGTTAACTTTAGTGCCTATCATGGCTATAAAACTACTTTGGTTTTTGATGCCTATGTGCAAGCCACTCCTGCTAAAGCTGAAAAAATTACTAAAAATCTCAGGTTGTATTTTACTGATCACAACGAAACTGCGGACACTTATATCGAGCGACAATGTGGTAAATATCGCCGTGACCCACTGAGACATCTAAAAAGAATTATTGTGGTTACTTCCGATCGCGCCCAGCAACTTACGGCGGTGGGTTTTGGGGCAGAGTGGCTATCGGCAACGGCACTAGCACAGGAGGTGGAGGCAACTTTGCGATCTGTCCAAAGTCGTCAGAAGTCTAAAAAAGCCAATACTAGTAACCTATTAGCCAATCGTATTGATAGCAATACTAGATCCCAATTAGCTAAATGGCGTAACAGTCTCCAGTAATTCGGCATTACCCGTAAAAAACAATCACAAGATGAAAATATTAGTTCTCAATGCTGGTTCGAGTAGCCAAAAGAGTTGCTTGTATGATTTAGCCGACGGGCTGCCCAGTTCTGCTCCTGAACCGCTTTGGGAAGCTGCCATAGATTGGACACACCATGATGATTTTGTGGAGATTAAGATCAAAACTCATGATGGCAAAGTTTTGCAAGAAGATCTGAAGGCGACTTCCCGACCTGAAATCATTGCCCATATGTTTGAGACTTTATGGAGTGGTGATACTGCGGTGGTGAGCAGTCCTGCGGAAATAGATATGATTGGGCATCGGGTGGTGCATGGTGGTGCAGAGTATCGCCAAAGTAAGATTATTGATGATGTGGTCAAAGCTGCGATCGTAAAGTTAGCATTGTTTGCACCAGTACATAATCCTGCGAATTTGGAAGGAATTGAAGCTGCCGAGCAGGTATTTGGAAAGACTCCTCAAGTGGCAGTATTTGATACTGCTTTTCACTCCCATTTGTCTCCTGATGCATATACCTATGCCATTCCCCAGCGATATACAGAACAAGGAATTCGTCGCTATGGATTCCATGGCATTAGTCATCAATATTGCAGCGATCGGGCGGCGCAGCTTCTTGATCGGAAACTGGAAGATCTAAAACTAATTACTTGTCATTTAGGGAATGGATGTTCCCTAGCCGCAATTCGCCATGGGCGCAGTATCGATACAACCATGGGATTTACTCCCCTTGAAGGTTTGGTGATGGGAAGTCGCTCAGGTTCTATTGATGCAGGGATTCTCATTCATTTGTTGCGTCAACCTGATATGGATGTGGAGAAGCTGGATCGTATTCTCAATCGCGAATCTGGCGTGAGGGGAATATCGGGAATATCGGGGGATTTGCGTTCAATCCTGAAGGAAATTGCGGCGGGAAATGCACAGGCACAATTGGCTTTTGATGTGTATGTCCATAGCTTGCGATCGCATATTGGCGCAATGCTAGCTAGCCTTAGTGGTTTAGATGCGATCGTATTTACCGCAGGTGTCGGTGAAAATGCGCCTACGATTAGGGCGGCGGCCTGTGCGGGATTTGAGTTTTTAGGGCTGAAATTGGATAGTAATAAGAATAATCAAAGATTATTAGATGTTGATATTGCTGCACCTGATTCGTCGGTGCGTGTTCTCGTGATTCATACCCAAGAGGATTGGGAAATTGCCCGTGAATGTTGGCATTTACGCTGAATAATTTAACGCTAAATAATTTATGAGCTACCCACATAGCGGGTGGCTCATAGTTGTCTGGCTATTTGCCACTAATTTTAGCTTTGTAGCCTAGACCTAAAAGAATCTGCAAGATTTTTTGGGTACAGTCGCCTTGAATCTCGATCGCTTGCTCCTTGGCTGTACCACCAGCACCACATTGATTTTTGAGTTGTTTTGTTAGTTTAGCTAAGGTTTCGGGCGTGGTTTGAAAACCTGTGATTTCCGTGACGGTTTTGCCACCCTTGCCCCGTCTTGTTGCCTGAATGCGGACATTTTGCTGCTGTGGTGGTAAATCAACAATATTTTGTTCCGAGTCGTTGTCTTCAGGTGTGCCGAACTCGCGGTAAACTACACGATTTTTGACCATTGATTTTGATTAGCTTGATTTATGACTCTACCCATGCTGAGCGCCATGCTAATTCGGCTTCAGCAATCGTTTTTTGTTGATATTTCTTGTCTAGTTCTTTATGTAAATGCACCAGTCTTGCCGATAAAACACGCAATTCTCCACGACAGGACATCACTTGCCGATCTGTAAACTCAATTTCTGCAAGCCTAATACTCATCCGTGTTGAATTTTCGTCGGTGGGGGCTGCGTTTAAAATTTTGCGCTCAACCAATAGTTTGTTTAATGTCTCCATGCTCTCGTTGAGGAGTTTGCTGAGCAAGAGATCGAGATTTTCTTGGTTGGTGCGACTATCGCGATCGCAATTTTCTAAAACTCTTTGCATCTGATCAGTGAGTAACTTGATCGTCTCCCTGAGATGCTCTTGCAGATCTTGGCGTTCTGATAATGACAGGGCAAGAAATGCCTCAGGACATTGTTGAGTGCAAAACTTAAAAGCCGCTAATAAAATTTGTTGCTGGGTTGCCGCAGCGATCGCCTGTGCATATTTAAGATGAATCGCATCAATCCGACTGATCACATCATCGATCGCCTGTTGAGTGTTCTGAATATCTTGATCAATACGCAACAACATGGTCATAGTTAAAAATACTTTTGTTTTGCCTAGGCAATGACAACTCTTGCTAGTTGCCTCAATGATTTGGAAAAACATTTGAAAGTGCCGCTTTGCAGCACTTTCAAATGTTTTTCTTTATGAGGCTGTGGTCTCAGCGCTATCGGATGCCAATTCTTCTCCAACGACAAAGCGGACAAAGCGACGAACTTTAACGTTTTCGCTAAGTTTCGTACCAGTTAACTTTACCAACTCATCAACGGTAATGCTTTGATCTTTGATGTATGGTTGATCTAGTAAGCACAATTCTTTCAAGCGCTTTTCGATACGTCCAAGCACAATTTTGTCACGGATGGCGGCAGGCTTGCTGGCGAGGTCGTCTTTACCTGCTTCAATTTGCTTTTCTGCTTCAACAAAGGCAGCAGGAATATCGGCAACACTGACATACTCAACGTTAGGGCAAGCCGCAATTTGCTTAGCTACGTTATCAGCTAGTTCTTTGAGTTCTTCACGACGGGCTACGAAGTCAGTTTCGCAGTTAACTTCGACTAGTACACCAATACGGCTGCCAAAGTGGATATAACTATGAACAATGCCTTCAGATGCAGCACGACTTGCTTTTTTAACAGCAGAGGCTAGTCCCTTTTGTCTTAGGTATTCGGTTGCTTTGGTAAAATCGCCGTTGGATTCAACGAGTGCTGCTTTGCAGTCTTTAATGCCTGCGCCAGTTCTTGCGCGTAGCTCTTGAATTTGTTGGGTTGTGATGTCTGCCATATTTAAGTAAGCTTGTTTGGGATTTCTAGGGCAACATTTCGAGGAGCGAGGAGTTTTTGCTCGTTGCCGAAAATATCTCTAAAATGTTGTTTGCAGTTCTATAAGTTACCACAATTCCATGTACTCAAGGTTTTCAAATCTAAAAAACCTGATTGCGATCGCAAGACGATGCTTAAAGATTCCTAAATCCTGATAACCATAGATCCCGCAAGCCGATCACGATGAAATGCTGACGCTGATTTGTCTTGCCACCCCGAATCGCTGTAAAATTCTGAGCAAAGTTAATAAATTTATTCTTAAATAATGGCACAACAACATAAACCTACAGTCATCATTACAGGCGCATCTTCAGGGGTGGGTCTATGGTCTGCCAAGGCACTAGCCGATAAGGGCTGGTATATCGTCATGGCATGTCGTAATATCGCTAAAACCGAGAAAGCTGCCGAATCCGTCGGTATTTCCAAAGATAACTACACAATCATTCAAGTTGATCTTGGTTCTCTTGTTAGCGTGCGTGAATTTGTGGCGAAATTTCGGGCTACAGGTTTATCTCTTGATGCGCTCCTATGTAACGCTGCGATCTATATGCCCCTGCTCAAAGCCCCGTTGCGATCGCCCGAAGGTTTTGAGCTAACCATGACCACCAATCATCTTAGCCATTTTCTACTCTGCAATCTTTTGCTAGAGGATATGAAAAAATCTACCTATCCCGATCGCCGCATGGTGATTTTGGGAACGGTCACCCACAACCCCGATGAGTTGGGTGGTAAGATTCCACCACAGCCTGACCTTGGTAATTTGGAAGGTTTCGAGAAAGGCTTTAAAGAACCGATTTCGATGGCAAATGGCAAGAAATTTGAGCCTGTGCGCGCCTACAAAGAGAGCAAGGTTTGCAATATTTTGACCATGAGAGAACTGCACCGCCGTTTCCATGATTCCACAGGTATTACCTTTACTTCTCTATACCCCGGTTGTGTTGCCGATACGCCACTGTTCCGCAACCACTATCCCCTATTCCAGAAGTTATTCCCATTGTTCCAAAAGAACATCACCAAAGGCTATGTCACTCAAGAGCTATCAGGGCAAAGAGTAGCGGCGGTGGTTGCCGATCCCGAATATCGTCAGTCAGGAGCTTATTGGAGCTGGGGTAATCGCCAGAAAAAAGATGGTCAGTCCTTTGTGCAGACTGTTTCTCCTCAAGCCCGTGATGATGCGAGAGCAGAACGGATGTGGGACTTGAGCGCTAAATTAGTGCGCCTCGTCTAAAAAATACAACAGAAGAAAGTAGGGGCAATTCATGAATTGCCCCTACTTTCTTTTGTTGTGCATAATAAAAAAGGCGTGAAGTGCATTTTTTAAGTAGCTAAGCAAAATTAATTACATAAGTTGAACCAAAGTCTCGAAGAACTTTTTCAACATAAGAGACTAAACTTTCCCAAGATTCATATGCATTGAGTTCAATCCACTCATACTTCATGAAACGCCACAAAATTTCAATCAAGTTCAACTGGGGACTATAAGGGGGTAACTGGAAAATCTCAACTTGCTGGTTCTTCCACTGCTCTAATTTCTCTTGAATCATTTGACTGGTATGAATAGAGGCTTTATCCATAACAATCACTGTTGGCTTGGTAGATTGACGAGCAAAGTCATCGATACAAGCGAGAATGACTGCACTGGTGATACTGCGTTCAAAAACATAAGCAGATAAGTCATTGTTTCGATTCATCAAACCCACGACATTTAACCTCTTACTGCGTTGACTGGGTAAGCTTAAACCCGTCCCTTTCTCTTGCCAAGCATAGGGAA
>NZ_JACJQB010000014.1 GCF_014696385.1 Pseudanabaena mucicola FACHB-723
AGAACTTTAGACAACGCTAATGCGAGAATTCATCTTTGCTTTATTAGGCTTATGCTTAAGCGCCTTGCCAAAGCTTCCTAAGATACCAAATGGGTTCTATATGAAATACCTAAAAAAGGGGAAAGACTCAAAGCAAGACGAGAAAAAGTCTACGTCATTGCTCCAGTCAATGATTTAAGCTGTTCATAGAAAACAAATTAGAAAATACACAGTTTATGTCGAATATTTGGGAGTTAGATTTTTATTCCCGTCCCTTACTGGATGCTAATAATAAAAAAGTGTGGGAATTGCTGATCTGCGATCGCGATCGCAATTTTGAATGGGTACGCGAATGTCCGACCAATGAAGTCAACTCCGAATGGCTAGCCAAACAACTCTTAGATTGCGTAAGTAGTGCAGGACAAACCCCGATCAAAATTCGGTTCTTTCGTCCTAGCATGACCAATATCATTATGCGGGGCTGCAAACTAGCAGGCATCACAGGACAGGCATCACGTCGAGTATTTACACTGTCGGCATGGTTAGCCGAGCGTATGGCAAGTATTTACCCTAACCGTGATGGATTTCAAGCCGTTGATCCTAACCCCTTACCCCTCAAAGTATTAGCAGCTCAAGATCCCAAGCCCGTACCCGATGCCCTCATGGGTGAACGCTGGATCTCAGTATCTCTAAAAGCAAGAGACTTTGCAGATGCTAATGAATGGTCAATGGACTTTAGTGAGCTATTAGATATTGGTGATCTTGATCCTGACACAATTATTTCGGGAATTATTATTATTTCCGCCAGAGCCACCGCTTTAGCAGCTTGGATGTCAGGCGTTGATCCCGTCTTCATAAAATTTGAGCGGAACTTACTCGGCGATCGCACCCAGATGCAGTTAGAAGCCAGTGCCGATGCTCGATGGGTCTTAGCCAACCTCCAAGCCCCCAAAGATAAAAATGCCATTGATCAAGGCGCAGCCTTTGAAAAGTCCAAACAAAACTCTCAAGGATTCCATTTCCTTGCTGTTCAAACTAGTCCTGATGTCGAACACTTTGCAGGTTTTTGGATGCTCAAAGAAGTAATGTAGATGCGAAAAAAACATCATAGAACCAAAAAACTAAAGGAGATCCGATGAAAGGTAATTTGCTATCAAAAGGAGGAATAATCAGGTTTATTATTCTGAATTTATTAATAGCAATTGCCTATGCTGTCGGTGTAAGACTTAGCCATATATTTGCAACATTACCGGGGACAGTTGCATCAGTTTGGTTTCCGTCAGGCATGACCCTCGCCCTCGTCTATTTACTAGGCAAGCGTGTGTCTTTAGGAATTATTGTTGGCTCGACTGTCGCCCTTGCGCTAGGACTATCAAACCTAAATCTACCATTCACAAGTTTAATAGGTATTCTAGTCGCCTGCGCTTGCGGCAATGTTGCCCAGCCCATAGTTGCAACCTACTTAATTAAAAGGTTTGCTCCCTACCGATATATTTTTAGCCATGTTAAGACCGTCGTAATCTATATTGCGGCGGTAGTTTTTGCTCCAATGATATCGGCAACTTTTGGAGTCACCAGCCTAGCTGTTACTCAAGTAATTCAATGGGATGGATATCTGAGCAGTTGGATCACATGGTGGTTAGCCAGTGCTTTACCACACCTCATATTTACACCAACATTAATATTATGGCCAACCCAGGCACGTAAAGAATCAAAACGCCAAGCAATAGAAGCAATAATCGTCATATCTCTACTCATGATTGTGATCTGGATTTCTTTTTTAAAAAGTTATCCACTTGCTTATCTATTTATTCCCGTTCTCATTTGGATAGTTTTTCGTTATGGGAGTTTTTTCGCCAGCCTATTAGTGAGTATAGTTTCATTAATTGCGATTTTGTCCACAGCTAGAGGGTATGGGCTGTACATAGCAGACTCCCCCAATCAGTCTTTACTCTTATTGCAATCTTTTATGGCAGTTGTATCATTAACTTCACTGATTCTTTCTGCGGTAATTGATGAACGGACAGCCGCCGAGATCTCACTCAAAAAAGCACTCGCTAATTTAGAGTCGCTGGTACTTAATAGAACTTCGGAACTACAGCAAAGCCAAGAGCAACTTAAACAGGCAAATTTAGAGCTACAAAGGCTAATTCACATCGATAGCTTAACTCAGATTGCCAATCGACGCTGCTTTGATGAAAGGCTCATTTTTGAGTGGCACAGGCTATGTAGAGAGCAACAACCGCTATCGTTATTGATGTTTGATATTGACTATTTCAAGCGCTTTAATGACACCTATGGACACCCCATGGGCGATAAATGTTTGACAAGTCTTGCTCAAGCAGTGCATCAAATTGCTTGCCGTTCTAGTGATCTGGTGGCTCGTTATGGCGGCGAAGAGTTTGTTGTGATTTTACCGAATACCGATTTGAATGGCGCAATTATAATTGCTGAGGAAATACAATCATCGGTTAAGAAATTAAATATTATTCATCACAACTCAGATATCAGCGATATAGTGACGATCAGCATTGGAATTAGCAGTTTAGTTCCCACTCTATTGCTAGAGCCAACTGTGCTAATTCATCAAGCCGATGTGGCGCTTTATCGCGCTAAGCAACAGGGAAGAGATCGATTTGTTGTGTTTTCTGAATAAATCAAATAAATTAGTAAACTTTCATGTCACATCTACGCCAAAACGTGATTACTAAGGACTGGGTGATCTTTGCCACAGAACGAGCCAAGCGCCCTCACGAATTTGCCCGATCGCAAGAGGACATACCCCCTGAATTACCAGTTTACAAACATAGCTGTCCTTTTTGCAAAGGTAATGAGAATGCGGATGAAGCAGAGTATTTACGCATTGAAGATGAACGGGGCTGGCGGGTACGGATTATTCCCAATAAATATCCAGCCCTATCTCCTATCGGGGATCGCATTCGTCAGAGTGAAGGAATTCATCGCTCGATTACGGGGGTGGGATATCACGAAGTTCTCATTGAACATCCTGACCATAATGCCACGATTGCACGAATGGATATTCATGATGTGATTAATATCGTCCGCGCCTATCGGCAAAGATATAACGAGATTCGGCTAGACCGTCGCATTGAAAGTATCATTATCTTCAAAAATCATGGTGAAAGCGCTGGAACTTCCCTAGAACATCCCCACTCACAAATTACAGCAACTCCCGTTGTACCTTCACAAATCCGTTATCGGATGATAGAAGCAACCAGCTTTTTTGATGATATGGGAGACTGTCTATTTTGCTATACCCTCAATGATGAGTTAAAAGCAAAGGAAAGAATTGTTTTAGAAACAGAACATTTTGTTACCTTTATGCCCTACGCCGCACTATCACCGTTTCATATGTGGGTGTTTCCCAGACGACATACTGCCTCCTTTGGCGGCATTACTGATGCAGAGATAGAGGATCTCGCCTATACACTCAAAACAGTCTTAGCCAAGCTATTCTATGGGTTAAATAATCCTGCTTACAACTTTACGATTCGCTCCATGCCCACCGATGATCGAGATTCCAACTATTTTCACTGGTATTTAGCGATCGTGCCAAGGGTGACTAAAGCTGCGGGTTTTGAGCTAGGAAGCGGCATGTACATCAATACAGCAATGCCAGAAGACAGTGCTAAGTTTTTGCGTGAATTTGATGTGAGTTTGATGCCACCAGATTTGTAGTGGCAGTTTTTCTTGTATCATCAAAATCTATGCTGCAACCTATAGAAAATATTTTCCGATCGCTGCCTAATTGGTTTTATCAACTAGAACAATGGGCAGATGCCCTAGTCAATAATCAGCTCAATCATGCGGCATGGACAAGTGTGGGCGTAGTTTTTTTGGCGGGACTAGTGACCAGTTTAACCCCTTGCACCCTCTCGATGTTGCCCCTGACGATTGGCTATATCGGTGGCTATGAAGCCAAAAGCACTTGGCAATCGGCGCGGCAATCGGCTTGGTTCTGTTTGGGTTTTGCGATCGCACTAACAGGGTTTGGACTAGCCGCCGCCTTACTTGGCAAAATCTATGGACAATCGGCTTGGGGATGGTCGGTGGTGATGGGGATCATCGCAATTGCGATGGGTTTACAGCTATTGGAAGTAATTTCGTTGCGATTGCCAAGCTTTGGTAATTGGGAAGTATCGCCAAATTTACCCAAAGGATTGCGATCGCTACTAATTGGCTTATCCTTTGGTTTTGTGGCTTCCCCTTGCAGCACACCTGTACTGGTTACATTACTAGCTTGGGTGTCAGGTTCAGGCAATTTATTAGTTGGGACAGAGTTTCTTTTAGCCTATGCCATTGGCTCAGTATTGCCCCTTGCGATCGCAGGGACATTTACTGGTGTGATCAAAAAATTCTTAGAATTACGTCGTTGGTCAAGCTGGCTTAACTGGTTTAGTGGAGTTATTTTAATTGGATTTGGAACTATTTCAATTTTGAGTAAACTTAAAATCTAGTTAAACAAAACCTATGGCGCGCGCGCAGCGTGCGCCATAGGTTTTGTTTATGTTTTTTAATTATGAGAAATTTTGTTCTTTACAATTTACTTTTACCATTCCTGATCAAATTTTTGCCAAAGACGAGTTAATCGAGGCTCAACGGCTGTATCAAATAAAACCGCAGATACGATTGAACGAATTTTTAGTAAATCACCAAAGCTAGCACGGATAAATATCTTGCCAGAGGCAACAGATTTCTCTAAGGTCGATCTACCAAAAATAATATTTCGTAACGCAATACCAGTACTTTCAAAATCATTTACAGATTCCGTATCAGCTTCAGAAATCGTTATTTTTAGGTCACTTCCAGCATTTGCTGTTAACAATATCCTTGTGTCATCAATGGCAATAGTTGCCGATTTACCTTCTGCAATTCTCACAATGGCAGCCCATGTTTCACCATTGCGATCGCGTAAAATCTCAATTAATTCTGAAAGCATGGAGGATAATATTTCTGAGCGAGATAAAACCATGGTTGCAATAATTAGAGTGAAGGATCTGCAAAGATTATAGAATTATTAGATGCCATTCACTTGAGATTATTTATATTAATTTAATAGTGTTATGCTGTATATCATTATTATTAAATTAGTAAGATTACATAGGTAAATAAAAAGAATTAAAATGGCAAATACGAATAAATAAGAGTCAAAATATTGCGATCGCAAATTAAACAACTTGATAGTTAAAACTAAAAGTTGCCCAATGGTTGACATCAAGCATCCATGTATCATTCACATTCACCGCATTCCCTAGCTCAGAAGGCTTACCAAATTGATCGAGATCAGCGAGGAGTGCTTGAGCAACTTGCAATGGATTGGGAATAGAAATTAATCCATTCACCGATGAAGCTTGACGTTGGATTGCATCTAGGGCTTTTGTCACCTTTAAAAGCGGTGAGCGACTGATGACGACCTGCACATCAACCATTCCCTTGGGAGCAGAAACAGTCCAATTCATCGGCGCTTTGGGATAGGGAATCGTGAGGGTTTCTAATGGGGGAATGATACTATCACTGGCATAGGGCGGCGCAATGAAGTTAGGGGTGAGCATTTTACTACGCGGATCGAGACAGAAAATTCGCATGTATAGAGGTTCGTCGCAGAAGTTCTCAATTTGACATTCAAGACGATCGCCAATGCTGATTGGTTTGGTTCTGATGGTATTACTAATTTTGCTATCGGTGGGAATCATTAAGGCGCGGGCAGACTCCCGACTGGCAATCACCACCGAGCGCTCATCAACACCAACAATTGCTTTGAGCGTAACCCGCGCATTTAAATGGGAAGTCACCTGATTTTCAGTAGCACGGATTAATTTGGCGGCAAGGAGTGCTTCCAGAAAAGGCTGCAAACGTTTGATCGCCACTCCCACCGACTCGCCCACCGAGCCGAAAGAACCTAAAATCGGCGTATGACCAACTGTGAATAGACCATAGCTAGCAGATTGCACCCCAAATAGACAATCAGCACATTGTTCATTGGCATTGACGCTAAACATATTGGGCAAAATTGAGAAGGCACTAGTGGCATCAACACGCTCAATTCTGCTGAGTCCTGTATCCAAGGCGATCGCCAGTTGCACATTACGGGAAATTGCGCGCATTACTTCCTGCAATAACTGCCCTGTTTCTAATTTGGGCAATGCTTTGGAATTACTGCGATCGCCAAGAATTTCAACTTTGCCCGTGAATCCGTTGCGCGATTTTAACTGTACGGTTGTCTTGACTTTAGCAATGCTTTTAGGAATGGCTTTAGGAATATTTTTCGCCACAGGAGCATTAGCATCATTAGATTCAGGAATATTAGATTCAGGAATATTGGGAACGGTGATGACATGATCAATATCGATCGCATTTAGAATCGAGCCTGCGGCATAATTGCCCAAAACTGCGATCGGTAGTCCCGCCAGATAGACATCGGCGGTGAATTGATCGCTTGCACTGGTAATCACGCCATCACTACTAATGTCAGGCACAGGCAAAGCGGCAAAGGTATTACTAGCGCTCGATTTCTGTTTGGTATCCTCAGCCCACATACTCGCCACCTGCTTATCGATGGTGAGGCTGTCATTGTGAAGGGCGCGTCGATCGAGGAGAGTCGCGACATCACTCATGACAACGTGAATCGTGGTAGCTGGGGTGATTTGCCATAGCTGTTGCACGAGAGCATAGCTAAATGCACCACAGCTAAACCCCGACCATTGAGCATCGGCACAGAGCATCTCACCCGTAGCCGCCCGCAGGGTTGTGCACCTTGAAGAGTTTTCAGTTGTCTCAATTTCGGTGCTGGGTTGCCAATTTTTAAGACCAATTCGCGATCGCAAACGGAAGTTGCCGACCATTGACATATTCGGATAATAAAAGCCTGCATCAATCACATTCAACAGGCGATCGGTGGCGATCGCTTGCAGCCAGCTTTGCCATTCCTGTTCGGTAATATCCTGCAAGGTATCGAGATTTTGCGGTAAGCCACTATCGACAGGCACAAGCGTATTGTAATTGCCGAGGCGCGAGCCATGACCGCTAAAATGCACCACTACCAAGTCATCGGGCAGGGTTTGTGCGACTAAATGTTCGGTAATCGCGTTGGCAATATTCGACTTGGTGGCACTGCGATCGGTGAGGGTGACGATATCCTGCGCGGCAAAACCAAAGCGATGGATTAATAATTCTTTTTGCAACTCAACATCATTAACACAGCCATGCAGAGACATCCATCCCGCCGCTAAATTTTGGGAGTTACGCTCCTCTTTGACATCGTACTGATTAATGCCAATCAATAACGCTCGCTTACGTTGAGCGGCATTTGCTTGGCGGACATACTGCTCTGCTGCCAATGCCACACGATTGCGGGTGAGAAATTGCCATCCGATCAGACTGGTCAGACCAGCTTGTAAGAATTGTCGTCTCGCAATTCCCATGGTTGTGTCTTGCCTTTGCTTGTTGCTACTCACATCTCTAATTAAAACCGATTAAATGCCCCTGTTTTCAGTTATTTTGACAAATTCATCAGTAGATTTCGCTATAAGTAAAATTACTTAGAAAATGTGATAATAGCTGCATACAGCCGATTTTAACCCATGCTTGCTCCGCCCCGCCTCCTCCCCCAATCCCTATATCTACATATTCCATTCTGCAAGCGGCGCTGTTTTTATTGTGACTTCGCAATTACGACAGGTGGAGAAAACTTAAAACAGCAGTATGTTGATATTCTCTGTCAAGAAATTGCCCTCACGGTTCAGGAAATTCCACCTAGAGAGAAATTGCGAACTATTTTTTTTGGTGGTGGTACGCCATCGCTGCTCACTGTGGCGCAGGTGTCCCAAATTTTGGATGCGATCGCAAAATATTTCCAGATTGCCATTGATGCGGAAATATCCCTAGAAGCGAATCCAGGGACGGTCAGCACCGAGAGCTTGCGCGGATATCGTCGTTTAGGGATCAATCGGATTAGTCTCGGCGCACAGGCTTTTCAACAGGAATTGTTGGATGTTTGTGGGCGTGGTCATAGTGTTGCCGAAATCTATGAAGCGGTGGATGCGATTCAGAAATCAGGATTTGAGAACTTCAGTTTGGATTTAATTTCAGGACTGCCCCATCAATCAATGCAGGATTGGCGCGATTCGATTGCGGCGGCAATTGCCTTACAGCCCACCCATCTCTCTGTTTATGATCTCACCATTGAGGAAGGAACGGCTTTTGGGAAGCGCTATCAATCGGGGGATACACCACTACCGACGGAATCCCACACTGTCGAGATGTATCTCACAGCCCATGAATTACTGCCCGCCGCAGGTTATCGGCATTATGAAATCTCGAATTATGCTCAAACAGGCTATGAGGCTGAGCATAATTTGACCTATTGGCATAATCAACCCTTTTACGGTGTGGGCATGGGTGCAACCAGCTATCTCCAGCGTCAAAGAATTGATCGACCTCGCAAAATGCGCGAATATCTTGATGCGATTTGCCAATGGCAAACCACAGGGCTTGGCTTTACCGCGCCGATTGTGACCGATGCTGAAGAATTAATGGATACATTAATGCAGGGTTTACGATTAGCCGAGGGATTAAGTTTGCATAGTTTGCAAGCAACCTATGGAAGAGAACTTTGCGATCGCGTTTTACAGGTGTTAACCAAATATGAAGATCAGCAATGGGTGAAGTTTGTCCAGCAAGATCAAGACATACGGATCATGCTCGTTCCCCCCGACAGTTGGCTTTTCTCCAATATTGTGATTGCCGATTTATACGAAAACTTGGTCACAGACTAGGTTGTTAAATAACCCTGAAGTTGCGATCGCAAAGACTGGTAACTCGGATCATCGGCATCCTCCATCGGCTCAATGGTTAACCCCAGCGATCGCTGATTGGGGATAGCCCCCTTGGCAGACTGCCCCAAAGCTTGCCAGATCAGCCAACGGCTGCCAAAGGGTAAATAGCCAATGCTATCGAGACGATGTGAGATCCAGACAACGGGCAAATCTGGTAAATCCTTGAGAATATCCACCTGTTTCGCCGACGCATCGGCAACATTCACTGCCGCTAGGGTTTCTAAAACAGCGCGATCGGTCTGAACGACACCTGTTTCCGATGTCCAAAGTCGCACACTCAGTTTCGATTTTTGAGCATAGAAGTAGAGGGAAGCCGCCGCAACTACTGCCTCCTCAAAGGCTTGGGGTTGCCAACCTGCGGAAGTATCAAGGGCAATCGCCACCTCTTGACCACCAATTGTCACTTCCAATTCCCGCACCCGCAGCTCACCAAACTTGGCACTGGTGCGCCAATGTACCAACCGAATCGGATCGCCCCAACGATAGGGTCTGAGAGTTTTCGTTAAACCTTCCGTCGCATTGTTATAGTTATGTTCATCGCTGTATTGGCGAGGACTCGTATCACTGCCTAGTTGGTCAACGAGAGGACAGCGGTCGAGAGGTAATACGGTGGGATAGACAATTGCTTTCTGCCCTGATGGACAATTCCGCCGACTGCGAAATAGTCCGAGGGGACTGGAAGTTGCAATTTCCGTTGAGCGAAATAGAAACACGCCACGTTTCGTGGTCTTGACTTCATAGTTCCAATGATGCTCTTGCAAGGGAGAGATGAATTCAATCACCACATCCTGTTGCAAAACATTTGATAATCCCTCTGGCAATACATCCCGTACTTCCATTAATCTTTTTTCAGTGCGCCCCGCATTCTGAATTCGCAAATCGACCCATAGATCATCACCGACACTAACTGGATCAATTTGCGATCGCACAACGACCATTTCCGCCAGCAGTCGCTTGGGCATCACTGCCCCCACAATCAACAACGCCGCACTCACGCCACTAATGACATACAACCACCCCGACAAGGTATTCGTCGCTGCCATAAAGAAGAACAGCGTTAACGATGCGTACATTCCCCCAATAAATTCTGGTGTCGCAAATCGCCATTCTAGCCATTTAAAGAAGCGTTTAATCGTCGATGGGCGCTTGGGCTTAGAGATACGTTTTTTGCGATCGCTGAGACTATTTGCCATATTGTTTTTGAAATATTCTAACGCAAGCACAACCCTCATAACCTCACTGCTTTTAGAGCAAACCTATATGTAGAAAACGCTAGTCTGATTATCAAATCGGAATCTTGTAGATTTTCGTGACTGGCTTACTTTTAATCCTTTTGAGAAAAAACGTAAACCTGATAGTCCCCTGATAATATGAAGCCATATTTACGGACATTATTATTTTTAGAATGATTGACAATATGTCCGCTTAAATTTATATTTAATATTAGTTGTCTTGCAAAATCAAATTTAGGTCAGGATTTGGGTAAGGTTCAATGCTCTCAAACAGACGGTCTGTATCTTTTCTTTAATTCTCACGATCATAGACCGCCGCACTTTCACGCACGAAAGGCAGGCGCATGGGAGATCCGTGTTGATATTTTGCTTTGTAGTAAAGAGAATGGTTTAGTTTTTACAGCTAAATACCCACCCAATCCTCAAATATCAAGTAAAGATGAAAAACAAATTTTGAAACTCGTTTTAGAAAATCGATCGCAGCTTCTGATCGAATGGGAGCAAAAAGTATGTATCAAGGAGGATCAGTAATGCCCAGCCAACAGACAATCACTGTTCTAGTGCAAGATAGCGCAAACAAAGATCTTGTATCCCACTCTAAGTCTGTGCAAGTTCTACATCCATCAGACTCTCAAGACTTAGAATCAGCTCTAAATTTATTTGTCCTAGCTTCTGCAACTGGCTTACCAGAGATTGCAGATATTGTGCGATCGGCAAATCAGAAACATCACTTACGAGTTCTGTTTATTAGAGAAGATATCAATCCCACTTGGATGCCTCAAATGTTTGATCGAGCCAACCTCCGAGTAATGCGAAATACGCTTGTTCATGCTAGCTCTGTTGTACCTCAACGGGTAATGAATGCTTGGACTATGGGAGCGCAGGAACAACTAATTGCGGATGCAACAGTAATCGGAGAGCAATTATTAATTCTTAGTTGTGCAATGGAAAAGTTAGAAGTTCCCTTTGAATCTTTGCCAGCCTTAAAATGCATTTCTGCTAATGATCGTAGTAGTTTTACTATTGATGATGATGGCAGTTGCTTGTATTGGGAAGATGCAGACATCCATCTCGATCTTGAGGCTTTGCGTTGTGCTAACGATCCTGAATGGAAACGGAAGTTTGAATCTCTGAAAACGGAGCATAATCAAGTTTTTGGCAGGGCAATTGCCAATTTACGCAAGCAACATAAACTCCGTCAGTCAGATATTATTGGTTTAAGTGATCGTCAGGTACGTCGAATTGAGCAGGGTGAGACTAGCACAAAGGTTGATACGCTGAGGTTATTTGCTAAGGCGCATGGTATGGATTTGGATGCTTATCTTGATGCTGTTGCTGGTGCGATCGCAAATCTACAAACAGAACTTGCCTGATTTCTCTCTGTAAAAGTTGATATAATTTTAATCATAATTTTTCAGAAAGGTTGCTGATGTTTATTTGGAGCGTATTGGCAGCAAAAGTCTTTGAAGTGGGCATGACAGTAATTGATGATATTACTGGAACTATCGGGCAGTTTTTTAGAACCGAACTCTTTGGGGAAGAGGCAACTTATCAGGCAGAAGATGAGAATGCGATCGCAATTGTATTGAGAAATAACAGTGAGGCGATGCAATATTTCGCGGAAGCGCAAATGCAACTTGCCGAGGTACAGCAACAACAAAATGAACTCAAGAAAGCCGAATTGATGATCAATGTTGCCCTTGCTGAGAAAGAGCGAGAACTCAAGGCACAGCTAAGTGAATTGTGGCGTGATTTAAAACGAGAATTGCAGCAACATGAATTAAAAAGCCGTCAGGATTTACAAGTTCGCCAAATTCAAGCAGATTGGGACAAAATTAAGTTACCCACAATCTTTAGCCGTCAGGAATTAGAAAATTTAGCCCAAGATTGTGATCGCCCTTTGTTTGTTTGCTCCAAGATGCAAATTACGGAGGGATGTCCCGATTATTTTCGGACGGAGTTAGTTGCGGACGCAGAGAGCCAAATCAAGAAGTTTGCTAATCTCGTTTTTCAGGGCAATGTGCGCTTTTATAGTCGATTTTTTGATGATGAAAATATTTTTGATGCGAATGCGGCTCAACTAAAGAGCATTTTGCCTAATGTGCCTTGTGTAATGAGTTTCAGTAAAATTACGCGCCGCAAAGCCTATTTTCATTATCAACTTTGGGGTAGTCGTAGTGCGGAGATTCTCAAGGGAAATTTTGATGTGGAGTTGCCTTGGCGAGAAGTTGCGCAGCAAATACGCGATGAGGCTTCAGAGGCAATTAATGATGACGATCTCTATGAAATTATTGGCGATTGGCTAACGACTTTACAAAAGATTTATGCACTATTTTTGGTGGATCTCTATGCGATCGTTGATGGTGACGATCCTTTCTATTCTATAAAGTTAGATAGTGTAAGTTTTGGAGTACCTGAACAAACCATAAGTCAATACATTCAACCTCTAGCCAAAATTTTGCAACGAGTTCAGAATGAACGTATTGAGGCTTTTAGTGAGCAGTTGCGTCGTCAAAAGAAAGAAGAGAAACAGAAAAAGCGACAAGAAAAAATACGTCTTCAGCAAGAAGAATCTATAAGACAAGAAGCAGATCGTCTTGCTAATTTTAAATCGGAGTGTAAAAAACTAGATAATTTGCTCGCATCGCAACAATGGGAAGAAGCAGATTGTCTAACCAAAGAAATTATACTCCAATTAGCAAATCGAACTTCTCAAGGTTTCTTAAATGAAGAGAGCATTGCAAATTTACGGGAAGAAAATTTACGATCTATTGATTTCTTATGGTTGTATCACAGCAGAAGTAAGTTTGGGTTCAGCGTACAGAAAAAGCTATTCTTTGAGTGGGGGGGTAAATTTAATACCTATGAACACGAAGTGTTTCAGCGTTTTATAACCCATATTGGTTGGGATTACGAATTTTTGAATAATGAAAATATTCAAAAGTTGCCAACAGCATATTTTCCACGTTTTGTATATGATTCTAGTACTGTTTGGAGATTAGTTTTATTGTCTTTGCTTTCCAATAAAAAATTTTAGGACGGAATCAACCCATGAAAATCAAAGCAATTATTTGGCAAGAAGATGGAGTTTGGTGTGGTTCTGTTCCTGCATTGAAAAGATGCCACACTTGGGGCGATAGTTACGAACATTTATTGGAAATGCTCAAAGACGTAGTACAAACTTGGCTCGAAGTTGCTAGTGAAAGCCAAAATCTAGAAACAGAAAAGCAATTGGTTGAGCTATCTCTATGAAATCAGTCTCAGGCAAAACACTCTGTAAAATTATCGATCGCAAATGAGATAACACCAAATGAATACCACAATTACAGTCGAACAAAGATTATTAGACAAGATCCGTAAACTTTCATCAGAGAAAGTTATAGAAGTAGAAGACTTTATCGACTTTCTCTATCAACGTCAGACCGACTCTGACCAAAACCTAACCATTGCTGCTGCCAAAGTTTCAGAAGCTAGTTTCGCAAAAATATGGGACAACCCCGAAGATGCAGAATATGACAACCTATAAATTTGGAGATGTGCTTTTAGTTTCATTTCCCTTTACTGATCAAACCACAACCAAAAAACGCCCAACAATTGTTATTAGCTCAGAAATCTACAACCAGTCAAAGCTAGACATACTGCTAATTGCTGTTACTAGCCAAGTAAAAATGCCCTTGCAGTTTGGTGAAATCTTAATAACTGATTGGTCAAATGCAGGTTTGCTAAAACCTTCACTGATTAAGCCGATTATTACCACCCTTGAGAAACAACTTGTCATTAAAAAACTTGGTAAGCTAGAAACAACAGATAGTCAGGCATTACAAGGATTATTACAACAAATTATTGCAATCACATAGGTTTCAACAATACGACCGCAAAGCCTTAGCTTGCAGAGCTTTGATTCAAATAACGATCCAGAAATAGAATGTCAGATTATTTGTGACACCGAACATAATCACGATCAGCTTGTAGACATTGGATGGCAGAAATTGCAACAATTGAAACGTTTACTTGGTACTTGCCTAGGAATTGGTGGACTGATTGCGATCGCAAGTTGTGGCAATTTGCTGTTGAGCGCCAACGTCCCCGGCCAGATTCGTGTCGGTACATTCAATCTCGAAAATTTTGATGGTACGAACAGCGAAAAAATTGCACGGGTTAGCGAAATTATTGATCGCAATTTTGATGTCATTGGCGTACAGGAAATTAGTCCCATCGCCGCCAAGAAACTACAGGAAACCTTACAAAAATCGCATCAGTGGGATTTTATTTTGGGTGAAACAGGGGGTAAGCAGCGATTAGCGTTGTTTTACCGCCAAGATTTAATCAAAGCGCAAAAGGTCACAGAATGGAGACAAGTAAACATCACAGGCACTTTGCGATCGCCTTTAGTCACCTATTTACAAACAGCACCCAAGGACAGCAAAACCTTTGACTTTACTTTGGTGATATTGCATCAAAAGGGGGGCGGCGGCAAAGAAGCCGATCGATTACGCAAAAACCAAAGCGATCGCCTCCGCCAAGAAGTCAAGAAATATCAACAGAATTCTCAATCCGATCCTGACTTAATTATTTTGGGCGATTTTAATAGTCCAACTTGGTCAGATCAAAATCGAGGCTTGCGGGATGCTCCGATCACTTTCCTAACCAAACAGATAGAAACTACCGCAAAAGAGAACTGTTTAAAAAAGCGTAGTCTGCCCACAACTGCCGATGGTCGTCCGCGTTTTTCTAATCGCGGCACAGGTTGCGTGATCGATCATATTGCTGTTTCCCAGTTGCCCAAGGGTGCAGAAGAGGAATATCTTCCCCAGTCCATTCAGATTCTCTCACCCGAAAAGGATTTAGGATTTGATGGGGATTATTTCGATCAAGTTTCTGACCACCTGCCTGTGCGGGCAGTATTTCGAGTCAAGTAATCTCAAACCCGAAAATAGCTACGCTATTTTCGGGTTTATTAAAACCGATCCATCAGCTTATATTTAGCATCATAGCTAGATTTCGCTCCTTCACCACAGGTGCGCGGAGTGGGCAAAATTTTAGTAGGGTTCGCAATTCCCTGCGGGTCAAAAACATCACGTACCCACTGCATTGTTTCCAAATCAGTATCACTAAACATCTCAGACATATAGCACTTCTTGTCTGCACCAATACCATGCTCACCCGAAATACTGCCACCCACGCGCACACAGAGTTTGAGAATCTCACCGCCCAGTTCTTCTACAGTTTCCAAAGCGCCAGCTTCCGCATTGTTATACAAAATCAAGGGGTGTAAATTCCCATCCCCCGCATGGAAGACATTGGCAACATGGTAGCCATATTTTTCGCTAAGCTTCTCAATCTCTTGCAAAACATAGGTCAGCTTCGTCCGTGGAATCACCCCATCCTGCACATAGTAGTCAGGGCTAAGGCGACCCATCGCCGCAAAGGCAGCCTTGCGACCTTTCCAGAGCCTTAGGCGTTGGTCAGCATCAGTAGCTGAAGTGACATTTCTAGCACCATTTTTATAACAGATTGCTTCAATCCGTTTAGCACTTTCGGCAACTTCTATTTCTAATCCATCAATTTCAATCAAGAGAATCGAAGCCGCGTCACGGGGATAGCAATTCGTCGCCACCGTATCTTCAACAGCATTGATGCTCATGTTATCCATGATTTCCATCCCCCCCGGAATAATTCCTGCACTGATCACATCCGATACAGTCGAGCCTGCGGCTTCTACCGTAGTGAAATCGGCTAAGAGAACTTGAATCGATTCTGCCGATTTGAGAATCTTGAGCGTCACCTCCGTCGCAATTCCTAATGTTCCCTCCGAACCCACAAATACGCCCGTGAGGTCATACCCTGGCATTTCAGGGATTTTGCCGCCAATGTTTTTCACCTCGCCATCGGGCAGCACGATCTTTGCGCCAAGGACATGATTGGTCGTGACACCATATTTGAGGCAATGCACACCACCAGAGTTTTCGGCGACGTTGCCACCTATGGAGCAGATAATTTGGCTAGAGGGGTCTGGGGCATAATAAAACCCCGCACCACTGACGGCTTGGGTCACCCAATTATTAATTACCCCCGGCTGCACCACAACTCGCTGATTATCAAAATCGACATCCAAAATCTTTTTCATTAACGATGTCACGATCAGCACTGAGTCAGGCAACGGTAATGCACCACCCGATAAACCTGTGCCAGAGCCACGCGCCACAAACGCCACTCGATTGCGATCGCAAATTTTAATCACCGCCGTCATTTCTGCCGTGGTACGGGGCAGCACGACTAAAGCTGGTTGTTGACGATAGCTAATAAGTCCATCACATTCGTAAGCTAATAGCTCCTCACGAGTCCGTACAACATAGCGCTCACCCACCACAGCCATGAAATCATGGGCAATCGCCAGCCAATCAATAGTTTTGGGAGTATCTGGTGAGGAGGCGACTGCGGAAGTATTAGGGATGGGTGCGATTGCCGTCATGCTCGATTACTAAGGTAACAACTAGCCCCGATCTTATACCAATTCTCCAAAGTATGCGCGCGCTTTAAAAAGCAAAAGAGAAGTAACGCTTGGCGATACTTCTCTTTTGCTTTTGCGAGAAAGGGTTGCAGCGCAACCTTTTCTTGTTTATAGACTAGGCAGCCGCAAAGTTGGCGGCAACGAAATCCCAGTTAATCAGATTGTCAACAAAGTTAGCCATGAAGTTAGGACGGCTATTTTGGAAATCTAAATAGTAAGCATGTTCCCAAACATCCATGGTCAATAAAGGCACTTGACCTTCATGAATCAAAGGGTTTTCAGCATTAGGGGTTTTGGTGATTTTCAGCTTGCCGCCTTCAGCAACCAACCATGCCCAGCCACTACCAAATTGGGTTGCGCCAGCATTCTTAAATTCGGTCTTAAAGTTGTCTAGGCTGCCAAAGCTAGCATTGATCGCATCCAACAAAGCACCAGTAGGAGCGCCACCACCAGCAGGTTTGATCCCATTCCAGTAGAAGGTGTGGTTCCACACTTGAGCGGCATTGTTAAAGATTCCTGCCTTACCTTCTTTGTAGCTAATCTTGATGATTTCTTCTAAGGACTTATCAGCAAGGTCAGTATCTTTGATTAGGTTGTTGAGGTTGTCAACATAAGCCTTGTGGTGCTTACCATAGTGAAATGATAGGGTCTCAGCAGACATACCCGATGCTGCAAGCGCGTCTTGGGCGTAGGGTAAAGATGGAAGTTCAAATGCCATTGTTGTTTAACCTGTTAAAGTTTGAAGTGATTTCTCAGCTTTAAGTATTGTTAAGATTATAAACTAGATTGTAAATCGTAGTGGCTGTTACAACGTTAAATTCAGCAGTTGTTAATCCAATTCTATGTTTTCCGACGTAGTTCCCACAAACCACTAGATGAAGCAATGAAAAAAAGAAACCTTCTGATAACTGGGGCAGCCTTACTCGGTGGCTCTTGGTTATGGCAAACTTTGCGATCGCAATCTCTAGCCGATGACGTAATCGCGCTAGACTCCGATCAATCCAATTCAGCAACTAAGCAATACAAAATCATGAAAACAGAAGAAGAATGGAAACAAATCCTCACCCCAGAGCAATTTCGGGTTTTGCGAAAGCATGGCACTGAGCGTTCTTTTTCTAGCCCTCTAGATAAGGAATATGGCAATGGGACTTATCACTGCGCGGGCTGTGACCAACCGCTATTCAAATCGGACACCAAGTTCAATAGTCGTACAGGTTGGCCAAGCTTCTTTGATCCCATTGAAGGCGCGATCGCCACTACTGTTGATAATTCCCTATTCATGAAGCGAACTGAGGTGCATTGCAGCAATTGTGGTGGACATTTGGGGCATGTTTTTAACGATGGGCCCAAACCCACAGGACAACGCTATTGCATGAATGGCGTATCGCTCAAGTTTGTTCCTGCCTAGATTCAAAAATCACAAAAGCCCCGCATTGCGGGGCTTTTGTGATTTTTGACTAATTACGCTGTTCGACACCATTTTGAACATTAGTAACATTGGCAGGGGGACGAGTCCAATTAAAATCACTAATTCGCAGTAAAAACTCTCCCAAACCTTGAGTCGGGTTATAGCGAATCACCACCGCATAGGTGCGGCGGATATATTCCAAAGAATAGACAGAATCAAACAAATTCCCAGTATCCAAATTCCAACTTTGTTGAATTCCCACCCGCACTGGCCCATAGATTTGCTGGACAATACCTGCGGTCAGAGATCTCGTATCGGCAACTCGATCAAAGAGAAAAGGAGATTTACCAAGGGCAAAAGCTTGGGTATAGATGAGATTTAAGCCTGTGTAGTCCAAGAAGTCCTTGGCAAAATTACCGAGTTCTGCTGTCAAACCAACAGTTCCATACAATACCGCTTGGTTTGCACCATTGGAATATAAAGAATTAACCCCTTGTGCCGAAACAAAAGCATCGATTTTTGGCACGATCGGTTTCGGCGAATATCTTAAACCTGTCTCCCTTTCCGCAGGGGCAGGTTCACCACGAAATAGTGGAAAAGCACGGCTCAATGTTGCTGCACTTTGCAAACGGAGTAATGACCCCACAGAGCTAGGTTCTCGATCAGTCCGAATTGATTCTACTAACTGAGCGGCAATTTGATAGTTCAGAGATATTTGCGAGTCGCCCAAAGTAAAGGTTGGCGAGATTAAGGTTGATCCCAGTAAATTATTGACATCTTGAAAGCCTAGTGAACCATTAAAAACGCGATCGCGAAAAGCGTACTGTGACAATAGCGTGTAATTACCAAATACGGGGGTTTGATAAGTAATATTAGCTCTCAACAATGAGTCCAAGCGCGAAAAATTCAAGCCAGATACACTCACCCTTGCCGATAAACTTTGTCCATTATCAAAGGCACTATTGAGGGTAGCAACTAACCCAAAAATATCGAAACCAGAAAATCCATTTTGAGAAGTAAAGGCTCGCTGAATTAGTAACTGCGGTGATAACTGAAAGCTTAAATTGGGTTGGCTAATGACATCAAAACTCTGCTGATAAAACACACCATCGCGATCGGGACGATCAAAACCCAACAGGGCTGGGGCAAAGCGCTGAAAGCGATCAAGGGTAATGCTATTTACTGGTACTGGCAGCGAAAAGCCTTGATCAAAGACAAGGGTTGGGGATTCTAGGTCTAGACGGTTTTGCGTTGGCGAAATTGGCGTTAGTGTCGCTTTACGAGTGATCAGTTCTAGCTCTGGTGGGCTAAATGGATCATTGGTAACTCTCAGGTTTTCCGCAGTCCAAGTATCCCCATCAATAATCAGTCGCTCCGCTACAAAACCAAAGCGACGTACTTGCCCATCGTTAGCATTTGCTGAACCAAACAAAGACACAGTCGTTGAGTTAGAGGCGACTTCCGATGGCGAGCGAGACACTTCAGAGCTATTTAAAGTACCAAGATCAATCGCCCCTGAAGCATTGAGAAATTCACCTTGGATCTTGCCATAGTTATAAACAAGCTTTGAACCAACGATTTTTTGATCACCACGGGTAAAAAATACATTCCCTTCGGCAATTATCTCTTGGGTAGTTGTATCGAGTCGTACCCGATCCGCTTTTAGTTCTGATTTCAGGTATTTGATGACAACATTGCCCTCAGCCACAAATACCTGTGTATTGATGTCATATTCTTGGCGATCGCTTACTACATTGAGTGACTCACCCACCCGTGGCGGCAGACTAGGACGGGGCGGATCATTGGGTTTGGGCTTGGGTAAACTATGGGGCTTAACTGGCCCAACTTGAGCGATGGTTGGCGCAATGGTTGGCGCGATTAACTGCTTAGCGATCGCATTGGGGTCGGGCAGAGACTCTAAAAAAAGCTGTAACTGCGATCGCAAATTTGGCGGCAGTTCTGATGAAGTTGCTGCTCTTAACTGGGTAGATGCAACCTTAGGGGAGAAATTAGGATCATAAACAAGCGCTGGCGGCAGTGCCAACGTTTGGCTAGGTTGCATCTGTTGTACCTCAGCATAGTTGCGGGGTGGCAGATGTGTTGAAGACGGTGGTAAGAGGAATTCCATACGCAACTAAGTCTACAGGATT
Organism: Pseudanabaena mucicola FACHB-723; assembly: GCF_014696385.1. Lineage (GTDB taxonomy): Bacteria > Cyanobacteriota > Cyanobacteriia > Pseudanabaenales > Pseudanabaenaceae > Pseudanabaena. The sequence goes on from NZ_JACJQB010000014.1 coordinate 20,136, forward strand.
TTTCTCTGCGATATGGCAATATAAGTCAAAAAAGTTAGGGCGGCAAATAATTAATGTCTCTAACGCTCCTCAAAAAGTAATGAAGTACCGCGCTGAGCGCGGTACTTCATTACTAGCGGCACTATTCCATCTAGTTACGGATTTGCACAGGCATAAGCAAATAAGTCATTTTGGTGGCTCCAATCGGTACAAGCACCGCAGGACTGGTCGGATTATTCATCTGAATTTGAATTTCATTGCTAGGTAATGCCTTCAGACCATCCAACAAATATTTGACATTAAACGCAATTTCCACGTCTTCGCCTGAAATTTGAGCAGGTAAAGATTCACGTCCTGCTGCCACATCAGGAGCTTCTACGGACAGGGAAATTTCTTGACCTGTAGAGTCAATCGAGATTTTGACAATATTATTTTTTTGATCAGCCAAAACCGCAATTCTCTCCAGCGCTGACAAAAATAACTTACGCTCTAGGGTAACTTGACGCTCAAAACGATTGGGAATCAATTGGCGATAGTTGGGATAGGAGCCATCAAGTAAACGGGAAATCAAAATTTGATTAGCGCTCTGGAAAATCATATTGGCGCGGTCAAATTTAACGGCGATCGCACCTTCAGTTTGCTGATTGAGCATCCTTTCTAGCTCCCGCAAAGCCCGTGCGGGAATAGTTACTTCCAGATTTGTAGTCACGGTATCCCCAGTTACAGGCGGTTCATCAGCATCTAAAAAGCCTGTCTGCACCACTGACAGACGATGCCCATCAGTAGCCGCAAACTCTAAACAATCATTGTTTGCCGTCAAATGCACCCCCGTCAGAATTCTCTTAGTTTCGTCAGCAGAGGTGGCAAACAAAGTCGATGACAAGCCACTGAGCATCGATTCAACAGGCAAGTAGGTGGTTTCACCATCTTCGCCAATTTGAGGCAATTCGGGAAACTCCTCCACAGGTAGACCATGCATTTGGTAACGACCTGAACCACAGACAATCGATACCATCGTGTTATCGCGCTCTACACTGATGGTGATGTCTTCATCGGGCAACTTGGAAACGATATCATTGAGCAGTTTAGCAGGCAGCGTAATTGATCCCGCTTCCACAACTTGAGCAGGAAAGGAAACCTGAATCCCCAAATTCAGATCGAAGGCAGTCATACCAAGGCTTTGGCTGGAGCTATCAGCATCAAGGCGAATATTTGCCAAAATCGGGTGGGTGGGACGAGATGCGACCGCACGACCGACAAGGGCAAGGTTAGCAGCAAGTTGGTTTTGAGGGCAGACTAGTCGCATAGTTAAAAGTTAATTAATTGGAACTAATTGTAGACTGAGTTAGAAGCTAGTGAACGGAACATTGAAAGATTAGTTGTCTGTTGCAAAGCAATCCAACAGAAGAAAAAAGCAAACAAGAAATGAATTGACTAAGTTGACAATATCGCAATCAAAAATTCTTTCTGGAAGGTTGGGCTAGATAAAAAAGATTTGAGAAGAGATTTATTGAGCAGGTTTTTCGGAATAGAAATTTCAGGAGTTAATTTTAAAATTGATTTTATTGAAATTTGATGTATTCCAATTTGTCTAAAATTTTTCAGGTTTCCCCAAAATTGATTTTTCAAGTATTGCCCAAAAATGAATTTTTTTAATGAAGTCTTTTAGCCAGAATTTTTTATGAATGACTTTGCTTTGCTTTTCAGTTTGTTTTTTACGATTTGTTTTTCAACTTTGTGGCAACCAATCATAACATCGTTGGAAATTTTTGAACCAAAAAAATCAAAAAATACGAATTTCTATTTTCATTTTTTTTTCGTTCGATCTAATAATTACTATTTAAAGAATAAAAGATCTTGAATAGTAGTAGTAGGGGCTGTGGAAAATGTGGAAAACTCTAAAAAATGTATATTGAATAATGCTTACAGAGATTTTTGCCTGTGGAAAACCCTGTGGAAAAAGTGGCCACTTTTCCACAGGGTATAAATACCTATTAAAAGTTTTCCACATTTTCCACAAAGTTATCCCCAAAAAGTAGCTAGTTATCCACAGGAAGTTAATAGTTATCCACAGGTTTTCCACAGGCAAAAACTCTATATCTGGAGTTATCCACAGGCAAGGTAAATAAAGTTGTCCAAAAAAATCGCCTAAAATTCAGTTGTTGAGCCTTAACAATACTTAGCAATAGTCAAACTAAATGATTTTTATAGGAGTGAAGAAGCTAGAGATTGAGGGCGTTTTTTGATGTTTTAGCTTTGGAGGATTGATGACATTGCGATCGCAAAGCCAAAAAATATAACAAAAATATAAAATTATACCTAAAAAATCTTGCTTATTTGTCGAGATATTTGCCGATAATTGGGATCAATTAGTAAAAAATTTCTGCGTTTCCTTGCTGATTGATATAGTAGTGGGGCAGCCTGAGAATGTTTGGCTTGCTGTAAATACAGATTTAGAATATAGGTTTAATAAGTTGTGATTACAAGTTCTTTACGTCGGTTATGGTGCTATATCCAAGCACTAATGAATAAGTCTATTAGAGAAGTGATTCGTTCCAGTTTAGTCAGTTTGCAATACATTAGTCTGACTGCGATCGCCTTCTTGCTGAGTCTGAATATTGGTACTAGTGCCGTGTGGGCTTTACAGGTATCAGATATTCCTGATTTATCGGAAATCAAGACTCTCAATGCTCAAACTTGGGTGATTGATGATTCGGATGTATTGAGCGCGACTACTAAAAATGCGATCGCAAGTAAAGCCGAAAAGCTTGCAGAATCGACTGGAACAGAAGTTCATGTCGTTGCCATTCGTCGCATTGATCTTGGGCAACCTGCGACAGAGTTTGCATCGGAATTGTTTGATAAATGGTTTCCCTCTGAAGCCGAAAAAGAGAATCAAGTCTTACTATTTATGGCAACAGAAGACCACCGTACTGCAATCCAGACTGGTGCAAAGGTAAAGGAAATCTTGCCTGATAGTATCGCTAGCAGTATTGCCGATGAAACGATGCTATATCCTGCTCGTAAGGCAAATTACAACCAAGCAGTCAATGAGGGAATGGCTCGTTTGGAAACAATTTTAAATGGTAATCCTGACCCTGGAGCGCCACTGTTGGCAGTAGAAGAAACCGAGACTAGCAACTACGCCACCAGAGAGGAAACGGAGGCTAGTTCATCGAATATTGTGGTGATTATTTTATTGATCCTCGCAACTTTGTTGCCCATGGCTACCTATTACTGGTTACAGAGCCAGCCATAGAGATTTTAAATAGAGATTTTCAAAAGTGACACTTTTGAAAATCTCTATGGTTCATCAAAATCGATGTCCTGTGCTAGATTTGGCGGCGTAACTGCGCGAGTGACTCTGACTTTATGGCTCTCTCTTTGAGTATGCGATTCAATCGCAATTGCTTCAAAGGCAACATCAATACTGCTGAGGGGAATAGAGATATTGGTACGAGTTTCAATGAATTCGGCATTAGGTATGGTACTAAAGTCCAGTAGCCATCGAGGGCCATCTACAATCATTCTCGTTTGTAAATCTTTAATCCAGAACTTCACAAAGAATTTGGACTGGAGTGCAGGTAGACGCACGGTTACTGACATGGGCGTACCTGAGATGATTTCACCTGTAGGAACAATGATTTCAGGCACAGGAATTGGTTCTTGATCGGGCAGTACGGGGGAGGATGACTCTTGGACATTGCGAATAGTTTTAGCAGTTTCTGACAAGTTAGAAACTGTCAAGTTTTGACTGGATAAGCCACTAATTGGGAAGGTGTTAGGATCAACAGTCTCTTCCCAGACGTATTCATTGAGCATCAGATCGCTAAGATCTGGCTCAGAACTGAGCAATCGATCAAGTTCTTGATCTAGTTCCACATCTAATTTGGCAAGACTTGTTAATTCCTCTGTATTAATCAGAGCATTGTTATCTGAGTCAATCAGAGGCATATTTAAATTGCTAGCTTGTGCCTCTGCATCCAACAAAGGATCAACAGGAAAAGTATCTAATAATAGTTCTTCCGTGCGCTGGCTAGCTTTTTGGGCGGCGATTGCATCGGCAGATAGGGTTTGCAATTTAGTGAGAAATCGATTGTTACGGGGCGGCTCATTTCCAGTCTGTTTGAAGTTTGGTAAGAGATTATTGCTAGGCTGAGTAATTTCTAAACTGGGTTGCGCTAAAATTTCTTCATAGTTTTGTGGAAGCTCTTCTTCAAAGCTGTACATTAATTCTGGTTCTTCAGAATCTATATCTAAGGACAGTTGAATATTCTGGTCGCTCAGCGTCGAGTCAATTTCTTCCTGTGGAAAACTATCAATTTCTTCCTCGAAATAATTGGAATTTATGGGCGTTGTTTCTGCTGTGACAGCTTTCTTTTGGATCGTCTTTTTTAGTGGTGGTAAGGGAGGTAATGATAAAAATGTTCTAGGTGTTTGAAGCTGTAAATCATCTCCTGACGATGATTTTGGCTTATTTGAGGGTAAGGGAGGCAGGCTAAGTGCAGGTGTTGTTTTTGGTTTGCCCGATCGATTTTCCGTTGGCTCGATGGTGATATTTGTAGCCTGTGGAAAACCCTGTGGAAATTGTGGGAAACTCTCAGAATTGCTAGCTGCATCAATTAATTTTTGCTCTTCTTGAATTTGTTTTTCTTGGGTTTGAACTTCTTTAATTAGTTCTGGTAAAACCCGCGATGCAGGATAGGAAACTGCAATTGCCTGTTGGGTAATGAATAGATCTTGATATTGTTGAAAGTCTTTCTGTGGATGGATTTGCACCTCACCAATCAAAACTTGCACTTCTGATGGTGGTGGGACGATAATTTGATAGTTAAAGGAAATTGTACCTGTGCTGGGATTCCGTTCACCCAAATCTGCGATCGCAAATCGTTTGTTAATAATCACATCAAGGGTTTGTGGATTTTTAAGTGTTACTTCCACTTCTCCCTTAGTATAAATCTCTCCCGTGAGATTGAAGCTGTTATCGGGATTGACGATATATTGAGGTTGATGCAGACGCAATAAAATGCGCGGCTGACGAGATATTTCTTCAGTTTCTAGATTTTGGTAATTATCATCTAATTCATCATTTCCCGAAGAACTTCCATCAGTTAAATTCTCATCTTCGTCTTCTTCCTCAAAGATGGCAAATTCCTCAAACATTGACTGCACAAGTTCTGTCGATCTTTGTTCAGCAATATCCAAAATTGGAGAGCTGTAGGTGACAGTCTTTTGCTCAGGTTGCTCTATTCCTAACGTATTTGTGGCTAGAGTCGGTTCGCTTTCCGCAGAAGTCTCTACGTCTTCTTCAGATTCAGTCTCAATATATTGCCAATCTGAACCAAAATCTGAAGATACGGGAATGACATCAAACTTAACTGTGGCTTTCCATGCAGGGGCGATACTTGCGGATTCACTTCCCGATTCTGTCTCAGATTCGGCAGCCAGACAGTCAATTTGCCATAGCCCTGCGACAAAGTTGGTGTAGGGCATCACGATCACTAGTCCGTCATGGCTGATGCGTTTGACCAGTTTTTGTTGCAAAGGTTGATGCCGCACATCGGCGAGAGGACGATATGCGATCGCAATTCCCACCAGTGCATTTGCCAAAGCAGAGCGTGCCGCAAGTCTATATTGTCCTTCCAAAATCTCGACGGTTGGAGATTCTAGCGGCAACCAAGACTTGTCACCTTTGCGTTGTAGCAAAAACTCCCAGTTTTCCATAGCGGCGATCGCGGGTTGAGGCGGTAAGGTGTGCTTAGTTATGGCAAATACTAACCCATCTAGGCTTGTATAGCAATTATCGCCATGTAGTTAAGAGGCATTTTTGAAAGCGCCACGATGCGGCGCTTTCAAAAAGATTTCTAAAAGAATTTTAGATAGAAAGACCGAGCTTTAGTCCTAGCAAGGCATGGGCAACCAACAGCACCACAATTGCGCTACCCAAATAAGCATGGGCGTTACGCAGGAAGGGCTGATTGCCACCAAAACCAGTGAGGGAAATTGTGCCGTTGATGGCTAACAAGGTCAATACTACGGAGCCTGTAATAAAATGAGGACTTTCGAGCAGTGGTTTGCCTTGCATCACCAAAGAGAGTAAACCGCCTGTATAGCCAGTCGCCAAAAATACTGTCATCAGTGGTGCAACTTTACGATGATCGGCTTTGTTTTTACTAGCAATTTCAGGTTCAGTGGTAGTGCGGCTGCGCCATCCTGAGATTGCCACAAATGATCCCATTGCAAAAATGACAATTGCCATGAAAAATGGGTGCCCCCAATGGGTAACTGGTTCGGGCACACTGAGAGCCTTAAATTGTTCGGCAATAGGCTGGAGCGTTTCAGATAGCTTGGTTGCGAATTCAGTCATAGCTAGAGAATCCCTTGGATAGAATTGAAGGAGAAATTTACTGAGAAATTTAATGTAAAGGGTAACGAAATCTTTACAAATTGTAATGATTGTAGCCTTTTTGATAGCGTGACGTTTAGTCAGTTAGGACAAACCTAAAATCCAAAAGAGTGTTGCTAGCTTTGCGGGCGACTCACGCTTCTGGGCTTTAAGGTTATTTATGCTGAACTACTTAGCTTGGTGATTTTGCTATGATTGAGAATCACAGATTATAGAAAATAGCAATGCAAGACCAAGAAACAAGCTGGCAATCCTTAGTCCTCGTTGCGATCGTCGGCATTCTCGCGGTTATTAGTTTTAATGCTTTCGTCATTATTAATCCCGGTGAAGCTGGCGTATTGAGCGTACTAGGAAAAGCTAAAGATGGCGTATTGCTGGAGGGTGTTCACTTTAAACCGCCTGTGATTTCGCAGGTGGATGTCTATGACTTAACTGTCCAAAAGTTTGAAGTGCCAGCCCAAAGTTCCACCAAGGATCTACAACAACTGACGGCAAGTTTTGCGATTAACTTTCGCCTCGATCCGATTGAAGTCGTAACGATTCGTCGAACTCAAGGCACTTTGCAAAATATTGTTGCCAAAATTATTGCACCGCAAACGCAAGAGTCCTTTAAGGTTGCGGCGGCAAGGCGTACTGTTGAGGAAGCGATTACGAAGCGTGATGAACTCAAATTGGACTTTGACGAAGCCTTGAGCCAACGCCTGAGTAAGTATGGAATTATTGTGCTGGATACAAGTGTTGTCGATTTAAATTTCTCGACGGAGTTCTCTAAGGCAGTAGAAGAGAAACAAATTGCAGAACAACGCGCTCAGAGAGCTGTATATATTGCTAGAGAAGCGGAACAAGAAGCTGAGGCTACGATTAACCGTGCTAAAGGGCAGGCTGAAGCTCAGCGTCTTCTCCGTGAAACCTTGACCTCGGAACTGTTGCAGAAACAAGCGATCGAAAAATGGGATGGTAAGTTTCCACAAGTATTGGGTGGTAATGGTGCAGTTCCATTTCTCAATCTTGATATTGCCAAGCCTCAGAAATGATTAGAGCTAAAAATTAATTAAGCCGCTCGCTACGCAGGCGGCTTAATTAATTTTTAGAAGATAAGAAATGCTATGCTGAAGCACTAGATTTCGGTTTTAGTGGGGAACAGCCACTAAAAGTAATGGGGAAAGTTTGGTGCAAATCCAACACTGTCTCGCAACTGTAGTTTTTTGCTAATTAGCAAAAAAAAGTCAGGATGCCCGCCGAAACACTTCTCAAATCCATAAATCTACATCTACGAGGTAATAGATGACGAAGAAGCTAAAAGATAGCGATTGGCAAGGTAACTTTGGCTATTGGCAAAAGGGTTTTATTCGAGACAATCTGATGCTGATTGGCTATTTTGCATGGCAAGGTTTTTGGCAACAGGGACGTGGGGTATTGCTTTGCGATGTTGATCCTTTAGCAATCGCACCAAGCCGTTTAGCTGTAACTCCATTTCACTCTCGGTTTATTGCATTACAGGATTTGAGTATATTCATGTCTACTTTGTCGAGCGATCAAGAATTGCTCACAGTGTTGTTACAAGCAGTGACCAACTATGTCCCTGAAACCGAAATTGTATTGCTGCTGAAAATGGAACAACATTTGGAAATTAATCTGTTTCAGAATCTGAAGATATTTCCCCCTGACTGTTATGCACAGGTGAGCCGTCGTTGGGAAGAGTTTCAGCCTTGTCTAGAATCCCAAATCAAATAGATTTGCTCTCTTTTAGAAATAAGTAGTTCAGCATAAATAAACTTAAAACCCAGAAACGTGAGTTACCCGCGAAGTGGGCAACTCACGCTCTGATTTTTGGTTTTCATTATGTTTATCTACTTATAACTGTCCCCAGCCTTTCAAAACCAGAAGTAATATTTGTGGTGCAAAGCGCCACAAATATTACCAGATGCCTGTGAACAAAACCTGTACTATAAACTATCTATGAACAATGTAACTCGCTATCAAAATGCTGCTCTCCAATACTATTTGGATCTCACAGGTTCTTCCTATCTTCACTATGGCTATTGGAATCCAATCCCCGCTCCTACCGATGATTTAACGGTCACTAAACTAAGGGCAGCTCAAGAAGCTTACGCTACCCATTTATTGTCTTTTCTTCCCACCGATATTCACACGGTTTTAGATGTGGGATGTGGTAATGGGGGGAATGCAATTACGATGTTAGAACGAGGTTTACAGGTGGAAGGTGTTGCGCCAGATCCATTGCAAAAAGCTAACTTTCTAGAAAAAACTAATCATCGGGCGGTCTTTCACGTCAATACTTTTGAGGAGTTTGTGCAGAACTATCAGAAACTAGCTGCTCCTCCGACCTATGACCTGCTTTTATTTAGCGAAAGTAGTCAATATATGTCGCCAGAGTCGATCGCCGAGGGAGCTTCGCAGATTGTGAAATCTGGTGGCTATCTGTTGCTGTCGGACATGTTACGCAAAGATCCTGAATATCGTGAAGGTATGTTTTCTAACTGTCTGGTGAATGCGGATTTGCACCGCGAAATGGAAAAGAATGGCTTTAAACTCGTTACAACTGATGATATTTCCGCGCACATTGTACCGACTTTAGATATCTGTGTGCAGAGTTTTCAAACCTTTGGCGTATCGACGATGAAATATATTGCCAATCTAATTGCGATCGCAGTTCCGCCTATTTATGCTGTGCTGCGTTATTTCCTTGGAAACTTATTTAAGAAATTGATTACCGAAGGTCTACAGGCTTCAAACTTGTTTCATAAGCATCTTTGCTATGAAATTCAGCTTTGGCAAAAGGTCTAGATAAATTTAACAAATGGCAGCGCATTGCGCCGCCATTTGTGGCTATCTCGCTCGCAGTTAGGATATTGGCAAATTGCCAAAAAAAGCCCTACCTTTTGGTAGGGCTAAATTATCGTTTTTACTTTGTCTTAAAAATTTTGATTGGAAACAGTCATGGGTTAGAAATTACCAAGCCACCAAATCAATCCATGACCTGTCGACACTTCTAGAATTAACAAAGAGACAAAGCCAATCATGGCGAGTCTGCCGTTGAGAAGTTCGGCGTAGGGAGTAAAACCAGCTTTATCGGTATCATCAACATACATCTTTGGTTCGATCGCGTAGTTGTTGAGAATGCCGCGCTCATTGACTGTATAACCGTTTGCCATTGCTTTGTCCTCTTTGTTGTTTCCTTATGTAAAGAAATATAACAAAGTATTTCGAGATGTGAATCTAGCTAAGGGTATGGATGAATGATCGGCTGTGCCTACATAAAGAGGTAGTCAATTAGCTATCGAGTTTGTGAACCGCATCTTTAGTCTTGATTGGGGTCATAAATAATCACATTTTCCTGTTCGTTGGGGTCATTGCGAGAGACGATCGCACGGGCTGGGTGGGTGTCACTGAGGTTATGGGGTTGATGCGGCACACCTGCGGGAATAAATAGAAAATCACCAGCTTCATTAATTACTGATTGTTTTAGCCCTTTGCCATAGCGAGTTTCAACTTTTCCCTCCAACAGATAAATTGCTGTTTCATAGCCATTGTGGCAGTGTGGTTCTGCGGCACTGCCTGCAGGGATGATCACTAGATTCATTGAAATTCCCTTTGCGCCTGCTGTTGTTCCAGAAATGCCGACGAAATATGGTAATCGTTGTACGGTATCGGTTGCTTGAGCTGGTCGGACGGTGATGATTTGGTCGGGACTGGAAACATCACACAATTGCTCGACGTTGGGGTTATTCATAGGAATCAGCATAAATGAGGGATTACGCAAAAATGTCTTGAGGAGATTGTTCTAAAGTAGAGCAATGTATGGTCATTTTAGTGAATATGTTAGACTGCATAACTACTTTAGATCATTCAATCAATATCAAGCGTTATAGCAATTGAAACCTATGAGAATGCGATCGCAACATCTTCTACCGTCTCTTGTGCGTGTTGCCATTGCCACTAACATCATTGCTGTGACTGCATTTTATACGCTTATCCATAGTGATAATTCATGGGCAAGCAATCAAAATGTCCCATTGAGAGCATCCCGAAGCATACCTAAATTTTTATTTATCGATCTCCAAAAACACTGGTCGCGTCAATTTGTTGAAGGATTACTAGCAAATCCAAAGTTGAGTGATGCTTGGGTAAATCCTAATGCAACGGGACAGTTTCAGCCCGATCGCATAGTTACTCGCGCCGAACTGGCAAAGTTATTAGATACCGCTTTTGCGAATAGTAATGTCCCTAAGATTACAACCCGACTAAATGAGCCAGCTACCAAAGCCGAGGCTATGGTGGCGATCTCCCGTGAACTAAATCTCAACATCAAATCTGTCAAAACCCCACAGGCATACCTGTTGTCGATGTATCGCGATGCTAATCAGATCCCTGAATATGCCATGCCTGCGATCGCCACAATTACGCAACAGGGCTTAGCGATTAACTATCCTGATCCTCGTGTTTTGTCACCCACTGCGGCGATCACCAAAAGCGAATTAGCGGTACTGCTATACCAAGCCCTTAGCTCGCAAAACAAAGTCCCAGCATTGCCATCTCCCTATGCTGTCAACCCCAATCGTCAATTGTGGGATCGTGCTGCGATGAAGGTGACTCGACTAGAAGTCAGCATCAGCAAACGTAAAGTGACTGCTTTTCATGGTGAGATCGCCCTCAAAAGCTATCCTGTGGCTGTGGGTAAATCAGGCTGGGGGACACCTGTGGGCAGTCATAAAGTCTTACAAACCATCGAATATCCTGCTTGGGAAAATCCATTTACAGGAGATGTTATTCCTAGCAAAGATCCTGAGAATCCCCTCGGCGATCGCTGGATTGGCTTCTGGACTGACGGCAAAAACTGGTCAGGATTTCACGGTACACCCAATCGAGCTTCGGTCGGTCAAGCAGCTTCCCATGGTTGTATCCGCATGTATAACGAGGATATTCGCGAACTATTTGCCAATGTTTCTGTTGGTGCAGTTGTGAAGGTAATACCTTAGAAAAAAAAGAGTGCAAAGCACTCTTTTTTTTCTAAGACTTTAAGACTCTGACTACTGTAGTTTGTGGCAAATTATTAGCGTTAAGTTCTAAGGTCGATCCGTTGAGCTTGCGGATACTTTCTTCGGGCATGAGCGCGAGAAATTCATCTACAGATGCCAATTGACAAGATTCACTAGACTTATCAGTGCGGTAATAGATGGGAATGACAATACGTGGATTTAACTCTTGGACGATTGCTCTAGCTTCGGCTGGAGAATAGGCTTTTAACTGTAAAGGATCATTACCCTGAGGATTGCCACCGATTGGCACAATTAGTACATCAGGACGACCCATGAGAATACGTTGTGAAGGGGTGATGGGTGCAGCCGCGCCGCCGAGGTGCAATACAAAAATTCCTGACTGTTTCCAGCGCCATGCCACGTTACGCCCAAATCTGCGCCCACCAAGGCGATCATGATCCATGGTGATGCCTTGGAGATTAATCCCCTTGAGGTTATAGGAACCCGGCTCAGACAAAACTCGCGTATTTTTAGGTTGGTCTTCTAAATATCCCTCATCAAATAGACGTGAGCTAATCAAAATATAGTCAGCAGCAGGTCTAGGAATCGGTAACTTAGCAGTGCAGCCCGCAGGACGGAAAGGATGTGTTAAAAAATTTACGCCATCCCCAGAGATTAAAAATGACATATGCCCTAGCCACTGAAGCCTGAGGGTTGAATTGGTTTGGGAATTTGCTGCATCGGCAATAATGCCTGCGGTAAAGGCTGAAATGATTCCACCTTGTGCGAGTCGAAGAATTTGTCTGCGGCGCATGTTGTTTAGTTCGCTGAGTATTTGGGCATGTGAGAATTGCTCACGGCAAGTTGTTATAGCTAAGTAAGAACCCAAAATAGAGTTGTGGCGCGAAGCGCCACAACTCTATTTTGGGTTTTGTTTTGGACTTAACATGACTGGCTGTAGCTATAAATTTGAAGATGTGCTAACAAGAAAAATATCAGACTATGAGACGCTTAATCCCTTGAGGAAGTTTCTCAGGAGATTTTTACCTGCATCGGTCAAAATGCTTTCTGGATGGAACTGCACGCCTTGTACATGGGGATATTGCTTGTGTCTGACTCCCATGATGATGTCATCTTCAGTCCATGCTGTCACCTCAAGGACATCGGGACAATTGTGGCGATCGATGACGAGGCTGTGATAACGAGTTGCGGTAAAGGGATTAGATAAACCCTCTAAAATACCGACTCCTGTATGATAAATTTGTGATGTCTTGCCATGCATTAGGTAAGGCGCAGAGACAACTTTGCCACCATACATTAAGCCCATACTCTGATGTCCGAGACATACACCCAAAATCGGAGTATTGGCATCTAGTTCTCGAATGACATCGAGGGATACACCTGCCTCTTCGGGACGACCAGGCCCTGGTGAAATTACGATGCCTGCGGGGCGAAGCTGTTTGATTTCTTCAATGCTTATTTCGTCGTTCCGCTTAACTAATATTTCACCTAATGCGGGGAATTCGGGTAATAATTCGCCGAGGTACTGTACGAGGTTATAGGTAAAGCTGTCGTAATTATCGATGACGAGAATCATGTTTGCGGGGCTTATGTTTGTGAAGCTTGTTGGTAAAGCTTTGGGCTAAGTCGTGAACGCTAAGTTCTTAGTCAATTTAGCTCTCTCAATTTAACATTTTCTATGAAGAACAGACCAAAAAAGATGATGAAGCCAGTTTTGGGAATTTTTGTGTCGATCTTCGTGGCTAGTGCATGTTCCGCAGGTAATGCGATCGCACAATTGCGACAAAAGCCACCACAAAAAGTTCAGGTGCAGCAACAGATTGTCGTGCCGCCCAATGAGACGGCTGATCAGCTTTTAGAACGTGGTAATGCCTATGTGCGCCTAGAAAATTTAGAAGGTGCGATCGTCATGTTTCGCGCCGCCATTAAGAAAAATCCTGAGCTAACTGCTGCCTATTACAATCTGGGGCTTGCCTATGCACAGGCAAATAACCTTAAAGATGCCATTCATGCTTTTCAGAGAGCATCTCGACTTGATCCTAAATTTGCGATCGCATTTAGCAATTTAGGAGCGGCTCAATTGCAATCTGGTGATCCAACCAAAGCGATTCCCAACTTACAGAGAGCAATTCGTCTTGATCCGAAGCTATCGGTTGCCTATTACAATCTTGGTCTTGCCTATAAAGAGAAAAAAGATGTTAATAATGCGATCGCAAGTCTGACTCAAGCCCTCAAATTAATGCCGCAATCACCAGAGACGATTTATAACTTGGGGCTACTATTTCAAACTCAAGGTGATTTGCCAAAGGCAATGTCTCACTATGCACAGGCTTTGAAGCTAAATCCTCAGTATGCAGAGGCTCATTACAACTTGGGGGCGGCTCTATTAATTCAAGGCAAAACCGAAGATGCGATCACTAGATTGCAGAATGCGTCACAGTTGCGTAAAGACTATGCCGAGGCTTTTTATACCCTTGGGGTGGCGCAAGTAAGGGCAGGCAAAAAGCAAGAGGCAATTCAGTCATTCATTCAGGCGCAGGCTTATTTCAATCAGCAAAAAAATACGCAATGGGCGCAGCAAAGCGATCGTCAAATTCAAAAACTTCGCAATGGATAAGCGTTATAAACCCTAAAAAAACTTGTTTTTTGCCGATTTTCTAGTGATTATAACTATCTTATAACTACATTTAGGCTCGGATAGTAACTTTCTCATAACTTTAACTAGCTGACAAACCGTTCTAAAAACCTGATTATGGATATCAGAAGACTCACTAAATTTAAATGTGAGTAGCAGTTTTAGATTTAGTTTTTAGATAGTGCTAGTTAGGCGAAGGTGGGCGATATGGGTCAGTCAGTTTTTAAAAAGGTAATTTCGGCATCGATTGTTGCTTTGGGTGCGATCGCAGTTAGTCTGCCTGCACAGGCGGGGACATTGATAAATGGTTGGAACTATGCCAATGACGATCAACTCTATGACGGTTCAGGTGGTCTATCGGGAAACGCCAATTTTGGACCCGCTAGCCGCTATGACTTCTACGGGATGGGGTTTAAGCAGGTTGGCAATGAGATTTTTGTAGGTATTAACACTAGTTACAAAGCTGGCACTAATGGGGTTATCAACAATGTTGGCTATGGAGATTTGTTTTTAGACTTTGGCTATGACAGTGGCAGCAATTTCCAATTCCAAAACGCTCAGGGAGCATTACTTGGTATTCGTTTTGCCCCTAATGACATGAATCCTTCAAGTAACCTAAATGGTGTATATACAGGCGTTAAAGGTAAGAGTGTTGCTGGTAGTAACCAAGGCTATACCAATCTGAAGACTTACAACGATAAAGTTAAGGCTGACAACGATAATGGCAACGCCAATTCCCGATTTGGTGATTTGCTCTGGACTGATCCATATTTTGCGGCCTATACCCCCGGATCTACCTCTATTCCCAATGTAATTAATACTGGTACTTTCGCAAACAATAGTGTCCGTAGCCTCACTCCTGCGCAACTAGCTGCTCAACTTTTCCCGACCACTGTGAACTTGGCTAGTAACAACAAGTATGTTTATGGATTTGCTTTTACTTTGCCTGATCAATATCGCGGCATGTCATTCCTTGCCACATTAGGATTTGAGTGCAGCAATGACACAATATCTGCTTATGTACCTCGACCTGTACCTGTGCCTCCTGCGGTTGCAGGAGTTTTGGTAGCTGGTGCTTTAGGTGGCTGGCGTGCAGCTAAGCGCAAGAAAACATTAAATGCTGTTGAAGCTTAGATAAAAAAGGTCGTGCTTTGCACGACCTTTTTTATGGAATACTCCAGATGTGAATGTTGCAGTCTTCGCCACCACTAACTAAAGTCTGTTCATCGTGACTAAGTGCGATCGCATTAATTAAGTTGACATGCCCATTGAGTACCTGAATTGGTGCGCCTGTTTCCAAGTTCCAAACTCGAATTTCTTTATAACTGGCACTGATTAAGGTTTTACCATCACGACTAATGATCAAAGACTTGACCCAGCCCCAATGACCTTCTAGGGTACGAATTGCCTTACCTGTTTGCAAATCCCAAACCTTGATGCGGGTGTCGAGACTGCCACTGACGAGGGTGCGTCCATCGGGACTAATCGCAAAACATAGCACCCTTGCCGAATGTCCGATAAATTCCCAGCGCAATTTCCCAGACATTAAATCCCAGACCCGAATTGTCGTATCCCAACTACAACTTGCGATCGCATTACCATCGGGACTTAGTGCAACGGCATCCACCAAACTCGTATGCCCACGCAAAGTCCGAATCTCTGTACCTGTTTTGAGATCCCATAGTTTAATCGTGGTGTCTTGGCTGCCTGTAATCAAGGTTTTGCCATTGGGGGTAATTGCTACCGAATTGATATAGCCAAGGTGCCCCGTTAATGACAGTAACTCTTTGCCAGATAGAGCATCCCAAATTTTAATCGTTTTGTCGCGACTACCACTGGCTAGTAGGCGACCATTGGTACTGAGGGCAATGGAGGTAACGATGTGGCTGTGACCGCGAATTGTGCCAACCTGCTTATTGTGATTTCTACCTAAGTCCCAAACCTTGATTGTGCCATCAAGACCAGCGCTATATAAAATCCTGCCATTTTTTGACAAAGCTAAAGTTGCGATCGCAGAGCCATGACCTTGCAAAGTATCCACAATATCGAAGAGATGATATTGGCTATAGTCGGCTATGGCTTGGCGGACATGCACTTCTGGTCTACGCCATAGTAAAGACAGGGCAGTACGCTGCACTGGGATTGAGTAATCTTGTAAACCCTGCAAAACTAGATCTAAGCCTGTTTCGCCATAGTTGAGAGCCTCTTTTAAGGCAACAACTCTAACCGCGATCGCAGGACTATGCAATCTTCTTTTTACCCCCTCTATGCCACCTAGTACCAAGCCCCCGATGGGTGGCGGCAACTGACCTCCAAGCACTGCATCCTTGGAAGATGTACATCTGATTGGTGGTCTACCCATACTGTTAATAAGCCCCCCTTGGATTCATGACGGTGATAGTCTGATGTTTGCCAAAAATTTAGAAGGATTACCACCAAGGCGGCAAAGCTGTCCAGAATTATATGCCCAAAACTAAATTTGGTTTTGAGGTAAGCTTGCAACTGGACTATAGATAGATCGAGCTAGACATCAGTAAAACTATGAGCTTAATGCCCAAGCATTTACGTGAACATAATATTTCCCTCAAGAGCCATCCCAAAAACACTGTAAAAAAAATACCTTTCAAGCAATGGTGCGTTTTGGGAAGCTTAGCGATCGCCTTATTGTCAAGCTGCCAACAGCCGCAACCCACCCCATCACCAACTGCAACACCTACGGTGAGCGCCACACCCGCCGCCCAAGAAACTGAAGGTATCTTAGAAAAGGTCAAGGCGCGGGGCAAGCTAATTTGCGGTGTCAATGGCAAGTTACCGGGATTTAGCTATGTAGATGAAAAGGGCGTTTGGAGCGGATTGGATGTTGACTATTGCCGCGCCATTGCCGCCGCTGTTTTGGGAGATGCCAAGGCGGTCGATTACAAACCATTGCTAGCTAAAGATCGCTTCACCGCTATTCAAACAGGTGAAGTCGATATCTTGATGCGAAATACTACCCGTACCCTTAGTCGCGAAATTGCTCCTAACATATCTTTTGCGCCGACCACTTTTTTTGATGGACAGGGGATTATGCTCAGAATTGGCAAAGCGCCAACGAGTAAGTCTACGCCTAGCCCTAGCCCAACAACTTCGCCATCCCCTAGCGCCAATCCCTCCCCCGAAGCCTCTGCGAAATCAGATGAACTGCCAACTATCAATAAAGATGTTGCGCTATCTCTGAAGGATTTAGACAATAAAAAAATCTGTGTCGAAATTGGGGTGAATGCGAACAATCTGGAATCTGTGATCGCAGAAGCTGAACTTAAAGTTGAATCGCTCGTACTACCCGATCTAGATGCCGTTCTCAATGCTTACTCCCAAGGTGATTGCGAAGCCGTCTCGTCAGAAAAGTCACAACTCGCTGCATGGCGCAGCAAATTACCCCGACCTGCTGATCACAAAATTCTCGATCTGAGTTTGTCCAAAGAACCGCTTAGCCCTGCGATTGTTGCCAATGACGATCGTTGGCGTGACGTGGTGACATGGGTAGTTTATGCCACCTTCTATGCTGAAGAATTGGACATCACTATGGAAAACTACACAATTTTTAAAGATACGAAAAACCTCGAAGTAGCTAGGTTTCTCGGTACAACTGACTCCCTTGGTATTGAATTAGGGCTTGCGCCAGACTGGACAACGCAAATCCTCAAACAAGTTGGCAATTATAGTGATATCTATAAACGCAATCTTGCCCCCTTAGATATTCCCCGTGGGTTAAATCGCACTTGGAAGCAGGGTGGTCTGCTCTATTCGATGCCATTTCGCTAAACATTAGGTATACACAAATGTCGTTTATCGTTTCTGCGATCGCTTCACTCGTCTCGATATTGGTATTTTTTAATAACAAACGTCTGGTCGATAACCGCATTGCCCAACTGGTGATACAGGTGATCGCAGGGTTAATCGCTTTAGTCACTACGATTAATGCCTTGAGTCGATTGATTATTGTGATTCCTGCGGGAAATGTTGGCGTGGAAGATTTTCAGGGGAAGGTCAGCGATCGCAGCTTAACCGCAGGGCTGCATGTGATTAATCCCTTCGCAGATGTGGTGCAGTTCTCCGTGCGATTACGTGATCTCAAAGAAGAAATTGGCGCAACTTCTAAGGAAGGCTTGGCTTTAGCGATTGATATCAGCATCCAATATCGGATTGATCCTGCTAAAGCAGCAAGTATTTACCTGAATATCGGCACTGAAGAAAGTGAAATTGTAATTTCACGATTTCGGGCGATTTCGCGAGAAATTATCTCTGGATATTCTGCTGAAGATGTTTATGCTACTAAGCGCGAAGAAATCAGTCTCAAACTTGCCGAAAAATTGCGATCGCAGCTTGCGCCGATTGGTTTTATTGTCGATGAAGCTCTGCTACGAAACGTCAAAGTGCCTGAAACTTTGCAAGCTGCCATTCAGCAACGCCTCAAAGCTGAGCAGGAAAATTTACAAATGAAATTTGTCTTAGAAAAAGAGAAGCAAGAAGCCGATCGCAAACGAATTGAGGCAAGGGGCAGCGCTGATGCTCAAAAAATCTTGGCGGAAGGGCTTACTCCCGCAGTGTTGCAACTAAGGCAAATCGAAGCTACTGAAAAACTAGCGCAATCTCAAAATTCTAAACTAGTAATTCTTGGTAATAGCCAAAACACACCATTAATTTTGCCACTTGATCGTGAAGCTAGTAGAGCCATTGCGCCAACTCCATAATGCTCAAAATCAAAACCGCAAAAATGAGTGACGGTAATTCGCACCGCCACTCATTTTTGCGGTTTTGAGATTTTGCAAAAGTGTTGCTTCGTAACACTTTTGCAAAATCTCTTGCGGCTTGTTTGAGATTGCTGATGGCTGAGGTGACTCGAACTGTTAAAATTTCTGGAAGGTTTAATAAAATTCTTTACAGTTTTAGTCATAAAACGTAGACAGGATCGCCAAACGTGAGAATTGCAGTAGATGCGATGGGTGGGGACTTTGCCCCACGCGAAATAATTGAAGGAGCAATATTAGCTCAAACCCAATTGGGTGTAGATATAGCGCTAGTAGGCGATCGCGACGTTCTTGCTAATTACCTCAAGCAACATAACTATCGCGAAAGTGAGCATTTAGAAATCGTGCCGTCGGAGGGCATCATCGAAATGGATGATGAACCCCTCGAAGGGTTGCGTCGTAAGCCCAACTCCTCGATCGCCGTTGCCATGAATTTAGTCAAACGCAAACAGGCGGATGCCGTAGTTTCGGCTGGACATTCTGGCGCAGCGATGGCAGCAGCTTTATTACGCTTAGGACGCTTGCCAGGGGTTGACCGACCTGCGATTGGGGCATTATTTCCCACACAGGTTGCTCATAAGCCTGTCTTGCTGCTAGATGTGGGTGCAAATGTGGACTGCCGCCCTAAATTTTTAGAACAGTTTGCAATCATGGGGTCGCTCTATAGCCAATATGCGATCGGCATTAAAGAACCAAAAGTGGGTCTGCTTAATATTGGCGAAGAAGAATGTAAGGGTAATGAACTAGCGATTCGAGTTCACCAAGCCCTCCGCGAAAATCCCCAAATCACCTTTGCGGGCAATGCCGAAGGTCGAGATATCCTCAAAGGTCAGTTTGATGTAATTGTCTGTGATGGCTTTGCGGGAAATATTGTACTCAAATTTGCCGAAGGTGTCGGCAATGCAGTCATGCAAATCCTCAAGGAAGAAATTCCCAGAGGATGGCGAGGTAAACTTGGCGCTTTGATCTTGAAACCCAATCTGAAAAAGGTAAAAGAGCGCATTGATGCCGATGAATACGGTGGTGCGTTACTGCTCGGCGTGGCAGGGGTTTGCGTAATTAGTCACGGTAGCTCTAATGCCGTGAGCATTCGCAATGCCATCCGTGTTGCCAAGGATGCCGCCGAAAATGGTGTACTCGACCGCATTCGTGGTCAAATCAAGCCCAAGGTATCTATCCCCGCGATTGATGACACCCCCGACGATCCGCCAACTTAATGCTTCTGGTATTGTCGCGCAACGGCAATACTGGTTTTTTATATGTAGCCATTCAGATCAAATATAGCCAATGTCTAATCCTGAATCTTCTCTTCTTGGAGTACGTTTTATTGGAAGCGGTTCTGCGCTTCCAGATCGCGTATTGACCAATCATGATCTTGCTCAAATGGTCGATACCACCGATGAGTGGATCGCTTCACGCACAGGGATTAAAGAGCGCCATATTGCCGATGGTGAAGAAGATTCAGTGGCGAATTTGGCAGCCAAGGCAGGAGGGCGAGCGATCGCCGCCGCAGGTTTAAATCCTGAAGATATTGACCTCATTATTTTGGCAACCTCCACCAGCGATGATTTGTTTGGCACAGCAGGACGGGTACAAAAAATATTAGGTGCAGAACGAGCCGTTGCCTTTGATATGGTGGCCGCTTGCTCTGGATTTGTCTTTGGCGTAGTCACTGCCTCACAATATATCCGTACAGGCGTTTACAAAAACGTCCTGTTGATTGGTGCTGATGTCCTATCCCGATGGGTGGACTGGCAAGATCGCCGCACCTGCATTTTATTTGGGGATGGAGCTGGCGCTGTGGTTTTACAGGCAAGCAGTGACAACAAATCTGCCAATAATTTGCTCGGTTTCGAGATGCGGAGTGATGGCAAGGGCAATGAATTTTTAAATATCAATTATTCAGGGCGCAGCACCTTTGAGCCAATCAGCATGAATGGTCAAGAGGTTTATCGCTTTGCAGTGCGCCGTGTCCCTGAAGTCATTGAAAAAGCCCTGCACCATGCCAAGTACGAAGTCCATGATCTTGATTGGTTAGTATTGCATCAAGCCAATCAACGCATTATTGATGCGGTGGTCAATCGCTTTGGCATCGATCCTGCAAAAGCGGTCAGTAACATGGGTAAGTATGGCAACACTTCGGCTGCATCAATTCCGATCGCAATTGATGAATGGGTTAGGGCTGGCAAAATTCAAAATGATCATCTAATTGCGATCGCAGGTTTTGGCGCAGGACTAAGCTGGGGTTCAGCAGTATTTCGTTGGGGCTAAACCTTGAGGCGATTTTTGGGAATCCATTTGCCCAAGCCCTTTAAGCGATCGCGCCAAGTCACGCAGTCACGAGTATCTGCTGGCAAAAGACTCGCCATATATTGCAGTTGGCTCGCTAATAGAGGCGATCTGCCACAGAAAAAGGGATGTCGGGGTTTCTGACTGCAATAGCCAAAAAATATCGCTGCGCGTTCAAACTTGCTGGGGGGCTTGCCACGATGGTAATAGCGAGCTGTATCCACAAAAATGACAGTGCCAGCCTTGCCTGTGCAGCTTTTATACCAGTTTTTTTGTAACTCTTCAGGCAACATCGCCTCAATATCTTCATGCAGGGCAGTTTTATAGCGTCGCCAAGATTTAGACAATAATTCCTGACATAAAAAATCATTTACCTCAGGCGTGACACATTCAAAGGGGCCACCGTCATCATTCACGTCATTTATATAAACGCCCACTTTGACAATTTGCCAATCTTCTTTATCCCGATGCCACTTGCGAGGCCCTGCTTGTTTACCATCGGGCAGACTGTAGTAATAGGACAAACCATCATAGGCAACAGGTAACTTGAGATAGTTCTCAATAATCCGTAACAGCTTGATATCTGCACCCCAAATAAATAGTTCAGGGTAACGCATAACTTGCTCGGCACTGATATTGAGGGTATGTTTGCCCAAGTTTACAGGTAGCTTTGTCGCTGATTGGAGTTCCTTGGCAACGCTCTGCGCCGATTGCAAAAAGCGATCGCTATGGGGAATTGCTAAATCATCCAAATGAGTAATCGCAACACCATATGCTTTCAATTCTTTAACAATTTTCCATTCGTTATCCAGTGGGCTATTGATGAGGGGTTGATATTCTTGGAGAAATTTTTGATAGCGCGGATACAGAATCCTTCGCTCGACCATATCAAGATTACTAATAAACAAAGCAATATCTGACGGGATACTGATTATTCTTTGCCATAGCTTCTCAATCGCTTGGTAGGTCTGAGATATTATGTTTGGATTCATCCACATAAACCTTTTTGATCGTTATTTAGTCATGTCTCGGAATTTAGCCATGCCTAACAGCGCAGATATAAGACGACAAAAGTTAGTTAATGTTCTCGATATTATAACTTTTTGATGAAATCATGAGGTTAGCCAGCCTACAATCTCATGATTGACCCTTTGAGGATTGTCATCATGGGCGCAGTGACCAAGATTCTCGAGATAGATTAGCGTCGCGTTAGGAGCATGTTTTACCAACCGCTTACCCTCTGCTGGGGGAATCAGCCGATCGTTGCTGCCCCACAAAATTAATAGTGGAGCCTGTAACTTCTCAAGGGCTTGGGGCAAGTTGGGGGAATAATTTGGTTGATTAATACTGCGATTGAGTCGTAAAAATGCTTCGGCAGCTTGGCGATCGCGGGCAGGGGCGGCAATAATTTCTACCAACTGATCATCGACACGACTGCGATCGCAATAGACGATTCTGTTTAGCACTAGTCGAATTGTGAAAGGTTGGCGCACTAAATGAAATAGGGGCTTGACGAGTAAACCTGACACAATTGCTTTGACCGTGCGTTCGATTGGTTGCAGTGCCTTGGGAACCATATCGTTAAAAGCAGCAATGTCTGGCAAACTGATCACGACTACGCCTGATGCAATCTGTGGATGCTGACTGGCGGCAATTACCGATACGAGTGCGCCGATGGAGTTGCCAATGATGACCATCGGCACATTAATAAATTTGTGCCAAAATTGCCAAACCTGTTCTACCCATAAATGGATGGAATATTTGGTGGGTGGCTTTTCAGAATTACCAAAACCGATTAGATCGATTGCATAAACCGTATGATTTTCGGCTAAAGCGGGGATATTGTCGCGCCAGTGATCGATTGCTGCGCCAAATCCATGGATGAGCAGGATCGGCGGCTTCTGACTATGGACATTTTGCGATCGCAGAAAGCCATATCGCGATCGCCATCCTCGAAAGTACCAATCACGATATTGCATAGTAGTTTTACGCATAGGTTGTCTCTGTCTGCCCAAATCTTATCACCTATCAAAAAGCCGATTGGCGGCGCTTTGTACCACCAATCGGCTGATCAACAAAAGTCTAGGCTTGTCCCTTAGCGCGGACTAAAGTGCCATCGCTACTGACATGTAATCCACATTCCTGATTACTCATCTCCCACCACCAGCGACCAGCACGCAGATCTTCACCTGCTTCTACGGCTCTGGTACAAGGCGCACAACCGATGCTAGGGAAGTTTTGGTCGTGGAGGGCATTGTAGGGGACATCATTGGCGCGGATATAGTCCCAAACCTGATCAAAAGACCAGTCGATTAGGGGGTTAATTTTGGCAATATTGCGATCGGCATCTAGCTCAACGGTTTCCATACTCGAACGGTTAGCGGTTTGATCACGACGTAAGCCTGTGATCCAAGCATCTAATTCCTGAGTGGCTCGACCCAGTGGTTCAACCTTGCGGATATAACAGCATTGCTTGCGATTTTCCACACTGTCATAAAAGAGGTTAATACCCTTTTGACTCACCATCTGTTCCACTGCCTCTGCTTGGGGAAACATGATTCGCAAATTGAGTTGCGGATATTTTTGCTGCACCTTGGCGATTACATCATAGGTTTCGCTATTCAAGCGCCCTGTGTCGAGGGTAAATACATGGGCATCGGGCTTGATCTTGGCGAGCATATCGATCAGCACCACATCTTCTGCACCAAAACTTGAGGCGAGGGAAATTTTTTCGTATTTACCAAGCGCCCATGTCAAGACTTCTTGTGGAGTCTTGCCCTTGAGTTGAGCGGCGGCGGTATCGATATCTGTTTGCAGAGTCATTAGCTGTTTAATTAAATCTTGAGAATATTTGCAAATGCGTTGTTAGATCGTAACTGAGTTTGGAGTGGCAAGCAACAGATTGTATAGCTGTTGCCAGTCTGGCAACCAAGAATCGAGAAGTGATGCATTGCGCCACCTCTCGATTCTTGGTTTTAGAAGGGATAATGCTAACCTAGTACCAAACCATAGCAGAGCTATATTTGGCTATCAAAGACATGTCCTTCACAGGATTACCAAATATTTTGCGAAACATCCAATCCCGCACTAGTTGGCAACAGCGGGGGCAATATTTGCTGATTGTGGAACGATGGTCAGAAATTGTGGGGGATTCGGTTGCGAAACAAACTTGCCCGATTGGGGTTTATCAAAAGGCTTTGCAAGTGGCGGTGTCGAACGCTGTATGGTCACAGGCTCTGAGTTTTGAGCGGTTGCGGATTTTGGCAAAGATTAATAGTTTGCTGGGAAATGCGGGGGCGATTGAGGATATTCATTTTTCAACAGCAAAATGGGCGACGCAGCAGCAAACCCTAAAGGAGCGCAAAGTTGTGGCAGAAGATCATCCTAGTTATTTGCCACCTGCGATCGCAATTCAGCCACCAAATAATAAAACTGCGCCATCAGCACCCGCAAAGGTAATCCAAATACCCAAACCACCTGAAACTGCCAGTGAAGCCTTTCAGCGTTGGCAAGAAGTGATGAAACAACGCACGCACCAAATGCCCAAATGTCCTCGCTGTGGTCGTCCTGCCCTAACTGGTGAAATTAACCGTTGGCAGATGTGCCGCGTTTGTGCGATCGAGACTTTGTTCAATGGATAGAGCTCAAGGACTACAGCTATACTTCATACCAAGCCTAAGAATTTAATCATGGATAAAAAGCAATTTTCTGAGCGTGATATTTGTACCAAATACATCACTCCTGCTCTGGAGCGATCGGGATGGGATATTGCTACACAGATCCGCGAAGAATTTCCACTGACTAATGGGCGTGTTTTGGTGCGGGGGAATTTACATACCCGTGCTAAAAACAAGCGTGCTGATTATGTCCTGTTTTACAAACCGAATATCCCGATCGCCATTATTGAAGCCAAGGATAATAACCATGCCATTGGGGATGGAATGCAGCAAGGGCTAGGCTATGGCGAAATGCTGGAAGTTCCTTTTATTTTTAGCTCCAATGGCGATGGCTTTTTATTTCATAACAAAATTGCCCATGATGGAATTATCGAGCGAGAACTAAGCCTTGATGAATTTCCTTCACCCGATCTGCTGTGGCTATGGTGGTCAGCGCATCGAGGTATGACAGAGGCGCAAAATAGTATTATCACGCAGGACTATTACAGCGATGGGTCTAATAAGACTCCGCGTTACTATCAACTATTGGCGATAAACAAAACGATTGAGGCGATCGCTAAGGGACAAAATCGCCTATTACTAGTGATGGCAACGGGGACAGGTAAAACTTTTACCGCTTTTCAGATTATTTGGCGGCTTTGGAAATCGAAGACGAGGAAGCGGATTTTGTTCTTAGCCGATCGCAATATTCTGGTTGACCAAACGATGGTTAATGACTTCAAACCCTTCGGCTCGACAATGACTAAAATCCAGAAGCGACAGGTGGATAAGTCCTATGAGATTTATTTGTCGTTATATCAGGCTGTAACTGGTACTGAGGATATCCAGAATATTTATAAGCAATTTAGTCGTGATTTCTTTGACTTAATTGTGATCGATGAATGTCATCGGGGTAGTGCGGCTGAGGATTCGGCATGGCGACAAATCCTCGAATATTTTTCGTCAGCGACCCAAATCGGACTAACGGCTACGCCCAAGGAAACCAAAGAAGTTTCTAACATTGATTATTTTGGTGAGCCGCTTTATACCTATTCACTACGACAAGGGATTAATGATGGCTTTCTTGCGCCCTATAAGGTAGTGCGGATTGATATTGATAAAGACTTGACAGGCTGGCGACCTGATAAGGGGATGGTCGATAAATATGGCTATGAGATTGAGGATCGGGTTTATAACCAGAAGGACTTTGATAAAAATTTGGTGTTGGAACAGCGCACCAAGTTAGTGGCAAAGAAGGTGAGCGAGTTCCTAAAAGCTACTAATCGCTTTGATAAGACGATTGTGTTTTGTGAAAATATTGACCATGCGGAACGGATGCGTCAAGCGTTAGTTAATGAGAATCCAGATTTGGCAGCAGATTCGCGCTATGTGATGCGAATTACGGGGGATAACGAAGAGGGAAAAAATGAGCTTGAGTACTTTATCTTCCCTGAGTCCAAATATCCTGTGATTGCCACGACTTCAAAACTGATGACGACAGGTATTGATGCTCAGACCTGTAAGTTGATTGTCTTAGATCAAAGGATTCAGTCGATGACCGAGTTTAAGCAAATCATTGGTCGTGGGACGCGGATTAATGAGGACTATGGCAAGTTCTATTTCACGATTATGGATTTTAGAAAAGATACCGAACTATTTGCTGACCCTAATTTTGATGGCGATCCAGTGCAAATTTATGAGCCAAAGGCTGATGAATCACCAGTGCCGCCAGATTTGCCAGAGGATGAAATGAATGTTTATCAAGATGTAATTGAGGAAGGTGAGACAAGATTTCGAGAAGCGGGTAATTCTTCCTATAACTTTACAGAACCGATCGCCGATCCATCGTTTAGGCGCTATGTGGTGGCGAATGTCGAGGTCAAGGTGGCGGCGGAACGGGTGCAGTATTTTGATGCGAAGGGAAAGTTAATTACAGAGTCGCTGAAAGACTATACCCGCAAGGCTATCGCAAAGGATTTTGCATCCCTAGATGACTTTTTGAAATGTTGGAGCAGTGCCGATAAAAAACAGGCGATCGTTGATGAGTTGGCACAGGAAGGTATATTCTTTGAGGCTCTGGCTGATGAAATTGGTCGCGACTGTGATCCTTTTGATTTGCTCTGTCATATTGTTTGGGATATGCCGCCTCTAACCCGCAAGGAGAGGGCAGAACGGGTTAAAAAACGCAACTATTTTACGGAGTATGGCGAGCAAGCTAAGCGGGTGCTAGATGCGCTCTTGGATAAATATGCAGATGAAGGAGTTGCCCAGATCGAGGAGAACCAAGTTTTGACGATCGCCCCTTTTAGCCAAATCGGAACACCGATGGAAATTGTCCGCGCCTTTGGGGGCTTAGATGGTTATCAAAGGGCTGTGCGTGAGTTAAAGCGATCGCTTTATAGTGCTTAGATTGAGCCAATAGCTAGGATAAACGGCGCTTTGCGCCGTTTATCCTAGCTATTGGGAATAATGAGATCGATGATTTCATGGCGATTTTTGCGATAAATTTGAAAATCGCTATCTAGGGTAAATACTGAACTACTGCTTTGCACTTCCGACATTCTCACAAGGCAAGCATCTGCAAGGGATACTGGGACTGATTTATAGCTCGCTAATAATCTTTGGATTTCTATCAACTCGTTTTCCAAATCAAAATCTATAGTGATAACTTCACGCTCAAGCAATTTGAGAATTGTTTCTTGACCGCCGTGAGTATTACGAAGCAGAAAAAAACTCTCTGTAATTACAGCTTCACAAGTCAATAGAGGCGGCTTAATCATCGCCCACTGTTGCTTTGACCATTCATGATAATTATCTCTTTTGTTGATCAGAGCTACTAACGGACTCGTATCCAAAATAACTTTGGTTTTCATTACTCCCCAAAGCCCTGAAAATATTCTTTGTTCGTTGATAGATCTGAAGCGGCTTCTAAACAGCCAACTAAATCCCCTGCTAGTTCTAAGGCACTGAGTTCAGCATCATTCTCAATTTTATCTATCTGATTAGCAGTATTTCTAATGGCTTCTTGTGTGACTAAATAAATAAGAAAATCATTAACAAATTTCAGGCTTTCGGGAGAAAGTGCGTCAATGTATTGTTTGGCTTGATTTCTAATTTGGATACTGTTCATCTTTGTATTCTCCCTTATGCGCTTCTGCATAGCTTTATAATCTCATAGGCATTCTAGTTAGACAATTATGGCGATCGCAACGTTAATCAAGAGTATTCAGGACATCATGCGTAAGGATGTGGGTGTCGATGGTGACGCTCAGCGCATTAGCCAGATTGTGTGGTTGCTGTTTCTGAAGATTTTTGATGATAAGGAACAGGAGTGGGAATTTACAATTTCTGGCTACAAGTCGCCATTGCCTGAGCGGTTGCGGTGGTCTAGCTGGGCAAAGAATCCTGAAGGGATAACGGGGGAAGAGTTACTGGATTTTGTAAACATCCAGCTTTTTCCTGAGTTGAAAAAGCTGGCGACGGCTGCTGGTGTGTCGCCGCACGGCAGGGTTGTGGGCGCGGTGTTTGAGGATGCCTATAACTATATGAAGTCGGGGACTTTGTTGCGACAGGTGATTAACTGCATTCAGAGTGATGTGGACTTTAACTCATCGGGCGATCGCCATCTATTCAATGACATCTACGAAAAGATTTTGGCGGATTTGCAATCGGCGGGAAATGCGGGGGAATATTACACACCTCGCGCCGTTACGCAGTTTATGGTGGATACTCTCGATCCGAAGTTGGGCGAAAAGTTGCTTGACCCTGCCTGTGGTACGGCGGGATTTTTGGTGAATGCGATCGATCATCTCAAGGCGCAGGCAAAGACGGCTGAGGATTTACAAAACTTGCAAAAAAATATCAATGGGGTAGAGAAGAAGCCTTTGCCGCATATGTTGGCGATGACGAATGTGATGTTGCATGGCATTGATGTGCCGACAAATATTCGCCACGACAATACCTTGAAGCGTCCATTACGGGACTACACACCCAAGGATCGGGTAGATATTGTGATTACAAATCCACCGTTTGGAGGCATGGAGGAGGATGGCATTGAGAGCAATTTTCCTAAGAAGTACCAGACTCGCGAGACTGCCGATCTATTCATGGCTCTGATTATGCACTTGCTCAAGCCTGAAACGGGACGGGCTGCGGTAGTTTTGCCTGATGGTTTCTTGTTTGGTGAAGGAACAAAAACTAATCTCAAGCGGGAATTGCTAGAGGAGTTTAATTTGCATACGATTGTGCGCTTACCAAAGGGGGTGTTTAGTCCCTATACGGGCATTAATACGAATATTCTCTTTTTTGAGAAGGGTGACCCGACTAAGGATGTGTGGTTTTTTGAGCATCCCTATCCAGAGGGTTACAAGTCCTATTCACGGTCTAAGCCGCTCACGATCGCGGAGTTCGATCGCGAAAAGATTTGGTGGGGCGGCAAGTCTCGCAAGGGGCGCAAGGTGAATGAGTATGCGTGGAAGGTTTCGGCGGCGGAGATTGCGGCGCGTAACTATAATCTCGATTGCAAAAATCCCCATGAGGTGATGGTTAATCATGGGGAGCCTGATGAGTTGATGGCGGAATATTTAGAAATCGCTAATCAAATGCAGGCGGCGCAGGATGCACTCAAGCGAGAACTGGTAAATGCTTTGCATCGTGGGGGCAGTTAATGGAATCAAATCTAATTATTTCAAGGCATAATCAAGCTATAGCGCATAGGAGATCAAGTTAATGACTATGACGATCGCTGAAGTAAAACCAACATCTCAGTCTACAAATCAAGCACCCGTAAAGAAATTGACCTTTGCGGAGTTTCTTGAGTTCAGTAGTGATACCGAGTTTTTGTATGAATTGGAGAATGGAGAATTAATTGAGATGGCTTCGGAGAGTGAGATCAATCAACGCATTGCCATGTTCTTGGTTGCCTGTTTTTTACAGTTGGGTATTTCCTATGGGCGGTTAAGGATGAAGACGGAAATTGCAGTGCATAGCCGACGGGTGGGGGTGCGTGTGCCTGATTTGGTGATTTTTTCGGAGGAGTTGGAAGCGGCGATGCAAGGGGCAACGCGATCGCTGGTTTTGATGGAGATGCCGCCACCGTTGTTAGTAGTGGAAATTGTTAGCCCCAATCAGGAGAGTCGAGACTATCGCTATAAGCGATCGGAGTATGCGGCGAGGGGAATTATGGAATATTGGATTGTTGACCCGATCGCGCAAAAGTTGACGATTTTGCAATGGGTTGAGGGGTTTTATGATGAGTTGGTATTTACAGGAGAGATGGCGATCGCTTCGCCATTATTGGGAGAACTAGATTTAACTGCGGCTAAACTTTGGCAAAGCTAGAAATGAGTAATGAGTAGGAAGTAATGAGTAATGAGTTTTGAGTAATGATCAATGGTATTAGATAATGTTTATCTACTCCTTAATCATCACTCATCACTTAAAACTCAAAACTCATTACTCAAAACTCATTACTCACCCCCCATGGACTCCCTTAGTATTCAAGAACGCACAGAAAATTTTGCGGTTCGTGTGATTAAGGCTTATTGTGAGCTTAATAAGAGGTCTTTTGATGATGCGGGGAAAGTTTTGTCGAAACAGTTTCTAAGAAGTGGTACTTCGATTGGGGCTAACTGTTCGGAGGCAAAGTATGCACAATCAACCAAGGATTTTATTAACAAATACTCTATTGCCTTGAAGGAGGCTAATGAAACTCTCTACTGGATCACTATTATGATCAAGTCTGATATTGTCTCACCAGCCAAGTTTGTCAGCATGATCGAAGAAAATGAAAGAATCATTAAAATACTGACTACGACTATTAATAGGCTAAAACAGAAAATGAGTAATGAGTAATAAATAGTGAGTAAGGAGTAACGAGTAGTGAGTAATAAATAGTGAGTAAGGAGTAACGAGTAATGAGTAGTGAGTAATTCTTGTCTACTTCTTACTCATTACTCAAAACTCATTACTCAAAAAAACTCTCCCCATTACTCATTACTCAAAACTCATTACTCAAAAAAACTCTCCCCATTACTCATTACTCAAAACTCATTACTCATTACTCAAAAAAATGTCTCTCTCCAATCTCCTAGACCAATACTTCGATGTTGCTTTTGCTGCACCTGATGGAATTAAGAAGCTGCGCGAGTTGATTTTGTCTTTGGCGATGCAGGGGAAGTTAGTGCCACAAGATGAGGCTGATCAGCCTGCGAGTGAGTTGTTAAAGGAGATTGCGGCGGAGAAAAGTCGGTTGGTGAAGGATGGCAAGATTAAGGCTTCTAAGCCTTTGCCTGAGATTAAGCCTGATGAGGTTCTATGCGATTCACCGCATGGTTGGGAATGGGTGAGACTAGGACAGATTACTAATATAGTTCGAGGTGGCTCCCCAAGACCCGCAGGAGATCCAAGATTTTATGATGGTCATATTCCATTTCTAAAAGTTGGTGATTTAACGGCAAAAAATGAAATGTATTTATCCAAGTACACATACTCAATTAAGGAAGCTGGTTTACACAAAACTCGAATGGTTCCGCCAGATACATTAATGTTAACGAATAGTGGTGCTACACTTGGAATCCCTAAAATATGCACTTTTCAAACAACATTTAATGATGGAATTGCAGCATTTATTTTTTTGAATACAGCGTTATACAAGCCTTTTTTCTATTATTTTCTTTCTTCAAAAACGTATTATTTTTTACATGAAGCATCAAGAGGTCAAGGACAGCCAAATCTAAATACAGAAATTATTGGTGAAACTATTATTGGTCTTCCTCCCCTCGCAGAACAACGCCGAATTGTTGCCAAAATTGATGAATTGATGGCGCGATGTGATGAACTGGAAAAGTTAAAAACAGAACGCGATCGCAAAAAAATCACCGTCCATAAAGCTGCCCTAAATCGCTTATTAACTGCCAAAGATCACAGCGATTTCCAAACCTCATGGCATTTCATCACCCAACATTTCGACGAGCTTTATTCGGTCAAAGAAAATGTAGCGGAACTACGGAAAGCTATACTCCAACTTGCTGTGATGGGTAAGCTGGTCCCCCAAGATCCTAGCGATCGCCCTGCTAGTGAGTTGTTAAAGGAAATTGAAAAAGAGAAACAAAAACTAATCAAAGAAGGAAAAATCAAAGCTTCTAAACTTTTGCCAGAAATTAAACCTGATGAGGTTCCCTATGATTTGCCGAATGGTTGGGAATGGGTTAGATTAGACGAAATAGTATCAAAAATAGGATCTGGAAGTACTCCTCGTGGAGGTAAAGAATCTTATTTGACAGAAGGAATTCCCTTTATACGTTCTCAAAATATTTGGAATGATAGAATACAGCTTGATGATGTTGCTTTTATATCAGAAGAAACACACAGTAAAATGTCAGCAACAACTGTAATGTCTATGGACATTCTTCTAAATATTACTGGCGCTTCTATAGGTAGATGTGCAATAGTGCCAGATGATTTTAAAGAAGCAAATGTCAGTCAACACGTTACGATAATTCGTTGTGTTAATCCTGAAATAAGAAAATTTATCCACTGCTTACTGATATCACCTTATGGACAGTCTATGATTTGGTCAAGACAGGTTGGAATGTCCCGTGAAGGATTAAGCAAAAAAGTTTTAGAACAATTTCAAATCTCCCTCCCTCCCCTCGCCGAACAACATCGCATTGTTGCCAAAATCGATCAGCTCATGACCCTTTGCGACGAGCTAGAAAAACAAATTGACGCAGCAGAAAGCAAACAGACCAACCTGCTTAACTCCCTCATGGTAAAGGTTTAACGCTATCACCTCTCTAGTTTTATGAAACTGGTAAAATCTAATTAAGTCTCTATAGGCGAATTTTTTTATGAATGCCAAAAGTCTGCAAGCCCAAGCGCTTAAACTACCATTGCCAGAACGTTGGCAACTCGTACAATCCTTACTAACTTCTATTCAACAAGAAACCCAAAACTTCGCAGACAATCAAACATCAACAGATGTCACAAATTTTTGGATATCTAAACTAGTTGGTGTTATTCAACCACCTGAGACAGATAGTAAAGAGCAATATATTAATTACTTAGAAGAAAAATATCAGTGAAGAAAATATTTTTTGATAGTGATGTCATTAATGGCAAAAGTTTAAAGCTAAAAAGAAAGGATAAAATACTGTGACCATCTCACGCGATCGCCTTGAAGAACTTCAAAATATCACCGATGCATAAATTGATACTTCAGATATCCCAGAGTTAGATGATCACTTTTGGAAAAACGCAAAAATGATCATGCCAATAACAAAGCAAGCCGTATCTATTCGCTTAGATAGTGACATCCTTGACGGGTTTAAATAAAAAATAAAAATGACAATCGAATCTTTGCGATCGCAACAGTGGTTTAAGCTCATTTGTGGCGCTAGCTATCAACACTTACCCGCAATTCGACATCTTGCCCTAATCTACACCTTGGCAGGAGCCGACTGCATCGACATGGCTCCCGATCCAGCCACCATCGCTGCCGCAAGGGAGGGCATCGCCGCCGCTATCGATTTAGGCGCAACGCGATCGCCATTGGTAATGGTGAGCTTTAATGATGGCGAAGATCCGCATTTTCGGAAAGCTTTTTTTGATCCACAACTTTGCCCCCCAGACTGCCCCAGACCATGCGAGAAAGTATGCCCCACCACAGCAATTAAATTTGGTAATGATTACAATGGGGTTATATCTAACCTTTGTTATGGATGCGGTCGTTGCTTGCCAATCTGTCCAGAGCAAATAATTCATACCCGCGAACAGGTTTATGTCCCTGAAGATATTTTTGATCTCATCATGAATAAACAAATTGATGCGATCGAAATTCATACACAACCTAACCGCACTAAAGAATTTTCCGCATTTTGGCAGCGTCTCAGTCCAGTGATTCCCAAACTTCAGTTGATGGCGGTTAGTTTCCCAGATTGCGAAAACTTGCGAGATTACTTGATGTCTTTGCTTTCAGGAATGCAGCCGCAGCCGCGATCGCTAATTTGGCAGACCGATGGTAGACCGATGAGTGGTGACATTGGCGATGGGGCAACCCGTGCCGCTTTGCAACTAGGGCAGAAGGTTCTAGATTTTCAGCTACCCCTTGGTTTTGTGCAACTCGCAGGCGGCACAAATGCTAGCACTGTCACCAAACTACGCCAAGCCAACATTCCTGTTGCTGGGGTTGCCTATGGCAGTTATGCTCGTAAAATCGTCATCGATTTTCTGGAAGAATCAGGGGAAGATGTCCCTGATCATCTAGAAGAGAAATCTTGTTTACTCTGGCGAGCCGTTGCGATCGCAAAACAATTAGTCTCGCAAATTAAAACCAGAAGATGAGTTGCAGTGCTTTGCGCCGCAACTCATCTTCTTCCTCAGCAAAACTTGCTTTGCTATAGTTTCAAAGCAAAGATTAAAAACAGGGTGAAAATATGATTAACACTCAATTAGTTGAAAGTCTTGCACAGGTGATTCGATCTCTATCTTGGGAAGAGCGATTTTTGCTAGAGGAAAAATTATTTTGGGAAGCAGCAGAGATATCGAGTCAGGAAATTGCCAAGATTGCGATGTTGGGAGATGCTTTTAAGTTCTTAGAGACAGAGCCAGATATTTACACCCTTGAAGATGGTGAGCCTATATGATGTCTTTACAAAAAGGAGATGTCGTTCTGGCTTTATTTCTATTTAGTGATGATACTCAAAAGTAATCACGATCCTGATTTTTGATACTGGTCAGTCTAGCAGGGATGGATGATGCCTGTAGCTATATTACTCGCCAGCCCTTGCCAGAAAGTGTGCCTGACCACTGAAAGTAAACTGGGTAATGATTACAATGTAGTTATCTAAAGGTCTAAATTAATTGCAATCGCAAAACAATTAGTCTCGCAAATTAAAATGCCTTCACCCTAAATCCCTCTCCCGATGGGAGAAGGGACTTTAAAAACTTAATTATCAAAAATTTAAAAAAGCCTAATGGAATCCATCCGCAAGCAAGTTACCGACAACCTTGATCAGCTCCTCGATATTTTGCCGCCGCGTATCAAAAATAGCCTCGAACTCTGTGGTGGACTAGAACAACTTGTTGAAATTGTGATGGATCTGGGCAGATTGCCAGAGGCGCGTTATTTTGATAGCACCAAGTATTTAACCGATGACCCGATTACCAAAGAAGATTTAGCCATTTGTGTCCAACAAGTGGGGGAATTTGGTGGCGATAATCGTGCTGGTATCGAGCGCACCCTCCACCGCATCAGTGCCATCCGCAACCGCAAAGGCGAAATCATTGGGCTAACCTGTCGGGTGGGTCGAGCCGTCTATGGCACAATCGCCATGATTCGGGATTTGGTGGAAACAGGCAAATCGATTTTATTACTTGGTAAACCTGGCATGGGTAAAACGACAGCCCTGCGGGAAATTGCCCGTGTGCTTGCCGATGACTTGAATAAACGGGTCGTGATTATTGACTCCTCCAACGAAATTGCTGGCGATGGCGACATTCCCCACCCTGCGATCGGACGGGCGCGACGGATGCAAGTCTCACAGCCCGAATTGCAGCACCAAGTGATGATCGAGGCAGTGGAAAACCATATGCCTGAAGTAATTGTCATCGATGAAATTGGTACAGAACTGGAAGCCCTTGCCGCAAGGACGATTGCCGAAAGAGGTGTGCAACTGGTTGGTACAGCCCACGGCAATCAACTTGCTAATTTAATCAAAAACCCAACTCTTTCCGATTTAATTGGCGGTATTCAATCCGTCACCCTCGGTGATGAGGAAATGCGTCGTCGTGGTTTACCGCAAAAGAGTATTCTCGAACGCAAAGCCCAGCCCACCTTTGATATTGCTGTGGAAATGTGGGAGCGTTACCGTTGGGCAGTCCATGATGATGTGGCGGGAACGATTGATATGTTGCTACGCGATCGCGACCCCGGTCGCCAGATTCGGGCAGTCAGTGATGGCGGCGAAGTCACCACCACTGAAGAAAAGCCCAAAAATCCTGAAGTTGTCAAAAATCCTGCGGTGAAGGGTTGGCGCTCCTCTGGCAGAATGAAACCAATTCCCCTTGATCCGACGGTGCAAGCGCGATCGGGATTAGTGGATCTAAATAATCTCAATAATAAAGTTACTAGTGAGGATAATCTCAGTAGCCCTAGTGCCATAGAGGAGGAAGAAGAGTTTAATGATCCTGCGAATATGTATGGAGCAATGCAGGAGCGGTTCGGCACGCTCTATGTATATCTCTATGGTGTTAGCCGCCATCAAACCGAGCAGGTGATTCAATCAAT
This sequence comes from Pseudanabaena mucicola FACHB-723, assembly GCF_014696385.1. Lineage (GTDB taxonomy): Bacteria > Cyanobacteriota > Cyanobacteriia > Pseudanabaenales > Pseudanabaenaceae > Pseudanabaena. The sequence continues at coordinate 56,199 of NZ_JACJQB010000014.1, forward strand.
TAATTTGCCAATCGAAGTAACTAAGGATCTCGATGAGGCAGATATTGTGTTGGCTTTGCGATCGCAAATTCGGACTAGTTCCAAAGTGCGCCAAGTTGCCGAAGCCCGTCAAATTCCGATCCACGCGATTAAAACTAGCACCCTTCCCCAAATCAATCGCGCTTTGCGCCGCATTCTGCATATCGATGAAAGCCCTGCCGACACGATTACCGATCTGAATATGTTTGCCTATGGTGACTCTGAAGACGAAATCGAAGCCCTCGAAGAAACCCGTCTCGCGGTAGAACAAATCGTCATCCCCAAAAGTCAGCCCGTGGAACTACTGCCCCGTTCTTCGGTAATTCGTCGAATGCAGCATGAACTAGTTGAGCATTATCAATTGCGATCGGAAAGTTATGGCGCAGAACCCAATCGTCGGTTACGCATTTTTCCTAAATAACTAAAAAGCACCGCTTGCGGTGCTTTTTAGTTTAAGGCAGTAGACCGCCGCTCACTCCACCAATTCCCAGACGCGCCGCCACGCCAGAGGTAAGTGGTAGCAGGGTAATCAACATCCAAAAGAGGGCAACGATACCCAAGGCTTCGCGATCTTCGTCTAGTTCCGATAGTTCATTGAGCATCGGACGCTCTAAATCTCGTAACAAGATCAAGATAATGCCACCCCAGTAAAGGGCAAGGGGATTGATCACCGTCGCAATCACCAAGAAAATCAAGGTTAATACCGTCGTCCAACTCGCCGTGCGCCGACCATAGATTGACTGCACAATGCGACCACCATCAAGCTGACCCGCAGGCATGAGGTTTAATGCGGTAATCACCGAACCCAACCAACCCAAAACTACTAGGGGATGGATCGCAATAAAGCTACTTCTGAGGGCATCACCCAGAAATAGTTTTGCCAAAGTGCCAGCTAAAACCGATGCTTGGAAGATCTGTGTGGGAATATCAATACTACCCATGCCGATTGCCGAAAGTCGTAAACCCACTAGCAACATCAGTAAAGACAGTAAGCCACTTGCCATGGCAGGTGCGATCGCAATATCGAACAGGGCAATCCGATTTGGTAATGGCGAAGAAATGCGACTAAATGCCCCGAAAGAACCTAGCTGCGAGGATGGCAATAGGAAGGGCAAGCTCATCGTTACTTGATATTTCTTTGCCATCATCCGCATCGCTAATTCGCGAATACCCAAAATTGCTACTACGCCAAGGGCAAAGGGTAGCCCCGCTAAATATTCCTGTGGTTGCTGGACAACGGGAATACCTGATACTAATGCCCCTAAATTTACCGCCGTGTAAGCATTGGCAATAATTAGCACCGCAATCAAGATTTTTTGAGGGACGGTGTTGTTGTCGATATTACTCACACGGCTAGGCAACACAATCACCACAGGCTTGCGGTCTTGTCCCTCCACCAAAAACAAATTGTATTTATCACCCAGACGCTCATGTAAGGTTTTAGTCAAGCGCTCATGGACGACATCAGGCTCTCCGCGCAAATTGCCTTTAAAAATAGCGCCTTCCTGATAGGGAATTGTCTCGGTAACATAATAGGTCTCAATGCCAAACATGCCCTGCATCAGCTTCATATCTTCCGCAGGTACGGCTTTAAATAGTTTGAGCTGAGTCTTGCCCTGTGACATCGCTACTGCGATCGGTGAGTTAACAGGGGAAGAACCATCGGCAGATTTAGACTGATCATTAATCATCTTTTCGAGATCTTGTTTGAGTTTCTGCTCAATCGTCGATCTTTCCTCCGTGGCGACCTTGCGTAATTTATTGCTGATGGCAACGTAGGCGATGGTTGAACCAAGTAATAGGAATAATAGCGTTGTGAAATTTATAAAAATACCTGATACAAACAAACCAAAGTAAACTAACCAAGGTGACATTAGGGCAACAAATTGTAGCCAAGACAGTAACCCTAGCTTGCCAAACTTGCGGGAGCGAAAGTATCCCCAACCGAGCAAAGCAAGGGTGAACACAAATACAGTAATCGGAAGAAGTGGAGTTGACATCATAAAAATAAATTACAGGAAATCTCAGGAATTCTCGACAACAAGCCACAATTCCCTACAATTTCTTAGTAGTTTGGCGGTGTTCTATATATCCACTGTAGCGATAAATCGTGAGCCACTAGCCGATCAAGCCGTTTATTTTCCAAATTCACTGCTTTGGATTGTACCTAGACATTGTAATATGTGGGTATAGCTAATCAACGGTAAACACATAGGCTAACTGTGGATTAATCCAATTGGTTCAATTTGGTTCAATCAAGGGCGATCGCAGTCATGTTCAGACAATTTGATGAGGTAATGGCAACGTGGGCATTGTTGTAGAAAATGTAAATAAACAGTTTGGTGATTTTTTAGCCTTAGACAACATCAATCTGGAAGTCAAAACTGGCTCATTGGTGGCTTTACTGGGGCCATCAGGTTCTGGCAAATCAACCCTATTAAGACTAATTGCGGGCTTAGAAACCCCCGATCGCGGCAAGATTTTTCTGACGGGTAAGGATGCCACCGATCAAGATGTTCGCGATCGCAATATTGGTTTTGTTTTCCAGCACTATGCTCTGTTCAAACACATGACTGTCCGCCGCAACATTGGTTTTGGGCTAGAAATCCGCAAAGAACCGAAAGCCAAAATTGCCGATCGGGTCGAAGAACTACTCGAATTAATTCAACTCAAAGGTTTAGGCAATCGCTACCCCTCCCAGCTATCTGGTGGGCAGCGCCAACGGGTTGCCCTCGCCCGCGCCCTTGCCGTCGAACCTAGTGTGTTACTGCTCGATGAACCCTTTGGGGCGCTCGATGCCAAAGTGCGTAAGGAACTACGGGCATGGCTGCGCCGTCTTCATGATGAGGTGCATGTCACCAGTGTATTTGTGACCCACGACCAAGAAGAGGCGATGGAAGTTTCTGACGAAATCGTGGTGATGAATAAGGGACGCATTGAGCAAGTTGGTACACCTGCTGAAGTTTATGACAATCCTGCCACCCCTTTTGTGATGAGTTTCATTGGCCCCGTCAATGTGCTTCCCGCCAGTCGCGATCGCAAAAGTGAGTTTCATGAAATTCATAAGCACGATAATGATGTTTATATCCGTCCTCGCGATATTCATGTTGAAACGGAAGCAACCGATAACTCCATATCCGCCAGAATTACCCGATTAATTCATCTGGGATGGGAAGTGCAAGCGGAACTAGTGTTAGGCGATGGGCAGGTTTTGACCGCGCACCTTACCCGTGAGCGATTTGATGAACTCAAACTGCAACCCCAGCAGTATGTTTACATTGAGCCAAGGGATGCGAAGTCTTTTCCACTAGACTACTCAATCTAAGTAACCAATCAACAATTAGCACCTCTCAAAATTTTTGCGATAAACTAAGGGATAGATGTCATTAAGGAGGCAAAGTTATGATTTTAAAAACTATTTCCATCACTGCGACCAGCTTGGTATCGGTGGCGATCTTGGCATCAGGGGCAATGGCGCAAGTGAATAATGCGACAACCTTATCTGAACAAACTCTAAAGGAAGTAAGGCAACAAGAGCAAAGCCCCCTTAGTGTTGGTGGTAGCAATCTAAATTTATTGCAACTAATTAATAACATCAACCTTGCTGGTGGTAAGTCCCCTGAACAATTTCGGGCAAGCCAAGCAGAATCCTTCGATGAGGCAGTATCTAACTTTAGAAATCAACAAAGACGTGATGTAAAGCTAGAAATCCCCGCCCCTAATACGCCCCAAAATTAAACCAAAATAAAAAAAGAGAGTCGCACTGCGACTCTCTTTTTTTGTTATTTAAGGGTCAAAAATTTCTCTAGCGCTGTCACTAAAGATGGGGGCCAACGGCGAATATTTTTGACCCAATTGATATCGCGATAACGCGGATCGAGATTTTCCACAGACACCCAATTACTTTCGGCTTCACCGAGCTTTTTGTCTGCCCAGAGCGCTGCGGTTAGGGCTGCCCTGACATCAGTAAAGTTAGGATACTTGCGAAGAATATTTTTCATTGCCTTGATCGCCGCACTGGTGTCACCCGTTTGTGAGCCTAGCTCATACAATGCGATCGCATTATTACCAAAGGCAGTGCTGAAGCGCGAATTTACCTGCATCGCTTTTTGATAATCGGCAATTGCTTCCTCCCATTTGCCCAAACCTGCCTTAGCATTGCCACGATTGTTATAGGCAGCAGCATCATTAGGATCAATTTCAAGGACGCGATTGTAATCTGCGATCGCAGCTTCCCATTTGCCCAAACTTTCCAATGCTGCCCCACGATTGAGGTAAGGATCAGGGAAATTTGGAGCTAGCTCTACCGATTTGTTATAGTCCGCTAGCGCCTGTTGGGGGAGATTTTGGCTCATTTTAGAGTTACCCCGATTGCTCCAGCCTGCGGCATTGTCTGGATACAATTTGATTAGCTCTGTCCAATAGGATTCTGCTTGCGGAAATTCTCCTGCATCGGTTGCCTCAAAAGCTTTTTTGACCAGCGCATCAAGTTGATTTGACTCCGCTTCAGTAATATTTAGTTGAGCCTGAGCTGGGGCAGTGTAAAACATCAAACATAGGGTAAGCAAAGCGGCAATGATCGAACGCATGGAGATCTAGTCCTTCAGTAAACAAATGCGAGTTCCTTTCATATTCTACGCACTTGGCTCGATGGTGATGCTGCCGCGCATCCCTGCGGTGGCATGTCCTGCGATCGTGCAGCGCAAATCATAGGTTCCAGACTTAATTGGAATAAATGTCCATGCTGCCGTTGTGTTGGGGCGCAACTCTAGCTCATGGATATTGCCTTTAATTTCGACATTACCCGCCACGACATTCTGTGTCCAAATCGCATCGGCAAAGTCTTTGCTGGTGAAGTAATGCTTCATGCCGCTAGGGTTGCTCAGCAGTAGTTTGTAACGTTTGCCCGACTCAAAGGTAAAGCGATCGGGAATAAATTTGAGTTCGTTGGCAGTGTTGCTAAGGCTCACCTTGACCTCGATCGCAGTTTGCTTAGTGAAATCCACTGGGGCTGCGATCGCAAAATTGGGACTAGTCACTAAACAAGCAATTACTAAGATAAAAATGCTAAGAAATTTACTCAAAATTGTGAAGTTACGACGCATAGTATTTATCTCCCAAAAGTTTGCCCAAAATTAGCCCAAAAAGTAAAAAGGGGCAACTGCCCCTTTCTAATCTAAGCCATCACCATGCCGCCATCGACATTAAACACTTGCCCTGTGATATATGCCGCCGCAGGGTCAGCCGCCAAAAATCTGACCATGCCAGCAATTTCTTCGGGTTGACCATAGCGACCGAGGGGAATAAATTTGAGAATTTCATCGGTATTCTTGAGGTCAGCAGTCATATCGGTGGCGATAAATCCGGGGGCAACCGCATTAACGGTGATGCCACGGCTAGCCATTTCCTTGGCTACAGTTTTGGTAAAGCCAATCACACCAGCCTTAGCGGCGCTGTAGTTGCCTTGACCGGGGTTGCCCATTTGTCCAGCCACAGAGGCAATATTCACAATCCGCCCTGACTTTTGCTTGAGCATAATTTTGGAAACGGCACGGGTGGCAAGAAATACACCCGTCAGGTTGAGGTCAATCACCGATTGCCAATCCTCTAGCTTCATTCGTAGCAGTAAGGTGTCACGGGTAATGCCTGCGTTATTTACCAAAATATCAATACGTCCCCATGTGTCGATCGCCGATTTGACCAAGCTCTCAACTTGGGCTTCGTGGGACACATCGGCATGAATTGCGATCGCATCGCCGCCTTTACTCTTAATTTCGCTAACAACTTCTTCGGCGGCGCTAGCAGAGCTGGCATAGTTGACTACAACCTTTGCACCTTCAGTGGCAAGTGCCACGGCGATCGCCCGTCCAATGCCTCGAGATGCACCCGTAACAATTGCCACCTGACCTTCTAAAAATCCCATGCTTATTTTTAAAACTCCATAATTTAATTAATTTATTGCCATAGCAAAAAAGTTTTGCTTAGGACATAAAACCAGAAGAAGTGCGGCGGCGCGGAGCGCCGCCGCACGATGCTTGGGTTTTGATTTGTACTAACTAACTCTCACTTTGCTATAAAAAGCAAAAAGCGAGTGGCGGTGTACCGCACTGCTACTCTTCTTCTTGTTTTGGGCTATAGATTCACAGTTTAGCGATTTCAGTACCACTTAATAAAAAAAGAAGTTGGGCATTGCCCAACTTCTTTTCTAAGTAATGCCCTGCAAGGCTTGGATTGCTTGTTGAGTCCGCCTAATCCATTCCACATCGCCACTTTCTCGATAGAGCTTTAAGGCTTCTTGATAGGAAAAGATAGCATTGCTAACTTCACCTTTGAGGGTGTACAAAGCTCCTAAGCTAAAATGGGCTTTCGCAAAATTAGGATTGAGAGATAACGCTCGAAAATAGGCGTTCTGAGCATCGCCAAGTCTGCCCCGATCAGCATAGGCAAGACCTAAGCTGGTGTAATCCACCCAAATCTCATCTTTACCGATCTCAATTGTTTTTTGAAAAGCCGCAATCGCATCATCGCTATTGCCCTGAGCGCGTAATAAATTACCTAGATTGCTATAGGCGATCGCATTTTTGGGGTCAATTTCGATGGCGCGGCGAAAAGCCTGAATCGCATCTTCCGTCAGATTTTTGTCAGATAAGACGCGCCCCAAATTGTTATAGGCGACCGTGTAATTGGGGTTGATCGTAATTGCTTTGCCATAGGCGGCAATTGCACCATCCAGATCGCCTTGCCGACGTAGAGCTAAACCCAATCCATTAAAGTTACTGGCAACACGCGGGTTAATTTCCGTACTGCGTTGAAAGGCTGCCGTCGCCTCAGCAATATTTTCTTCACGCAAAAATACACTGCCTAAAATTGCATAGATATCCGCATTGCGAGGATCTTGTCGGAGTGCTTTTTGGAAAGTTGCGATCGCATTTGGGCGATCACCCAGTTGGTTATAAGCCAAGCCGAGGTTGTAATAAACATTAGGAAAATTTGGATCAATCTGCACAACCTGATTGTAGGCAGCAATTGAACCCGCATAGTCGCGTTCCTCATACAGCGAAATTCCCAACGCAAAATGGGCTACGGCATACTGGGGAGTAATCTCAATGGCTCTGCGATAGGAGGCGATAGCCTGTTGCCGATTACCCTGCCGACGCAGCACCGAGCCTAAACCATTGTGGGCAAGGGCATACTGCGGATCAACTTGAATCGCTTTCCGAAAGGAGCTAATTGCACTCTGAATATTATTTTGGCGCTCATAGGCTAATCCCAAGTTGTAATAGACAGGCGCAAGATTAGTATCTTCTTTGCTGAGGTTGACAAACTGCATATAGGCATCAACTGCACCCTTAGCATCGCCTTGCTGATATAGGGCAATGCCCAGCCCATAATAGGCAGGAGTATAATTTTTATCGATCGCAATGGCTTGGCGATGGGCTTCGATTGCACCTTGTAAATCCCCTTTTTGGCGCAATGTCACCCCTAATCCATAATAAGCAGGCACTAGTCTAGGACTAACTTTAATTGCCTGACGATACAGCGTCAAAGCAGGATCAAGCTGATTTTTCTCTCTAAGAGCATTAGCACGTTCTACTAGCTTGAGCGGAGTATTGGCAAGTGGATCACTTTGGGCAATTTTTGCCGAGTTGCTATTTATTGCCGTAGGTGATGTTTGAGCTAAGGCGATCGGGTCAAGAGCAGGAGCGAGACTGCACATCAGAGGTAAAGCCCCTACTGCGGCGATCTTCGTAATTGCGGTTTTGATCATATTTAATATTGCTTTTAGCTTGTTTCTGCTCGGAAATTTAGTTGGAAATTTAAGAGCCTAGTCAATGGGCTGGGAAGCAGAAATGAGAATGGGCATTAAGTTTACAAATTTAGAAGAGCTTGATCTTGATCCATCACACCACATCAATGACTTTAGCAAGTAAATCTATCAATTGACATATTTTGGTTATTTATCACACTTGTAAAGATGCTTATAGTAAAAAAAGAGTTAGCTAGTACAAACCAAAAACCAAGAAGCGAGTGGCAGCGCTTCGCGCCGCCACTCATCTTCTGGTTTTGTGTCCTAAGCAAAACTTGCTTTGCTATATTTAGACTTAAAACTGTGGCACACGCGCAGCGTGCGCCACAATTTTTGATCAAGCTAATTATGTCTGACGATCAATCCAAACAATAGTTCGGGCTTCGACACCATTACTTTTTAAAACATTGGCGATCGCACGGCTCACATCGCGATCTAGTCCCAGATTCCATCTTTCCTGAAAATCCTGATAGGACAAAACATAGGTCTGGCTATTGGTATCGGTGTAATAAATCCTTTGGCTTTGCGGATCTGCGCCAGTTACCGCAACCCAATGTAAATAGGGGATTGAACCAAGATAGGGAATTGACAAGCCGCCAACTCGCACCAAGGCGATCGCAGGTTTACCCGATCGCACTAAATTGACTAACTGATTAAAACTCGTCCTTGGTGATTTCTTGACGCGATTCCCCTCCCAGCGCTGCATTACCTGCTGCAATGTCAAAGGTGGTGTCCCTGTACGCACCTCAATCCATTGATTATTGAGCGGATTACGGAATTTTTGCGGTAAAAACAGCTTTTTATCCGTGGCAGCCCTTACTGCTGCATAGTTAACATCATGCCCGTAATAGCTCAACACCCGCGCCGCCGAGTTGGGGCCACAGCTCCAACCATCATCCTGTGCGCCCGTATCTGGTAGCTGAATTGCTTGGTTGCGTCCCGCCACAATCAGTTCGGGCTGTGGTTCAGGACGATCAAGATCAGTTTGAGTATCAGTTTGAATATCAGTTTGGATACTGGTATGCGGTTGATTGAGGGTAGCAATTGCCCCTGTGGCGGGTGTAACAGTGATTGCCATCGCCACAGATGCGATCGCAAGTGTAGAATTTTTTAAAAAACTCATATGGACGTTTCGGTATTTTTACAGCAATTTTTAAATGGTTTATCGATTGGCAGCGTCTACGCTATTTTTGCCCTCGGCTATACGCTTATTTTTTCCATTCTAGGGATTATTAACTTCGCCCACAGCGCTGTATTTACCCTCGGTGCGTATTTTACCTATGTACTTTGTGGTGGGGCCTTTGGGTTTAATGGCATACTCGCTAATCTATCCCTGCCCAAATTCCTGCATTTACCATTCTTTGTGGCGATTTTTATTAGCAGCATCCTCACAGGCGCAATCAGCATCCTGATCGAGCGGATTGCCTTCCGCCCGCTCCGCAATCGTCAAGCTGATTCCTTACTCACACTTGTATCTAGCTTGGGGGTCGCCGTTGCGATCGTGAATATTATTCAATATCTTGTCGGCGCAGAAAGCTATAACTTTCCCTCGAATATCTACGGCAGCTTGCCTGCGGCGATCAACTTTGGCACAGCCGACAATCCTATTAATATTCGTACTGTTCAAATCGTAATCTTTGGCGTATCAGTGATCATCCTCGCCATTCTTACCTATGGCATTAATTACACCAAACTTGGTAAAGCCATGAAAGCCGTTGCCGAAAATGCTACTACTGCAAGCCTTCTGGGAATTAATACCGATTTCTTTATTCTGCTCACCTTTTTTGTGTCAGGCTTTCTCGGAGGACTAGCAGGCACTCTCGTTGGCTCTAGTGTGAGCATCTCTGGCCCCTATTTTGGAATTGGCTTTGGTTTAAAAGGACTAGCAGTAATTGTGCTGGGCGGATTAGGCAATATTCCGGGGGCTGTTGTTGGTGGCATTGTGTTAGGACTTGCCGAAGCCTTTGTCCCTGCCGATCAATCAGCCTACAAAGATGCTGTTGCCTTTGCTTTGTTGTTTATCGTTCTATTAGTTCGCCCCCAAGGATTACTTGGCAAAACCTTTGTTCAGAAGGTATAGCTACATCTAATTAAGTTATAGCGTTTCTCAATCTGGTGCGGTACATATGTTCTTGTCCAAGCTTTCTGAACAAGGAAGTTAAGCCCCTTGCCTGTACTTCACTAGCATTGGAATTTCTATAAGACATAAAAACAAAGATTAGCGGTGCGGCGCTTCACGCCGCACCGCTAATCTTCAAGTGGGAAGGAAGTATATAAGAATTAATACAAATAAGTTTAAAGATCATATTTTTAAGTATCATAATTTACAGAATCTCTAGTCAATTTAATGTAAGTGAAATGTTTCTTTGTTTTGCGTTTCATTTACTTTTGTGTAGCCTTTAAAAACGCATGAGAAGATAATTAAAGTCTGTATTCTTCAACACAGATCTTAATTATTTTTAGATAAATTTAAGTCATTGAGTAAATTACTGACTTTTATGTAAACTCACACAGAGAGAGTTCGGTTATGTTGCACTCACTTTACTATCCCATCAGTGCCATCCAAGACGAAGCAAGACATTTACTAGAGAGCGGAAGACTCAAGCGTACTCAACCTATTCATACCCTTTGCCGTTTCTTTCGCGATCGTGAATGGTGTCAAATTGAGCGTGAATTAGCAGATAACCAATATTTATTGCGCGATCGCATTTGTGATCTCGTTAGTCATGAATGTTGGCAGGATGATTAAAATGCGTCATGGTTTTTGATGAGTTCATCAACTAAATAGTCTTTATTAACCTAAAAGCTATATACTCCTAATGGTTCTAGCCTTGTTGCTAGACAAGTAAGCATCAATGGAGGTAACTCAAACCATTGGCGAGTCAGCAAGATCAAAAAATGAGTCAGGGCGTTGATCTGATCAACCGTCTCAAAAAATTTGTTGACCAATCTGCTAATATGCTGAATTTAGATGAAGATGTGGCAATAGATAGGGGCATGACTCAAATTATTAAGTCGGCGGTAATGGTAATTGGTGGTGGAGAGGATAAAGTCCAAGACCGCAAAATTCTCAAAGCCTTTGTGGAAAATTCTGGTGGCTCCCAAGCTCGCATTGCTATAATTCCATGCGCTTCCAGAGAGCCTGATATCATTGGACGAATTTACCACGATATCTTTACCGATCTCGGTGCAAAGGCTGTCGAAGTATTAGATCTCCGTGAACGCCCCCATTATGACTATCCTGAAGCCGAAGACCTAGTGGATCGCTTTACAGGAATTTTTATGACTGGTGGCGATCAACTCCGTCTATGTGCCTTGATCGCTGATACTCCCTTTGCAATCACCATTGCCAAGCGTATCGAAGAAAATCGTTTAGTCCTTGCAGGTACAAGCGCGGGGGCGGCAGCGATGGGTTATCACATGATTTCTGGTGGTAGCAGTGGCGAGTCTCCCCACAAAGAACTCGTCAATATGAGTACAGGGCTGAATATTCTGCCAGAAATTATTGTCGATCAGCATTTCCATAACCGTAATCGGATGGCGCGTCTCATGACTGCGATCGCAGCGCATCCCGACAAAATTGGCATCGGCATCGATGAAGACACTGTCGCTATCTTTGAGCCAAACAACATCATGCGCGTTTTAGGGCGTGGCACTGTCACCGTCGTTGATCCTGGTGAAGTTTCCTATAGCAATCAACTTTGGGTAAGTGGGGCTGCGCCTCTAACCATCCATAACTTGAGGGTGCATATTTTGGCAGCAGGCTGTAAATACAATCTGCTCAAACGCATTCCCATCAGTCCATCTGTATAACACCAAAACTAAAAATAGCTAAGCCATTTTTAGTTGTCATACAGCCCAAAAAGATAAAGGTGGCGCTTCGCGCCGCCTTTATCTTTTTGGGCTTTGATTTTTGTCAGCGACGGAATCAATAAAACAAAAGGCTCGCTTAGCGAGCCTTTTGTTTTATTGATTCCATTCTTTGTTCGCAAACTCACCTGTATCTGCTGGACTATCAACAATCGACTTCAATCCCTCTAGGGTCGAAGGTAATGAGCGTGGATCCATAAACATCACTTTGCTACTGCCACTTGAGCCAATCGTCGTACCCATAGAAATATAGCTTTGGGCTAACAAAAACTGCAAAGCCTCCTGCGACTGTGGATTGCCCTTCATAGATTGCAACAATACCTGCATTGCCTGAGAAGTACCCTGCGCCTTCAACACTTGTTCTTGTCGCTCCGCTTCAGCCCTGAGAATCCTCGATTGCTTCTGACCTTCCGCTTCGAGAATAGCTGCTTTTTGAGAAGCTTCGGCATTCAAAAGTTGAGAATCAGCTAAACCTTTAGCCTTATTGATTGCAGCTTCTCTTTCACCCTCAGAGTTTAGAATAGCGGCTCTTTTTTTACGCTCCGCAGTCATTTGCATTTCCATTGCTTCTTGCACCGCTTTGGCAGGCAATATATCACGCAATTCTACCCTTGTAACTTTGACACCCCAAGGATCGGTGGCATCATCTAAATCACGCAACAGCACTTCATTGATTTTGCTTCTGGCGGTGAAGGTTTCATCAAGCTCTAAACTACCTAACTCAGCGCGGATTTGGGTCAATACAATATTTGACATTGCTTGACGCAAGTTGTCTACACGATAAAAAGCTTTTTCCATATCCACAACGCGCCAGTAAATCACGGCATCAGCGGTAATCGAGACGTTATCGCGAGTAATACATTGTTGCGGTGGAATATCTAGCACTTGCTCTTTGATGGAGCCTTTGTAAGTAACGGCATCAATGAAAGGCAAGATAAAGTGGGGACCTGCAGGCAGTTTACGTTTGTATTTCCCAAAGGATGCAACCAGTGCTTCTTCGCCCTGATTAATGACTTTGAAAGAGCTACTACCAATGCCGAAGAACACACCTGCACCGATCACAAAGCTAAACAATAAATCCATAATGTTTCTCCACTTTCGTTTAACTCACGTCAATAATAACTTGATTAGTTTGACCTTATAAGTAGTGGGCATAATTAAAACCCAGAGCCAAAATCTGTGGCGTACACACAATATGCACTATAGGTTTTGGGGTTTTATATTTAATTGCACCCAGCTACTTATAAATGTCGCCAGTCTTGTTAAAACACATTCTAGAAGAGCGCGAAGCGCCGATGCTTCTTGGGCTGCAATTATTTGCCCTAGCTTTATTGTTGTCAAAATTAGCTTGTGAGTTTTCAGCATCGACTGCCCCGAAAATGCTAGTCTATTAAGATAAATTTACAATTCATCAAACTTCATCTTTGATGGCTTACTCCTGATGGCTAAATGTGTAATTAACCGCCGCGCTGAATTTTCTGCTAGTCATCGCTACTGGCTACCCGAAATTTCTGATGAGGAAAACACCGCAAAATTTGGTCTATGTACCAGCTTTCCGCCCCATGGTCATAACTATGTCTTGTATGTGGGGATGCAAGGAGAGATTGACAATACGGGAATGGTACTGAATCTGTCAGATGTCAAGCACACGATTGCCCGTGAAGTGACGACTCAATTAAATTTTTCCTATCTCAATCAAGCATGGGAGGAGTTTCAGCAAACTCTACCCACCACTGAAAATATTGCCCGTGTCATCTGGCAGCGTCTTGCACCGCATTTGCCATTGGTCAATATCCGCTTATACGAACATCCTGAACTCTGGGCAGATTATCAAGGTAACGACATGCAAGCACATTTAACCATTAGCACTCACTTTGCCGCCGCACATCGTCTCGCACTAGACACCCTTTCCTTGGAAGAAAATACTGCCATTTATGGTAAGTGCGCTCGTGTCCATGGTCATGGTCACAATTACCATCTAGAAGTATCCATATCTGGAGAAATTGATCCCCGTACTGGCATGATTGCCGATCTCGTTGCTTTTCAAAATGTGATCAAAGAACATATTCTCGACCCCATGGATCACACTTTCCTGAACAAAGATATTCCTTACTTCATGGAAGTTGTACCGACCGCTGAGAATATTGCTGTCTATGTGCAGCAGGTTCTGACCCAGCCAATTCGTGACATCGGCGCAAAATTGCACAGCGTCAAGTTAATTGAAAGCCCGAATAACTCTTGCGAAGTTTATGGAGAGTATGTAATTTCTGACATTAAGCATTCTTTGGAAGAAGCTTTAGCAAAGGTCTAGTAAAGAGCAGACACCCGCTTAGCGAGTGTCTGCTTTTTACTACTGATGAATAGACAAAAACAATCGGGTATCTGAACTATAGAAAATAGGTGAATATTTGGTTATGTTTTTTGTAACAAATACCTGTTTTGGAGAACATCGCTTTATGCTGGCTGTTGGGCAGTTGAGGTTTTTGATGTAAATATGAGGATTTTGGCTGTGAATAAAGCTATTGGTATGGCGATGTTGGCATTTTTAGCTTGTGGACAAGTGCAACTAGTGATGAGTGAAAGCACCAAAGCGCAAACAAACCAATCACGCCAAGCAGAAGGAGATCTTCTATTTAATCAAGGCAATCAGCAATTTCAGCTTAGCCAGTTTGATGCGGCTTTTCAATCATGGCAGCAGGCATTGACCATTTATCGGGAAATCAAAGATCGTTCCAGAGAAGGCGCAGCATTGGGCAATTTGGGACTTGCTTACCTTTCCCTTGGCAAATACGAAAAAGCGATCGAGTACCAATTGCAAAGCGCCGAACTTGCAAAAGCTATGGGAGATCGTCAAGGTCAGGCAAATTCCTTTGGCAATCTGGGAAATGCTTACCTTTCATTGGGTAAATCAGACAAAGCGACTGATTACTTTCTCCAATGCTTAGCGATCGCAAGGGAACTTAAAGATCGACAGACTGAGGGTGCGACACTAGGAAATTTGGGTATCGCTTACCAAAATCTTGGTCAATATGAAAAAGCAATTGAGAACTATCTGGTAAGTTTAGAGATTGCTAGAGAACTCAAAAATCGCCTTGGGGAAGGACAGTCATTGGGAAATTTGGGTGGTGCTTACTATGCTCTCGGCAAATATGACAAGGCTATTGAGTATCAACTGCAAACCTTAGCGATCGCAAGGGAAGTCAAAAATCGACTGAGTGAGGCTCAGTCATTGGGCAATCTGGGAGCTGCTAGCAATGCATTAGGCAAATATGACCAAGCGATTGAGTACTATCAGCAATACTTAGCGATCACTAGAGAAATCAAAGATCGGCGTGGTGAGGGTGTAGCCCTAGGGAATTTGGGTATTGCTTACAAAAACCTCGGTAAATATGACAAAGCGATTGATTCTCAACTTCAATATTTAGCGATCGCTAGAGAAATCAAAGATCGGCAGGGAGAGGGTGAGGTACTGGGAAATTTGGGGATCACCTATGTTTCTCTGGGCAAATATGACAAAGCCATTGAGTACCAACTCCAAAGCTTAGAAATCAAACGAGAAATCAAAGATCGTCGCGGTGAGGTGGCTTCGCTAGGCAATCTGGGTATTGCTTACCGCAACCTTGCTAACTATGGCAAAGCGATTGAGTACCAACTCCAAAGCTTAGCGATCGCTAGGGAAATCAAGGATCGACGCGGTGAAGGCATAGTGTTAGGTAATCTAGGCAATTCCTACTATTCTTCGGGAAAATATGACAAAGCGGTTGAGTACCATCTCCAAAGCTTAGCGATCGCCAGAGAAATTAAGGATCGCCTCAGTGAAGGACAAGCGCTAGGAAATTTGGGCGCTCCTTACTATGATCTCGGCAAATATGACAAAGTGATTGAGTACAATCTGCAATTTTTGGAGATTGCAAGGGAAATCAAAGACCGCAGTGGGGAAATGTATGGCTTGCATAGTTTGGGCTATGCCTACAATGCGCTAAATCGCGATCGCGAAGCGTTGGCTTCCTATCAGCAAGCATTGACCATTGCTAAAGAGATTGGCGATCGCAGTATCGAAGGTTATGCGCTTGGAAACATTGGACAAGTATTTGCAAAATCCAAGCAAACCGAAATCGCAATTCTCTTTTACAAACAATCCATTAATAGGCGCGAAGCAATTCGCAAAGATATTCGTAAGCTCGATAAAGAAGATCAAAAATCTTATTTGGGAACTATTTCTAGCAGCTACAAAGAACTGGCTAGCTTACTACTTAATCAAGGTCGGATTATGGAAGCCCTCCAAGTTCTCGATCTCCTTAAAGTCCAAGAACTTGAAGACTATCTTAAAAATATCAAAGGTAGCGATAGAACTACGCAGGGTGTGAGGATTTTAGAGCCAGAGAAAGCGATTAGCTCTCAGCTATTAGCGATTAGCAATGAAAAAGCGCCTGAACTTAATCGGAACCTTGCGGGACAGATCCAGCAACTTCCTAAATCCGAGATCAACAAAGTCCCAGACTATCTCAAACAAATTCCACAGGGAACAGTATTACTCTATCCCTTGATTTTAGGAGATCATCTAGAAATAATTTTCTTCTCACCTAATAGTCTCCCCATCAGCCGCACCGTCAAAATCTCCAAAGCCAAGCTCGAATCATTGATCATTGAATATAGAGCAGGACTGCTTGATGCTGGTTCTGAAGATATCAAGGATGCTTCTAAGGTTCTCTATGACGTGCTGATTAAACCGATTGAGAATGAACTGATTACGGCAAAAGCGGAAACTATTCTCTATGCTCCCGATGGCATCTTGCGCTATGTTCCCCTTGCGGCTCTCTATGACGGCAAACAATGGTTAGCGGAAAAATATCGCATTAGTAATCTGATCGCCTACAGTCTCTCAGACTTTTCACCAAAGCCCAAAATTCAACCCAACATCCTCGCAGGAGCATTTGGTGGTAAAGCCGGCGATCGCAAGTTTGGACAAACAGCCTTACCCGCAACCCTTAAGGAAGTGCAAGCGATCGCCAACTCATTCCAAAATTCAGTTACCTTAACCGAAGAAAACTTTAGCCGCCAAGCGATCGAATCGAAATTCAAAAATCATAATGTGCTGCACCTTGCTACCCATGCCGAGTTTAATACTGGTGTACCAGATAACTCCTTCATCATCTTCGGCAATGGCGACAAAATCCGCTTAGGTGAAATCACCGATTGGCAAATCCCAAATATCGATTTGATTGTGTTGAGTGCTTGCCAAACTGGGGTCGGCAAACTTGGTGATGGGGTAGAAATCTTAGGCTTTGGCTATCAAGTGCAGAAAGCAGGCGCAAAACAGGCGATCGCCTCTCTATGGTCGGTCAATGATGAAGGCACTCAAGCCCTAATGGAAGCTTTTTACAATGAACTCAAAAAAGGCGATGTCACATCCACTGAGGCTCTACATAGAGCGCAAGTTACCCTGATCAAATCACCTAATTTCAATCATCCTAATTACTGGTCAGCATTTTTTGCGATCGGTAATGGATTGTAGATTTGAGGGTTACGATTTATGGCATCTCTTGTTAAGCTAGATTGAGCTTTGTAATTCAAGAAAAAATTGCGGCTATGGATAAAAATTTGGGCGCGGTAGGACAAGTCACCTTGATCGCTTTTTTATCTTGCTTACCCGTGCAAGTCTCTCTTTGCGATCGCAGTTTCGCACAAGAAGCCACAAACCTTAAAACCCAAGCAACACAGCTATTAGAGCAAGGAACTCAGCTATATGCCAATAAGAAGTATCCTGAAGCGATCGCGGTTTGGCAAAAGTCTTTAGAAATATTTCGAGCGTTAAAAAGCCCCATTGATGAAGCAAAATTGTTGGGTAACTTAGGACTAGCTCATAACTATATGAGCAAATATCAACAAGCGATCATTCTGCATGAGCAAGCTTTAGCAATTAGAATCCAAATCAATGATCGGCAAGGACAAAGTAACTCCTATAACAATCTAGGGCTAGCCCATGCATCTCTGGGACAATACGACAAAGGGATTGCTTTTTACAATCAAGCTCTAACCCTTCGTCAGCAAATTGGCGATCGTGCGAATGAGCGTACAACTTTAGGCGGTTTAATTGCTATCTATCAAGTCTTAAGAAAATATCAAGAAAGTATCCCCCTATATCAAAGGGTGATTACCGTTTCCCAAGAATTAAAAGATCGCCAAGGTGAAGCCAATGCCATATCAAATCTAGGAGTTACATACTATTCATTGCAGCAATATCAAAAAGCGATTGAATACTATAAACAGTCTTTGATAATTTTTAAGGAAGTCAAAGATCAAGTTGGGGAAAGTACAACCATTATCAATATGGCTGTAGCTTATAGAAATTTGGGACAATATCAACTGGCGATCGAGTCTCTACAAAAAGGATTAGCGCTCTCAAAACAAATAGGGAATCTATACAATCAAGGATCTGCACTCACCAATTTAGGCAACACCTATTTCAATTTGGGGCAATATCAGCAAGCGATAGATACGTTTCAACAGGATTTGGCGGTTAAAAAACAACTTGGCGATCGCAATGGTGAAGGGGTCACTCTCAATAACATGGGTAATGCCTACTATGCTCTAGGGCAATATCAGAAATCCATTGATTTATTTGAACAGGCTGCAACGATCGCCAAGCAGTTTAAAAATCTTCTTGCAGAAGGTGACGCATTGGGTAATCTGGGGCTAGCTTACGACGCATTAGGACAATATCAAAAATCTTTGGAATTCCATCAACGCGCTGTAGAAACTTCCAAGCAAATTGGCGATTTTCGAGGTGTCGGTAATTCCCTAGCGAATATTGGTTTGGTATATAACAATCTTAGTCAATATCAAAAAGCCATAGAAGCCCATCAACAGGCTCTGACTATTGCCAAGCAAATAGGCGATCGCCGCAGTGAAAGCGGTGCATTAGGTAATTTGGGCAAAGCATATAGCAGCTTAGGTCAATATCAAAAAGCAATTGACTTTACTGAAAAGTCTTTAAGTATTGCTAAAGAAATTGGCGATCGCAATAGTGAAGGTTCACTATTAGGTAATCTTGGCGGTAATTATTACTATCTAGGTCAATATCACAAAACGATTAACTTCTATCAGCAATCCTTAGCTGTCTTACAACAAATCGGCGATCGCAACGGCGAAGCAAATGTGCTGGGCAATTTGGGATTGGTATATATCAATTTAGGTCAATACCAAAGAGCGATCGACTTTTTTCAGCCTACCTTAGCGATCTTAAAAAACATTGGCGATCGCAATGGGGAAGGCAATACTTTTAATAACCTTGGTTTAGCCTATCGAAATTTAGGGCAGTATCAAGAATCCGCCAAATCCTATCAGCAAGCCTTAGACATTGCTCTCAAGATCGGTAATCGTGAAGGAGAAGGAGTCGCTACGAACAATTTAGGTCTGATATACAACGATATTGGTCAACATCAGGAAAGCATCAACTTCTTCGAGAAAGCCTTGAGCATCGCTAAACAAATTGGCAATCAAAAAGAAGTAGGCAATTCCCTTAACTTTTTAGGAGTCGCTTACAGCAAGGTCAAACAAACTCAAAAGGCTCTTGATGCTTATCAACAAGCCTTAGCTGTCTCTCAAAAAATTGGTAACCGTGAAGTAGAGAGGGAAATTCTCAATAACATCGGTTCTTTATTGACCCAACAGAATCAAATTGAAGCAGCGATCGTTTTTTACAAACAATCAGTCAATGTCACTGAATCTATTCGTAAAGACATTAGAGGATTGAGCAAAGAAGAACAAAATAAATATTTAGCGACCGTAGCAATTACCTATCGCCGTCTTGGTGATTTACTGCTCCAGCAAGGGCGAGTAATGGAAGCATTGCAAGTGATTGACTTGCTCAAAGTTCAGGAGCTAGAAGACTATCTCAAAAACGTGAAAGGGAATGAGCGCACAGCCGAGGGCGTAAGACTTTTAGAACCAGAAAAAGCTGTGATTAATCAGTTGTTAACAAGCAACCTTGAAAAAATCTCTGAAATTAATCGCCTACTTTCTAGTCAAATTCAACAACTCCCGCAGTCAGAAATTAATAGGGTTCCTGACCATCTCCAAAAACTTCCCCAAGGAGTTGTTTTAGTTTATCCATTGATTCTGAGCGATCGTCTAGAGTTAATTTTGTTTTCTGCCAACAGTTTGCCCATCAGCCGTACTGTCAAAGTCTCCAAAGCTCAACTGGAAGAGCTAATCGTTGATTTTAAAGCTGGATTGCTAGATACGGGTTCTGAAGACTTTCAAGAACCTTCGACAGAACTATACAATTTGTTGATTAAACCGATCGAAAAAGACCTCATTCAAGCAAAAACAGAAACAATTCTCTATGCGCCCGATGGACAGCTACGTTATGTGCCTCTTGCAGCTCTCTATGATGGTAAGCAATGGCTAATTGAGAAATATCGCATAAGCAATCTCATTTCCTATAGCCTCAGTGATTTTGTGGATAAGCAAAAAGTCTTGCCCAGTATTCTCGCTGGTGCTTTTGGAGGGAAAAGCGGCGAGAAGAAATTTGGTCAGACAGGACTACCAGCTACACTTAAAGAAGTGGAAGCGATCGCGAATTCTTTCCAAAACTCAACTACGCTTCAAGAGGAACAGTTTAGCCGTCAAGCTATTGAGTCCCAATTCAAAAATCATAATATTCTCCATCTTGCTACCCATGCCGAATTTAATATTGGTGCGCCTGAGAAATCATTTATCATTTTTGGCAATGGCGACAAAATTGGTTTGAATGAGATTACGGATTGGCAAATTCCTAATGTGGAGCTAATCGTACTGAGTGCTTGTCAGACTGGTACTGGCACGCTAGACAATGGTGTAGAAATCTTGGGCTTTGGCTATCAAGTCCAGAAAGCAGGGGCAAAAAATGCGATCGCATCTCTCTGGAAAGTTGATGATGCTGGTACACAGGCACTCATGGCGGCTTTTTATAAAGAGTTACAGCAAGGAGAGGTCAATGTGCCTGAAGCTTTACGCAGAGCGCAAATATCACTGATTAAATCATCTAAGTTCAATCATCCTAACTACTGGTCAGCATTTTTTGCGATCGGTAATGGATTGTAAAGGAGAGCAGTCTATAGAACCCATTTGGTATCTTAGGAAGAGTAATGAAAGGGATCAAACATGGGATATAGCAGTAGCCTAAGCGATAAAGAGTGGGAGATTATTGAACCTCT
>NZ_JACJQB010000015.1 GCF_014696385.1 Pseudanabaena mucicola FACHB-723
AACGTCTTCCTGAAGTAAGTGAGGCGGTTGTTCATACTGCCATGATTTCTCTCATGCTCAATCGCCTTTCTGCTTAATATTTCTTTTACAAATACCTTCTAGCATTAGTCTCATTAATTTTTATCTTGTCATAGAGATTGCAAAAAATTTCCTGTGTATTTGGGAATCGATAGTTGCGAATGGGTCTTATTTGAATATCGAGATCTGCAATGACAAATATTTTTTTAGGATGAAAATATTGATTTTCTACATCATTTTCAAGAATTTCCGCAAGAGTGAAATAAACATTTACAACATCGTTGCAGTCGCCACAGTTGAAAAAACAAGGTCGAAGACTTGCCCATGTTTTTGGGATACAGGCACTATAAAAATTTGCATCTGGAAAGTGTTCCATTTTTTTATAGTACAGAGGAGACAGTGTACCACCTTCTTTGTAAACTAATCCTTCACACAAAACAATAATTTTATTGCTAATTTTGCTGTTACTTAAAATAAATTTGCAGTGTTGTTCTAATTCTTCCTCACTAAAACTCATAATTAATCACTACGTCTTTCTGTAAGTTTTGGTTCTAATATTTTGACGTGAGAGGGAGTTAGCGCATTACATAATTCGTAAGAGTGAGTAGCTAATATATACTGATTGCTAGAAACCCAATCAAGTAAATCTGAGACTATCTGATACTGCCAATCTGGATGTAATGCAAGATCGACTTCATCCATTAATACAATAGCATCTTCAATATTTCGGTGTTTTAACCACATATAGATACTTAGTCGTTTCAGTTCTCCATGACTCAAATCCTCTGGATATAGCTCAACATCATCATCAGGCAAATTTGTTGTAAAAGTTAATGCAGAAAAATCTGGTTTTAGGTTAACACGTTTGTTATTTAAAAGAGCATCTAAATCATTTAATAAAGCTTTATAACTATTTCCATATTCACCCGTTCCTAAAGCTTGTCTAAAATCTTTATCTCTAGCATCTTTAAAAGATTCTATCAGTAAATCCACAGCCAGAAAATCATAAGTAAAGAGTCCACTTAAATGAGCATTCGATTCTTTTAGCTTTTGAAGATAACTAGTATGTTTTACAAAACTATGTCCATGCTCTGCAAATAATAGCTTTCTAACATCTTGAGATAAAAACAAAAAAACTTGAGTTGAAGGAGCCGCCAAAAACACCTTATTTGATATAGATTTTAGAAAATCTTTAGCTTCTTTAATGTCAATTTTATTAGCTTGACAAAGTAATATTCTTGGATCATTTTTATTGATTTTATCTCCATAGCTACATATGTACTCAATATTTTTAGATTGAAGTCCTATCATTAGTTCTTGAACTAATAAGTTTAAAGTGTCAACTACAGATTTCAAATCATTTATCCTGATTTGTATATCTTGTTGTTTTTCTTTTAGTGCTGTTTCAATACTTGTATAAACTACTGATAAAAGCTGCGGATCTACTGGTAAAGACCTTGACACCTCAATCCCCAAGTTCCGTAACTCCGAACTAAGTTGTCTTAAACTAATGGTTGCAATATCCTTATTATCTCTAGATACAGAATATAGGGTCTTTAAGACATCTGAGACTCGATTTAAATCTTTAGACAAGACATTTATCGTTGTCCTTGTTTTTTCTAATTCAGTAATCAAAGAGAAATCTAGTTTTGTATCCTCCTTTTTGTCATCTGTTAAGTTTTGGTTAATATAAGAATTTCTACAGACAAAGAAATCTAGCTGTACGCTTTTTTTACCATCCCAAATATCAACTATTGCTAGTAGCCTTTTATGCTCATCTTTACGTAAATCAAATCCACTTAGTAAATTCTTTAAAGCAAAATGCTTTTTAGGACTAGCTGAACAATGTAGTAGTACAAAAATCAATTGCAATAAAGTACTCTTCCCACCACCATTTTGACTACCAAGCGGGAATACTCTAGGATTAAAATCTTTCTCGAAAGTGATATCTACATCCTTTAGAACCCGAAAATCAGGAACTTGAACTCTTTGTAAATGCATATAGACTCCTGTTGTTTTCTTGTAAACGCTTAATCAACTGATTCCTGCTCAATTAATTTTACTGCATCTGCCAAAATCTCATCGCGATCGCACATTGCCGCTAACTCATCCGCCTCATAGCGCCCTTCAAAAGCCTCGATCGCTGCATTAGCAAGCGCAATATTATAGGCTTCTGCCAAGGTTTCAGTAAGTTCTAATTTACTAAGATAAGTTCCCTTAGCCTTACGACGCTGATTTGTACGCCGAATTTGAACTATTGAGTTGTAAATTGAAAGATCCCAAGATCTTGTAGAGCGTTTTTCTACTTTCTGTTTGATGAGGTGAACTAATAAAATAATACTGTAGCTGAAAATTTTGCTGATTTTGTCATCTTTACTCATCTCAGTCATTTCCTCAACCAAAACCATCGCCGCAGGAATATCACCACAAACTAGCAATTCCTTTAGAGTCATTAATTCTTCCATGAAAATATAGCCTCGTTATTAAGTAAATAGATGGGGTGGCGATAAACACCACCCACAAACTTAGACAACTACAAAATTCACCAACTTTCCGGGAACAGCAATAACTTTTTTGATTTCCTTACCTTCGAGATACTTCTGCGCCGCTTCCGAACTGCGAGCATATTCCTCCAATGCTTGCTTATCATTGCTGGCGCTAGATGGAACTTGAAGACTGCCGCGCACTTTGCCATTGATTTGAATAACGAGCGTAATCTCATCAACGGTTAGTGCATCAGGATCATGGATAAGCCAAGATTGATTATGAATGGAATCTTCATGTCCAATTAGTGACCAGAGTTCCTCTGCAATGTGTGGTGCAAAGGGAGCAAGCAAAGTTAAGAGAGTTTCCACACCTTCTAGGAAAGTAGCCGAACTCTTGTCTTCAGCATCTTGCAAAGCATTGCTCAACTTCATCATTTCCGAAATCGCGGTATTCAGTTGATAGCCTCCATCGAAGTCTTCAGAAATTTCCTTAATCGCGATGTGAATTGCTCGGCGGAGATTCTTATCAACTTTTTTAGAAATACCATTCTGTCTAGTTTCTGCAAAACTAGACACTAAGCGCCATACCCGATTTAAGAAGCGTTGCTGACCTTCTACGTCCGCATCTTCCCATTCTAAATCCTTTTCAGGTGGGGCTTTAAAGAGAGTGAACATTCGCAAAGTGTCGGCTCCATACTTAGCGATTGCATCTACAGGTGATACACCATTGCCCTTAGATTTGGACATCGTGGCAAAGAGCGCTTGCAAAGGTTCGCCAGTTTTCGGATCTTTCGGATCTTTCGGATCGACCAAAGCTGAGGGAACCCATTTATCTTTGCCCCCTTTGTTGGGATTCATGTAAGTCAAACCCTGCACCATGCCCTGAGTTAGCAATCGCGTAAATGGCTCATCGAATTTGAGTAAGCCGCGATCGCGTAAAACTTTAGTGACAAAACGTGAATAGAGTAAATGTAAAATTGCGTGTTCCACACCACCGACATATTGATCGACGGGCATCCAGTTATTAATGGCATTGCGATCGCCTACTTCTTGATCGTTCTTTGCATCAGCAAACCGCAAGAAATACCAAGAAGAATCAATGAAGGTGTCCATCGTGTCAGTTTCACGCTTTGCCGCCGTGCCACATTTAGGACAGGAGACATTGATCCAAGATTCCTTTTGAGCGAGAGGCGAGGCTCCTCGTCCTGTGAGTTCCACATCTTCGGGCAAGATCACGGGTAAATCTGACTGAGGCACAGGCACAATGCCACAGCTAGGGCAATGGATAACGGGAATGGGACAGCCCCAATATCTCTGACGGGAAATCAACCAGTCACGCAAACGATAGGTGATTTTGGCGGTTCCCCATTGATTCTGTTCGGCAAGTTCCACAATCTTAGTTTTCGCGGTTACAGAATCTAAGCCGTCAAACTCTCCCGAATTGACCATGATTCCTGCTTCAGTGTAGGCAGATTCCCTCACCCCCTGCCCCTCTCCCATAGGGAGAGGGGAGTTAGATGTGATTACGGTTTGAATGGGAAGATTGTACTGTTTAGCGAAAGCAAAATCACGAACATCGTGGGCAGGAACTCCCATGACTGCGCCTGTTCCATATTCAAATAGAACATAGTCAGCGATCCAGATGGGAACTTCTTTTCCTGTGAAAGGATTAATCACACTTGCACCGATCGCTACACCACGTTTGGGGCGATCATCAGAAGTGCGATCGATTTCACTAAGATTTTTAACTTCTTGAATGAATGTTTCAACCGCTTCTTTTTGAGCAGCACTGGTTAGAGTTTCGACTAGCGGATGCTCAGGGGCAAGCACAACATAGCTCACACCGTAGACAGTATCAGGACGGGTGGTAAAGACTGTGATTTTTTCTTCACTGCCAACGATGGGAAAACTTAGCTCTGCGCCTGTGGACTTGCCGATCCAGTTGGCTTGCATGATCTTGACGCTAGAGGGCCAGTCGTTGAGCTTATCCAAATCTTGCAAAAGCTGCTCGGCATAGTCGGTGATTTTCAAGAACCATTGACGCAATTTGCGCTTCTCGACAATCGCCCCCGATCGCCAAGATCTGCCTTCACTATCCACCTGTTCATTGGCAATTACGGTCTGATCAATCGGGTCCCAGTTAACCTTTGCTTCCTTTTGATAAGCCAACCCTGCTTCTAAAAACTGCAAAAAGATCCATTGTGTCCATTTGTAATAGTCGGGCGAACAGGTTGCTAACTCGCGATCCCAGTCGTAGGACAAGCCCACTTGCTGAAGTTGCGATCGCATATTGTCGATATTCGCGTAAGTCCATTTGGCGGGGTGAGTATTGCGATCGATCGCCGCATTTTCCGCAGGTAAACCAAAGGCATCCCAGCCCATTGGGTGCAACACTTGATAGCCCTGCATTCTTTTGTAACGAGCAATCACATCGGTGATCGTGTAATTACGGACATGACCCATATGCAGATCGCCCGATGGATAGGGAAACATTGACAGTGCATAGAATTTCTTTTTGTCTGCACTAATTGCGTCGTTGCTTACTTTGTCAAGTTGTTTATCTGCCCAAACTTTTTGCCATTTGGGTTCGATCTGCTGGGGATTGTATCTAATGTCCATTACTTATCAATATGCGAAAATATGCGGATACAGAAGCAAGCAATCTACGCGATCGCTAATCTTGAATCTTAATAATACTAAACATTTAGCATGAAAGCTCTAACCTATCTGAATTGAGGACATAAAACCCAAGAAGTAAGTTGCGGTGCTTCGTACCGCAACTTACTTCTTGGGTTTTGAAATGTCTTTCGCATACATGTCCTCAAACATTACACACTACCGAATCATTGATAGCGCTCAAGCCTTATGCTGCAAAAATCCCACTAAACTCTGCAAAAACGAATTGCTAATCTCAGTACGTTCTGGTGTATTTACCACTTGGGTCGCATTAACTTCGCCATTCATATCCACAGGCACATTATTAGCAACAACACCCATATCAATATCTGGAACTTCTTCGACAATGCCGACCACAACTAATCGAAATGCAATTTGCTGCACTTTCTCAATCGGCAATTGCAACTGATTTGCCATCTTTTTGAGACTAGTTGCACCGTCAGCAAACCGCAAGATTTGATTCTCATGGGCATCTAAACGTAGAGGAGAATCACCAGAAATAATATTAAATAATGTCGAATTAGGTTCAGGTAATTTACTCTGAAGGGTTTTCCAATCCTTGAGACTGCGTAAGCCCATTAACGTCGTTTCAGTGGCGGGTAAACTCAAACCCGTCATCTCAGCTTTAGGCAAGTCAACCTTAGCATCAAAACGGAATTGACCAGTTTCTATTTGAAAAAGAGCGCAGACCTGACGCAATACTTGAATGCTAAATAGTAGTTTTAGTTGATCAGGTTGCAAGATGCCCAAGGATTTGAGATTAATACCAAGGGGCGCATTCTCCCTAATCAATCTATCTACTTCATTGCGATTACGATCATTAATCCATCCCCTTTGTTCAATAAGTTGAGCTAAGCCTTGATTATCTAAGCGATCACCTGCTGCCACAACCCTCCCGCCATGCAACCAGATGTAGCGTAAAAATGGCTTGCCTGTGCGGATATCTTGTGGATCTCTAATAGTTAATACACCAGTTTTCTGACCTTGATCTAAAAACTGGAATATCTCTGGAAGAGAAAACTCGGACAAAGAGCCTGTAATTGCCATAACTGTGAACTAGAGAATAAATATCCAACCCTACGTCATCATCATCTAAGCATCTTAAGGATGAATGTCACCAGAATATATATCTAGGAAGCTTGCTTAGACATATAGTATTGCACGAGAGCCACGATTGCGTTGACAACCGTATCTCGATCATCAGCATTTAAGATCACCACGGGTGGCTGATCTTTTTCATCAACAAAGCCTAGGGCTAGTTTAATGTTGTCGCTTGACCATGCCCCTTCACAATCCATGTGGGTAATGCCAATGATGTAGGGTATATGGACACGCCGATTCATAAAACTGAGGATGCGTCTAGCATAGCGAAACTCATGGGGACGATGCGCGGCTACTAGCAAAACAAAAGCATGGGCTTTGCGAATTAAAATATCCCACATAAAGTCAAAACGCTGCTGTCCTGGAGTTCCATAGATATGCAAAGCCATATTTGCTCCAAAGGTCAAACGACCAAAGTCCATGGCAACAGTAGTTCTATGTTTTATTTCTGCGGTTTCGTCTGTGGCACGGCGATCGGTGTCAACCACATCAATCTCACTCACAGTTCTGATAAAGGTTGATTTCCCCGCACCAACCGTACCAGCTACAACCAAGCGCATGATTTCCATAAATTTTTATTCTTTCCCTTTGTCTTGGTTATAGCATAGCGATTTCCAGTTTAGTCAGAGCTAGTTCAACTAATGCGGAAATCGCTATGTCAAAGCATTTACAAGAAATACCTATCCAAGGGCTGTCTTAAGTTCACCGACTACCCGTTTGATTTCTAGCATTAGAACACCTTGTTTAGCAGCTTTACTGGCTAATACTAGCAAAACAGCTTCTTCACCGCAGCTAGTCAAAATTCCATAGCCATTATCGCCTTCTACATATAGACGATCAATACCGCCTCTGGCGAGTTCATTGCCAATGCGTTCACCGAGAGATAGCATTGCCGCAGACATGGCTGATACTCTTTCTTCATCCATGCCACTGGGGAGTGTTGAGGCGAGAGGCAGTCCATCGGGCGATACTAGGGCAGCGCCTTGGACATCACTGGTACTAGTGACCAGATTTTGTAGAATGCCTTCTAATTTGGCAACATTGATAGACATTATTTTCTCCTTGGTTTTAGTTGTTGGTAAACTTGCTAGAGACGTTTTGATTATCCTCTAACATAGTCAATTGCAATGCATTTGGGGATTAGCCAATCACATCAAACTCAATCACATCATGGTCGCTGCCACGGAGGACAGATTCTATCTGTTTACCCCGTAGGCGTTTTCCAGTCACCTTCTCTAATACCCCCTGAATTGCTCCCATGGTGAAGGTGAGCTTGCGTGCAGAGCCTTGAGGTTCTCCAGCCGAACAGATTGTTTCCTGACAGTAAACCTTGATTGTGTGATCAGTTTCTTCCGCCTTGTCAACAATACAGAGCCTTGTGCCATCTTTGCCAAGGGCTTTTTGCAGCGCAGGAACTACTTCAGCAATTGTCATGTGGTCACCCAGCCCAAGCTGTTCAGCAAGTTGTTTGCCTCGGTTGCGCCCCGCAGCAATGAGAGTGATAGCTGCGGCTTTTTCCCCTAAAGCTTCTTCTGCACCAGTGACTACGGCTTTAAAACAGACAATACTGCTAAATTCGCCTAGTTCTTTCCGAGCCATATTCATCATATACCTCAATATAATTCTTGAATTTTGTTTAATGACTGAGGTTGATTTGGGAACTCTATTTCATACTGGATGCGCCAGTAGCAATCATCCGTTTAAACAGACCTTCAGTCCATCCAGTTTCCCGTAGAACTGCCGCTGAAGACACTTCTACATAGGCTTGCTCAATAAAGGCAAGATCAATCATACAAATCCGACCTAATGAATCACGCAATTCTTCAGGTAAGCCTGCGGCTTTGAGTTGTTTGCCGACTTCATTGACAACGGTTGCCATCGCAGGAACAACATGCTGTGGCCCGATCCCAATCTGTACATGCACTAGACCAATTCGCCAGCGACGAGCGGCATAGGCACTTCCCCAATTGTCCATACCTGTAAACATTTCCCCGAACCACTCAATGAAAGTTTCATTGAGGCGATGCATTCTACCTTCTTTGGCATTGAGGATCTCGTTCATTTCGGGATCACGGGCTAGGTATCCGTAAAATACTTCTGCCATTTGCAAGGCAATCGAACTTCCCCATGCTGCATTTGCTTTAAGTGATGCTTTGTCGGCAGCGGAGAAATCCATTCGTTTCTCCATTGTTGTCATAAAAGTCGTAGGATCGAGAGCCATAACAGTACACCATGATATAAAGAGCAAAATTGCTTCTCAATTCTCATACCATCCGCAGGATTAGTAATAGACAATATCCACCCCCGCAAGTTGGTCATGAAAGTCTGGATGAGAAAGCTCAAGATAAACTGTGAAATCGAGATAAAGGTTAATTTACTGAGCAAGGCGAGGTCACTTTATTTAGAGCTTTTCGCCATATCATGTGGATAAACCATTATAATTAAGATTTTTTTATGACTTGTTTAAGGCTTGCTTAACACTCGTTTTATTTCAATCTCGGTCTTAATTATCAATCTAAGATGACTGGTTATGAAACAAATGCAACATAAGGTAATAATTTCTCCTAAATCTTTATCTTTTTGGTGGTTAGTTCCCAAAAACTGGCTTTATTTTATATAGCAAAGCAAGAGTTAGCTAGGATAAATTCAAACCCCAGAAAGCGAGTGGCGGCGATTCACGCTGCCACTCGCTTTCTGGGGTTATGTCTTAAGTAAAAGTTGACTTCCCATAACGGTAAAAAAGCTGCAAACTGCGATCGCGGAAAAAATAGCCGTGATCAAGTTGTTATACAATTTATATAGAAGAAGTACATAAAGACACCTACGCGAAGTAAACATAGGTTAGTTTATGTAAACTCGTCTAAGTGTTGTTTGGGCGAATCTAGAATGGTAATGGATACAAAACGAGACCAAAGTATTGACGGCTTTGTGAAGAGATTTGAACTAGCCTTGTCAGGATTTCTGGAAAGCTCAAGGAATCAGGGGAGAGAGCTTGATGTAAAGCTGTTTCAGCAAAATGTTTTTAAAGCTGCCAGTAACTATAGAAGAAATTATCTTAAATCCCATGGATTCATACAGATTTTTGGCAGTCGGAAGCTATCAACTCTTTCTTCTATTTACATTCCACAAAGATTGCAAGCTCATACTTCAATTCGTAATTTTGATTCTGTGGATGAATTAGAAGAAGCATTCTCTCGCGATCTCCAGAGGGGGAGTCACACTAAGGGTAATAACTTATTGGGGCTAAATGTTGCCAATGAGGAGGAATACTTAACAGTATTGGGAGAGCCTGCAACGGGGAAAACTACTTTTTTAAAATATATCGGGCTAGAAGCATTAAGACATCCTGAAGGTAGATATAAGCATAATCTGATCCCTGTGTTTATTCCAATGTGGAAGTTTTGCCACGATAGTTATACACTCTTGGCGGCAATTGCCGAGGAATTTGCCAGATCGGGGTTTCCTGATCCGCAGGGGATCGCTAAGTGGCTACTGGCGCAAGGAAAGTTATTGATTCTCATTGATGGACTGAATGAAGCAACCACTAAGCAAAAAGAACTCTCTAGTAATTTACGCGATTTTGTCAAGAGTTATCCTAAGAACCGTTACATTGTCTCTAGTCGATTGATTTCCTATCAAAATAGCCTTGGACAGTTTCTCGAATTGGCATTGCAGCCTTGGAGTGATTTATTAATTCAGGAATATATTCATAAGTGGTTTACCCTTTTGTATCAAGGGAAGGATGGATTACCATCGGAGATTGAGACGGTCGACGATGATACGTTGGATTTTGGGCAATTAGATCAGGCTTCATTGAAGGCACAGCAATGTTGGCAAGCCCTGCAATCGAATCCCATTGCCAAGGAATTGGCGAATTCTCCTCTACGACTATCGTTACTGTGTTTACTCCACGATCGCCGTTATAGTTTCCCCAGTCATGGCAGTGGGCTTTACCAGAAGGCGATTAATTTAGTGTTAGAAGAGCAAGTTGTGAAATGCCAAGCTCTTAATCTTCAAGCGGGTAATCTTCTGACCACCGATATTTTGGAACTTTTCTTGACTGAGATTGCCCATCAAAGTTTTGAAACTAAGCGGACACATCTTCCTTTAGCGGAAGTAACAGAAAATTTGCAAGTCTTGCTCTCGAACTGTAAGAAGCACTTGCGAGGATTAGATCTTGATTTTGCACTCAAGGTGTTGCAGCAGGTGGAGCTTTGTAATTTGAATACATTGGCTAGCGCCACTGACTCAAAGGGGAATGCTGTTCCAAATTTTATTTTTAGTCACATTACTTTTCAAGAATATTTTGTTGCTCGCTATATCTATCATCATCACAAAATAGAAGATACTGTGACGAATTATCTAAGCGATCGTCGTTGGCAACAGGTGTTTTTGCTATTGGGGGGAATGATGTTAGGGAACGTTGAATCATTGCTTTTATCCATTGAGGCAAGGGCTGCTAAATACATTTGTACCAGTAAATTGATGGGGATGTTGGATTGGCTAGAACAGATATCTTGTCAGAGCAAAGGTGACATCAGGCATGTGGCAAAACGGATTGCCGCTTTGTTTATTGCCCGTCCACGATTTCTGGCGGAGCTTGCGCCTGCAATGGGTTTAACCAATATGCTGAGTATTGCCCGTGCGCTATATGGAATGTTTGAAGAACCGCTTGATTTTGATCATATTTTTGCTACGGATATCTCGATGAGTCTTGCCCATGCTCTTGATTTTGATAGCACTACCGAAGTTCATTTGACCATTCAGCTTGCTCAGAATTTAGAACAAGCGCTCTCTAAAATGAATTTTGACGAGCGATATATTAATTTCTCCGCGTTAGTTGCTCGTTTAGAATTGTTAATTTCTCAGGCTCCCAGTTATGATCAGCCCTATGAGATCAGAGAAAACTTTCGTCAACAAATCAATCAAGTGTGGCTCAAAACTCTGTATTTACCAATGGAACTTAATCAAATTTCGCATCAGGAAGTGGAAGCTCTGGAAAATTACCTCTATGCAAATTTATTGATGGTGCAATGTCGGAATATTGCGATCGCAGTTCCTACGAAAATCTGGGACAAAATCGAGTCCAGAATATTAGGTTTAAGCCCTGACCCTGATATTAGTTGACCACTTTGAGGCGATTGACGCGCAAGACAAATTTACCGCCACTGCTGCCACCAAAGGAGGAGACGCGGATGGTGTAGTTACCTGACTGCACCACACGGAAGAACACTAGGGAATTGCTACCCTCGCCAACGGCATCATCATTTTCTGCAACAACTTCACCCTTGCTATCTAGTAAACTCAGCACTGTGTCAAAGCTTTCGGATCGCACCGTAATTTCTAGACGCTCATCCTTTTGGACGGTAATGGTATAGTCACGGGCAAAGCCTTTTTGCCCTGTGGGAATATCTTTGTCGGTGAGGGTATCATTCACATCAATTCCCGTAGTGACTGGTGTGGGCTTGTATGTTGAACTGGATGCGGGCTTGAGTGATTGTGCCGATAGTGCGGACAAATTGGCAAGCGCTAAACTAATCGCCGTAAAACTTGCGATCGCAAATCGCTTGTGAGTCCATGGACGATGGTGATAGCTAGACAACAAATTTAGATACTTCAAGACACTTCTTTCAATTCAGAGAATTTTAATTGTAACTGAGTTGAATCGGCTGTGGACTTTGTGCCATGAGAAAGTGATAAATCTTTGGGGATCGATTTGATGGTGGGTACAATCTGGATTTTGCCATAGAAGTCTTCTTGAAACAGCTCCACTTTCGATTGTGAAGACATGAGCAGCAGTCCCCAAAATACGCCAACCCGATCGTTAA
Source organism: Pseudanabaena mucicola FACHB-723 (assembly GCF_014696385.1). Classification (GTDB taxonomy): domain Bacteria; phylum Cyanobacteriota; class Cyanobacteriia; order Pseudanabaenales; family Pseudanabaenaceae; genus Pseudanabaena. Next base: position 12,110 of record NZ_JACJQB010000015.1, read on the forward strand.
ATACGGCCGCAAGATCAGATATTTCAATTTCTTGTTCGGGATGCAGCACAAAATAGCGCTCAATTTCTTCAACCATCTCCGACAAATTTTCTTTGTGGGCAAGCTGGGCAATTGCTTTCATGGCAGCACGTCTTGCCACTTTACCCTGTACCTGTCGCTTGGCAGGTTTGGTGGTTTTGCGATCGACGATTTCGGCAATCGCTTCGATTTGGGCGATTAACTCCTCAAGGGTGATCCGTCTGGCTTTGGGGGGCAGTGCCACAGGGAGACGACGCAACCGTTTGTCAAAATCCGTCGGTAATCTGCCCGAATCTGCGATCGGCTCAGGCTCTAGTCCCTCTAGATCTTCAGGACTATCTTCCTGCTCATAGGCAGCCTGAATATCTGACAAAGAATTTGCCTTGAGCAGTACCAGCATCGAGGCATACAGCATTGCTTGCCCAGAATCGTACAAATCGCGGCGATCGCTCACAATTAAACGCGATAAAAAACGGTCAACGACATCAATTACCTGTACATCCCAAGGATTGATTTCCCCTTTTTCGGCAAGGTCAATCAAGAGAGCAATGGCATCTTTAGTAACTGATTCGGTGAGCGATAGAGTCATGGAGCTTGAAGTAGCGAATGTTTAAAATATCACCGATTGTGGTGATATAGCCACAGAATCTCGCCTAAAACCAGAAGATGAGTTGCTATATCATCAAAATATTAAATTTTTAATCTTTTGCTCTCTCTTCATCAATTTCAACATCGATTGCAGATGCCGAGACGAGACGCTTCCGTTCCTCGATTTCCACGCTGAGATTTTGCACGGTTTCTTGTAAGTTTTGAATCTGTACGTTTTTATTACGCATCTCAATCGACTTTTGCAATCCCGACCATACGCTGAAGATCCAAGCGAGGACTGCACCTAAGCCCATGGCAAGAATCAGCTCGACGGCGATCGGGGCTTCAACTTTAAGTTGAGGGATAATTTGTATAGATGCGGGAGCAGTATTTTCTAGGGCAAATAGCACTAGTGCTAGGGCAACACTAAAAATAACGACAAAATTAAGTTGACGCACAGTGGTTAAACTCTCCTTCTAAAAATACTTAGCTAATGGTTTATCAGACAATGCTCATAATGTCTACATGAAAAAAGAGTGGCGATGCTAATGCTCCTAAATCTTTTTGAAGCTACCCTAAAAAACGATAAAGCCCGCTAAGCGGGCTTTATCGTTTTTAGATCTAGGTTTTAATTGCACTTAGCTACTTAGACTTTGACCGCAGTTTTACGGACACCTGATATTTTCGATTGGTTACTCTTAATTTCTTCTTCAGTCAGAGGAACAATATCAATATGGTTAAACAATGTGGTGACGAAGGTAAATAGCAAAAATGGTAAAGAGGTGACCACAATTAGACCAACTGCACCAAAGGAATAAATTGGCTTGCTCATCAGGGACAAGGCTGATGCTAAAGCGGCAAAAATGACACCCAACCAGACAATTACCTGACCCAAAATATCACTAAGGGTGAGGGTGCAAACAAAGCGATACTTACCAATGTCGTTCATCATTCTTCACCTACTAGGATTGTTAGGATTATCTAGGACTATTATTCAATGCTTAAATATAAAACCCCAAAACCTGTGGCACAGGTTTTAGCTTTGTTTCTTAACTAGTTACTTAGTTCACAGTATACGAATCATGCTTGGGGTTTAGGGTTACGTTTTATTGAGAAACTACGATAAACCCATACTTTGAGTAGCCTCATTGGCGATTAACCCAGACTGGGGCAAAATTTTTCAATCTCTCGTATACTTTTTGTAAATAGTTACATCGCAAAGCTCATCTATGGATATCCGTATTGGCAATGGTTATGACCTACATCGACTCGTCTGCGATCGCAAACTGATCCTTGGTGGTGTCGAAATTCCTTACGAAAAAGGATTGCTAGGACATAGTGATGCCGATGTTTTGACCCATGCGATCATGGACGCAATGCTAGGAGCGCTTGCCCTTGGCGATATTGGTCATTACTTTCCACCCTCTGATCCCAAATGGGCGGGAGCCGATAGCATAATGCTATTACAGCAGGTGCAGCAACTAATTACCAGTCAGGGGTGGCGGATCAATAATTTGGATGCAACTGTGATTGCCGAAGCGCCCAAAATGAAACCTCACATTAAGGCAATGCGCGAACGTCTCGCACAGGCGATCAATTTGCCGATAGATTGTGTCAGTGTGAAGGCAACTACAAATGAAGGGATGGATGCAATTGGTCAGAAAGATGCGATCGCAGTTCATGCGGTGGTTTTGTTAGTCAAATAGTTTTTGCCAATAGTTTTTAAGAGCTACGTTTGTAAATTAGGAAAGATAGGGAAATTGCGATCGTGAGAAGAAGCCTCCAGAAACGCACCAAGATCAAACAATGGAAAGCCCTAGTATTACTGCTGCTGATCAGCGTATGTTCGCTCTTGCTTTGGGGATGCTCAGTCAAGCCAGAAAATCTCAAAAATCGCTTGGTAGTTCCCCTCGACAGTGACATCAAAACCTTCAACCCTATTTTGATTGGTGATGCCTATAGCGGCATTGTGATTGGCTATACCCTCAGTGGCATGATTTCCGAAAGCCCAATTACATCAGAAATTCAGCCTGAACTCGCTGAGAAATGGGAAATTCAGGAAGATGGTAAGCGACTTATTTTTACATTGCGTCCTGATCTCAAGTGGTCAGATGGACAGCCACTCACCGCCGATGATGTCCTATTTACCTATCAAGACATCATTTTCAATGAGAAGATTCCCACAGGCACTCGTGATGTCCTAAGGATTGGGCAATCACAAACCTTACCCAAGGTCGAAAAAATAGACGATCGCCGTATTGCTTTTCAACTTGCTGAACCCTTTGCCCCTGCCCTCCGCACCCTTGGCGGCATCGGCATTTTACCCAAGCATGTGTTTGCCCCGACGCTCCAAGAAGACCCCAAAGCTCCTGACAAAAAATTAAAGTTCCTCGAAACATGGACGCTCAGCACTCCTGTTAATCAGCTCGTTGCAAGTGGTCCCTATATCCTGCAAGAGTATCGCCCTTCCGAAAGGGTTATTTTTAAACCAAATCCCTACTATTGGCGAAAAGGTCAACCATACATTCAACAGCTAGTTATGCAGATTGTTGAATCTCCTGACACGGCTTTACTCCGCTTTAGATCGCAGGATTTTGATATGTATCGCCTGCGTGGTGAAGACTATCAATTGCTCAAACGTTTTGAAGAACGCGATCGCTACAACATTTATAATGCTGGCCCCTCCACAGGGCAAGCATTCATCATGTTTAACCTCAATAAAGGTCGCAATCCGAAAACTAATCAACCCTTTGTCGATCCCATCAAATCCCAATGGTTTAATGATGTAAACTTCCGTCGAGCCGTAGCCCATGCCCTCAACCGCGACGCAATGATCACCAATCTAGCGCGAGGCTTAGCCCAAACCCAAAACTCACCCGTCTCCATTCCTAGTCCCTATTTCCTTTCTCCTGAACAGGGTCTCAAGGTCTATGATTACGCACCCGAAAAGTCCAAGGAAATCCTCGTCAAAGCAGGATATAAATACGATGCACAGCAACAACTGCTAGATGCTGCGGGAAATCAAGTCCGCTTTACCTTACTCGCTCCTGCGGGTGGTCGAGTTGCCTTAGGAGCGCAAATCAAGACTGACCTAGAACAAATTGGCATGAAGGTTGACTTTAATCCCGTCGATTTTCGGATTATCTCTGACAAGCTGGACAATGCTAAGGATTGGGATGCCACTATTCTTGGTTTTACGGGTGGCGCTGAGCCTAATAGCTCAATTAATCTCTGGGCAACCGATGGCGACTCCCATCTATTTAATAAGGGGCCAGTTGGCGATGAACCGCCATTTCCTGGTCGTGAAGTTGCGGATTGGGAAAAACAAATTCACAATCTGATGATTAAGGGCGCACAGGAATTGGATGAAACTAAGCGTAAGGCAATCTATGCTGAGTATCAGCAACTAGTTCAAGAACAACTACCGCTCATCCATTTAACAATGCCTCTGTATTTGGTGGCAGTTCGCGATCGCGTTGAGAATGTGCAGCCTTCAGCCCTTGCTGGTAGTACGGGTGTGACGGGCGCATTGTGGAATATTGAGCAGCTAAAAGTCAAATAAAAAAACAGGGTGCGTAGCACCCTGTTTTTTTATAAGCTAGATGCCTTAATAACTATCAGTTTTGCTAACAGTTGTATTAATCAATTGTTGATTGGCTTGGTTAAGTCGATCAGCGATCGCTTCACGCACATCACAATTAACCGCAGAGTCAGCCAGAACTTCCTGAGCCATTTCTCGATAGACAGCACTAGTCGTCAAGTCTACTTGATCGAGTTGGTTGAGATTCTCATAGATAGTCTCAAGTGAAACTGCAACATTGCTTTCCATAAATTGTTCCTTGAATGTTTTACACGCAAGGGGCTTAAGCCCCTTGACCATACGCTGAGCTAGACCAAAACAAAAAATGGCATAGTCATTTTTTGTTGTAAAACCCTTACTGGGCTTGGTTTTTAATTCACGAAAGTGTGACAACACTTTCGTGAATTAGTTCGTAAATTTAGTATTAGGGTAAATCTGTATCACCCATAAGATAGCGATCGCACTCACGAGCAACCCCACGACCTTCGTTAATCGCCCAGACGATTAAACTCTGACCACGGCGGCAATCTCCTGCGGCAAAAACTTTAGGAATACTCGTTGTGAATTGACCATGATTAGCTTTGACATTACTGCGGGGATCGCGTTCCAATCCGAGCGAATCTAGCAAAGGTTGCTCTGGCCCTAAAAATCCCATTGCCAATAGGACAATCTGAGCAGGGATAACTTTTTCAGTACCAGCCACTTGCTTAGGAATGAACTGACCTTTGTCATTGCGTTCCCACTGCACTTGGACGGTGTGGACAGCTTTGACTTGACCTTGTTCGTCTCCCTCGATCTTAGTCGCAGTCGTAATGTAGGCTCTGGGATCGTCACCAAACTTAGCACTTGCCTCTTCCTGTCCATAGTCCATTTTGTAGACTTTGGGCCATTCAGGCCAAGGATTATCCTTCGCACGGGTTTCGGGAGGCTTGGGCATAATTTCGAGCTGCACAACACTATTGCAACCATGACGAATCGATGTACCCACGCAGTCAGTTCCCGTATCACCACCACCGATGATCACGATGTCTTTACCTTGGGCAGAAATAAAGTCATCCCCTGACTGACCATTGAGAACGGCCTTGGTATTTGCCGTCAGAAATTCCATTGCGAAATGAATGCCCTTCAGCTCGCGACCTTCGATGCTTAAATCACGGGGTTTAGTTGCACCAGTACAAAGCACCACCGCATCAAAATCTTTTAGTAAATCTTCCGCTGCCAGATCTTTACCAATTTCTGTATTGCAAACAAATTTCACCCCCTCTTGCTCAAGGATATTGAGGCGGCGCATCACCACTTTTTGTTTGTCTAGCTTCATATTGGGAATGCCATACATCAACAGTCCACCTGGCCGATCAGCCCGTTCATAGACTGTGATCCAATGTCCTGCTTTATTCAGTTGGGCGGCGGCACTGAGTCCTGCGGGTCCAGATCCAATTACGGCAACTTTTTTACCCGTGCGCTTGGCAGGAGGTTCTGGCACGATCCAGCCTTCTTCCCAACCCTTGTCAATGATGGAATATTCAATATTTTTGATGGTGACGGGAGGATTAGTGATCCCCAGTACACAGGAACCTTCGCAGGGAGCTGGGCAGACACGACCTGTAAATTCTGGGAAATTGTTGGTTTTATGGAGGCGATCGAGGGCTTCGCGCCATAGTCCGCGATAAACCAAGTCATTCCATTCAGGAATAAGGTTATTGACGGGGCATCCGCTTGCCATGCCACTGATCAAATTACCTGTATGACAAAAGGGTGTACCGCAATCCATACATCTTGCCCCCTGATTTCGCAGTTTCTCTTCGGGCATATGCAGGTGAAACTCGTCCCAGTTTTTGATGCGCTCGTTGGGGGGTATTTCCGTTGGTGCTTCGCGGAGGTACTCAATAAATCCTGTTGGTTTTCCCATTAGTCTACTTTTCTAAGTTTTGATAAACAGCCCATACGTCATTTTTAAACGGCTGAACTGGCTCTAGTTGTAATTTACGGTTTTCTTTAATATTAATTAATATTGCAGCCTTGGTGAAGACTGCATAAAGCGTAAGTTCGATAACCCGATTTGAGCACCGCGAAGTGCCGCTCAAATCGCTAAAAACATTAATAAATTGCTTTCATGTCGATTGCAGCGATCGCACTGAGGCGATGACATGATCGGCAACGATTTGCATCTGCTCTAGGGTGTTGAAGCGCCCAATACCAAACCGAATCGAAGCATAGGCTAAGTCAGGCGAATGTCCTAGGGCAGTCAGCACATGGGAAGGAGCAGTTTTTGCAGAGGTACAGGCTGAGCCTGAGGAAACGGCAACAATTGGTTGTAACGCAAGCATTAAGGCTGATCCCTGCACGTTGGGAAAACTCACATTTAAATTACCTGCCAAGCGATGAGTGGCATGTCCATTGAGCAGAATATTGTCTAGCTCATTTAATCTTTGCCATAGATACTGTCGCAGTTCTAGAGCCTGTTGTTGTTCTTGAGCTTGATTTGCGATCGCAATTTCAATAGCCTTGGCAAAGCCGACGATCTGTGGCGTATAGAGAGTTCCCGACCGCATTCCCCGCTCATGTCCGCCACCATGCAATTGCGGCGCAATCGTGACTCTGGGGTGGCGACGACGGACATATAAAGCCCCAACACCTTTCGCCCCATAAATTTTATGGGCAGTGAGCGACATCAAATCTATCTGCATCGCCTGTACATCGAGGGGGATTTTGCCGATCGCCTGCGCGGCATCGCTGTGAAATAACACTTGATGGGCGTGACAGATTGCCCCGATGGCGGCGATCGGTTGCAACACCCCGATCTCGTTATTGGCCGCCATGACCGAAACTAAAATCGTGTCAGGACGAATTGCTTTTTCTAGTTCTTGTAAATCCACTAACCCATCGGCTTGTACAGGCAAATAGGTGATTTCAAAACCAAGGGATTGTAAATAGGCACAGGGATCGAGAACGGCGCTATGTTCGGTTTGTAAGGTGATAATATGCCGACCTTTGCTATGGTAAGCCTCAGCTACGCCCTTAATTGCCAGGTTGTTTGACTCGGTTGCACCACTAGTAAAGATAATTTCTTCAGGAATTGCCTTAATTGCCAAGGCGATCGCCTCCCTTGCCGATTTCACTGCCGCTTCTGCTTCCCAACCATAGAGATGTCCGACGCTTGCAGGATTGCCAAAGGCTTCGCAAAAATAGGGCAACATTGCAGCGAGCACCCGTTCATCAACGGGAGTAGTGGCATGACAGTCTAGATAAATCGGTCTTTTCATACATATCTATCAAAAAGGGACGCGATGCGTCCCTTTTTTTAGCTTGATTTGATTAAATTGCTAGCTCAATAATTGACTCGAAGTTTTGAAGAGCTTCCTTGAAAGCAGTTTCGGCTGCGATCGCATTTTTGTCTTTGGCCGCGTTGTCAAGTTTGACGAAATTTTTGAAGAGTTCGTTTGCCAAGTCATTAGCTTTATCTTTTTCGGTTTTGCCTAACTGGCTAGCGATGCTTCTTAACTCGCGACGAATTTCGCCAAATGGTCCATGGATATAGGTAATAACGTCGTTCCAGTTAGAAGTATATACAAACTTTTCTAGACGATCAAAGCGATCGCTTAGCACTTGTAACTTTTCCGCAGAAGCTGCAACTTGCGCCGCAGTCAGTGCGGCAGTCGCAGGTTGAGTGAATACAGGGGTAAACAATGTGCCGACTAGCGCCACCATTATGCAAAATGCGATCGCAGCCTTTTGAAAGCTGACTAAATAACCTGCCCAATGATTTTTGAGATTCAACACAGAAAAAATTACTCCTTTTCGATATTTATCAATAATTACAAACAAAGCACAAACAGAACGAATTACAAATTTTTAGGCGTTCTAAATAGCTAGACCTAGATCTAAAGCCTTTGGCGCAAGCTGCTCTTGCGCCAAAGCTTTTAGGGTTAGTTACTTAAAGCGCCAATGTAAGACTAGTTTACCTGTTTCAAAGCCTCTGCCGAACCAACTACCGAAATTGCAGGGGTAGCAAAATACTTCTGAGCGACTCGTTGAACATCAGCTTCCGTGACTGCGGCGATCGATGCCACAAATTGCTGATCAAACTCCAAGCCTAATCCCATCACCTCATACCATCCATAGACCTGAGCAATTTGACCATTGGTTTGTTTACCGAGGGCATATTGTCCCAAAAGTTTGCTCTTGCAAATGGCGAGTTCTTCGGCGGTAATTGCCACATCGACAAGGCGTTCACATTCATGGCGTAATCCCGCAAGTGCTGTCCCTGTATTCTGGGAAGCAGTGCCAATATAGGCAACAAATTGCGATGTTTCTAATCGAGTGGGGTAAAAAGCAGAAACTTCATAGGCTAAGCCCCGTTTTTCTCTCAATTCCACAAATAGACGGCTGGACAGCCCATTGCCTAAGTAAGTGGCGATAATTTTGAGAGCAGCATAGTCGGGAGACTGCACCGATGGCACAGGATAACCAATGACAATAATTGCCTGTTGGGTATCTTGCTCATGGGTGACTAATTGCGGTTGAAATGTGGGTGCGGGGGTGGATATAACAGTGGGCAGGGCAGGGTTTGCCCAATCGCCAAAGGCTTCTCCCACTAGGGAAAGGGCTTGCTCTGAGGAAATATTTCCAGCAATACTGACCACCATGTGATCGGGACGTAAATGCTGATGGTGGAAATTGACGAGATCCTGCCTTTTCAATCGACTGACCGTGGCTTCAGTGCCAAGGCTGGAAAATCCGTAGGGATGCTCGCCATACATCAATTTTTGCAACTGATCATAGGCAATGGTGAAGGGACGCTCCTGCTGCGATCGGATTGATTGAATTGTCAGCCGTCTTTCTAGATCAATTTCACTGTCAGGATAACTAGGCGATCGCAAAATCTCTGCTCCCAACATCAGCATGTCATGAAAATCTGATGAAATTGTTTTCATGGATAGCAAAAAATAGTCACTGGAGGCTTCTGTGCCTAGGGATGCGCCGATGGATTCCACCTGTTCGGCAATTTCTAGCGATGAATAGCGCTCAGTACCACGGGTCATGATCGATGAGGCTAAATGGGTCAGCCCTGATTTCTCCAAGGTTTCTACCCGTTCACCACCTGCAAAAAAACAACGTGCCGCCACGATATCCGCCGTGGGATTTTCGGTAACTAAGACCACAATGCCATTGGATAGCACCAAGCGATCGCTAATTCGTTTTGACATTGTTGTTGACAAGTTTTTCTTCCCTAACTTTATGATGGACAAGGTTTGAGTAACTAGGCGCACTTAATATAGAAAACCCTAAAATCCATGGCGCAAGCGAAGCGTGCGCCATGGATTTAAAATCTTTTATTTACGCCCAACTACTCAGTCTATTATCACGTTTTCTTTCTTTATCTTTATTTATCATTGTTACTATTTGCCCAAAAATCATGACAATTTCTACCAATCCCGATGATGTATATGTACTTGCCCAATGGTTAGCGGGCGATCATAGTAACTGGGAGCAGGCGATCGACAACCCGCCATTTTTTGCCCATATTCGCGTGGGCATTCGCGCTCTGCCCAATCCTATTAGTAATGATGGGGTGTGGCTATACCTTGAGCAAGCTTACGACTATGAGTTAAATCATCCCTATCGCACTGCGGTACTTAACATCATTTACAGCCATGAGCATGGGCGGATTGAGATGATTAACTATCGCCTCAAGAATGCCGAGACTTTCTTTGGTGCTAGTCGCGATCGCAATCGCTTGGCGGCAATTGATGCCGATGCGATCATCAAGCTAGAGGGCTGTACACAATGGGTACATCGTGATGACATCAAAACCTTTAAGGGTTCCGTTGAACCGGGTAAAAAATGTTGCATTAACCGTAAAGGTGTAGATACTTACCTAGAAATCGCCTTTGAAGTAACCGAAAACACCTACAGCAGTCTTGATCGTGGCTATGATCTAGTCACCGATGAGAGGGTCTGGGGTTCGATTGCAGGCGCATTCCAATTTGTCAAAAAGGCAAGTTTTAGTGATGAAATTGCCACAACATCTACTCCCTAAGAGCTATTCCTCAGGTATAATTGATGGCTGAATGATCGAATTTTTAAGATTTGTAGCTCTGTTTGAAAAATTGAAAAAAATTTGTCAACAGTCTATCAGTCGAACAAGTATACGATCATTCATCGCTTTTTCAGTACAAGTTGAAAGAGCAACCCTAGTGTGAGTATAAAAGGTGTAATTTGAAAGTCCTCGTGGTTGGCAGTGGCGGTAGAGAACACGCCCTAGCTTGGAAATTGTTGCAATCTCCCAATATTGATCGTGTTTTTTGTATCCCCGGAAATGGCGGTACGGCAACTATGCCCAACTGTCAAAATGTTTCCCTGAGCATTGACGATTTTGAAGGGATTTTACGATTTGCCCAAGTTCAAGGCGTAGGGTTTACGGTCGTGGGGCCAGAGTTACCCCTAGCCCTTGGTATTGTCGATTATTTTCAGGCTGCCGAAGCACTCATTTTTGGCCCTACGCAAGAGGGGGCGCAAATTGAATCTAGTAAGTCTTGGGCAAAGACACTCATGCAAGAGGCGAATATTCCCACGGCGGCTAGTGCAACTTTTCAGAGCCATGATGCTGCGCTAGCCTATGTGCAGGAACAGGGCGCACCGATTGTGATCAAAGCCGATGGCTTGGCTAGTGGTAAAGGTGTTACCGTGGCGATGAGCTTGGAGGAAGCTACCGAGGCAATCGATCGCATTTTTGCGGGACAATTTGGCTCCGCAGGTGAAACGGTAGTTATTGAAGAATTTATGACAGGTCAAGAAGTATCAGTTTTGGCTGTCACCGATGGCAAAACGATTCGTCCGCTCATGCCTGCCCAAGACCATAAACGTTTGGGGGATGGCGACACTGGCCCCAATACTGGCGGCATGGGAGCCTATGCCCCCGCACCTATTGCCACACCTGATTTGATGGTAAAGGTACAGACCCAGATTTTAGAACCTGCGATCGCAGCTTTGACGGCACGGGGTATCGACTATCGCGGCTGTCTCTATGCAGGTTTGATGGTTACCCCTGAAGGTGAACCCAAAGTTGTTGAATTTAACTGTCGTTTAGGTGATCCTGAAACTCAGGCAGTTTTGCCATTATTGGACAGCAATCTCGATGAATTGCTCATGGCTTGTGTCGAGGGCAAGCTTTCTAGTTTTGCACCGATCAAGTGGAAAGCTCAGTCATCGGTATGTGTGGTCACGGCCGCAGGTGGCTATCCTGACAAAGTGGAAACAGGTCAGTTTGTCACAGGTATTGGCAAAGCTGAAGAGCTTGGTGCGTTTGTATTCCAGTCTGGCACAAAACTCAAAAATAATGCCTTGGTGACCAGTGGCGGTAGGGTATTGGGGATCACAGCCTTGGGAGACAATTTAAAGAGTGCGATCGCAAAAGTTTATAGCGCTGTTGGGGCTGTGAGCTATGACGGCATGTACTATCGCAAGGATATTGCGAGTAAGGCTTTAAATTCAAGTCAATAAAATCAGTAAAAAAGGGTTAGCGCCTTCTAAGCGCTAACCCTTTTTTATTAGTCTGCCATGCTCAAATTGACGGTAATTGTTAGTTTTAAAGAAGAGTCAGTATTGGAATCATGAATCTGTTGTAAATAGCGATCGCCAATTGGTTCATTTAAAACCCGTGATAGCAATTGCAACAGTTTAGAAGCCCCATTACTAATTTCTTGACCGAAGGAATCTACAGGAGTAGATAAGCTGGGAGTCGCGGCATTGACTATCTGGGAGCTATTAGCAACTGGAGAATTTGTTGTTGTATTTAATATACGATTGCTATAGCGGCGCAAGACCACCTGTAAGTTGTTTTTAGTGACTCGATCACCGAAGGCATCTGATAGTAATTGCCATAGTTTGTAGCCCACATCTCTGATATAAGCAGCATCATAGCCAGCCTTATCTGCAATCTCAGAATAGGTACTACCTTCCCAAGTATAGCGAAAGATTGCTTCTTGAATTGTGCTGAGGCTCTTGTCAGCCAAAACAGAATCGACAATATTGAGTGCGTCTTCAATATTCATTGTTATCCTCACATTTCACTAATTAATTGTGTTTGGTGAGATATCCTTTCAAACTATTAGCGAGTCAAAAATATTTTTATTTTAAATTTGGATTTTCAGTCTTGATTTTAAATTTTGACTCATAAGTGGGAACTCCCTAATCAAATCTCCATTTAATTAGGCAAACAAACAGTTTGTACTCAACACATTTACTAATACTTGTCCCAGCTTACTGCTCAGATCAATGACTAAAATCCTTGACTAAGATTGCAATTACTCAACACCCATCCGTTAGACTCGCCCAAAGTTTGAGGGGAAATCCCAACATCAACATTGGTTGTCAACATAAGAACAAAACATGAAAACAAAATGTTTTCGAGGTCGCTCCTGTTGACACAGCTAAAGTAGCACAGTTTATTTAAACTTGTTATCTCTGGTAATTGTATATATTTGTATATATGTAAACCTCAAAAACATTTAATAGCAAGGTTCTCAGGGTTTGTCATATATTTTTGACTTAAACTAAAATTGTTTTTGCTGACAATTTTTTTAAGATTTTACGATTTTAATCAAGACAATAACAGGCAACTTCTTGTAACAGAAAAAGTCAGTTATTTTTTGCCAACATTTTCTGACAAAAAACAATTTACGATCGCAGCTAATATTGCCATAAATCATCGGTAATGCTCTTAATATCATGGGTTTAGCGCCCGTCAATCCTTGTTTTTACATATTTATAAACCCCAAAAATGATAGAAAATGGTCTTTTAATGGTTACAGAAGAATAAATATGGCAAACAACAAAAAAGAAGTATTGGTGCTAGCACTGACTTTAGTGATTTGTGGTGGCTTGGCAGGTGTGGGTATTTTGTTTTTTACTAAGAACACATCTCTAACTACGATCAGTAATCCTGTAGCCATATTGAATGAGCCAAACTTCATGGCAAATCGCAGTAGTGAGGGCGAGAAAATACTGATTAAAGCGGAGGTAAATCCTGAAAAGGAAAAGGCAATCGCCGCAATTGCCAACAAGGACTATGGCGCAGCAATTTTGCAATGGCAAGCCTCTCTAACTAAGCAACGGAGTGACCCTGAAGCGCTAATTTATCTGAACAATGCCAAAATCGGCGATCAAAAAGCTGTCAAAATCGCCGTCAGTGTTCCTATTGGTGGCAATGTCAATGTGGCTAAGGAGATTTTGCGTGGGGTGGCACAGGCACAAACGGAGATTAATGATCAGGGTGGTATAAATGGCGCACCTCTGAAAATTGCGATCGTCAATGATGATAATAAAATTGACATTGGCACAAAAGTTGCTCAAGCCCTAGTCCAAGACCAAAGTATCCTCGCGGTGATTGGGCATAACTCTAGTGAAGTTTCAATTGCGGCGGCCCCCATATATCAAGCAGGGGGATTGGTGATGATGTCATCAACGAGCATTGCCAAAGAGCTTTCAGGCATTGGTAGCTATGTATTTCGCACAGTTCCCAGTGTGCGATTTCAAGCCGATGCGCTGTCACAATATGCGGTGAAACGGCAAAACAAAAAAAATATTGGTATTTGTCTGAATTCTACGGCTAAGGCTAGTCAGTCTCTCAAGGAAGACTTTACGGCGGCAGTATTTGCCGATGGTGCAAAAATCAGTCGCATCGACTGTGATCTGTCCAGTCCTACTTTTAATGCGGACAAGGTAATTAACGAGATGCTGAATGATCGTGTGGATGCTCTTTTGCTATCCCCCGGTGTCGAAAAAATCGAAAAAGGGATTGAAGTCGCAATCATTGCCAGAAATCGTTTGTTATTGCTGGGAGACTCAACTTTATATACTTTTAAAACTTTGCAATTAGGACAATCTGCGATCGCAGATATGGTGTTAACTGTGCCTTGGCATCCAGACTTTTTTGTGGACAATCCCTTTGCGAGTAATGCGGTGAAACTCTGGGGTGGTGATGTGAACTGGCGTACTGCTACCAGCTATGATGCCACTTTTGCGATCGCAGGAGGATTGCGTAAAAACGATAGTCGCGTGGGCTTGCAACAAACCCTATCTAGCAATGGTTTTGAGCTAGAGGGAGCAGCAGGGAAAATTGCCTTCCAACCATCAGGCGATCGGGCAAATCCTGCAATTTTGGTAAAAGTTAGCAAAGGTGAACGCTCAGGCGTGGGTTATGACTTCGTACCAATGCGCTAACTTCTTAATATTTTACTATGCAAGCATAAGAAACTTCAAAAGCTCGGCTTTGCCGAGCTTTTGAAGTTTTTTGTAGAGATGTAATTATGCTTGGTATTTCTTGAAAACCAAAGTCACATTGTGACCACCAAAACCAAAGGAATTAGAAGTCGCCACATTGATAGTCATTGGACGAGACTGGTTCGGCACATAATCCAGATCGCATTCAGGATCAGGATTTTCTAAGTTCATGGTTGGCGGCGCAATGTTGTTTTTGACTGCCAAAACGGTTGCTACAGCCTCAATGCCACCCGAGCCGCCCAATAGGTGACCAGTCATGGACTTAGTAGAGCTAACTGCAACTTTATAGGCATGATCTCCCAAAACTTGCTTGATTGCCTTAGTCTCAGTCTTGTCGTTAGCGGCGGTACTTGTGCCGTGAGCATTGATATAGTCCACCATATCAGGGGTGACATCGCCATCCTTGAGAGCTAAAGACATGGCTCGTACTGCACCCTCACCATCGGGCGAAGGCGATGTCATATGGTAAGCATCGCAGGTGCAGCCATAACCAACAATTTCCGCATAGATTTTTGCTCCCCGCGCTAGAGCATGGTCAAGATTTTCAAGAATTAAAATCCCTGCGCCTTCACCCATCACAAAACCATCGCGATCCTTATCAAAGGGGCGTGAGGCATGGGCAGGGTCATCATTGCGACGAGACATGGCACGGGCTGAGGCAAATCCCGCAAAACCAAGGGGGGTGATTGCCGCCTCAGTACCACCACAAATCATTGCTTGGGCAAAGCCACTTTGGACTAAACGAAATGCATCCCCGATCGCATTGGAGCCAGCCGCGCAAGCTGTGACTGTGCAGGAGTTAGGTCCCTGTGCGCCAGTGTGAATGGCAGTCAAACCTGCTGCCATATTGCCGATCATCATTGGGATCATGAAGGGACTGCAACGGCTTGGTCCCTTGGTGCGAATAATTTCGTGCTGATCTTCTAGCACTTGCAAGCCACCAATCCCCGTACCGAGCAGAACGCCAATTTGAGCAGCATTAGCTGGCGTAATTTCTAGATTTGCGTCACGCAATGCTTGGATACTGGCACATACACCAAATTGAGAAAATCGATCCATTCTGCGTGCTTCCTTGGCGGGAATAAAGGCTAGTGGGTCAAAGTCCTTGACTTCTCCACCCACACGGCATTCATGATCGGTTGTATCGAAGCGAGTAATTTCGGTAATCCCGTTTTTGCCATCAACTAGACCTTGCCAGTATTCTTCGACCGTGTTACCGATCGGTGTGATTGCACCTAGTCCAGTGACAACGACGCGAGAGAGGGGCTGAGGATTTTGCATTTCGTTTGGAGTCAATATGTCAAAAATTTCATAAATGGTAAAGCTCTGTCGCAGAGCAACAAAGCTTTACTTTCAAACAATTACTTAAGCAGCTTGCTTGCTGTCAATGTAATCAACTGCATTCTGAACTGTAGAGATCTTTTCTGCGTCTTCGTCGGGGATTTCAACGCCGAACTTTTCTTCTAGAGCCATAACTAGCTCGACAGTATCGAGGGAGTCAGCGCCAAGGTCGTTAGCAAAGCTAGCCTCAGGCTTAACTTCGGCTTTATCAACGCCTAATTGTGATGCAACGATCTCTTGAACTTGCTCAAAGGTACTCATTTAATTAATCTCTGTTTATAACCAAAAACTTTTTAGCGTTTTTCATTTTATCGGATAAAGGTAGTTGTAGATACAAGATCGACAATATCCGCCTTAAAAATTTTTGCGGACAGGTAAGGATTTCGTTCTATGCGTATTTTGAACTATTGAGTCTGTAAATCATGTGATCTGGTGTGAACAGAGGCTTTATCTATACTTCTTCCTGATTCGTACTTTGGTCTGCAATACCAAATTTCTCCATGCCACTTTAAGCCGCAATAGGCTGTAGTCTAAGTTTACTGTCATCAAAATTTGTCATGAAACCGCCTGCCATCATCATCTTAGGAGAAACAAGTATTGCGATCGCAAAGCAAATCCAAGCAAGCCTCCCCGACGCGCTAATTTATGGACTGGCTAGGCGTTGCCAATCTGCGGATCTGTACTATGACCAGTTTGGCGAAACCATTGCCGAACTTTTTAGCCAAGGACATACCCTGATTGGCATCTGTGCCGCAGGGATTATGATTCGGGCGCTTGCACCATTACTTTCAGATAAGCGGGCTGAGCCACCTGTAATTGCGATCGCAGAAGATGGTAGCGCCGTTGTGCCGCTATTGGGTGGACTGAATGGGGCAAATGTCATGGCAAGGAAGATTGCGACAGCGTTGCAAGTGCAGGCAGCGATTACAACTACTGGGGATTTAAGATTTCAAACGACATTGCTATCGCCACCCTCTGGCTATCGCTTGCTTAATGATGACCAACAGGCAAAGACATTTTTAGCGGATTTATTAGCAGGGGCATCCGTGCGGTTAGTTAGTAATTTACCAACTGATATATCTTGGCTCAGCGAAAGTAATCTTCCTTTTGCTGATCATGCGAGCCACTGCATTGAAATAATTAATGGAGATGTCGATGGCACTGCAATCGCAAATAGACTTAGTTCTCAATGTTTAATCTATCAAGTTAATCAAATTACTTCTATTCCAGAAGTAACCCCCACAGGCAAACTCTCGATCATTGGCACAGGACCAGGAGCCGCAAAATGGATGTCTCCCGAAGTGAAAGCGATTCTTGAAGATGCGACGGACTTTGTGGGCTATAAAACCTATGTGAATCTAGTAAAAGCATATACCAAGGGAAAGACTGTCCATGCCTCGGATAATCGGGTGGAACTAGACCGCGCTCGTCATGCTTTGGAGCTAGCTACGCAAGGAAAATCCGTGGTGATTGTGTCTTCAGGGGATGCAGGGATTTACGGCATGGCGGCCGCCGTATTTGAAGTTCTTGATCATGATCGCAATCCTGAATGGAATCAACTCGATATCCATGTTGCCCCTGGCATCTCCGCAGTTCAAGCTGCCGCCGCCGCCATTGGTGCGCCCATTGGGCACGATTTCTGTCTGATCTCCCTATCCGATATTCTCAAACCTTGGGAAGTAATTATTCAAAGATTAGATGCGGCGGCTCAAGCTGATTTTGCGATCGCAATATACAATCCCATTTCCACCCAGCGCAAATGGCAACTTCTAGCTGCCAAGGAGACGTTATTGAAGTGGCGATCTCCTGAAACGCCAGTAATCTTAGGGCATCGGATGGGTCGCAAAGGTGAAAATGTGCAGGTAATTACTTTAGCTGAGCTAAAGCCTGAACTCGCCGATATGCAGACGGTAATTATTGTTGGTTCTAGTAAAACCAAGACTTTAAAAATTTGCGATCGCGTCCGTGTTTACACACCCCGTAAATACGAATAATTAGCTCATTAAGTATTGTTAAATGATTTGGGAAAACACTGCCCGAAGGGCAGCGCTTCCACAAACCTAAAAATCTACAAATGATTTAGAACTGCTATATTTATTATCTGCACTTCGTAAGTTTGCGGTAGTAAACTTAGCGATACCACAACATATAGGCAAATATCTCAGCCAAAATATGCACACTAAAGATCCTAATTCTGATTCTGAGCCTAATTCCCAAGATCAAAAATCTTCTCTCTTAGTTGAAATTGGTCGTGGTTGGGAATGGGTAGTTTTTTCAGTCAAAGTTTTGAGTCGTGTCGGTAGTCCCTACGAGATTCTCAAAACTATTTTGAATTCCATCAAAATTTTAGTATCTCGCACACTTAGGCAATGGGGATTTGGTGGTAAGTAATCTATGTATAAGAATTCTGAAGATTACCCATTTACGCAGTCATTAGAGGCAAATTGGCAAGTCATTAGACAAGAATTGGAGCAGCTTGGTCGTGATGATTTTCTGGATTGGCCAGAGAAACATCTGTATGGCAAGGGATGGCAAACTTTTGGGCTATATGCTTTTGGCATGAAACTTGGTAAAAACTGTAAACTCTGTCCAGAAACTACCAAATTAGTGGAACAAATTCCCAATATGGTCACAGCGGGTTTTTCTTCACTAGTGCCGGGAACTCATATTTCCCCTCATACTGGCTATCCTGATGGTGTATTGCGCTGCCATTTGGGTTTGATTGGTTGTGATGGATGCAGTTTGCGTGTTGGCGATGAAATTCGCAATTGGCAAGAGGGCAAGTGCTTAGTTTTTGATGATACAACTGAGCATGAAGCTTGGAATCGCGGCGAACAAACCAGAGTTGTATTGCTGATTGATTTCAAGATTGATGATCGACAATCCAAGTCCGATGCCTCACAGTCTAGCAAAACAGGATTTTGGCAGAAGCTTAACCCATTTCACAAGCAGTAATTATAGAAGTAAGTGGCGGCGCATCGCGCCGCCACTTACTTCTCGTTTAGCGAAAGTTCAACCCTCTAGATTAAAAAAGACTCAACTTCCTTCACATTCTCCACACTACCAATAATTAACGGTGTGCGCGTATGCAGCCGATCTGGAATTACATCAAGAATCTCTTGAGTGCCTGTGGTCGCACGACCACCTGCTTGTTCAATTAGAAATGCTAAGGGAGCAGACTCGTACAGTAAACGTAACTTTCCATCTTCATGACCAACTGTACCAGGATAGAGAAATATACCACCCTGAAATAGAATCCGATGGATATCGGCAACTAAAGCGCCCGAATAACGAGCCGTATTGCCTGCTTGGCTATGCATATGGCGCACATATTCACGCATGGGTTCTTGCCATTGCCAAAAGTTGCCTTCATTGACACTATAAATAGAACCTTTAGTGGGCATATGGATATTCTCTTGAGAGAGAATAAATTCACCAATACTAGGGTCAAGGGTAAACGCATGTACGCCCTTGCCTAGCGAATAGACTAGCATCGTGCTTGTGCCATAGAGAATATAGCCAGCCCCAATTTGCTTGCGTCCTGCCTGTAGTAGATCCAAAGCTTCGCCCGATTCATCATTCCCTTCTTGCTGACGGATTGAGAAGATAGAACCGATCGCTAAATTTACGTCAATATTGCTAGAGCCATCAATAGGGTCATAGAGCAAGGTATAACGCCCAATGGGGCAATTTTCGGGAATGTAATAGGGCTTTTCCATTTCTTCGGAAGCCAGCCGACAAACTAAACCACTTTGCTCAAAGGCTCGCAGAAAAACTCGATTGGCGTAGCGATCCATGTTTTTGACTGCTTCCCCTTGGACATTGACCTCACCCGTTACCCCCAACACATTTTCGACTAGCCCTGCACGGCTGAGGTGACGAGCGATCGTTTTACCAGCCAAGCCAATCCGCCCCATCAATGCACTCAAGTCATAGGCTGCGGGCGAAAATGTTCCCACCTGTGAGAGAACATGTTGCGAAAGTGTCATAAAGTCACGTCCAAGGACGATCTCTTCGGCGGGATTGAGTCTGGTAGAATCGAGCATGGGTGCAATTACCTTAATTCTTCCTTTTTATTATGAACTAAGCAGATAGGCATGAGTAAATTCAAAATCTAGAAGCTTGTGTCGCTCGCTACACAGGCAATACAAGATCTGGGTTTCACCTATGCTGAACTACTTAGACGCATTGAGATTATTCTTTCAACCATAGCAATAGTCATGAGCATTTGTCCTAGTTGTCAAGCTGTAAACCCAGATGGCTATAAGTTTTGTCAATTTTGTGGCAGTAAAATTGGGGGCGATAGCCCTGTAAATATTTCTGAAGATCTGACTATTAATTCGGAAATAGATGCATCGCCATTGGCAGTTACCACAAATATACAGACAACCCCAGAGACTAGGATTCAGGTTGAGGAAATAGAATCAGCATCTTTAAAAGTAACTGCGGAAGAAGGAATTCCTAAAGTAGAAACTAGTGAGGATATTCCTTTAAAATCAGAAGCATTATCTGCTGCGACTGTTGATTCTCCATTGTGTTTTGAGATCAGTTATGCCGCCAAAACTGATGTGGGCGTACAGCGTGAGCAAAATGAGGATGATTTTGTGGCGATCTTCCAAAGTCGGACTACACAGCGTAAAGAGCAAAACTGCGATCGCAGTCAGCATGGTTTATTTGTGCTGTGTGATGGCATGGGTGGTCATGAGGGCGGTGAAGAAGCAAGTGCGATCGCCGTGAAATCAATTCAAGAACAATTTCTTCCCTTTTGGGTGGATACCTTGCCTGGAGAGAATAAACTCCGCGAAATTATTGGTAATGCGAATCAAGCCATCTTTGAGCAAAATGAAATCAAGCATAACCAATCTGTCGGCAGAATGGGAACAACACTGGTGATGCTTGCCCTTCACAATCACGAAGTGGTGATTGCCCATGTTGGGGATAGCCGCATTTATAAAGTGACCAATAGTACCGTTCCAGAAATAGTCCAAATCACCCGCGATCATGAAGTTTGTAATCAACTGCTCGATCAGGGCATTGACTTCATTTCGGCAATGACGAGAGTTGATTCCCATCAACTTACCCAAGCTTTAGGCCCGCATTCCCTTGATTACATCAATCCTGATATTCAATATCTCAAGCTAACTGAGCCAACTTTGTTTTTACTATGTTCTGATGGTTTATGTGATCGCAATGTTGTAGAGGATAATTGGCGATCGCATTTATTACCGATTTTAAATGGAGAGATTGATGTAGAAGTTGGCATGGAAAAGTTAATTGAGTTAGGCAATCAATTGAATGGTCATGACAATATCACGGCAATTTTGGTGTTAGTTACCAAAGCTACTTTTCTCAACTCCTAGACGTTGCTTAATGATTCTAGTTATAGCTATCATTAATTTTTCATGCGTTTGGAACAATTACAGGCATTTTTGGCGGTCGCAGAAACAGGAAACTTTCAACAGGCGGCGCAAAAATGTGGGGTTAGTCAATCAACGATCAGCCGGCAGGTACAATCTTTGGAGGCAACTGTCGGTATCTCACTGTTTCATCGCCAAGGTAATGCCAAACTCACGTTAGGGGGCGATCGCCTGTTGCCCCATGCCAAGAAAATCTGCCAACTTTGGTCAATGGCAGAGCAAGAATTAATTGATCTACAAGCAGGTAAACAAACCGAGCTTTGTGTCGCAGGGATTCCGTCCGCTTGTGCCTATCAGTTGCCGCCAGTTTTGCAAGCCTTTGCCAAAAATTACCCCAAGGTACAATTGCGAGTGACCACCTTAGGGAGCGATCGCGCTCTGAAGGTGCTAAAGGATGGCTTAATCGATATTGCGATCGTCATGAATAATCCCTTTCTGGCAGCGAGTTCGGAAATGGTAATTGAAAGGCTATACGACGAGAGGATTCAGATATTAATGCCTGCAAATCATCCTCTCAGTAAAAAAGAGCACATCACATGGCGAGATTTGCACCATTGCCCACAGGCTGTATTTAAGGATGGCTATGGATTGCAGCGCCTTGTTCAAGATCAGTTCAATCGCCAAGGTATTTGTTTAAATGCTGTTCTCGAACTCAATTCCCTCGAAGCTTTTCGGGGCATCGTCAAGCAAGGTAGTTTAATTGCCCTCTTGCCTGAAACTTTTTTAACGGAGTTGGTAACTGACCCTAACTTAACGGTGCGATCGCTGAACGATCCAACCTTGACCCGCGAGATTGTGCTTGTCACAACTAGCGATCGCATTCAGATTCCACCTATTCAATATTTTTGTAAGCTAGCGGCGCAATTGATCCAAAAGGTTGATCTCGCTAATGTCAAAAGCGTAATTTAGGCAGAAACATGGGGTCAGTAAGCCTTCTGAACTATAATTCAGTTTGAACCGACTTTTGCATAAAATTCAACCTAAAGTGATGAGTAACGAGTTTCGCGAATTTTTGCGTAAAGTGGGGAGTGGAACACATACCAGCAAAAGCTTGACGCGCCAAGAGGCAGAAACAGCCACAAAGATGATGTTGCAAGGAATTGCGACTCCTGCTCAGATTGGAGCATTTATGATTGCCCATCGGATTAAACGTCCCACCAGTGAGGAACTGGCGGGAATGCTTGATGCCTATCAAAAACTGGGGGCAAAGGTCGATGCGATCGCAAATGATCTACAGGTGCTAGTGCTGGGATCGCCCTATGACGGCAGATCTAAAACTGCGCCCGTTAGCCCTGTCACCGCCATGGTTTTAGCCGCTGCAGATATCCCTGTATTGATGCATGGTGGCGATCGGATGCCCACTAAAGAAGGATTGCCATTTATCGAAATTTGGCAAGCTTTAGGTTTAAATTTCGCAAATCTGACCATTGCGCAGGTAAAAGAGAGTCTAGAGCAACATAATTTTGGCTTTGTCTATTTACCGCAGCATTTCCCTTTAGCCCAAAGCATCGTTCCCTATCGCGATCAGATCGGCAAGCGCCCCCCCTTTGCCACCCTAGAGCTAATGTGGTCACCCTATCAAGGTAAGCAATTGATTGTGTCAGGGTTTGTCCATCCACCCACCGAGACTAATATTCGGGAAGCCTTTAAACAGCATGGAATTAAGGAATTTGTGACGGTCAAGGGTTGGGAAGGTAGTGTGGATTTACCGCGATCGCGCACAGCTATTATCGGCATCAATCACGGTGAGCATTTTGAGAGATTGATTTTGAATGCCCGTGACTATGGCTTTAGTCCCGAAGATCCTGTGATTGCTAATGCCACCGATGTCGCCACCAAGATCATCTCTGCCCTCAACAATGAGCCTTCGGAATATTTAAATTCCGTGTTGTGGAATTGCGGCTTTTATCTATGGATCTATGGCGTGCATCGCGAAATTGCCCCTGCGATCGCCCATGCTCAAGATTTGCTTGCCAGTGGTGCAGCCATGAAACAGTTCGCAGCATTACGCCAACAATATTCTTAACAGCCAGAGATGTAAGTAGAGGCAATTCATGAATTGCCTCTACTTACATCTCTGGCAAATCTGGTTTGTAACGCGACGCGACCCACTTTGGTATAGCGATTACAATTGAGTTATGAAACTCTCTACTGTGCTGCTCATTTTTGGTGCGATCGCAATTCCCTTTGCCTTATATGCGGTAAACAAAGTCATGTCTGCTCCCCTACCCGTCGGATTTCCTGCGCCCACTGCCCATAACATCATCGAAGTTAAGCAATATCCAGCCTATCGCTCTGGTACATATACCTATGAAGGGAACCTCAGCGAAGCCACTAGCTATGCCTTTAATCCGCTATTTCGCCATATTAGCAGTAACAATATTTCCATGACTTCACCCGTGGAAGCTCGCTATCCCATGACTGCAATCGATCAACCCGTCCAAAGCGGCAAGGCAAAAGTTTCTTTTCTATATAACAACAACGCCATCAATCCGCAGCAAATCGCCCAAGATATTCAAGTGGAAGATCATGCGCCGATGTTAGCTGTGAGTTTAGGTGTGCAGGGAGCCTATGGGTACGATCGCTTTCAGAGCGATGTTGCCAAGCTTAAGCAATGGCTGGCTGAGCATCCAGAATATGAAATTGCAGGTGAACCAAGGGAATTTCTCTACGATTCTCCCTATACACCTTCACTATTAAAGCGTCGAGAAGTGCAGATTCCCATTCGTGCCAAAGTTTGAATCTAGCCCCTAATCGTTCTAAAAATGGCTTAGCCATTTTTAGAACGGTATAAAATCCTGTCATTTTTAGCATTGCCCCAATTGCCTCAATTCTATGCAAGACAACTTAAAGCAAATTCTGGATCATGTCGCCAAGGGGGAGCTTAGCCCAGAAATCGCTTTAGAAAAACTCAAATATCTCCACTACGAAACCGTGGGCGACTTTGCCAAAATTGATCACCATCGCACCCTGCGGACAGGTTTTCCAGAGGTAATTTTTGGTTTGGGCAAGACTCCCGAACAAATTATCCAAATCATGCGGGTAATGGAATCGAAAAATCCCTTAGTAATGGCAACCAAGATCTCTGAGTCTGTCTATGCTGAAATTCAGCCAGCATTGCGAGGCTTGCGATATTTCCCGATCGCAAAAATTTGTTGTCTAGGCGAGTCCACCATGCAAAAGCAAGGCACAATTACCATTCTCACCGCAGGTACTGCCGACTTACCGATCGCCGAGGAAGCGGCAGTTACTGGTGAACTCTGCGGATTTCAGGTCAAAAGACTGTGGGATGTTGGCGTAGCAGGGATTCATCGTTTGCTTAGTCACCGCGAGACAATCGCTGATGCGGAGGTGATTATTGTCGTGGCAGGGATGGAGGGAGCTTTAGCCAGTGTGGTCGCAGGTTTAGCCGACTGCCCGATCGTGGCAGTCCCTACTAGCATCGGTTATGGTGCTAGTTTTAATGGACTTGCGCCCCTGTTGACCATGCTCAATTCCTGCGCCACGGGGGTGGGAGTAGTCAATATTGACAATGGCTTTGGGGCAGCGATGTTGGCAGGCAAAATTTTGCGATCGCGTAATCTAGAGACTTAATCTGCTCGCGTAGCAGTCAAATTAAGCTCTGATACAAAGCGCCGCCGCATAGTTCGCATCTAAGCTCAATTCGGTACTTAATAACTTGAGCTGCCAACCGTCAATTTGCCACACCTCGCCCATAGGTCTCTGCAATAAAGGTGAGACATCAACACGATCAAGGAGATTAGCAATCCCCTGACCTGTGGCTTTGCCATAGGCTTCTTTGAGTGTCCATGCCCGATAAAAAGCTAAATATTGTTGATCAGGCTGATCGGCTAAATCTCTGATGATTTGTTTCTCGGCGTTCACAAAATAGCGATTGGCAATCTCTTCCACATCACATCGCAAATTGAGATATTCCAAGTCAATCCCCAACTCGCGATCGCAAGATACAGCATAGATTGCCAAATCCTGTGAATGGGCTAAATTAAAATGAATTGGCGAATTTTTTAAATGAGGTTTGCCTCGATCGCCATAACTAAATTGTAGATCCTGTGGCTCACAGCTTAGATGCTGTGCCAAAATTTCTCGCAAATTCCCCCTTGCTGCGACAAAATTACGCTTGAGCAGTTCACGTTTAAATCGATTAGCCCTTTTCTGTTCATCTGCTGAGAGCCACTGCCAAAATCGTTCGCCATCAACGGCAGTGATATCTAAATTAGCTCGATATAGTTGTAAAGTTGGCTCCATGATTACGAGCTATTTCCATGTCAGAATCTAAATACAGCCTATGGAGGCTTCGAGTAATGCAGAAATATTTTTGAAAGCGGCGCGAAGCGCCGCTTTCAAAAATATTTCTAGGTTTTAATTAAGCGCAAAGCGCTGTAAACTCTTTGAACTTGAGATGAGATTGGAAAAACTCTATGAATTTGCCTCTAGTAATCGGCGCACTGATCGTCTCCTTACTGCTGCTGTGGTGGTTGTTGAGTGTGATCAAAGCTAGCTTTAAAACTGCATTTCTAATAGTTGCTGTAATTTTTGCAATCCAAGTATTAACGGGTATTGGACCACAACAAATCTTTGCTCAAGTTGGGCAGTGGTTCAACAATTCACTCAGTGGTCTAGGCGACTGGCTACAAAATTGGGGCAACAAAGGCAAAGGAAATCTTGAGAAAACCCAATCTATGATTTGGCTCTTGCAAACTGCGATCGCAATGCTTAATTTATAAACCAAATAAAAAAAGGGATGCTCAGCATCCCTTTTTTTAGACTTTAGCCACCTGCGATCGCAGGAATAATGCTGACCTCATCGCCATCATTAAGAGGAGTATTTGCCCCGTCAAGAAAACGAATATCTTCGCTATTCACATAAAAATTAACAAAGCGGCGGAGATTGCCTTGGTCGTCACAAATGCGAGCTTTGATGCCAGGACAATTTGCTTCAAGGGATTCAATGATTTCTTTAACCGAAGCGCCAGCACATTCTACGGTGGCTTGGTTATTGGTCAATTGTTGCAAAGGGGTGGGAATGAGAACTTTAACAGCCATATTTTTTGTATCGATTCAGAGAACTTGAAACTTAAATTTTGCCATACTGACCGTCTTATACCAATTCACGAAAATGTGTCAACAATTTTGTGAATTAAAAACCAAACCCAGTCAGGGTTTTAAAAACACAAAATGGCATAGCTACTTTGTGTTTTGGTATTACATCTTAGCGCGATCGCGATCGCGGTCAAGTTTTGCCCTGCGTGTCTTGGCACATTAAACTATTAACGTCTGACCTTACCCGCAAATCCTGAAGCCTTAAATTGTTTGAGTTCGAGAGGTTCAGGCTGTTCCGCAGGGATGGCAACCATCAGTTGAATCTCGCTCTTACCCGCAGGAATTTCATCTACAGAACCCAGTCTGGTGCGCTCAGGCATCGCATCGTTACCATTGGCATCATAAATGCGCCCAAAAATATCGGCATTGTAGACAACCTTACCCGATGGGTTATTGGCTAAGCCTTTGACCATATAGCACTTAGCCGACATTACCCCGCCACCTAGCACCATATTTTTACCAGCATCACCAGTACATTTTTCATAGGTAAGTTGCGTCAGCTTGATTTGGACCGTTGCCCATGCAGGAGCGCTAAAGGCAAAGGTACAAACGCAGAGTAGCAGTGCCAATCCGCCGATCTGGAGAGTTTGTGAAAATTTCTTGAAAAGTTGGGTGCTTTGCCAAAGCTTTGCATTGAGGAGCTTGGTATAATTTGCGATCGCCATAAATAAACCTTCTGGTAAACCCGTTAATTAAGACCGTCGATAAAAAATTTTCTGAAAAAGAATGGCTTCTTTGACGTGGTAAAATTCATTCTAGCTCTTGAAGGAGGTTTACTTTATAATGCAACTTGGCTTATTGATCGCAACGTTACCTGAAGCGTACAGAATTTTCGACCCACTGGTAAACGTTCTTCCTGTTATCCCTGTATTCTTCTTGCTTCTCGCCTTTGTATGGCAAGCCGCAGTCGGATTCAAATAGGTTTTACATAGGTTTAAAATTAATTAAAAAACTTATAAAAAACTTTTCAGTCTGTTTATAAAACCAAAACGATATAAGCAATCGGGGTGACGGCAACGTTACCCCGATTGCTTTAGCACTAAAAAATATTACTTCTTAGCTATGGAAACGATCGGACGTTGGACGAACAAATTTTTGATGTTCAATTTGTTCTTAGTATTTTTCTTTTTTGCATGGTTACTAGTAGCTCTCGGTGGTGAAAGCTTAAAAATCAATTTGGGTCTAGAGCTATGGCGACAACTATGGGAGCCATTAATTCAACCCGTGCTAGGTATTGTCATGGCAGGTGCGATCGCTAGTGGCATAATTTCCAAGGTCAAACAAAAATTGGCTAAACCTCAACAATAAAAAAGAGGGACAGTGCTTTGCACTGTCCCTCTTTTTTAATTCACCCAACTGGGCATCAGTAAAATTGGCGGATCGTAATTCCCTGCTTGCATTCCCTGCCCTGCTAACTTTGAACTAAATTGATCTGCGATCGCATTCAGCTTGTCAGTACCCGCAATATCAAATGCTCTTGCAATAAAGGGTAAAGCGATATTCACACTGGTTTGGCTAAATAATTGATCGATCAATCGCTCGAAGGATGCTGGCGACTTGCGGAGCGGTAATTCTTGATCTTCAGGTAAATTGAACTGCTTTCTAGATAGCGATCGCAAATCTGCTACGGCTTGATCGAGCGTTCCGATGGCATCCACCAACTTATTGGCTTGAGCTTGCTTTCCTGTATAGATCCTGCCGTCTGCCAATTTTCGGACTACCTCCAAGTCTAGCTTGCGCCCCTTAGCTACATCACTAATAAATTCTTGATAGGTGCTTTGCAGCAATTCCTGTAGTAATTGTCGCTCTGGCTCACCTAGCTCACGAAAGGACGAGAAAATATCTTTATAAGGACCAGTTTTAATAGTTTGAGGCTGAATCCCCAAACGATCTAATAATTCTTTAGCATTAAATCCATTCAAAATCACGCCAATACTGCCAGTGAGCGATCCCGCATTGGCATAAATTTTGGTCGCAGCACTCGCTGCATAGTAACCACCACTAGTTGCCTGATCGAGCATACTCACCACGACAGGTTTTTTCGCAGCCAAATCCTTGACGGCTTCGTATAGCTCTTTACTTGCGCCGACAGTTCCGCCGGGGCTATTGATGGATAGCAATACTCCTTTTACCGATTCATCATCGATTAGTTCTCGCAGGCGATCACGTACAGACATGGCACTAGAACCCGAACCACGCGCACCTGTGATTGCGCCATCTAAGGCGACTAATTCCAGACGATTGCGATCGAGAACTTTCTTGAGATCGAGTGCCTCATCCATTTGGCGACGCTGAATACCAAAGGTGGCAGAGACAAAGCAAACGGCGACTAAAACGAGCGCAATGATGCGATTGAGTTGCATAGCAAAATTTTTGGGCAGTTGACTTTAGTTTAGTACAAAACCCAGAAAGTATAGGCATTGCATCACGTCGCCTATGCGTTCTGCGTTAAAATCATCACCTGTAACAAAACTATTAATTTACTCAGCTTTTTTGTAAGCTTTCTTCACAATCATGGCTAATCAAGCGCTTAACAAGACCTCAAGTACAGCATCCCCTAAAGATAAAGAAATAGTTCGCGATTATTTTAATTCCACTGGATTTGATCGCTGGCGGCGGATTTATGGTGAGGGTGATGTCAACCGAGTGCAGCGCGATATTCGGACTGGGCATCAACAAACCGTGGATTATGTATTGGACTGGTTTAAAAATGACAAAAACGCGATCGGGCATACTGTCTGTGATGCAGGTTGTGGCACGGGTAGTTTGAGCATTCCCCTCGCTGCAATGGGCGCAAAGGTATATGCCAGTGACATTTCTGAAAAGATGGTGGGTGAAGGTAAAGAACGCGCCACTGATCCTGAAAACCCTGTATTTGAGGTCAAAGATTTAGCCTCTTTGTCGGGGTCATATGATACGGTAGTTTGTCTTGATGTCCTGATTCACTACCCCGATCGCGAATCGGAAGAAATGATCGCTCACCTTGCTTCCCTTGCCAAATCTCGACTCATCCTTAGCTTTGCCCCCAAAAATCCTTACTACGTGATGATGAAGAAGGTCGGTGATATGGTTCCGGGCCCTAGCAAAGCTACTCGCGCCTATCTTCATAAAGAATCTGATGTGCGCCGTGTGCTTGAAAGGCTAGGTTTCACGATCAAGCGCAAAGAATTTACAGCTACCTCGTTTTATTTCTCCCGCCTATTTGAAGCAGTCCGTAAATAGTACAGGGCTTCCGCCAAAGAACGAGATGTGGGAGGCAATTCATGAATTGCCCCCCACATCCAACACTTAGGTAAGAATTCTTTACACTTTATAAATTTGCGATCGCAGTGAAATAGCCTCAAAACCTGTTTGAATAAGAAATAGTGCTTTTAGTTCAGTAGGGGAAGCGCTTTGCTTTACCCCTAAATTCCTTTAAATTTTATTTTTATTATTTAGTTTGCCCTATGGTTACATCCTCAACAGTTCGCATTAGTTCTCGCAAAAGTCAGCTAGCACTGGTACAAACGCATTGGGTACAAGCGGAACTTAGTAAAGCACACCCCGATCGCCAGTTTGATGTTGTCACCATGAGTACACAGGGCGATAAAATCCTTGACGTGGCTCTCGCCAAAATTGGTGATAAGGGCTTATTTACAAAAGAATTAGAAGTATCAATGCTGACCAAGGAATCTGACCTTGCAGTACATAGTCTCAAAGATTTACCAACCAACTTACCAGAGGGGCTAATCCTTGGGGCAATTACTGAGCGCGAAGATCCCGCCGATGCTTTAGTTGTTCATGAAAAATTAAAGGATAAGACTCTGGCAACTTTGCCATCAGGCACAGTGGTCGGTACATCGTCTTTGCGCCGCCTAGCCCAATTGCGTCATTACTATCCTCACCTCACCTTTAAAGATGTACGTGGCAACCTTAATACTCGTTTGCAAAAGCTTGATGCAGGTGAATATGACGCGCTAATTCTGGCCGCCGCAGGTTTGCGCCGCTTGGGTATGGGTGATCGTGTCCATGAGGTGATTGACTCAGAAATCTCTCTCCATGCCGTGGGGCAGGGCGCATTGGGGATCGAATGCCGCGCTGAAGATCCTGATATTTTGGCTTTGTTTGCGCCAATTATTCATTACCCCACCACTCAGCGTTGTTTGGCAGAGCGTGCCTTCTTGCGTGAACTCGAAGGCGGCTGTCAAGTGCCGATCGGTGTGCATACCTCGATTGACGGTAATAAGCTAACACTCAAAGGTATTGTGGCAAGCCTTGACGGTCAAACGCTAGTACAAGGTGCCGTGACTGGCGATTTGGGCAGTCCTGAGACTATCGGTGCAGATCTGGCTGAAGATCTCAAATCTAAGGGCGCTCAAGATATTCTCAATAAAATCTTTGCTGAAGTCCGCGCTTAATCTTTACCTTAAGCCCAAAAAGGGAGGTCGCCTAGCGACCTCCCTTTTTCAATTACTGGCATTGGCGATTTCTAGAAGCCGACGTTTTTGGTCTTCTAGGGCAACTTTTACGCGATCGCATTCTTGCTGAAATTCATCACCCAGTCTAGAAAACTCAACGGAGGCAAAGTTAACCTCCCCTTGCATTGCTTGTTTTTCCAATAACTTACACATATTTGATAGCTTCATCGCTCCAATCGAAGCACTAGATGCCTTGAGAGAATGACTACCGACCTTGAGCGCATCAGCATCCTGATTTGTAAAGCCATTCAGAACGATGTCTCTAAATTTCGGTAACTCTTCTAAATAAGAATCAATTAAATAGGTAACCGTAGGGGACTTGTCGCTAGAGCCAATCATTTTGGCAAGATGATCAAACACATTGACATCAAAAACAACTGTGTTCACGTTTGCATCTGGAATAATGGGTTCTGACATATCAGGTGCTGCCATAGGTAAATCTACTAGAGCTTGAGCTAACTGATTAACGCGAATTGGCTTAGAGATATAGTCATCCATCCCTGCTGCCAACATTTTTTTGCGATCGCTTACCATCGCACTAGCCGTGACTGCGATGATTTTAGTATGTTTCGCTGAGTTTTTTTCTAGTTTGCGAATTTGTGATGTTGTTTCCAGACCATCCATTTTTGGCATTTGGATATCCATCAAAATGAGGTCATAATGCTCATGTTGCAAAGATTCAAGGACTTCTAAGCCATTGCTAACCACTTCACAGCTATAGCCGAGTTGCTCTAGGAACAGAATCATCAGTTGTTGATTAACTAAATTATCTTCTGCGACTAGGATTTTTAATGGAAATTGCTGAGCTAAATTTTGAGGAAAAAATTCATGATCTTCTAAGTTAATCGTTGGTTGAAACTTTTGAAACTCAGTAATAGAAATAGTTGATACGAAAATAGTGAAGTAGAATGTTGCACCGTTGATGTTTTTTTGGTAGTGTGACTGGGCTAACCAATGTGATGCAGGATTTCCACCAATTGCGCCATTGCTTTCTACCCATATTTGACCATTCATCATGGTGGTTAGTTGCTTACAAATGGATAGCCCTAAGCCTGTGCCACCATAGTTACGAGTTGTGGAGGAATCAACTTGAGTAAAGGCTTGAAATAATTGGGATATCCTCTCTTTGGGGATGCCAATGCCTGAGTCACTAATAGAGAAGAGAAGTTCATACTTGATGTCTGTTGGATCATTTGGAGCATTTGAATGAGGATCTTGATCAGATGTGCTTAGTACACTGACGTTCAATGAGACTCCACCCATATCTGTGAATTTAATAGAGTTCCCAATTAGATTGACTAAAACTTGCCTGAGTCGAGTAATGTCACTCACGATGAGTTCGGGAACTGCCAAGTCAATCTTGTAACCCAGTGCAATCTCCTTCTCCGCCGCTTTGACATTCAATAAACTGAATACATCTTCAATACAATTTGATAAAACAAAGGGATGGTTTTCTAATGCTAATTTGCCAGATTCGATTTTAGAAAAGTCAAGCACATCGTTAAGAATATTCAAAAGACTTTCACCACTGCTACTGACAATCTCGGCAAAATTTCGCTGCTGTTCCGTTAGCTTTGTCTCTAACAACAACTTAGTCATACCAATGATTCCATTCATGGGTGTGCGAATCTCATGGCTCATCATTGCCACAAATCTACCTTTGGCTTGATTGGCTAGTTCTGCATCTTGTTTCGCAATTGCCAAGGCTTCATTTTGTTGAGATAGTTCCGCTGTGCGAAGGTTGACTCGTTCCTCTAACTCAACGACAAGATTCTGATAGAGTTTTTCACTGTCTCTAAGAGCAATTTCGGTGTTGCGCCGTTCGCTAATCTCTTTTTCTAGAGCCTGATTGGCTTGCATTAACTGCTCTGAGCTAGGCATTGCTAGTGCCGTAGGAATCAGTGTTAATAATTCAAAGGCAGTGTAGATCGAAATCAAAGCAGTCATGGCTTTGAGGATGCCTGATATCCAGTAGACGGGATACCATAGCGTCCAGATTTCCATGATATGCGTGATCCCACAGGCAGTAATAAATGCCCCAAATAGCCACGATACTTTTTTGAATGCCTGAGCGTCTTGACGCTTGCTTACAAAGTAGATCAACATGATTGGGATCGAAAAATATGCTAAAGCAATGAATCCATCGGCGAAAACATGTAATCCCACCAAATTCGTCTGCCATAGGTAGCAATGACCATGGGGAATAAATCCATTAGTTTTTAATAACTGCAAGATGGTTGCGATCATGTTGGTCTATCTATATATGAGTATCACTGATCATCTTGATCGGTGTTTAGGTGTGTGAGTAGAGTTGCTAACTATGGTGCTGTATATGCTCAGCGATTACATGTGATTCCCGTCACATGGCTGGCTTGAATTTAATAAAAACAAATGAAACCTTGTATTTATGCTGACAAATATCAAAATGCTGCTAGAGGCTTGTCAAAATCTGAACGTTGACTACGAGATTGTGCATCCCAACCAAAATTTGGTCAAAATTAAAATTGACGATCGTGAATATTATTTTACTAACTACTCGACTCCATTAACACCACAATCTATTGCGGAAATATTTAAAGACAAGCAATATTTCTATCAGATTTTCCATGGTGTAATTAATATGCCGACGACAATTTCTTTTGTATCGCCTTATTGCGATCAGAAATATCAGGAGTATTTGCAATTTTCGACCATTGAGCAAATCATTGCAGAAATAGAGAAAGAATTAAGCTTTCCCGTGATTGTTAAACGCAATCGGGGTTCAGGCGGCAATAATGTATTTCGATGCTTTGATCGGCAACAGATTCAGAATGCTTTAGAGACAGTTTTTAATGTTAATTCTAAAAATTATGACTATGTTGTACTAGCCCAAAAGTCAATCAATATTGTTAAAGAATATCGTTGTGTCTGTCTTGATCAGCAACAGGTATTGCTGTATGACAAGGATTTTTCGCAGGCTGAGTTTACGGGCAACCTGAGTCCTTTACATTGGCAAGGTGCGATCGCAAAACAGGTCTGCGATCGCAAAATTATTACTGCTATTGATGAATTTATACGCCCAATTTTCGAGCAGATGACTGATATTGCCTATGTTGGCTTGGATATTGCCGTGGATGATCAGGGGGTTTTTTGGTTAATCGAGGCAAATTCCCATCCCAACTTTGATATTTTCTTACGTGACAATGGTAAAACGGCGCTTGTTGAAATGTTTGAAAAAATTGTGCAGTATTTAAAATAAAGCTTGTGTAACCGCGTAGCGGTTACACAAGCTTCTAGGTTAGTTAATGTTTTGAAAAGCGGCAAAGGGAATCGCGGCAGCGATCGCTTTGGGCATCGCTCCAGTTAGGGTTTTAACTGCCATATCCCATAACTTGGCTGGCTCTAGATCTGCGCCGATCATTTGCCAAATTCGCATTAGCTCCTCCGTATGCAGACGATTATCCTCGGTGAGAGCCAATAAAATGCGGCGGCGGATATATTCACCATCCTTAGAAGTTAAGAACTTGATGCCCATGCTCGCCGTGGGAATAATGTCAAACTGACCATCGGATTTTGCGATCGCAAGTAGGTTCTCCAGTCTTGTCCATTGAAATTTGTCATCTTTAAAGAGAACTTCCAATAGTCTTGACCGTAAGCTTTCTGATTCATCAGTGAGCAATCGTCTCGCCACGTAGGGATAAGCAACCTGTACAATCCGAAACTCAGGATTGAGGCTGAGAGCAACACCTTCTTGGGTAATTACGGAGCGAATAATCAGGGCAAACTTGGCAGGCAAGCAGAAAGGATAGTCATACATCACTTTCGAGAAGCGATCGGTGACAACCTTGAAGTTAAAGTCTTTGACCTTCTCAGACATGATATCGCCGAGTACCGATTCGAGCGCATTGACGATGGGCTTCATTTCGATGTCGGGCTGTAAGAAGCCAAGTCTTACATAGTCCTGACCAAGTTCGTCATAGTCCTTATTGAGCAGATGCACAACGGAATCAACTAGTTGCTCTTTGGTTTGCAAATCCAATTGATCCATCATCCCAAAATCGATATAAGCCATCTTGCCGTCATAGGTGGCGAAAAGATTGCCAGGGTGAGGATCGGCATGGAAAAAGCCAAATTCGAGCAGTTGGCGTAACCCAGACATTACGCCAATACGCACAAGATTATCGGTATTCAGTCCTGCGGATTTAATTTGGTCAATTTCATTGAGCTTGATGCCATTAATCCATTCCAAGGTGAGAATGCGATGGGTGCTGAACTGGCGATAAATGGAAGGAACTTTTACATTGGGATCATCACGAAAGTAACCCGCAAAGCGCTCGGCATTGGTCGCTTCATGCTCGTAGTCGATTTCTTCAAATAGCTTTAAGCCAAATTCATCGACAATGGCTTCAAGGCTATTCCCCAGATTGAGCGGCAGCAATGGCCCTAGCCAACCAGCAAACCAACGCAGGATAAATAGATCGAGCGTCAGGGTGGGAATGAGGTGAGGACGCTGCACTTTCACAGCAACTTCTTCACCTGTGTAGAGGGTGGCTTTGTACACCTGACCCAGACTGGCAGCAGCGACAGGATCTTCTGAAATATAGCGATAAACTGTATTAACAGGTTTGCCTAGCTCGGACTGAATAATGTCAAAGGCCTCGGCGTTAGAAAATGGTGGTAACTGATCTTGCAGTTTGGTTAGTTCTTCAAGAAAGTCAACCCGCACTAGGTCAGGACGGGTAGAGAGGGCTTGCCCGACTTTGATATAGGTGGGGCCAAGGGCAGTAATAATGCGCCTTAGTTGTTCGGCTAGTTTCGGTTGACTCACTGTGTTGCCAGTCAAGACATCCCAGCCGAAGGCTAGTCCAAAACTAATTGCAAAATAAATGATTTTAAAAACCCGACTAATCGCTAGCCAAGGGCGACGACCGTAATATTCGGCATTGGCTTTGGCATCGTAGCGATTTAGCTGTTCAAGGGGATGCTGACTCACGCTGATTAATTACCGTTTTTTAGATCCGATTAATCTATCAGTATACAAAACTACATAATATAGTGGGAATAAATTTTCCTAAACACAGCAATTCCCACTATCAAGAACGATGACTATGAGCAACTCTCTCAAACGCACTCCTTTGTACGATCTCCATGTGGCGGCTGGTGCGCGACTGGTAGAATTTGGCGGTTGGGAGATGCCCGTCCAATATAAAGGCATTGTCGCCGAACATAATGCGGTGCGATCGCAAGTTGGTATGTTTGATGTATCCCACATGGGCAAATTTGCAATTTCTGGCGAAGGGGTAATCGAAGCCTTAAATAAACTTGTGCCATCAAATCTAGGGCGTTTAAAGGTGGGGCAAGCATTCTATACGGTATTGCTAAATGAGCAAGCAGGCATCATCGACGATGTGATTTTTTATCGTCACGAACCCGACGGCGATCGCGAGAATTGGTCCGTGATTGTCAATGCCTCCACCTGTGCCAAAGACAAGGCATGGTTGCAGCAACATTTAGGCGATCGCTTGGTGGATAACTCTGAGTCCCAAATCTTGATTGCGGTACAAGGCAAAACTGCGATCGCAACATTACAAGATCTCGTAGTTTCTGACCTCTCAAAATTGCCAAGGCTACGGTTTGGACATACCAATACTGAAGTGTTGGGCGTACCTAGTTTTGTCGCTCGCACAGGCTATACAGGCGAAGATGGCTGTGAAATTATGACCGATATTGATACAGGGAGAGCGCTCTGGCAAAAACTACTAGATCTCGGTGTGATGCCCTGTGGCTTAGGCTGTCGCGACACCTTGCGACTAGAGGCAGGAATGCATCTCTATGGTCAAGATATGAATGAAACCATTACGCCTCTCGAAGCAGATCTTAATTGGATTATCCATTTAAAAGAGAAGGGTGATTTTATTGGGCGTGCGGTCTTAGAAGAGCAAAAAGCGAATGGACTGACGCGCAAATTAGTTGGTTTGGAATTGGCTGGTCGAAATATTGCCCGTCATGACTATCCCATTCGTTATGACGGCGAAACCGTGGGAGTTGTCACCAGTGGCACAATGTCGCCAACCTTAGGCAAAGCGATCGCTTTTGGTTATGTCCCGCCGCACCTCTCTAAAAATGGTCAAATTTTACAGGTGCAAATTCGCGATAAAGAATTTGCCGCCACAGTCACAAAACGTAATTTCCTATAAATTGCCTATTACATAGCTGTAGCTATTTGGGTTATGGCATAACCAAAACCCAAAATAGAGTTGCGGCACGAAGCGCCGCAACTCTATTTTGGGTTTACAGCCTATTGAGGCTTTGAGTAGTACAGAAATATTTTTGAAAGCCAAGGGGATTGATTCCCTTGGCTTTTAGCTTAATCACAGAATTTCAAATGCACTTAGTGATACCAATTTGGAATTTTGATACTTTCATTACATTTTGTTTTAAAGACATGCATCTTATATGCTATGTTGGTACATGGCACAAAAGTGTTGTATTAATTTGATTAATCGCAGGTAGCACCTAATCAATAGCTCAAAATTAAGCTAATAATAAGTAGCGAACAAGTTTTTTAAAACAAGTTTTTTGTAGCGGCTGCTCTAGTCACCTGCTGAAGATTTCATAGCGTAGAGGTTTTCTATTATTATGTCCATTCGCCTTTATGTTGGCAACTTGCCAGCAGAATTAGATCGCCAAGCTCTAGAAAAAATTTTCAATGAATCAGGTGATTCAGTATCTTTGAAGGTTATCACCGATCGCAAAACAGGCAAGTGCCGTGGTTTTGGATTTGTGACCGTTGGCTCTGATGAAGTCGCTGATGTGGTTATTGAAAAGTTCAATGGCTATGATTTCAACGGTGCTGTATTGAAACTAGAAAAGGCTCTACCCCGTACCAAGGGTAAGGCTGAAGATGGTTCTGATACTGACGAAGATACTGATGTATCCTCTCATTCTGAAGATGAATCTTCTACAGGTGCAGTCGCCGCACCAGTTAAAGCTGCTGCGAAACGCAAAAAACGTAACAATAACAAGAAAACGACTGGAAGTACATCTACTTCTAGCAGTTCTTCGGAAGCACATCAACCCGATCCACGTTGGGCAAGTGATCTAGAACGCCTGAAACAACAGCTTTTAGAAGCACAAGGCGCAGCTAAATAAATTCAAACTCAAACAAAACAAAAAAACTCGCATCGCGAGTTTTTTTGTTTTGTTTGAGTTTTTAGATTGGCTGCGGGAAATAGGGAAATGCATCGGTGACGGGGGGACGTAACCAGAATCTGAGGGTATAGAAAATCAGTTCCTTTACTTCAGTCCATACCCGTTCTGATCTCACAAAGGATTCAGCATTAAACAAAAAATACTTGGGTTTGACTGTAAATTGCTTGCCAACTGGCCAAGGACATTGTTTGGCAAGGTCACTATGACTATCGGATGGATAGCTAGCAATCGTTAGAGCCGTATTGAGCTTTTGATTTCTAAAGGACAAAAAAGCTCGCGTGGCTTCGATTGGCGAAGTAATTAGGACAATGCGTTGATTGTTGATACTGTCTGTGGGAAGCCGCTTATTGGTTTCTAAGGATTTAATGAGTCTATTGATTTCATCGCCGCTACTTCTTACGCTAAATCCTGATGGCTCGATGATGAGCGACGCTCGCATCTCTTCGGTATTTGACAACTTCATGATTTGCTGACACATGAGATCGGCTTCAGTGAGATCAACGGTTGACAGCAGTTCAATGGATGTGGTGTTGTCAAGAAAATATTTTGCAAATCGAGGATCGAAAAACAAGCCAACATTATCTATGTTGCCAATAATTTCATTTTTTATGTCATTTTTTCCACGATTTGGTGGTAATTCAGGCGCAATTAAGCAAGGATATCCTTTGCTAATGGGGTACGTAATCTTCTTGCCGCCACTGAGGATGATGTAGGGCTTTTGGTTTGGTGCAGAGTCGTTCCATATTCTAACTGCTTCTTGTAGCCTTGGCTCATAGGGGGGATTGTCTGCCAAAACCACGATCAAATCATAAACTCCACGCTGAAGCTCTTGTAAATCTTGACCAGTTAAATTGTTGACGGGACGACGATAGGATTGCTCGATCGCATTTTCGCCTTGCTGTTCTAGGTAACAGGTGAATATCTCAGATGTGGCATTATTAGTTGCGATCGCAAAAATAAGTAAGGCAATGATTATTTCTCTTCGGACTATACTGACCTTTTCTACAGCCCCCTTGTTGTCAACCTTTTCGCCACTTCTGATACTAATATTTCTGAGCCGAAGCCAGTAGTTGGCAGTCAGTAATAGCAGTACAATTCCGACCAATGTGAAGGGGAAGGTTAAAAACTCAACCACAACTTTGGGGACTGGGTCTTCAACAAAGCGAAAATTGGCAAAAATAATGACAACTAATGCCGCAAATATAACTAGACCAAATATGCGAAACCAGTCCTTGGGAATCGCTCTAAATAGAATAATAAAAATAGGGATCGCAATAATCCAGATCAGAATATTGGTTAATAGGTCAAACACTATCCCTCCAAAATTCCTTACTATTAGTTTTTCTGTTCAAAAAATCGTGCCAGAACCGAATAATTGATGTGATCTTCTTGGCTGATTTTTGTTTGCGATCTGTCGAACATGGTTATGACTAGATATGTCAGTGCAATA
Source organism: Pseudanabaena mucicola FACHB-723 (assembly GCF_014696385.1). Classification (GTDB taxonomy): domain Bacteria; phylum Cyanobacteriota; class Cyanobacteriia; order Pseudanabaenales; family Pseudanabaenaceae; genus Pseudanabaena. The sequence goes on from NZ_JACJQB010000015.1 coordinate 51,557, forward strand.
TGCTAGTCAATAGAGTCATATCTGTAAAGGGCTTTATCTGTTTTTGTCATTGTTTATCTGTTTTTGCCTGATTTTTGATGGCAAATTTATCAATTTGGCGATGAATGATTGGCACTGCACCTAAATTTATAGGCTTTAATTAAGAAATGTACTTTGTGCATTCTTAATCCAAACTGCAAATTCTATGCCCGCCAAAGAAGAGTTACGTTTACCCAGTTGGTTACGTCCGCAAATCGGAAAAGCTGATCAAATCTCTGAAGTTCAACAAATTATTAAACAAAGAGGTATCCATACAATTTGTGAGGAGGGACGTTGCCCCAATCGTGCCGAGTGCTATGCCCAAAAGACGGCAACTTTCCTTTTGATGGGGCCAACCTGCACCCGCGCCTGTGGTTTTTGCCAAGTTGATAAGGGGCATGCGCCGATGCCTCTTGATCCTGAAGAAGCAAGTAAGGTGGCGGATGCAGTAAATTTATTGGGCTTGGATTATGTGGTTTTAACTTCGGTGGCACGGGATGACTTGGCAGATCAAGGGGCTAATTGCTTTGTGGAGACGATGAATGCCATTCGACGATCGCGTTCCCATGTCAAAATTGAGGTTTTGACACCCGACTTTCGTGGCGATCGCAATTGTATTGAAACGGTGGCTTTAGCTAGCCCTGTTTGCTATAACCACAACATTGAGACAGTTAGACGATTACAGGGCAAAGTCCGCCGTGGTGCGAAGTATGAACGCTCTCTATCGGTTTTAGCGATGGTTAAAGAAATTGATCCGCGCATTATTACCAAGTCAGGGCTGATGGTGGGGCATGGTGAAACCCTCGAAGAATTGACGGAAACCATGCAGGATGTCTATGCAGTTGGCTGTAGTTCGCTGACAATTGGACAATATTTGCGCCCATCCCTTGAGCATTTACCAGTACAAAAATATTGGACTCCTGAAGAGTTTGAGCAATTGGGTGCGATCGCAAAACAGATTGGGTTTACTCATGTGCGATCTGGAGCTTTGGTACGCAGTTCCTATCACGCTAGCCAGATTTCTTAAAATAAATATTTAAAAGCACAGCAAAGCGGCGCTTTTAAATAGCTTTTAAATATTTATTTGGTTTTAAGAAGTATAGTTTTTAAGACAGAAAAATAGCGGGTAATGGCAACGTTCGTAAATCCACTCCCCGCTAACTCTTGTTCAATGAAACAATTGAGACGCAGATATAACTTCCCACATAACTAAGCTGATTTTCATCGGCTAAAGCGCTTATTTGGAAGGTTATTGATTCAGATCCGCCAGTAAAAATGCGCCTCAGCCGCATTTTTACTGGCTATACCAAATACTCTCAATGCGATCGCAAATTTCTATAGCTGCATCGTGGTAATCGGCTAACACTGTGACATGACCTAATTTGCGCCCAACTGATGATTGTTTTTTGCCATACCAATGAATGTGCGTATTGGGTAAACTTGCGATCGCAGTGCGCTTATCGGCGTAACCTGCATCCTCACAGGACTTATTCTCAAAACCTAATAGATTCACCATTACTGCCACGGGTGCAACCATTGACACATTGCCCAAGGGCATGGCACTGACAACGCGCAGCAATTGTTCAAATTGAGAGGTTTGACAACCTTCAATGGTGTAATGACCTGAATTGTGGGTGCGTGGCGCGATTTCATTAACGCTGACATCGCCTGTTGCTGTTAAAAAAAATTCAATGCCCAAAACCCCGATCGCATTCAAGGTAAGCATGATTTGCTCAGCAATTTTTTTAATGCATTCACTCACTTGATCATTAACCCTTGCAGGGGCAACAGTCCGCCGACAGACTTGATTGGTTTGCAGTGTTTCCACAACAGGATAAATAACAATTTCACCTGATTCCGAGCGGGCAGCAATGACGGCAAGTTCGCGCTCAAAAGGAATAAATGCTTCAGCGATCGCAGGCAGTTTCTGCATCATTGCCCAAGCCTGTTGCAGCTCAGTTTCATTCTCGATTACCCAAGTGCCTTTGCCATCATAGCCATGCCTTCTTGCCTTTAGCACCAATGGATAGCCAAGTTTTGTCGCCGCCGCCAACAGATCGGCTTGATTATCGACAGCATAAAATTCAGGAGTGGGAATGTTATGAGCTTGAAAATGTTGGCGTTGATTTAATTTGTCAACGGAAATTGCGAGGGTGTCGAGTTTGGGTAAAAACAACAAATTGCGATCGCGATCGATTAGTTCTTGAAGTGCCACGAGATCGACGAATTCGTTTTCAAAGGTAATTACTTGGCAGTATTGAGCCATCTCGGCAGTTGCCCTAGCATCAGCAACTTTGCCATAAATGACGCGATCGGCAACGGTTACGGCTGATTCTTCGGGGCTAGCTGCTTGCACAGACAGCTCCAGTCCAATCCTCTTGGCGGCAATTGCCATCATCCATGCCAATTGTCCACCACCAATCACCCCGATTTTCTGTCGAGTAACCACTGCAAACTTCCTGAATCAATATTTCTTTAAGTTAACAAATGTTCTCATATTATCAACCCATGTAAGTAACGAGGCGCAATTAAATATAAAGCCCTAAAACCTGTGACGAAAGAGCTTGCACAAAAGGTTTTAGGGCTTTAATGATGTCTAGAAGAGAGTCACGACATGACGCGCCACATCCATCTTTTAGGTGTGATACTAGGTGTTATGGTCTGACACAATTGGCAGCAGCTATATGATTGCCATTGAAAAGAATGATGATGAAAACTTTGTAAAGTTTAGTACAATGCTTAACATTCCCTAGAGTAAGTATTTATTCTCATCGACATGACATCAGCCCAATTTCCTTGGCTTACTGCGATCGTCCTGCTGCCCCTCGTAGCTTCCTTACTCATACCCATCTTGCCAGACAAAGAAGGCAAAACTGTACGTTGGTATGCATTAGGCGTAGGTATCGCTGACTTTATCTTGATGTGCTATGCCTTCTGGAAAAACTACGATCCGAGCAGCTCGACCTTTCAACTCGCGGAAAAGTACACTTGGATACCCCAACTAGGTCTTAGTTGGGCAGTTTCGGTCGATGGCATCTCTGCGCCTTTAGTGTTACTCGCAGGACTTGTCACCACACTGTCGATATTTGCAGCATGGCAAGTTAACATCAAACCTCGTCTGTTTTACTTCCTCATGTTGGTGTTATACGCCGCCCAGATTGGCGTATTTGTCTCCCAAGATTTACTGATGTTTTTCATCATGTGGGAAGTCGAACTCATTCCTGTATATCTGCTCGTTTCCATCTGGGGAGGTCAGAAACGTCAGTATGCAGCGACCAAGTTTTTACTCTATACTGCCGCCGCTTCTATCTTCATCCTCGTTGCTGGTTTAGCCATGGCGCTTTATGGTAATAACCTCACCTTTGACATGGCAGAGCTAGCGCTCAAGGATTTCCCCCTTGCCCTAGAACTTCCACTTTATGCAGGTTTATTGATTGCCTTTGGTGTCAAACTAGCGATTTTCCCTCTCCATACTTGGCTGCCAGATGCCCATGGTGAAGCTTCTTCACCTGTATCGATGATTTTGGCGGGTGTACTCCTCAAAATGGGTGGCTATGGTTTAATTCGCTTAAATATGGGACTACTAGATCATGCCCATGTTTACTTTGCGCCAGTTTTAGCGATGCTCGGTGTGGTTAATATTGTCTATGGTGCGGTCAACTCCTTTGCCCAAACTAATATGAAGCGCCGCCTTGCATTTTCATCAGTCTCGCATATGGGGTTTGTGCTGATTGGGATTGCCTCATTCACGGATTTGGGAATCAGTGGCGCAATGTTGCAAATGCTCTCCCATGGCTTGATTGCCTCTGTGTTGTTCTTCCTCGCTGGCGTTACCTACGATCGCACTCACACCATGCTCATGACCGAGATGGGCTATATCGGCAAAGTAATGCCCAAGGTGTTTGCGCTGTTTACAGTCGGTGCGTTAGCATCCCTTGCTTTACCGGGCATGAGCGGATTTGCTAGCGAGATTTCGATCTTTGTGGGGATGACATCCAGTGATGTTTATAGCTCTACTTTCCGCACAGTTACGGTATTTCTAGCCGCAGTGGGCGTAATTTTAACGCCGATTTACTTACTGTCGATGCTGCGTCAGATTTTTTACGCCTCCGATGCAAACCCCACTTGCGATATCAATCCATCGTGCGATATCTCTGATATCAGCCTCAAGGCTCAAGGGAATCAGGATGTAGTTTGTTTTGGAACCAATTGCATTTTACCTAGCGAAGCTGATTTTAGTGATGCTCGTCCCCGCGAAGTATTTATCGCCCTATGCTTGCTAGTTCCAATCGTGGCGATTGGTGCTTATCCCAAACTAGCAACTAATCTCTATGATGCAACTACGGTTGCGATTAATTCACAGGTGCGTCTCGCCCGTGAGCAGGTTGCCTCCGCTAAGAGTGAGCAAATCTTTGCTGAGCAGTCTGGATTCCCAACGCTTGCAGAATCACCAAGTAAGGCAGTTGTAGCAACTAAGTAGAACTTCTCTAATTAGGGTTAACAAGCGATCGCTGCGATCGCTTGTTTTCTTATGTATAGCAAAGATCGGAATAGTTAGGGCAATTGGCAGAAAGTTTGTTGAACAGCATTCCATAAACGAGACTGTAAATTTCTTAGTGTTTAATTGACAAATTTAACGAAAAAACAATGGTTTCAGCCTGAATTTACACAAAAAATTTTACAGTCTCCAGACTATTAACCTATTTGCTGGGTGTAAATCCAAACGAGTTATCAATTTTCTGGCTTATTTACGCAATCATCGTCATCGTATTCCTGCGTATGGTTATCTACAAAAACAGGGTCTTCCCATTGGCTCTGGCTCTGTTGAATCAACAAGTAAACAGATTGGTCGTCGGGTCAAGATTTCTGGCGCTCAGTGGCATAGAGACAATGTTGCTCAAGTTTTGAAACATCGTTGTGCTTATCTCAATGGCTATTTCTATCCTCCTAAGTATTTCTACTCAGTGCCTAATTGAGATGCTCCCGTTGGAGACTGTAAATTTCTTAGTGTTTAATTGACAAATTTAACGAAAAAACAATGGTTTCAGCCTGAATTTACACGAAAAATTTTACAGTCTCCCCGTTCTTCCATATTGTCCTCTCTAGTCATTAACTATTGTACTCGAATGATTTTAGGTTGCTAATCATGGGTTTAATGTTTACCTTGGCTCGCATCAACTATTTGAGTATTCGTTGTATGTTTCCTCCAAAGGCTTTGTTAACTCTCTCGATTTGTTTGGGAGCTTCTTTCATTTGCGCGAAAAGTTTTAGGGCTTCATCTTTGTCTTTTTGTGCTTTGAAATGTTTTCCCATAGCTTGATGTGTTAGAGCGCGTTGAAAGTAGGCTTCGGCAAGGTCACAGTTTCCACCAATTTTATTAAGTTTCTCTATAGCTGTGTCATAGTTAGAGATTGCGTCATCCCACTTACTCTTCATTCTATCAAGAGTAGCTAAACCAACTAGAGCATTTGCCTCAACTTGAGTGTACTGACTATCCTTTGCCTCCTTTTGGGCATTTTTGTACATCTTTAATGATTTCTCAAAAAATGATTTCTCAAAATCTGACAAGTTCATGTATGCTTTGCCCATGAATAACCATCGATAGCACTTTGACCAAGAGTTCCTATTAGTTATCTCCAACTTGCCTTGTACTTTTTCAGCATAATCAATTGCTTCCTGTCTGAACCCTAATACAGAGTTCACAAAACTCAAGCAATAGTATGAATCAAATGTATACTCATTTTTATATTTCTCCTCATCTATATTTTTTGATAGTTTTATACATTCTTCAAAATTTGCTTTCGCTTGCTCAAGTTCCCAAAGCTCTATTTGACAAAGTCCTATATTCAAGAATGCCACTGCTTGAAGGCGAGGTAAGTCATATTTAATTGCTATTTCTTTTGATGTTTCATGAAAGTCAATAGCCTCCTTTATATCTCCCATTAACCAACAAACATCCCCTAAGATATTGTATATCCTGCTTAGTTGATATCCATCAGTCATATGATTGACTACTGTCCTAATATCTGATCTGATATCGCTAAGCAATCCTAGTCTATAAAGTGAACCTCCCAAAGTCTCTTCGCTTGTCTCTTTATAAGTTACCGTTTGAGTGATTACCTCACCAGCTAATGCAAACTCGTTAATATTTATATAGTGATGGTAAGCTTCAAAAGCTTTTAATGCATCATCTCTATTTGTAAGAGATTTGAAAGATTTTTTCCAAAATTCAGCAGCTTTTTGATTCGCTTTTATCCCTTCCTCTGTCCACTTTCCAGAACTATCTCGCAATCGACTCAATGCCTGCTGACGCATCACAGGATGGAGTAAATATCCTTTCTTTTCTACTAAGAAATCAATGAGACAGAAATCTCTCAAATTTTGAATTACGCGTTTAGCTTTAAGTTTAGATTCTGTCTTATCTTCCCAAAATAAAGCAGTAATGCCCTCTTCAGGAACCGTATCCACTGAACCCTGATAACGATAACATCCCATCCGACAGAGCAAATTATAAGCGTCTAAATTATGCTTTTGTAACCGTTCAAACTGTAGATCAAATAAGCCCTCAATTGTTGAAATTCTTAGTAAATCCTCCTGATTCGCATTCCAAAAAGCTTCTAAATCCTTTCCATATTCGTCATTTTTAACAATATTCGCACACAGCACAGCCATACATGCAGCATTACCGTCATAAGCCCCATGAATTTTATTAATAGCTGAATCTTCCTTGCCTAAAGACTCTTCACTGATTTGAACACCATAACTTTGAAAATATTCATGCCAACTTCTAGCGCATAACCTAGGTAGTCGACAGGTTTCAAAGCTGAACCTGTGCTCATTAATCGGTTCTCGACTAGTGATCAATGTAATTGAACCTACGAAGGGATCAGATAGAACTTCTAATAACTCAATATATTGCTTATGTTCATCTTTGAACCATCCATCGACCAGAGCAGGTTCAATGTTATCTATCACAAAGCAAATAGGGCGCTTAACATCAACACTTGTAAGTAGTTTTCGAAAACGCTCTAACTTAATCCGAAATTGTTGTCCACCTATTTCCTCGCCCCAAAAATCTTGCAACCATTTATCAACCAGTGAGGCAGCTCCTTGAACATCATTGCTATCGGTACTTGCAACTTTAAAAAAATCATGATAATCAAATTTTTTACCGTAAAACCTCGCGACCGTTGACTTACCTCGCCCACCTACTCCTAATAGGAGAACGAGTCTATTTTGCTTAAACTTTATATCTAGTTCCACTAAAACATCATCCCGTCCAATAAAATTAGGAGCAGACGCTGAAGCTGAAGATGTTGTTAATTTGGGAGTAGAGTTACTTTGGGATGCGGTTGGGGGTTGGAAACGATTATCATCAATTAGACCATGCAGTATAGAAGGATGTAAAAAATCTGGCTTATATTTTCGAAATAAATTGATTAAATCATCCTCATGTAAACCGCCTCTCCCATAATACTTGATATCAAAGTGTTTACAAACTAGTTTTAGTCTTCGTGATACATTCGAGATATCAATTTCTAGAGATTTCGCAATTTCTTTTTGAGATTTGCCATGTTGTAAGAAATGAACTAAAAAAGTCTTCATTACAACATAGGGCTTAGCAGGACTTTCCAGTTCTTTAAATTTTTTCAAAAATATTTGCTCGTCCATGTTTCCCCATCACTAAGCCCTTAAAGCTGACACTACCTATGATACTATGAACACATCGCAAAGCTCAGCAAGCTCATCCAAAAGTTTTTAGCCAGTCCGCCAGAAGCCAGATTTGAGGAAGTCCGCACCCTGCTTGAAGGTTTAGGATTTCACGAAGCACGTTCAAAAGGCATTCATCATATTTTTCGAGACCAACTAGGGAGGTAGTTAACTATCCCAAAAACAGGTGGTCAAAAAGTTAAGCGTCCGTATATTCAAAAAATCGTAGAAATGCTCAATTTAGAGGACTGGAAAGATGACAATAACTAAACTCGATAAATCAACTTCTCAACGTCAATCTCTAGATTACTACCTCAAACTCGCCTATCCCATTACTTTCTATCCCGATCCTGATGGTGGTTATGTTGCCGAAATCAAGGATTTAAAAGGTTGTCTCACCCAAGGCGAAACCATCGAAGAAGCCGCAACAAATATCAATGAAGCCCGTGAGATATGGATAGAAACTGCCTATGAATACGGTGATGAAATTCCTTTACCTAGTTCTGAATCTGAATATAGCGGTAAACTCATGCTGCGGATTCCTAAAGGTTTACATCACCGCCTAGCCACCCTAGCCAAAAGTGAAGGCGTAAGCCTCAATCAATATCTCCTCTTCCTACTCAGTTCCGCCACAGGTAAGTCTGCATTGCACTAGACAAAATTTATGTGCATTTTTGTCTGTGCATTTTTGCACAAAGTCATTACACATTGCATTTTTGCATGTTTTTCAAAGATATTGAACATTTCCTTTAACCTGAGTTCATCTCACAAAGAGATAAGTAACTCAGGAGTAAAACGAATGAACATCTCAATTCTAACAACTGTTTCTAAATGCACTGGCTTTGTATTTGGTGGTGTTGCGATCGTGTCACTTGCATCCATTGTTGGATCGTCTTCGTCTAATGCTGAAACCTTTGTACTTAATGGCAACAAGGCTCTCAATACTAATCCAAGTTTTCGTACAATCGATGGACACCCCCGTATGTCTATCTGGGATCATGTCCTTAGTGATCCCGATCAAAACTTTGATCGGAAAGCTGGCGGTAATGGAGGAGACCATTTGGTTCATCGCCGTACAGTTAAATGTTTGAATGCCGCTCGTCCTTGGAATGGGGCTGAAGTCAATATTTATCCTTGCCGATTTGGCGATGCCGACCAGAACTTTAACATTGAATCCATCGGAAATGGTGATGTACAAATCAGGCTCGCTAAGACCAAATTTTGTATAGACAATCCCAACCGTATTAATGGCGGTTTAGTAACCTTGCAGCAATGTGTCAGTAATGCTAATCAACGCTTTAAGATTAACGGTGGCACGACACCACCACCATCTATCGGCTACTATCGCGATCTTTCTTCTCTATCCAATGATGCGTGGGATCAATACAGTGGTGATAGCACAAGGTTTGATCCCAATCCCAAGTGGGATGGGAACGTAAATGAAAAGTCGAAAACCCCTCCATCGATCAGTCAAATCTACTCTGATCTGAGTGCAACAATCTTTGGAAATCGCCGCCCGATGAATACTGGTTATTTGTACGATCAGGGCTATTTCAATGGCTTTAAGAAATGGCACGCTGGATTTGACATTGACGCACCAAAAGGCACTCCAGTTAAAGCTGTAATTGGTGGAACTACATGGAATATTCAAAACACAACTGGCAACTACTTCATGGCTGTTAAAGGTGATGATGGCAAACTATGGATTTATGGACATCTTGGCAGTTTGAGTGTGGCAAACGGAAAGAGGATTGAAGCAGGGCAAGAAGTTGGCAAAACCGGCGTTCAAAATCATCTACATTTAGAAATTCAGAACAATGTAAGCAAGTATGAACAAACCTTGGGTGCTCATGCTAATCAACAGTTTGTTCGAGATGTAACTTTTAGTCCACTTCATGCCTTCTGGCAAGTTAAGAATAGATAGTCAAACTATTCTTACTTTTAGAGCGATCAATTTTTGTTGAATTGATCGCTCTCTTCCTTTTATTACCGTCAAATGTTGGTTTGTTCAAATATTTTTAAGAGGGTTCGTATAATGCAATTATCTGGCAAAATTCACTTCAAAAATATTGTTTTATGCGCTTTACTGGGAAACTTTGTTAGTTTATTGCCAAATATAGAGACATCTATAGCAGCAGGTGGAGATACTATTGAGACATCAACAACTGGAGATTCTTCAATTTCTCCAACACCTCAAAGTGCAGCTTCCCTAACTGTTACTCCCACTACTCTTTTGCAAAATGGAACAAATAATTTTGCTAATGTAAGCTCTAACACTGGAGCCTTAAACTACCCAAATTGTAGTTCATGCTTCTTTGGAATTTTGCGTACCACGCCTAACACTAATAATTTTAGTGGCACAATCAACAATCAACTTGAAGCCGTTATTGGCATTATCATTGCCATTGATTCTCCTGAAAAGGCAAATTCTGAAACTAATCGGATGATAGTCGAAATTCAGAAAAGCAAAAATGAATATGAAATTCAATTGGCATTAGGTGAAAAATTAGCTGATGCGATTGAATCAGGAAAAATGGAGAGAGCAAAGATTGTTGCCCTGTTGCTTGCACCTCTACTAGGTAAAACTCACAATCAACTACTCTCGGAAATCTTTGCTAAACGTTAATGATATCAGAGGCTACAGCTATGTATAAAGTGACAGTGGCTTGTCTAAAATTCTTTGCCTACTTTCTTGTTGGTATATTCCTTGCATTTCCAATATCAGCAATGTTTGGCGCGATCGCCTTATTTCTCTCTTACCTTCCCCTCATCTGGCAAATCCTTTGGCGGACTGGATTAGGATTGATGATGTTGACAGCGATCGCCTTGTTTATTGAAGGCTTAAACAATGGCGCAAACCGCAATTTCTAGATTTCTGAGTGTTTTTGTTGCTGCATTAAAATCTCAACAATTTCCTCTATGTCGTCTCTATTCGTGGCGAAAAGTTAAAGTACGATCGCGCATAAAATAAACCCCTGCTTCTAGAGGGATTTCCTTCAATCGCGCCTGTAATTTCTCAGGATCTTGTAATAACGACTCAGTTATAAACTTACGAGGGCAGATTCAACATGTTACAAATGAAGAACGAGATTTTTTGTGACGCGTCATGTTGCGAAAATCTGACTCTATTATGCGATCGCAAAATTCTAATTATGTTTTGGCAATATTTGTTGATTTTTGGTGCAGCTATATTAGCGGGGGCAATCAATGGCATCGCTGGGGGGGGCAGTTTTATTTTGTTTCCTGCCTTGATGTTTGCGGGTTTGCCGCCGATTCCTGCCAATGCCACCAACGCGATCGCACTTTTACCGGGAACATTGGCCAGTGCAGGAGCCTATCGCAGTGAGTTTGGAAAGGATTTGCGATCGCTAATTCAGGTTTGCATACTCGGTCTAATCGGGGGACTACTAGGGGCAATTTTGCTATTGCGAACACCTCCTGCGGATTTTTTGCGAATTCTGCCCTATTTACTGCTGACAGCCACCCTCGCCTTTAGCTTTAGCAAAAATCTGACGCTTTGGGTAGAACAGCAACAGGCAAGATTTGCCAGATTGCAAGCCCTCCGCACAGCACTCATTACAATCCTGCAATTGGTGGTGGCAGTCTATGGCGGATTTTTTGGCGGCGGTATGGGAATTTTGTTTTTGGCATCCTTTGCGCTGATGGGGATGACCAATATCCACCGCATGAATGCTTACAAAACGATCTTGACTAGTTGCATCAATGCGATCATTATCATTCCCTTTGTGAATGCGGGGGTAATCCTGTGGCAAGAGGCAGCCATCGCCGCCGTTGGCGCGATTATCGGTGGTTATATTAGTGCCTACTATGCCCAAAAGATTGCCCCGATTTTAGTGAGACGTTTAGTGATTGTGGTGGGAATAGTGATGACGCTGTACTTTTTTGTAAGGAGTTGGATGAGTTAAATGCTACTCGTTCATTGGGCGGGAACAATTGGACTCAGCCATTTGTCATAAAATGATAGTGATCGCCACAGCGATCGCAATTTGTTTGTAACTAATGGGCTTTTCTCTACATGTCTAGTGTCACCATCCGAGGCGCAAAACACAGCTATAGTCTGACGACTCCAACCCAGTTTGCAAATTCAAAATTGCATCAACCCGCCCCCTTTGCGATCGCATTTTTGCATGGGTGGATGCTCAGCCAAGCTTACTGGCAACCATTAATCCAGCAACTAGAAGCTAATTTCTCCTGTCTATCCTACGATCTACGTGGCTTTGGACGCTCGGAGCTGGGGGATGACCAAGAATATTCATTAATTAGTTATGCCAAGGATTTAGAAGAATTACTTGACCGATTGGGGATTGAGCAAGTTTGGCTAGTCGGTCACTCTTTGGGGGGCGCGATTGCATTATGGGCAGCAAATTCACTTTGCGATCGCGTTTTAGGTGTGGTTTGTCTCAACGCAGGGGGCGGCATTTATATCAAAGAAGAATTTGAAAAATTTCGCACCGCAGGCAAAATCATCTTAAATTTGCGTCCGCGCTGGTTGCAAAACCTAACTCCAGTCCATAGTCAATTTGCTAAGGATAGTGTGCATACGCCCCTAGATATGCAATGGGGTAAACAAAGAGTAATCGATTTTGTATCTGCCAAGTATCCAGCCGCCAAAGGCACTTTGCTCGATTCCACCAGCGAACAGGAAGTACATAAGTTACCGCAAATAGTCTCCAAATTACGCCAGCCTGTCTATTTCATCGCTGGTGCAAATGACAAAATCATGGAACCTAAATATGTGCGTCATCTCGCCAGCTTCCATCCTTCCTTTAATGGTTGTGGCGAGAATGTATTTGAACTTCCCGAATGTGGTCACATGGCAATGCTAGAGCAGACCAATTTACTCCATACGCTATTACTAGATTTATTCGCCAAACCCGTAAATGCTCCTTCCTATTTGTAGGGATTTCTTCCTAGTGAAGAGAGGCTAGGGGTGAGGGGCTTAACTCTTTCCCCTCAATGATTGTGTGTACTTGCCAATGGGAATCAGTCTCAGGAAAATCTTGGCGATAGTGAGCGCCACGGCTTTCCGTCCGAAATAGAGCGGAGCGGATTAAGAGATAGGCATAATCGGCTAAATTACGGGTTTCAATCCAGAGTCGAGATGGTTCCGCTAGTTCCACTAACTCAGATTGCCATGTACAGATTTTGTCTAGGGCAGTTTCCAAATCTGCCTGAACCCGACAAATGCCCGCCGCCTGCCAACAAAGATTTTGAATCGATACCTTGAGTTTTTGAATTGCCTCAGCATTGACATAAGTAGACATCGAAATTGCGATCGCAGGATTTGCGAATATCTGCGGATTTGATTGTGAACAAACCTGTTCGGCAAGGCGCTCACCAAAGACAAAACATTCCAAAAGGGAATTACTCGCCAGCCGATTTGCACCATGCACGCCCGTACTGGCTGCCTCACCGACCGCATATAAACCCGCAATCGAAGTAGCCCCATGAGACTCTACGACAATCCCACCCATGCAATAGTGCGCCGCAGGCGTAACAGGAATGGGCGTAGAGAACACATCAATTTGCCAGTTCTGACAGATTTTGATGATATTAGGAAATCTATGGGCAATCGTCTCTTTAGGAATTGGCTTTAAATCGAGAAATACAGTTGCCTCCTGTGTTTTTTGAAGATGGATAAAGATGGCACGGCTGACGACATCCCTTGGGGCTAGCTCACCTTTAGGATGGTATTGGAAAGCAAAGCGCTCGCCTCGGTGATCAATCAAATGTGCGCCCTCACCCCTCACCGCCTCACTGATCAAAAATCTAGGGGCATTGGGCAGCGCTAGTGCCGTAGGATGGAACTGCACAAACTCCATATCACGGATAATTGCCCCTGCTCGCCATGCGATCGCCACACCATCGCCCGTACTTGATGGTGGATTTGTATTTTGGGAAAACACCTGAGCGCCGCCACCCGTCGCTAAAACCACCACAGGCGCAATCAAGCAACTAATTTCTTGCTCATTCAGATAAAACACACCGCCGCAGCGACCATCCTGCATATATAGGTCTAAAACTAGGGTTTGACTCAAAACTTGAATATTCGGACTTTGCAACACGGCGGCAGCGAGCTTGGAAACTAAGGCACGCCCTGTCGTGTCGGCAGAATGCAAAACCCTACGTCGCGAATGGGCAGCTTCTAGGGTTAGTGCCAAACTCCCATCTTCAGTGCGATCGAAATCTACCCCCAATTCAATCAGTTTTTGGATTTGGCGTGGTGCAGCATTAACTAAGACATCGACTGCCTCAGTGTCGCATAGCCCCACCCCAGCGATTAAGGTGTCTTTGCCATGAAATTGGGGCGTATCATTTTTGTCAATTACGGCGGCAATGCCACCCTGCGCCCAATCACTAGCCGAGGTGGACAGATTGTCTTTAGTCACTAAACCAATTCGCCATTGTGGTGCTAAGTCCGTGAGTCGAAGTGCCGTATATAGTCCAGCAGCACCACTGCCGACGATCAAAGCATCAAACTTTGTTTGGTTCATTAAGTAAAGCCAAGTAATCAGTAATGCATATTATCGTATTAGATCTATCCGTATGAGCGTCAACTTTAAGCTAGGAGTCCAAATGTATATTCTTATTGGTGGTGCAGGGATGATGGGGCTAGACCTTGCCAAAACCTTACTCAGTATGGGGCATACGATCGCCGTAATCGATACCGATCCCCTCGCCTGTAAATATGCCCGTGAAAAAATTGGCGTGATGGCATTTGAAGGCAGTGCCGTCAATACAGGCGTATTGCTAGAGGCAGGAATTCGTAAATGTCAGGCGTTTATTGCCGCTTTACAAGAAGATGCGCTCAACCTCGCTATGGTCACCCTCTCTAAGCACTATGGTGTACCACAAATCATGGTACGCATGAGCGATCGCGACTTTGAAGAACCATACAAACTGGCAGGGGCAACCCATATCATTGGCACAATCGATCTTGCTATTGCCAGAATTATCAACGCGATCGAATATCCTCAAGTTGATGCGATGATGCATTTTGAGCAAGGACAAGTGGAAGTCATTAAGCTCTCGATTCCCCAGCTTTGTGCGATCGTGAATCGGACAGTGGCGGAAGTTGCCCAACATCCGCAATTCCCCACAGGCACATTGATTATTGGCTATCAAGCCCACCCCCACGAAGATCTCATCGTTCCCAATGGTAGTACGATGCTAGAGGGTGGCTCGACAATTTTGGTGGTTACAAAGCCTAGCCTCGTCAGGAACCTATTGGATTTTATGGGGTTGTGCGGCTAATCTATCTTTACTCTTCCTTTAAAGATAGAAGTTTCTCATTCAGAACTCTGAGGTATGCTTGCCCCACATCATCGGATAACAATCCCTTCCGCATTGCTTCATTAATGGAAACTTTTTCCGCAAGATAGAGACGACGATAGATACCTGCTAAACCAGAATTTTCATCGCCTTGGGCAGAATCCCCCATAGTGTTTTGATTGTATAGATCACGGAGCTCTGTTTCTGAACTAGCAATCCTTGCTTGATAACTGGCAAATAGCTCTTCGTATAGAGATTTGGGTAAACTGCCTGACTCCAATAAACTGGCTAATTCCCTTTGCGCAGACTTTGATGTAATTAGATTCAGTTGTAAAATTTCGATTTTTTGTTTAATCGGTGATGGTTGGGATAGTTTCAAGCGCTTGACTAGCCAAGATAGGCTTAATCCCTGACCAACCAAAGATAGTAATACCGTACTAAATACTAACGTGATCACCTGCATCCGTTCTGGCAGACCAAAAGGCAAACTCAGCGTCAGAGCCATCGATAGAGACCCTTTGACATTCCCCAAAATCAAAACATGCTGCCAACGTAATGGGATAGGGCGATCGAAGAAGCTTAGTAAATAAAGTAAAGGATAGATTGCAACGACCCGACCAATTTGGTAGGCAACAATTGCAAATAGGGCAGTTGCGGTTGTATTAGGTATGGTGAGGGGATCGACCTCAATCCCTACTAGTAAAAAGATAAATGTATTTGCCCCAAATCCTGCATATTCCCAAAAGTTAAGTAAACTTACTTCCGTTGGTGCAGAGGTTTGCCGAAAGCCTAGATTGCCAATTACCAATCCTGCAATCATCACTGCGATCGCACTTGAAACACCCAGAGCTGTTCCAATTTGAAAAGTCCCTAAGGATACGGCAACCGTTAATAAAATCGTACTCAGCGCATCATCTAATTGCTGAAACAATCCCACACAGAGATAACCCAATGCTAAACCGAGGATACTGCCGCCCACAAAGGCAATAAAAAGCTGTTGCACACCCTCTGTAACTGTGAAAGAGCCTTTTGTAAAAATTGTGGTGATAATACTCAAGAGAACAATCGCTACCCCATCATTGAATAGGCTCTCACCTTCAACAATCGTGGCAAGGGTACGCGGCACTGTTACAGTTCTAAAGGCAGCGATCACGGAGACGGTATCGGTAATTGTCAAAATTACACTGACAGCACAGGCTGTAATCCATGCAAGGTTTACGCCAAACTTGAGAAATATGGCAGTGACCGTCGCTGAAATGACGACTCCCGGCCCTGCCAGTAATAAAATCGGCTTGATGGTGCTACGGAGCCGACTAATATCGGTATTGATGGCAGCTTCAAAAATTAAAATTGGTAGGAATAGATTGAGGATTACTTCAGGATTGAGACCAATTGATGCTGGCAATATCTGTTTAGGAATCGCTAAACCTGCTAATACTAATCCCACCACGTAGGGAATCCTGAGCTTGCGAGTAATCAGGGCAACAGCCGTTGCCACGATTAAGAGAATGATTAATGTACTTACTAAGCCTGTAAATTCACTAGAAGTTGCTACAGTGGTCTGCTCAATCTGTGAACTATTTAAAGCATTGATTAAGAAATAACTAATCATAATATTGTCAGAATGGTTCTAGCTATTTTCCTTGAAATTTAGAACATCATGCGAAACAAATCTGCCCGTTACTATGCCTTTCTTTCGATCGCGGCTGCCATCGCCACGATCGCCTTGAAATTAGGTGCGTATCTATTGACTAATTCGGTGGGTTTTTTATCAGATGCCCTTGAGTCAGGGGTAAATCTAGTCGCAGCCTTTGGTGCAGTATGGGCAATCACCTATGCCGCCAAGCCTCCTGATGAAGAACATGCCTTTGGTCATTCCAAAGCTGAATATTTCTCTAGTGGTTTTGAAGGAGCCTTAATTTTATTTGCCGCCGTAGGAATTATGATCACTGCTGTCCCTAGACTTATAAATCCGCAACCACTGGAACAGCTTAGTCTGGGTTTAGTGCTTTCCATAATTGCGTCAATGATTAATGGCGGTGTTGCCTTTGTATTACTTAAAGCAGGAAAACGCCTGCACTCGATCACCCTCCGCGCCGATGCTCATCATCTGTTGACTGACGTATGGACTTCGATTGGTGTAATCCTCGGCATATTTCTCGTTTCCGTTACAGGATGGTTAATTCTTGATCCGCTAATTGCTCTGTTAGTTGCGGTAAATATTGTTTGGACTGGCTTGAAACTTATTCAAGAAAGTGGTTCAGCCCTGTTAGATGCGGCAATTCCCCTAGAAGAACAAAAGATCATCACAGAAATCTTCGTTCCCTACGAGCGCCAGCATGTCCGTTTTCATGCGATGCGGACAAGAATGGCAGGAACTAGAAAGTTCGTTTCTTTTCATATTCTCGTGCCGGGGGCATGGACAGTACAGCAAGGCCATGACCTCTGTGAAGAAATCGAAAGCGCGATCTGTCGAGCCTTACCCCATATCAATGTATTCACCCATTTAGAACCCTTAGAAGATCCTAAGGCATGGAATGATCAAGACCTTTAAGCACCCATCCCTGAATATTGTTTGAGACCCTCACGCCAGAGCCAACGTTTCACCACAAAGGCAAGTGCCATCCATCCGAGCATCACGCCAATACCTTGCCAGACGTTAACAGTCTTACCCACCAAAATCGCAGCAGGAAAATAGACCATGTAGGGGAATGGTGTCCACATCACAATTTCGCGCATCAGTGGCGGAAATACTTCAAGCGGAGCGATGATACCTGATAGGAAGATGTAGGTTAAAAACCAGAGCTGCTCAATTGCACTGGCGCGTTCTGTCCAGAAAGAGAGCAACCCAAAATCGTATTGAATCAAAAATCGTAAACTAAATGCGATCGCAACAATTAGGAGCGTAATTAGGCTAGTTGCCAAGGAGGGAATCCAGAATGACTGGGGATAGATTAGGAAAAACAAGGCAACTAAAAATATAATCAGTGGCAGCCTTGCCCAGCGCTCGGCAAGGTGACTGATAAAGTGATGCCAAAAGGGATCAATGGGTTGCAAAAGGCGATGGGAAAGCTGTCCTGACAGTAATTCCCTTTCAAAATCCCAAATCACCCACACAATATTAAATTGACGCACCAAAAATACAGCCAGAAAATAGCGAATAAACTCTAGGGAAGTTAAACCAAAGCCGCCATTCTCTGAAGCCTTGAGCCATGCCCCCATCAAAATAAATGGTAAGGAATTAGATAGCACCCAAATCAATAGCTCGGCTCGATATTCGAGCATATAGGCATAGTAAGTCGCAAACAGAGCTTTGGTGACACGGAAAATATATCGAAGGGGCATAGGGACGTGGAACCTAAGAACTACTAATCGAAGTTGCTGCTTCTAGGGCGTAGGAATATTGGCGAATTGTCTCGATATCGAAGGACTGCCATTGTCTAATCTGTTGACAATGGTGGGCAACTAAAAGCCCCCAAAGTTTGCCGTGACAGACGACTGGGGCGACTAAATTGGAACGGACTTGAATGGTGCGTAAAAAATCACGATGACAGTCATTAATCGCCGCCTGTTCAATATCTTCGGTGCTAAAGATGCGACCTGCAAGGTAAAGAGCGGCATAGTCGATGTTAAAGCAATCGTCGGCTCCCGTTGAACCAATAATCGAATATTTTTGATCGCTGAGTGCTTCAAAGGTAACTTGCCCCTTCCAATGGGTATAGAAATAATACAAAACTACGCGATCAACCTTTAGTATCTCTCGAAGCTCATGGAGCTTTTTACTAACTAATTGATCTTGCTGTAGTTTCCTAGTAATCCTAGTTAAAACTGATTTCAGATTATGGTTGGCAGCACTCATGATAGCGAAGAAAATGGTTAAATCTACAGCAGGTCGTCAAAGCAATAAACCATCGATGTATTCGTTGCCAACACGCTGATGACTGCTATTTTAGTTCACCTCGACAACCAAGAGCTGCAAATTGCCCAAAGAATATCGCGCTACAGGAATAAATCTCAAGGGGATGCCCTTAGGTGAAAATGATCGCCTTTTGACCATCCTTACTAAAGAGCATGGATTAATTAAAGCAGTTGCCGCAGGAGCGAGAAAACATCGCTCGGCAATGGCAGGACGTTCGGGATTGTTTGTGGTTAATGATTTGCAAATTTCGGTAGGACGCAGCATGGATCGCATTAAAAATGCCGAAGTGTTGCAGTCCTTTGTTGGTTTAGGCAAGACCCTTGCCAAGCTAACGGCGGCTCAATATTTGTCAGAGCTAGCTCTGATGCAAGCCCTATCTGCCCAACCACAGGAGGAATTATTTTTAGTGCTAATCGAACACCTAGAGCGGATTCAAGCGGCGGCGAATCAAAATGTATTGGCGCACCTAAATCACGGTATGTATCATCTACTTGCGATCGCAGGATTTGCCCCCCAAGTGCATAGCTGTTGCATTAGTCAAAAAGCCGTAGTTGCGAAGCGCGAAATTTCTAAGTGGAAAGCAGGATTTAGCATTGTCGGTGGTGGGGTGATCAACCTTGAGGATGACGGTAATCCGCACGATCATCAGCCTGACGAGGTCGGTGCTGATGCCATGCATAATCGCATTAGCCACTACCTCAATGCGACGGAATTACTTGCCATGCAGGAACTTGCCCAAACTGATTTAGCCGATAATATTTTAGAAACCCACACCACAGATTGGCTAGCTGTCGAAAGACTGTTGCGAGCCTATGCACAGTATCATTTTGATAGACCAATCCAGTCTTCGGCACTGATTGATAACTGTTTTTTTAATATATGACCCATTTATTCGATCCACCGACTCCGAATCTGCCAGAGCCACACGATCCTCATCATGCTGATCCCCATGCTAGTCACAGCGATGATGGATTAGCGCCCGAATTGTCTACCACTGACTCCAAATCTGTTCTTCGTAATCCTAATTTTTTATCTCTCTGGAGCGGACAGGTTTTTTCGCAAATTGCGGACAAAATCTTTTTAGTGTTAGTAATTGCGATCGTGTCTACCCAGTTTCAGCAGGAAGGGGAAACGATCAGTGGTTGGGTCTCGGCGATCATGATATCTTTTACGATCCCTGCGATTTTATTTGGCACAGTGGCAGGGGTATATGTTGATCGCTGGAAGAAAAAAACAGTTTTAGTTAGCTCCAATGTTTTACGCGGAGTCTTGGTGCTAAGCATTCCCCTCTTGCTTTGGGTGACGAAAGATAGTGTATTGCCTTGGGGCGCACCGACAGGATTTTGGGGATTGTTATGTATTACCTTTTTAGTTTCCACCTTTACGCAGTTTTTTACCCCCGCCGAGCAGTCCGCGATTACTTTAGTGGTCGAGAAGCCGAAATTATTAGCCGCCAATTCCCTCTACACCACAACGATCATGGCAGCTTTGATTTTAGGATTCGCTCTGGGAGAACCCTTGTTAGCTTTATCCGATCATCTTTGGCATAATGTTGGACAAGAAATCTTAGTTGGTGGTAGCTATTTACTCGCAGGGATCATCTTACTTCTTCTCAAAACAGGCGAGACGAAAGAAGATCTGCACCGTGATAGTTTTCATATTTGGACAGATATTAAAGAAGGGCTAAATTATCTCAATCATAAAAAGACTTCGCTATCGGCATTAATCCAGCTCATTTGCACTTTTTCGATCATTGCCGCGTTGACCGTGCTAGCAGTCCGTCTGGCTGAGGTAATGCCTGAAATTAAAGCGGAACAGTTTGGCTTTTTGTTGGCAGTGGCGAGTTTGGGAATGGCGATTGGGGCAGCAGTAGTCGCCAAGTTGGGACATTATTGCCCTCGACAAACCTTGGCTTTGATTGGTTCGATTGGGATGGCCGTATTTTTAGGAATGTTGGCGGTATTTAGCGATCGCTTTTGGTTGGGATTAATTGCGATCGCAGGTACGGGTATTTTTGCAGGGCTATGTGTGATCCCGATGCAGACTGTAATTCAGGAAGAAACTCCTGAAGATGTACGCGGCAAGGTATTTGGACTCCAAAATAATGCGGTGAATATTGCCTTGAGCTTACCCTTGTCCTTAGCAGGTATCGCTGAGTCTTACTTTGGACTGCAAAAAGTGATTTTTGCCCTGAGTGCGATCGCAATTATGACGGGGGTTTTGACTTGGTATATTGCGCGTCAATTCGTAGAGCAGTAAATTTAAGGTCAATCAGGTCAATTAGGTCAACAGGTAAATAGGATGCTAAATCGCCGTCAGTTCTTATTAGGAAGTGCTTTTACCTGTGCGGCTGCGATCATCCATGATCACCTAAGCGCCCAAAATATGCCTACTCCAAGGTACTTGGGTAAAGGGGCATCACCACAGCAAGTCATCATCATCGGCGCAGGGCTATCGGGTTTGGTGGCCGCCTATGAGCTATCCGCAGTGGGACATAGCGTTACCATTTTAGAATCGCAGGAACGAGTCGGTGGAAGAGTCTTAACGCTTAGGGGTGGCTTTAGCGATAACCATTTTGTCGATGCAGGTGCATCCAGAATTCCTCAAAATCATTATTTAACACTCGCCTATGTGCAACACTTTGGTTTAGCGCTCAAGCGTTTTTATCCATCCCAAGGCTCATATGTTTCCTTCAAAGATGGACAGCGCATATTTACTTCTGTCGAGAACTTTGAAAAGCTTCTTGCCTCCGCCCAGATATCGAAGTGGACGAAAATAGCTGAAGGCGCAGACCGTTTACCACAGGCATTTGCCAAGGCACTTGCAAGAAAAATCCAACTTGGAGCAGCAGTCATCCGAATTGAACAAGATGAGCGTGAGGTAAGGGTATTTTGTCAGTCAGGACAGGAATATCGCGCTGATCAAGTGATCTGCACAGTGCCATTGCCAGTCTTAGGCAAAATTAGTTTTTCCCCGCAACTATCATCTCCAAAACAAATTGCGATCGCAGGTGGTTATGACTATCGTGCTGCTACGCGCATGTTTGTCGAGTTTCCTGAGCGATTCTGGGAAGCAGAGGGCTTAAATGGTTGGGGCGTATTGGCGCAGCAACCTGAAGAATTGTGGCAACCCACTTGGGATAGTCGCGGAAAAACAGGGATTTTACATGCTTATCTCAAGGGAGAAAATGCGATCGCTATGGATGCCCTTGCCGCCGATCAGCAGTTGCCCCGACTATTACAGAAATGGGAAAATCTATTTCCCAACATCAAGAACTATCCAAGTAAATTGATTAGCTATTCATGGACTGAAGATCCTTGGGTAAAAGCAGGTTGGGCTTATCCCACCAAAGCACAAGAAACCAATTTATTTGAGCAACTGGGACGCTCGGAAGGGAAAGTTCATTTCGCGGGAGAACATACTGCTAGCGATCGGGGCTGGATGCAGGGAGCTTTAGCATCTGGGTTGAGAGTAGCCCAAGAAA
The DNA here is from genome assembly GCF_014696385.1 of Pseudanabaena mucicola FACHB-723. Taxonomy (GTDB): domain Bacteria; phylum Cyanobacteriota; class Cyanobacteriia; order Pseudanabaenales; family Pseudanabaenaceae; genus Pseudanabaena. Next base: position 73,981 of record NZ_JACJQB010000015.1, read on the forward strand.
TTCATCTCCGTCAGTCCATTTAAGTTCAGATTAAGTTCAGAGCAGCTTCAATTCTATAGCCAACTAATCGTGTTATTTGTAACGCAAACTAACCCAACAATCAGATAAGATTGCATAAATCTAGGAAAGTCAGCAATAACCGATATTTCTAGATTTATGACACTTCTTATCTCCTCACGATGCAACAACTAACACCTAATCCCAGCTTTAGCTTGACCATTCGCGTGCAACTCCTCAACCGCGCAGGAATGTTATCTTCTGTCATTCGCGTCTTAGCTGAAGCGGGAGGGAACCTCGGACAGATTGATCTGATCCAACAAACCCGCAAGATTTCGGTACGGGATATCACGGTCAATGCTTACAGTGCCGAGCATATGGACAAATTGATTGCCGCAGTTAAGGCAGTTCCCGAAATTCGGATTCTCGAAATTTACGATCGCACTTTCAAAATTCACGAAGGCGGCAAAATCCATCTTGAATCCAAAGTTGCCGTCAAAGGGCAAGACGATCTCGCCATGGTCTATACCCCGGGCGTGGGTCGCGTCTGTATGGCAATTGCCGAAGATAAACGCAAAGTTTATGACTACACGATCAAATGCAACACCATCGCCGTCGTCACCGATGGCACAGCCGTCCTAGGTCTGGGGGATATTGGACCTGAAGCCGCTATGCCCGTCATGGAAGGGAAAGCGATGCTGTTCAAGCAATTTGCAGGGCTAGACGCATTCCCAATTTGCCTGAACACCAAAGATGTTGATGAAATTGTCGAAACCGTCAAGCGTATTTCCCCAGCCTTCGGTGGCGTAAACCTCGAAGACATTAGCGCTCCCCGTTGCTTTGAGATCGAAAAACGACTCAAGGAAGAACTCGATATTCCTGTTTATCACGATGACCAGCATGGTACAGCCGTGGTGGTCGTTGCGGCGACGATCAATGCTCTGAAGGTGGTCAGCAAACCAATTAATACTGTTCGCATCGTCATGAATGGTGCAGGCGCATCTGGTATTGCTGTGGCAAGACTGTTGCGCGAGGCTGGAGTCGAGCGGATTACGATGTGTGACTCGCAGGGTTGCATCAGTAAGTCTCGTCCTGACCTCACCCCTGAAAAGTTAGAATTTGCCAGTGACATGTCTGGATCTTTGGCAGATGTGATTAAAGGAGCCGATATGTTTATTGGTTTGAGTGTCAAGGGTGCGCTTACTCCTGAAATGGTTAGAAGTATGGCTTCTGCGCCGATTGTCTTTGCGATGGCAAATCCTAATCCTGAAATTCAACCCGAACTCGTCGAAAATGATGTTGCAGTGATTGCCACAGGTCGCAGTGACTATGCCAACCAAATTAATAATGTTCTTGCCTTTCCCGGAATTTTCCGTGGTGCGCTTGATGCCAGAGTTCATAAAATTACAACGCAGATGAATTTGGGAGCAGCTCAAGCGATTGCCTCTTTAGTGAGCAGTAGCGATCTCGCACCAGATTTTATTATTCCTTCGGTATTCGATCCCCGTGTCTCCCATGCAGTTGCCGCCGCCGTTCATGCCGTGGCACGTCAGCAAGGTATTGCTAACGCCTAGTCTTAAATAGAGCGGTGCTCTGCACCGCTCTATTTAAGTTTTCTGCATAGTAATGAATTCATCAACTAGGCTCAGTAATCGCTCGATCGCATCATTAAGCGGGGATTTTACCTCAAAGCCATGGGCTACCCGATTTCTAATCTCGCTCAGAGCCATGGTACGCACAAACTGCTTGGTCGAAATTTGTTCTTGATCATGCAGATGATGCAGCATTAGCACAGTTGGCAAGCGATCAACGGGAATTAAAGCTTGTCTGGCATATCTTCGCAGCAAAATCTCGGCAAAGATCCATAGCGACAGAAAAGCAGACTCGAACTCACCAATGGCAACTAGTTTGGCGATTCTCTCTTTCCGTTGCAAAATTTGCGATCGCGTTAATTTATGATCACTGATGTTACGTGGAAGGAATAGCCAATTTTTGGAGAAGAGAGAAACTAGCCCTAATGGCATTGAAGTAGAGTTTAGACTTAAGAGCAAAGTGATTGAGTTTAGTTTTAATCCGAAGGCGCTCTAGCTTAACAAAAGCAAAAAAGCAAGCAAAGATATGATTTTTCTGAGTATGAGGAATCCCAGTGGGCGACTTAGCAAGAGCCAGATTAGATTTCAAAGACTTGTGAAACTCTTCAACTTTCCATCGTTTTTGATA
>NZ_JACJQB010000016.1 GCF_014696385.1 Pseudanabaena mucicola FACHB-723
CATGAATTTGCTTGTCGCCTTGTTCCCCATCAAGGGGATTGGCGCAAAGCCAATATTGTGCAACTTGGACAAGAATTTAATCATCCCATTGTAATTAATCATTTAAAAAATCAAGCTGATCAAGCTAGTTTTTTACAGGTTTCTGCACCAAATATTATCCTTTCCGCATTGAAGCGATCCCAAGATCAATCAGCTTGGATTTTGCGTTTTTATGAAGCCCACGGACAAGTAACAGAAACTAAGATTGATATTTCAAGAGATCTATTATCAATCAAAGAAATCTGGGAATGTGATCTCATGGAACAGGCAACTATTGCCATTGCCAACGAGCAATCAAATTCATTGCAAATTACATTTCAGCCCTATGAAATTAAAACCTTGCACGTAGCTTGAGTTACATAGCAAAGCAAGAGTTAGCTAGTACAAACCACCCCCCAAGAAGTGAGTTGCGGCGCGAAGCGCCGCAACTCACTTCTTGGGGGGTATGTCCTAATCAGAACTTGTTTTTCTATACCAAAGATAAAAATGACTATACCATTTTTATCTTTTCAAACAGGGACAATTCATTGGTTGTGCCTGTTTGAAAAGCGCAATCAGATGATGCAGCCAGAATCTTTGTTACAATTAGAAATTGGAATATTTGCACTCAAAACTTAATCCCGTAGTAAATATAAAAGCAATCCCATATGCCTGATCCTCAAAATGCTTCTGCCCCACTCTATGCAAAACTGACAAAAATTTATCATAATTTGTCAGCATTAGAGAGACAGATGATCCAAGTGTTTGCGATCGCATATGAGCCGATTAATCGCAGCTTGTATTTTGATTGTTTGCTACACCTTGGGCTAAAAGACAAAGAAGACAAGCATTTTACTGCTGCCAGTATCAAAGGATATATTGACTGGTTTATACAGGTAAATTTGCTGACCCAAGACCGTTCACAGGGGCCACAGTGCAACGCGCTTCTGCTCGATATTGCTGTTCGTGATGCGGTGCAGTCAGGCAATTTTGAGAAAATTGTGCAAACGATCGAAGCAAAAATTCCTGTCCCATCCTATGGCAGAACCGACTCACGCACCTTTAGAAGTGAGTCCCAGTTTCTTCGAGAGGTACGCATTGGCATCTATCGTCAAGACCTCGATTTTGTCAATCAACAATTTGAAGATTTCTATCGCTATAGCTATTCCCAATCAAAAATACCCTTCAGCTCAATTCTCTATCAGGCATGTAACAACCCCTTCGATCCTGATTGGTTCTCAAGTCTCAGAATCGAATTTTTTGAATCCGCTTTAGCAACAATTTTAAATAATGGCATGTTGCGGCTCAAGCAGACCGATCAAGCATTAGCAATTCTGCGTGAACAATTCCAAACCCAAAGTGAACGTTGCACCGATGCCTTGCTGCTCGTTTTGATGGAGCAAAGCCTATTGCGTGGTGATTTGGATACTGTGCAAGCGGCTCATGAGCGCATGTCTGATGATTACAAAGATGTGGGATCGTCTTTACTCGCCTGTTGCCAATTCATGAAGGGAGAGTTTTCAACTGCGATCGCAAGTTTTCGGCAGTCCCTCAAAATCATCAAAAAAACGACAGGCAAGCGACATGTCTATTTCAGCGGTGAATCAGGATTATTTTTCATATTGGCACTAATTCATGAAGGTACAGCCGAGAGCATTCGTGAAGCCGAAGGCTATACTGCCATCATGGCAAAGCAAACTAACCATTGGTTGCAAGTTACCTACAGTCGCCTCCAGAGGGTTCTCAAGTTTCAAATGGGCGATATTCCCCAAAAAGATACTCTCAGTGCCGAATATATCCACAATCATACCGAAAGCCATTGCTTAGAAGCATTCTATAGTGCGCTCTGTCTCTATTGGGTAAATCCTGAAAAAGCCAGAATTGAACTGCCGCGAATTTTAGAGCCATTGCTTAAGCAATCTGTAAATGCTGGTTATCATTGGCTCTCGATGGAAACTGCCGAACTATTAGGGCAGTTATCACCCAATTCTATCCATCAAAAACATGCTCAAAAACTGCGCCAAACTAACCAGATTCCCACAATCGTTAATTTAATTCGTCCACAGGAAACTTGGGAATTGAGTCTCAATGCTCTACTTAACCTCAGTAAATCACCGCAGGAACAAACTAAAGCAGTTAGCCAATCACCACAACGTTTGGTCTGGTTTGTTACGTTTGCCAAGGGTGTCTGTACGATTCAACCCAAGGAACAGAAGATCAATGCTAAGGGAGTATGGAGTGCAGGACGGAACATTGCGATTAAAAGGCTGAAGGAATCCTTTACAGATTTTCCTTACATGACTCCGCAGGATATGGCTGTTTGCTCCCATATTCAAAGCTATGCCTACCATGGCTATTACGGTCAAAGCCAATATGAATTCGATGAAGATACGATCTGCGCCTTGATTGGTCATCCCTTGGTATTTTGGGAGGACTCACCGACGACCCGTGTCGATATTGTCAAGGGAGAACCCGAACTACTGGTAAAAAAAGGACGAGGCGATCGCCTAATTCTCGAATTCTCGCCACAGTTAAAGGATGGACAAAATTTTGTAATTACCAAAGAAACCCCAACCCGTCTCAAAGTTACACAGATCAATGAATCCCATCGCCGCATCACCGAAATCATCGGGCGCAAAAATCGTCTGGAAATTCCTGTAGCTGCCCAAGATCGTGTGCTGGCGGCAATCCATGGCATCTCTTCGATTGTCACAGTGCATTCTGATATCGGCGGAGTTGTGACCGATGCCGAAGAAGTACCATCAGATAGCAAACCCCATGTGCATATTTTGCCTGCGGGGGATGGACTCAAGGTTGCGATTTTGGCACGTCCCTTTGGTAATGCGGGAGCCTATTATCGTCCGGGGGCTGGTGGGACAACGGTATTGGCAGAAATTGATGGTAAGCGGTTACAGGCGACTCGCGATCTCAAGGAGGAGAAAAAACTTGCCAATGCCGCGATCGCTGATTGTCCTGTGCTGGAAAACTACGAAGAACATGAAAATGAATGGACAATTGATGATCCCGAATTCTGTTTAGAACTATTAATGGAACTGCAAGCATTAGGCGATCGCATTGTGTTGGAATGGCCAGAAGGCGAGAAGATGCGAATCAGTCACCGAGCAGGATTTGGTGATTTTAGGATGTCGATCAATCAAAGCCGTGATTGGTTTGCCGCCGATGGAGAACTGCGGCTCGGTGATGATCAGGTGATCAACATGCAACATCTTTTAGAACTGCTCGACAAAACTCCTAGTCGATTTATTCCCCTTGGTGATGGTCAGTTCCTTGCACTCACCCAACAGTTCCGCAATCGTCTGGATGAATTTCGTCGTCTATCAGAAAAGCATGGTAAAGGTACAAGGTTTCATCCCTTGGCGGCAATCGCGCTCGAAGATTTTGTTGATGAAATTGGCGATCTGCAAGCGGATAAGCACTGGCGGTCACATATTCAAAAAATTAGGGAGATGCGCGACTTTACACCGCAATTACCCTCAACTCTGCAAGCGGAATTCCGCGACTACCAGATCGAAGGATTTGCATGGCTCGCCAGACTTGCCCATTGGGGAGTCGGTGCTTGCCTCGCTGATGATATGGGCTTGGGGAAAACACTGCAATCTTTAGCATTAATTCTCACCCGTGCGCCCCATGGAGCAACATTAATTGTTGCGCCCACTTCGGTCTGCATGAATTGGATTAGCGAAGCTGAGAAGTTTGCCCCCACCCTAAATGTGATCGTCTTTGGTAACGGCGATCGCCAGAAAGTATTAGACAATCTCCAGCCCTTTGATATCGTCATTTGCAGTTATGGACTCTTGCAACAGGAAGAAGTGGGCGAGATGTTGGCAAAGGTGGAATGGGAAACTGTTGTCCTTGACGAAGCTCAAGCAATTAAGAACACAGCCACCAAGCGATCGCAAGCTGCCATGAATCTTCAAAGTGGCTTTAAGCTAATTACCACAGGTACACCCATCGAGAATCACCTCGGCGAGTTGTGGAACCTCTTCCGCTTTATCAACCCCGGCTTATTGGGTTCTCTGGATAACTTCAATACCAATTATGCTAATCCAATTGAGCGATCGCAAAATCGTGAAGCCCGCAATCAACTTAAGAAATTGATTCAGCCCTTTATTTTGCGGCGCACCAAAAACCAAGTCTTGCAAGAGTTGCCATCGCGTACCGAAGTCACGCTGCAAGTGGAACTCAGCAAAGAAGAATTTGCTTTTTATGAGGCGCTCCGACGAGATGCGATCGCAAAACTTAGTGGTAGTGAGGTTAATGCAGGACAAAAGCATCTGCAAGTATTAGCCGAAATCATGAAGCTCCGCCGTGCCTGCTGCAATACCAAGCTGGTACGTCCCGATATTCCGTTACCTAGCTCGAAGCTGCAACTATTTGGCGAAGTCGTAACGGAATTGCTGGACAACAAGCACAAAGCCCTAGTATTTAGCCAATTTGTCGACCATTTACACCTGATTCGTGATTATCTCGATTCTCAAAAAATTAGCTACCAATATCTAGATGGTAGTACCCCCGCCAAGGATCGCAAAAAACGGGTTGAGGCTTTCCAAGCGGGTGAAGGCGATGTTTTCTTGATTAGCTTGAAGGCAGGTGGCACAGGGCTTAACCTCACAGCCGCCGATTATGTAATCCATATGGACCCTTGGTGGAATCCTGCGGTGGAAGATCAAGCTAGCGATCGCGCCCATCGCATCGGTCAAAAGCGTCCTGTTACCATTTATCGTTTGGTTGCTAAGGGAACGATTGAAGAGAAAATTGTGGAACTGCACCACCAAAAGCGTGACCTCGCCGATAGCTTGTTAGAAGGTACAGACATGAGTGGCAAGATTACCACCGATGCATTACTGAATTTGATTAATGAAATTTAGTAACCCACTCGCGTAGTGGCAATTCCTGAATTGCCACTACGCGAATCTTGTATCGTCCGATGCGCGGACGATACACAACCTTTAAGTATGGAGAGATTTCTCTAGTTTTTGGCTAGCCTGTGATAGCGAAAAACAGAACACCCAATAGATGAGTGCCACAAATAGATAGACCTCTGCATAGCGTCCAATAAACTCTGGTTGTGATAGCACTGTTCTCGATACACCCATGAGATCCACAAGTCCCACAATCGCCACTAGGGAAGTATCTTTAAACAAGCCAATGAATTGCCCGACAATCGCAGGAATAGAAGCTTTGAGCGCTTGGGGGAGAACGATTAAAATAATTGTTAAAGGGATACTTAGTCCTAACGCTCTCGCTGCTTCTGCCTGTCCTTTGGGAATGGACTGCAAACCACCACGCACATTTTCAGCAAGATAGGCAGCACTAAAAAAGACAAAAGCCGCAATCGCCCGCAATACCCGATCAATTTCTAATCCTGCTGGCAGGAATAAGGGCAGCATCACCTGTGCCATAAATAAAATGCCGATCAGTGGCAATCCGCGTACTAGCTCAATATAAAAGATACAAAATAATTTGATGATTGGCAGGGTACTTTGTCTGCCTAGAGCAAGTAAAACCCCTAATGGAAAGGAAAAAACTATACCTGCGATCGCAACTAGCAATGTCAACACTAATCCATTCCAGACATTGACATCGACAGCCGTCAATCCCCATCGACCACCCACTAACCAAAGCGAAATCGGTAAGGAGGAAATCCATGCGATCGATAAGATCAGCGAACTTTGGTTAAATATTTTGCATTTTTGACCAGCGACAAAGCCAACTGCAATCGCCCCAGTAATCCCTAAAATTAAAAATTTCGAGATGCTATCAACGGGTAACAAAATTGCCAAGGCAACTGATAACGAGCCGATGGCGATCGCCACAAATCGGCTAAATCTGCCCCATAGTCCCCATGAAATGCCTGATAGGGAACCTGCGATCGCTAAAATGCTCCACAAGCGCCAAAACTCCTCAACAGGATAAAGTCCCACTAAAAACAGTCGAAAATTACTGCTGACCACTGACCACTGGGCGATCGTCGTTGCCCAAGTCCAGATACCGCCCACCAGTTGATACAGTAACCAAATAGAGATAACAGTCAAAATACTATTAAACCAACTATTAAACAGATTAGCTTTTGACCATTGGCTAATTTTCTGCCAGTAGCTTGGTGTGGCGATATCCGAGTTATTAATCATTGGGGCATTTTCTTGATATAGCTCAGCAGTGGATTACTCGATATGGTCGCATGGATAGAGCAGTTGCTGTTCTGATATAGACAGACGACTATTATTAGAAATGACATTGCCATTGGGATAATACCAAGTCGCACCATCTTTATTCATGCCATAGGTAACAACTTGACCATTGGCATAGTACCAAGTTGCGCCTTGTGTACCTGCGTTATAAGTCAAGACTTGACCATTGGCATAATACCAAGATGCTCCGCTTTTACCTGCGTTATAAGTCATCACTTTGCCATTGGGGTAATACCAAGATGCCCCAATGCGACCTGCGTTATAGGTCATCACTTGCCCATTAGAGTACCGTAGTGTTTCGCCGTTACCTCTTTGGGCAGCAAAGCAAAATTGCTGGGCTTCGCTCAAGCGCCCTGAATTGGGTTTGCTATTGCTATTGTCCGATGCCTTAGAACAGGCTAGCCTTGCATCACGGGCAGAGCTACCTCGCGACACCATGTAATCAATACAATCATCGACATCTGCTCGCGCCGTTCCTACCCCAACCGCAAGCGAAGCAATGACTAATATAGATGCTGAAACAAACTTGAGCATTAATATCTAAACCCCTTAAGTACAGCCTGTTAAGGCTTGAAGTATTACAGAGAAATTCAGCGCAAAGTGCTGTAAATCATTGATAGTCAGCCGTTAGCTTATTCCCTATACGCCTAAAAATCAATAACCAATCAATAATCAAAAAAGAGAAAAGCCTCGCGATGCGAGGCTTTTCTCTTTTCTAATAATTTCTTTAATTGTGGGATGCAGGATCTCCATTGTAAGGTTGAGTACCTGTTGCGGGAAAATCATCTTTGCTCGGACTGAATATTTTTGCGATCGCATCGCTTAAATATTCCACCATACTTGTAAGTTTCTTTACTAAAGCGTTCATAACTATCACCCTTAAAGGAATATTTAGAGAACTTGATCAACGGTTAGCTTAGTTTGTCTTTACTTACTAACTATGTATATCCTAATCCTAAATATGTTATGGAATCTTGATTTTAAGCAGCCGTAATAATTGTTTTAATTTCGACATATTCTATGTTCAGCAATAGCAATCAGTAAAGATAAATAAAGAAAGTATGCCCCTAGCAGAGTTTGTAATTCGATTAATTGCGGCATTCTTTCTCGGCTCAATTTTGGGATTAGAGCGTCAATGGCGACAGCGTATTTCAGGGCTACAGACCAACGCCACCACGACCCTAGTCTCAACAGGAGCTTGTTTATTTGTCTTGATAGCAGTCATGACTCCTAGTGATTCCAGTCCCACAAGAATCACCGCCCAGATCGTTTCGGGAATCGGTTTTTTAGGTGGCGGCGTGATTTTGCGAGATGGACTAACAGTGCGTGGGTTAAACACAGCAGCTACCTTATGGTGTGCGGCGGCAATTGGCGCTTTGACTGGGGCTGGGTTTATGCTAGAAGCCTTTGCGGGGACTTTAACAATTGTGCTGGCTAACTTAATGTCACGCCCATTAGCACATCAAAATCAGCTATCTGCTGAGACAAACAAAAATTTTAAAGTGCATTATCTCTGCCACTTAACATGCAATGTAAATAGTGAAGTACCTATGCGTATGCTACTCATGCAAGCTGTCAACAATACTCAACTGAGTCTTAGATCTTTATCTAGTAAGCTTTTAGAGGATGATCCTAGTGTGATTAATGTTAAAGCTGAAATATTAAGTGAAGGAAAAAATGACATTTTGATAGAAAAAATCATCGGTTGCTTAATCATGGAAGTAGGCGTTTTTTCCATTAATTGGCAGATCATAAAAGAAGAGCCTTGATCATCATGATTTTTGGTGGCTGTGGGAAAGATCGACGTTTAGCCTGAATATTTAATCTGCGTCAGAAGATACCAAATCTTAAAATTTATTATTGTATGGGACAGTTTTGAGGGAAAATGTACCTGAATGCGTACAAATTTTTAAAGCAATTGTAACTATGGTCGCTGCACCCTCGAAACCTCAAACCCTTGAGACACTCTGCATTAACTCCATCCGCTTTTTATCGATCGATGCGGTCGAAAAAGCAAAATCTGGTCACCCCGGTCTGCCGATGGGCGCAGCACCAATGGCTTTTGTGCTGTTCGATCAGTTTTTAAAGTTTAATCCTAAAAATCCTAAGTGGGTCGATCGCGATCGCTTTGTCCTCTCTGCAGGACATGGCTGTATGTTGCAATACTCATTGCTACACCTGACTGGCTATGACAGCGTTAGCATCGAAGACATCAAAAATTTCCGTCAATTGGGTAGCCCCACCCCTGGACACCCTGAAAACTTTGAAACCGCAGGTGTCGAAGTCACCACAGGTCCTCTCGGTCAAGGTGTCGGTAATGCCGTTGGTTTAGCGATCGCTGAAGCACATTTGGCAGCTCGTTTTAACAAGCCTGGTCACAACATCGTCGATCACTATACCTATGTGATCCTTGGTGATGGTTGCAACATGGAAGGCATCGCTTCCGAAGCGGCTTCCTTGGGCGGTCACTTGAAGCTCGGCAAGCTGATCATGCTCTATGACAGCAACAGCATCTCCATCGATGGTAGCACTGACCTTGCCTTTACTGAAGATGTTGCTAAGCGTTACGAAGCTTACGGTTGGCACGTTGTTAAGGTTGCTGATGGTAACGAAGATCTCGATGCGATCGCTAAAGCACTCGCCGAAGCTAAATCCGTCACCGACAAACCTAGCTTGCTGGTTGTCACCACCACCATCGGTTATGGCTCTCCTAAGAAAGCTGGTACATCAGGCGTTCACGGTGCGGCTCTTGGTGGCGATGAAGTTGCGGCAACTCGCGCTAACCTCGGTTGGACACATGAACCTTTTGATGTTCCTGCCGATGCTCTGGCTCGTTTCCGTCAAGCAATCGACAAGGGTGCAAAGGCTGAAGCTGAATGGAATGAGCGCTTTGCTGCTTACGAAAAAGCTTATCCTGCTGAAGCTGCGGAATTCAAGCGGATCATGGCTGGTGAACTTCCTGAAGGTTGGGAAAAAGCCCTTGAGCCTGTTGCTCAAAAGGAAACTTCTACCCGTCTTCTTTCAGAAGCTTGCTTGAATGCTTTGTCCCCTGTACTTCCTGAATTCTTGGGCGGTTCTGCTGACTTGGCTCACTCCAATATGACCTATGTTAAGGGGCTAGCTGACTTCCAACATGGATCTTACGAAGGTCGTAACTTCCGCTTTGGTGTGCGTGAGCATGGCATGGGCGCAATCCTAAATGGAATGTCTCTGCATGGCGGCACAATTCCTTACGGTGCAACCTTCCTCGTATTTGCTGACTATATGCGTGGCGCAATGCGTCTTTCGGCATTGTCGGAAATTGGTGTGCTTTACATCCTCACCCATGATTCCGTAATGCTCGGCGAAGATGGACCCACTCACCAACCCGTAGAAACCCTCGCTTCTTTGCGCGTCATTCCTAACTCTTTGACCATCCGTCCTGCGGATGCCAATGAAACCGTTGCTGCTTACCAAGTTGCGATCGCCAATCGTAAGCGTCCTAGCTTCCTAGCCTTCACCCGTCAGAACGTGAAGAACCTCGCTGGCACTTCCATCGAAGGTGCTAAGAAGGGTGCTTACACCGTTGTTGAAGCCGCCAATCCTGAATTGATCTTGATTGCCACAGGTTCAGAACTTGAGTTGGCAACCAAGGCAGCACAAATCCTTGCTGGTGAAGGTAAGGCAGTACGCGTAGTATCAATGCCTTGTCAAGAACTCTTCAATGAGCAATCGGCTGAGTACAAAGAATCCGTACTTCCTGCTGCTGTCAAGAAGCGCGTCAGTGTTGAAGCTGGTAGCACCTTTGGCTGGCACAAGTATGTCGGTTTTGAAGGCGAAGCGATCGGTATGGATACCTTCGGTGTTTCAGCTCCCGGTCCTATTGGCTATGCCAAGTTTGGCTTCACCGTTGATAACGTTGTGGCAACAGCCCGCAAGGTTCTCGGTTAAATCAAATCAAAAGCTTTTCATTTCTATAGGACTTACGCAAAAGAACGTAAAGTAGGGGCAATTCATGAATTTCTCCTACTTTGCCCTGCGGATTTCAAGTCATTTTTGCGTAAGTCCTATAAAACCCAGAAGCGTGATTCGTTTGCGTAGCAGTCGAATCACGCTTCTGGGTTTTAAGGTTATTTATGCTGAACTACTTAGCATAGGCACAAAATGCCAAATTGCTTCTATAACAAAAATAGAAAGCCCACAATAACTAATAAGCTAAAAATGATTTGATTAAACATTGGTTGGGGAATCCATCGATTTACCTTACCGCCGATGTAAACCCCTAGAAAAATACTCGGTAAAGACCATAAAAATAAATTCCAAACTATGGGAGTCCATAGACCAACGATGCCATGCCCTGCAATGGTGGCAATCCCTGAGAATAGAAAATAACATTGCATCGTTGCTCGAAAATAGTCAGGTCGCCAACGACGGAGCGTTCCATAAATAGCGATCGGAGGACCATTAGTGTTGTATGCACCTCCGAGAATACCTGCGATAAATCCAAAGATAAAGGCATATTTTTCATTTTGAAGGCGAGGCATTCTTGGCGTAACGAGGTTACCTATACCATAAAGGATTAGCAGCAACCCAAGAATTACTTTAACTAATCGTTCAGGAGCATAGTTGAGAAGTAATAGTCCAAAGGGAACGCCGATAATCGTCGCAATAATCAACCGCCAAGCTGATTTAAAGTCAACGGATTTAGGATCACTGATCAGGATTGTGAGACTAATCATGAATCCCATAAAAGCAACGACTGGAGAAGCAGTCTGGAGGCTCATAATTAGTCCCAGCAATGGCATAGCAAGTAAAGCATCGCCAAACCCCACAGCAGAACGGACAAATGTACAAGCAAAAAGAATAAAAGCTGTCAAAACTGTCAGGGTTGGTGATGTCATGAATTCACTATTCTGCAATAGGTAAGAATAAGCATCGCTCATTCTTACCATTTAATAAAATATCTTGACTAATCCATAGCTAAATATAGAGATAAACAACCAAGAACCTGCACCTAAATATAAAGGTTTAAGTCCAGTTTCACGAAGCTGTTGTAACTTTGTTTCTAAACCCATTGCTGCCATTGAGATTGTCAATAAGAACTTATTGATTTGCTCGATCGCATTTTTAAGCTCAGTTGGGAAAATATTTAGGCTATTCAGGATAATCAATAGAATGAAATAAAAAATAAACCAAGGAATTGCGATCGCAGTTGATGCTTGATGATTATAATGTGGTTTACGATAGGAATATAGATAACTAATACCTACAATGACGGGTGCTAGCCATAATACTCTTGACAACTTGGTAATACTTGCTAATTCACCACTAATCGGACTTACTTGATAAGCCGCCGCCAAGACCTGCGCTACCTCATGGATCGATGCCCCGCACCAAATACCAAAGGTTTCAGGAGTCAGACTGAGCAAAGTTGGTAATAATGGATAGAGGAACATAGATAAAGTTCCAAATATGGTGACGATTGCTACGGCATAGGTGGTATCGCGATCGGAACTATGAGTAGCGCTACTAGTGGCTACCACGGCGGAAGCTCCACAAATAGAAGTTCCTGACGCGATCAAATAGGTTAAGCTCTTGCTAACTCCTAATTGTCTTCCTAGGCAGTAGGTAAAGCCAAAGGTGCTAAATAATGTAAATATAATCAATCCAATTCCTTTGACTCCGATTGCCAAGACCTGCACAAAGCTGAGTTGCATTCCTAAGAGAATAATTGCAAATCGCAAAATTCGTTTCATGGAGAAGGTTACGCCCACTTGGCAATAAGCTGGCATTCCGATGATGTTGCGGAATAGAATGCCAAGCATAATCGCGATAATCAATGGACTAAACAGAGCAAATATTGGTAGATTACGCAATAAATAGGCTATTCCCGCTAAGGCGATCGTCAGGCAAAGTCCATAGATATGTTGAGAAATCCATCTCCAAACTTGAGAAGGTGAAGATATGTCCATCGTTGATATTCTCTATTATTTACTGATGTTACGTGGAAGGAATTCCAGCGATGTTGAAGGATCGGGGCTGGCACGGGGGCACAGCCCCTACGCCAAATTTAAATTATTCAGGTAGGGGCAATCCCCCCGTGGTTGCCCTGCTTTGCCAGCAGCAGGAGATTCATACCTTGAGTTCCACGTAACATTAGTTATTTATACCAATTCACAAAGACATGTAGATACTTCTGTGAATTAAAAAACAAACCCAGAAAGGGTTTTAAAAATTAGGGAACTAAAACACTTTCCTGTGGAAGTTTAATCTGATGGCATGAAGCAAAACTGTTATCTAGTGCGATCGCAATTTTATTGAACACCTCTGCAACTGCCGAATGAGGATCGCTAAGGGTAAGTGGAGTGCCGATATCGCCACCTGTGCAGATTTTGGCATCAATGGGAACCTGCCCTAATAAAGGTGCTTGTAGTTCATCAGCAAGTTGTTGTCCACCACCACTGCCAAAAATTGGGTTTGGCGTTCCACAATGTCCACAGAGTAAATAACTCATATTCTCGATAATACCGAGAACGGGAATGCCAACTCGACGGAACATGTGAATGCTGCGACGGACATCGGCAACAGCAACTTGCTGCGGAGTCGTGACCAAAATTACGCCACAGATCGGACTCTCTTGCACAATCGTAATCTGAGCGTCGCCCGTCCCAGGAGGCAAATCAATCAAGAGATAGTCCAAGTCTCCCCATTCCACTTCTTGAATGAATTGGGTAATGATTTTGTGGAGAACTGGTCCCCGCCATGCAAGGGGATGATCGGGCGCGGCTAGTAACCCCACTGACATTACCTTAATCCCATGCGCTTCAAGAGGGATAAAGCGTTGACCTGTGGGTGTGTCCATCACCTTTACATCCTCTTGAGCTAGTCCTAGCATCTGTGGCACGTTTGGTCCATAGACATCAGCATCTAGTAAACCTACCTTGTTACCTTGCGATCGCAAAGCAGCGGCTAAATTTACGGCTGTTGTCGATTTGCCTACGCCACCCTTACCACTGGACACGGCGATCGTGGTGCGAACTCCTGCGATCGTGCACACCTCCACATAGGACTTTTTGCACCAGTCTAGGGATGACAACAACTCTATGATTTGCGCTTTGAGAGCAAATTGATGTTTACCCACATAGAGCCGTAGGTACACATAGTCATCGACAATTCGCAGATTTCGCACCATGCCCAAACTGACAATATCCATGTTCAGAATTGGCTCGATCACCGTTTTGAGCAGAGATTTTACCGCTAGCTCCTTTACCTCAACTTGAGGATCGGTCGGTGGTGGAACAGGATGTTCTGCTCTTTGGAAAGGGGAGTTATGGCTAGGCATTGGAAGTCTCTTGAATGCTATCTTGGATGCTTTGAATGGCGCGTTGGGCAAAGATACACACATCGCGATCGGGATCATCAAGAGCTTGCTGTAAAGGTGTTAGTGCTATGGGATTGTTTAAAATCCGCAACGCAATTACACCTTCACGGCGCACGTCTGAATATTCATCGGTTAGAGCTTTGATGAATAGAGGCAAAGTGTGATCGGCGGCGATTTTTTGTAAAGCTTGGAGGCTAAACTTGCGAACTTGCCAATGCTGATCTTCGGCGGACTTTTCCAAAGCGGCGATCGCATCGGGACTGGCATGGGTGGTGAGAGACTTTGCCGCATTGCGGCGTACTTCCCAATCTGGATCGTCGGTAACAGCTTTGCAGAGAATGGGTACAACTTCGGCATCCGCTAAATGCCCAAGAGTCAGAGCCGTCGCACGACGGACTGTTGCTTCAGGATCGGACATTAGTGCGAGGGCAGGTTCGCAGCGTTCCACCTGATTTAAGTATCTGAGGGTGGTGATTGCCGCTTCCCGTAATTCTGGCAAGGTTGAGTCAAAGAATGGCATCACATAGGGTAAGCACTGAGCATCATGAATCTTCCGCAATAGAAACAGAATATTCAATTGCATATTGATGTCATCGCGCAGTAGCGCATCTAGCAATAGCAAAAGATGATCGGGGGCAACCAACTCTCCTAAAGCAGATTTAGCCTCTTCGCGAATATCCTCCACTGGTGAGGAAAGACATTCGACCAACGCAGGTACAGCAGCAGGGTTAGCGAGTTCCCATAGGGTGGTAACTGCTAACTTTTGGACAAGGGGGCTTTCATCTTTAACAGCTTCTAGTAACGGCGCGAAGATTTCTTCATCACCGATATGTTGCAAACTTTTAACTGCTACGAGGCGATCATCCACATTAGGCGATCGCAACATTTCTAACCATTGATCCATTTCACTATCCATTATGCGTGCCTCCCTTAGCGTAATAGGAATGGAATTTGGACGGTGATCGCATTGGTGGGACATTCCTTTTCGCAAGGAAGACAAAACCAACACTCATCGTATTTCATATAGGCTTTACCCGTCTCAGGGTTTTTTGCCAATACATCAAGGGGGCAAACTTCAATACAAGCCACACACTTTTCCAAGCATTTAGACTCATCGACGATTACAGGTACGTCAACTCGTTGAGTGGTTAAAGCCATAATGATTTCTGATACTCCAAACTTTGTATATTGTGAACAAACCTTTGTTGATAAGGATTATATGTGATTTCAATTAGCGCACAGCAACGTCATAAACTTCCGTTTCAACATTCACATCCACAATGTAAGGCTCAATCGGACGCTTGAATAGCACCATCTGATCGGATTCATCCTTTTTGAGATGCACATGGCAGAACCATTCTTCATTGTTCTTTTCAGGATAATCGACGCGATAGTGATAGAGACCCCAACGGCTTTCTTTGCGATAGAGTGACGCTCTCGCCGCCATTTCTGCACAATCACGAATAAAGTGAACCTCCATGCAACGCATCAGTTCATGGGGATCTTGTGCGCCCATTTGATCGAGGCTAGCATGGTAATTAACGAAATTGCTCAAGCCAATTTCCATGCGGTTAGCCGACTTGGGGGGTTGAAGATAGTCATTGACCAAGCGGCGCAACTTGTATTCAACTTGGGTATGGGGAATACCATTGGGGCGATCAAGTGGTGCATAGATGCGGGCTTTCTCAGTTGCCACAAATTCAGGATCGGGATCGAGGTGTTCTAAGCCTTGGACATATTCCACCGCATTCTCCCCAGCGATGCGCCCAAATACAAAGGCTCCAATCATGTAGTTATGGGGAACACTTGCCATGTCACCAGCAGCATATAGCCCTTTAATGGAAGTTTCCGCTTTCTCGTTGACCCATACGCCCGATGCGCTGTGACCACTACAGAGACCAATCTCGGAAATGTTCATTTCTACGCCCTTGGTGCGATAGTTCTCGCCGCGCCCTTGGTGGAATCTTCCTCGGCTAGGACGTTCATTCGCCCAGAGAATTGATTCGATTTCCGCGATCGTATTCTCATCCAAATGAGTCATTTTAAGCTGAATTGGACCTTTGCCAGAGTTCAATTCTTTCCAAACCTCTAGCATCATTTGTCCACTCCAATAGTCACAGCTAATGAAGCGGTTGCCTTCTGCGTTGGCAGTATAACCACCAAAGGGACTAGCAACATAGGCACAGGCTGGGCCGTTGTAATCCTTCATTAAAGGATTGATTTGGAAGCATTCAATATTGCTTAGTTCTGCACCTGCATGGTATGCCATCGAGTAGCCATCACCTGCATTAGTGGGGTTTTCGTAGGTTCCATAGAGATAACCAGAGGCGGGTAGTCCTAATCTGCCACAGGCTCCTGTGCAGAGAATCACAGCTTTAGCTTGGATAACTACAAAATCACCATTGCGAACGTCAAAGCCAATTGCCCCGATCGCTCGACCATCTCTCACCAATACACGGGTTGCCATGACGCGATTGGTTACTCTTGCCTTGTGGCGTTTAACCTGACGTGCCAAAATCGTTTTGAGATCCTTACCCTCTGGCATTGGCAACACATATTTACCAACTCGGTGAACCTGCTTGAGATCGTAATCCCCCTGCGTATCCTTTTGAAACTTTACGCCCCATTGCTCAAGTTCTTGAATGACGGAAAAGCCGAGTTTGCCCGTTTGATAGACGGCATTTTGGTTGAGAATGCCATCATTGGCGATTGTGATTTCGCGGACGTACTGCTCTGGAGTAGAATTTCCGGGGATAACTGCCGTATTGACACCATCCATACCCATGGCGATCGCACCGCTACGACGAATATTGGCTTTCTCTAGTACCAGAACATCGCCATCTGGATTGGCTTGTTTGGCTTTGATGGCTGCCATCGTTCCTGCTGTACCACCACCAATCACCAAAACATCTGTCTTGAGCCATTGAGTATTCAATTTGAAATCCTCCTCGTTTCTAAAGAAAGTCGAACCTGAATCATGGGATAAATCACTTGAGTATTTGTTCGTAAAATGTTGCTAACAATACAGACAAAATGACTGCAAGCAAGTTTTAGAGAACTATGTTCATTGCGATCTATTTAATCCCTTGCAGAAATGTAACAATACCGTTTGTGTTGTATTTCTTGTTTTCATTATGCAATGGATTTCAGGTTTAGTTTATCGAGGTATTTTATAGACTGATAAATTCATTGAATCAATAGAATGTACCATTAGATAAAATCATTACAGATAGCTCATCCTATTTTTGTTGTAACTACCATGGAAGTTTATCAAATCCGTGTATTTCTTGAAGTGGCTCGGCATTTAAGTTTTACGGAGGCATCTGACGTTTTAAATCTTACACAACCAGCAGTTAGCGCTAAAATCAAGTCTCTCGAAACGGAATTGGGTACTCCATTATTTCATCGGCTGGGGCGCAAAATCCAGCTTACAGATGTGGGAGAATTCCTTCTTGAAAATGGTCCTAAACTAATCGATCTAGAAAACGATTTATTGCAGGAAATTGAGCATATAAAAAAGGGTAAATCGGGAATAATTAAAATTGGTTGTACTTCAGAAATAGGTAATGGATGGCTGCCAACAAAACTATTTGCGTACCGACAAAAGTATCCAAACTTACAAATTCAATGTAATATTTTTGATTCTGTCGAATTGTTATATCGGAGCATCATTAATAATGAGATTGATATTGGCTTCTCAGATATTAATTTTGCCGATGTTGCCGAAATTTCTTCGATCGCAATTGCATCGATCCGCTACTCGCTGTTTGTGTCTGCTCATCACCCCCTCGCCCACAAAAAGTGGCTTAGCCTTAGCGATTTAAAGCATCATCCTTGGGTGTTAATGAATTCTGAAGCCCCTAGCCGTAAGGTTTTGGAATCACGCTTGACAGAAATTGGGCTATCTCTTAGCGATTTTTCTAATGTGGAAACCGTAGACACATCAAGCCTCATGCGAACCTATATGACTCAAGGAGCATATTTGGGCTTTGCTTCTAATTTTGAATTCCAGTTGGAATGTCAAGCGGGAAACTTAGTCGCAATTTCTTTGCAGGAATTTGCTTTGTCAGGCAGTATCTTTTTACTGACTCCCAAGGGAATTAATGAGATTGATGACTTAAATGATCATAAATCATCTAAATCGTCACGGGGGGCTGTAGATCTCACGCCTACGCAGAAATTAGTGAAATTATTACAGGAAAATCAACATCAGCAAGTAGATATTAATAATAATGCTAATAATGCGATGCATATGCGATCGCCTAGTTTTGCACTGCGTACCGCTAATAGCAATCGACCCGAAACGCTCACCCTCTCGATTGGTATTCAAAATGGCACAATTCCCTCGGTGACGGCAGGATTAATTATTCAGCGTTTGCAGTTGCTATCTCATTTTTTACCCAAAGATGGGCGCTACAGTGGCATCCAGTTTCAGATTGAATGGCAAAATTTTGCGACGGGTTCACCAATTGTGACGGGGCTAGATTCTGGAACATTGAATATTGGCATTTTGGGGGACTATCCATTACTACTGAGTGCTTTGCCAAATCCTGAGACATCTCAGTACAACACTCGTTTAGTCAGCTTTGTGTCTAGTAATCCCGATGGTTCTGGCAATGCCTTCATCGTGCCACATCAATCAAAGGTAGAAACGATCGCTGATCTGCGGGGGCAAAATATTGCTGTGCCATTACGCTCTTCGGCACATGGCATGGTGATGCGATCGCTCCAAGCAGCAAACCTACTAGATCAGGTGGAATTAATTTCCCTTGAGCATATTCAAGCGATTCGTGGCTTTAACTTTCCCTTACATTTAGCCGATAGCTATGCTCATTTCGCACCTTTCCATGATGTCGCTTGCCGTTGTGGAAAATTTCGCTATCTCGCTGATGGCAATCTCGATATTCTGCCATCCTTTTATGGGGTCGTGGTCAATCATGACCTCGCTGATCGCTATCCTGAAGTGGTGATTGCCTATTTACAATCTCTCAAAGCCGCCCAACATTGGTATGACAATACACCCTCAGCCCCTGCTCAGGTTGCCCAATGGACTCGTCTGGATCTAGATTTAGTAACTGAAATTCTCAATGGTTCTTACCATCCTGAACAAACAGCACGCTTCTTTTCTGAAACCGTAATCCGTCCCGACTGGCTGAAACTACACATTGACCACCTCAGCAAGATTCCTAATAACGAAAACCTCACCAAAATTAATCTAGATCGCTGGATTCAGCCAGAATTTCTCAAGCAAACCTACAAAACGTCGCGGTAAAACATGGTGGAAAATGAAGACGTAAAGCGTCTTCATTTTCCACCATGTTTAATCCTCAAATGCCATACTTTTTAAAGTCTCCTCACGAATCAGGTCGAATACATGTCGATTGAGTTGCATAAATTCGGGAGTGAGCATCAAATCGACATGGCGGGGACGTTCTAGATCAATATTGACCATCGTTTTAATATGTCCGGGATTAACTCCCATCACAAAAATGCGATCGCTTAAAAATACAGCTTCCTCAATATCATGGGTCACAAACACCACCGTAGATTTTAAATCTTGCCAAATATCTAGCAATAGCTCCTGCATCATGTGACGGGTTTGGGCATCTAGGGCGGCAAAAGGCTCATCCATCAGCAATACCGAAGGCGAATTGACTAAGGCGCGAATGATACTTGCTCGCTGCTGCATACCTCCTGACATCTGATAGGGAAAGGCATGGCGATATTTGGACAAGCCCACTCGATTTAAATAGTAATCAACCAATTCTTTGCGTTCATCCTTAGGTACACCCCGCACCTTCAGCCCAAATTCCACATTTTGGAAGGTCGTTTTCCAAGGTAGGAGCGAATATTGCTGAAATACAAAACCGCGATCAGCCCCTGGTTTAGTAATCCTTTGGTAATCAACTAACACATTACCCACAGAAGGTTTAATAAATCCTGCGATCGTATTCAAGATCGTTGATTTACCGCAGCCAGAAGGCCCGAGCAGACAAATAAATTCCCCAGGTTGAATCGTAAAGTTGATGTTATCTAAAACTGAAGTAAATACTCCCTTGCGTCGAAAACCTACCGATAGATTCTCAACCTCTACTAATCCTTTAACCTGCGATCGCAGATTATTTTCGAGCAACTTTGCCATCAACGTAAATCCTTGCTATATATCAGTTACAAAAAACTTGAAACAAAATTAAATCCTTAATACTAAGCAGTTTTCTTTTTGGTAACGCGCCAAGGCATCAGCAAATGAATTAAACGCTCAACTAAACAAGAACTAAGAGAACCCATCAAACCAATCATCAACATACCCATTACAATTGGTGGATAGTTAGAAGTAACGTAGGATTCCCACGTGATATAACCGATGCCATAACGACCTGCCAAAATCTCCGCCGTTACCAAGCAAAACCAGCAATTTCCCATGCCGATGACTAAACCACTGGCAATACTAGGCATTGCCCCCGGCACAACAATATCTTTGAACACATACCACTGTCCAGCACCTAAACATTGACCAACCCGTAACAGCAGCATATCAACGCCTTCAACCCCCTTGATCGTGCTAATTAAAATTGGGAAAAATGCACCGATAAAGGTAATGTAAATCATGCCCGACTCAGCGTCAGGAAACATGAGAATCGCTAAGGGAATCCAAGCTACAGCTGGAATCGGTCGTAATAATTCCAATGGCAAAAATACGAGATCCTCTAATTTCTGAAACCAACCAATCAAAATCCCTAAACCCACTCCTAAAATAGTGGCAAAGAAATAACCAGCCAAGACCCGAATTACACTGGATTGAATATGAATCATGGCATTGGTCGAGAAAAACTTGACCGTCGCTTCTGATACTTCTATGGGCGATGGCAAGAAGGAAAAGTTAATCCAGAAATTAAACTTCACCATACAGAGGATTTGCCAGATACCGAAAAATAAGATTATGGATAGTATTCTTCTGAACAGTTGATTACGTTTGCGTGCCGAAAATGGCTCTTTCACCACATCCGATGAGCGCCCGAATAAACTTTTGATGGACAAACTAAAACTATTCCAAAATTCGATAGGTAGCGATCGCTCAGAAGGTATGTTAGACATCGATCATCTCCAAAAAATAGGTTAATAGATATGAGTATGTAACGCGCTTTGCGCGTTACATACTCATAAATTTAGAAGCAAGCCTAATATAAACATCACCAAGTTTCTGTTCCGCAGTAGCAGATTATTAGAGCGCATTAAAGGTGAGAACTTGAGCGCCCCCTTGACTTGTTGCATAGGCTTGAGCATCTTTTTCGGTCAGGAATGCGGCGATATCATCACCTTTACGCACGAAGAAGGAATTTGCAGCTAGTAATTTCCAGCCTTTGTTGAAATCATGCACAAACACAGTGCTTGTGGCTTGTTTGCCTTCAGCCTTCAGTTTTGACACTGCCGTTACCATATTTTTGATAGAAGCGAAGTTTCTGATCTTCTCTTCACCATCAACCCAAACCTGTGCTGCCAGTTTAGGCTCAGTAATTGCTTGCTTGGTTTCCGCATCTTCACCAGAGATTGGGAACTTT
This sequence comes from Pseudanabaena mucicola FACHB-723, assembly GCF_014696385.1. GTDB lineage: Bacteria > Cyanobacteriota > Cyanobacteriia > Pseudanabaenales > Pseudanabaenaceae > Pseudanabaena. Next base: position 21,150 of record NZ_JACJQB010000016.1, read on the forward strand.
TCTGCCTTGGCAATCATTTCGTCATAGTTCAGCCCCATCTCTTTGGCAGCAAGTTTTAAGTAGCTGTCATCGGTGAGTTTGGTGATTTCCGCAGCATCAACTTTGGCATCTAATCTGCCTAATTGCTTCAGGGTATTGACGCTGTTAGTTAAAGCTTCTAAATGGATCGGAAGAATTGCGGGACTGACTTGCTGTAATCCATTGGGGCCAAGGAACATATAGACGGCTTCTTTCTCCACACTCGTCCACTTTTCCATTTTTGCCGCGATCGCTTCAGGTTGTTCACGCACCATTTGGTTAGCTTCCAAGAGAGCCTTGAGGTAAGCAACAACTAGTTCAGGATGCTCTTTGGCAAAGTCGGAACGTACTACGACACCGTGAAATGTGGGTACTCCCAACTCAGCACCATCAAAGATCTTGCGGGCAAAACCGCGTAAAGGGAATAGTTCACCAAAGGGAACAAAGTTGGCATGAGCATCAATCTGATTTGTCTTCAAGCTTGTACCACCAACTTCAGGTGCTTGGCTGATTAGTTTTACTTCAGTCTCAGGATTAATCCCTTCCTTCTTTAAAGCACCCAATAACATACCATGGGCAGCCGAACCAAAGGGAACTGATACTTGTTTGCCTCTTAAATCAGCAATGCTTTTAATCGGGCTGTCCTTGGGAACCATGACAGCATTGCCTGCTCCAGTCGCACCATAGGATAAGGTGGCAATATAAATACTGTTGACTCCAGCACCCTTGTCTCTGAATGTATTCATATTGATGGTTAAGGGAAAGTCCCCCATCATGCCAATGTCAACTTGATTAGCTAACATTTTGTTATTAATTGGGGGCCCAGATGTATGGCTTGACCATTCAATCTTATATTCGACATCCTGATATTTGCCAGTCTTTGGCAAATACTTTTCTAGAAGCTTTTCTTCACGGATAATTGGACCGCCCGTTGCTGTATTAATGGTTTGATCTTGAGTTGCGATCGCAATCCGAATTACTTTTTTGTTGCCTGAAGAACTAGCTTGATCAGTCGGATTACTGACAACACTACTGCTACAGGCTGTGATTAAACTCAAAGAAAACAATGAGATAGAAAATAAAAATCTTCTACGAGAGGGCAGCTTTACATTCATGACGAACACTCTTGTATTTCTTTCTTCTCTATTAATTCAGGATGATCACTGCCTATCTGTAAATGTAGATACAAATCCTGTTCTAGAGAGAGTTTGATACATAAGAGAATTCATTTGACTCATAAAATAAATTTGTGAGTTACTTAAGTTCTTATCTTTAGGGATTACGCAAGAAGGAAAAGATGTGTAAAAAGAAAGTTTTTATTCGTCAAACGATAAAAGCGAGAAAACAAGCACAAAAGATAGAATTTAACTGCCAACGAACCACTTTATGCCTATAAATAGATAGTAGATTCCTGCAATGATTAGAGCGATACTACCGAACTTGATAATTCCTTCGGAGTATTTCATCAGGAGGTTGGCTTGTTTGGCGAAACCAGTCAGCAAACTAGATAAAAAGATCACAATTGTGTATCCCAAGGCATAACTTACCATCGTCAACACTGATACAACTTGTGAACCACTTGCCGCCGAAGCCGCAAGCACTGCAAACAGGACTGGGCTGGCACAGGGGGAACTAACCAAAGCGTAGGTTAAGCCAACGCCAAAAGGACCAAAATTAGCTCCGCCAACATTAATTCGAGGTAGAGGAATCTGAATTAAGCCCAATAAACCTAATCCCATAATTAAAATAATTGTTCCGACAACCACATTAATGTGACCACGATATTCCACGATGACCAATCCTGCAAAGGACGAAACTAATCCAAAGAGGCTCAGAATAATTACATTGCCAAGTACAAACATTCCTGCTTTCACAAAGGCATCTTTGCGAGAGGTAATATTGCGAGTGCCAATGTAACTCAAATTTAGGGGTAGCATCGCCAGAATGCAGGGAGAAATACTAGCAATCAAGCCGCCAATAAATGCAAGGGGCATCAATACTAATGGATTAGCTGTGTCTTGTTGGGCAAACCATTCTTGATAGCGATTTTCTACGACAGAGATGGCATATTCTAATGCTTGGGATATAGGGGTAGTGATGAATAGAGCAATTACAAAACCTAGAAGTACAAATCCTCCAAAAATAAGCCATTTTTTAGGAATTTTAGCGCTGTTTTTTGTAGTAGTTTGCATAGCGAGATCGGTTTTGCGATCGCTATTTTGAAGGGGTTTCATAGAGGTTTCCTAAAATTGAAATTGTTTACGACTTTCATAAAAATGACGCATAGTAAGGACCATTCATGAATTGCCCTTGAGTTGTCCTTACTATGTTTTGAGGTTACTTTGTCAGCGCAGCATCCAAAACTTTGGTGTAAGCCATTTTGTCGGCATTGTTGCGATATTGAGCCAAGATCTTGCCCGTGGCGGGATCAACAATTGTGAGCGAACCAGTTTGAGTTTTGTTCTCGGCAAGAAACTTGCTCAGTCCTAGCTCCTGAGCAGTAGCTTCCGCTGCCGCCGTGGTGGTTTTATCCGATACATCTAGCACCACAAATTCAACTTTGCCATCATATTCTTTCTTCAGTTCAGAGACGGTTGGGGCAATATTTTGGCAAGCAGGACACCAACTCGCATAGATATCAACTACAACGGGCTTACCTTGCAACTTTTGCGCAAGAGGACCACCAATAGAAGCGCCAGAGGTAGATTTAGCCGCACAAGGATCAGCTTTCTTTGCCGCGCAAGGGTCGGGTTTAGTTGCAGTAGTGGTGGTGCTGGCAGTATTGTCTTTGGATGCTTCAGGTGTAGCACAAGCAATAAATACACCCGTACTCAAGAGTGCGATCGCAGCTAATGAAGCAAGATACTTAATTTTCATGATTTTTTTTGATGGCGAATATTGGTAAATTAAAGTAAAGGGAATTGGGATAGGCGATCGCCTTATTTTTTAGCTAAAGCTGCATCTAAGACCTTGGTATAGGTATCTTTATTGGGGTTGTTGCGTTGTTGCGACAAGATTTTGCCTGTGGATGGATCGACGATGGTTAACGAACCTGTTTGCGTCTTATTAGCAGCAAAGAAAGCACTGAGTCCTAACTCTTTAGCGATCGTCTCTGATTGAGCCGTAGTGGATCGATCTGATACATCTAGCACCACAAAGTGAACTTTGCCTGCATATTGTTGTTTCAATTGGGAAAGAGTTGGCGCAATGTTTTTGCAAGCAGAACACCAACTAGCATAGATATCAACCACAACGGGCTTACCTTGCAACTTTTTGGCGAGAGATCCACCGACAGAAGCGGATTGGGCATGGGCGGCTTCACCTGTGATCGCTTCAGACACAGATTTTTGGATAGATTCTGGCTTTACTGAAACAATCGCAGTGCCAAGACTTAGCAAAGCAATCGCGGTCAAAGTGTTCAAATACTTAGCTTTCATAGAAATTGCTTAGATGAAATATGGGAACGAATTGAAGACTGAGCCAATTAAAGATGAGCAAAATGAGGGCAAGATGAGGAGTAGATGGATATTACATAAAGCTTGCAGACAATAGAACAAACTCTCCTAGCATCGCAATTTTGGAGAAGGTCTTCATCAAAAATTTATCTTGGAGTCACATGGCGCTCATTTGCAATCTCAGACTTGGCTATAACTTAAAGGAAGCAAACTGATACTTCAGGCTAAGGTTTAAGTAGTTGAGCATAAGTAAACTAAAAAACCAGAGATTATTCCACCCGCTACGCGGGTGGAATAATCTCTGGTTTTAGGTTTTAATTAAGCCGAGCTGCTTACTATGAAAAGCTTGAAACTTAGTGCAATCAGGAGAATTAATGCAAGCGATCGCTCAGGACTGGTTAGTTAACAATGAAAGCTTATGTATTCCCTTTGAATCTATGCAAAAAGATTTGCAAGAAGATTCATTCACAAACAAATATCCCATTCCCTATCGACTCTATCGATTTCTTACCGATGTGGAGAACATCATCTGGCAAGAATCAGACGATTGCTTGCGATTGCAAAAAATCTGTCCATTAGTGCGGCGCTTGCTCAATGAATCGGAATGGATTTTGACTAGTTTTGCAATGCCCGATCGCAAAACGGGTTGGTCAGTGCAGATGATCTATGATGAGCCAGATTTCGCGCTAACCGTGCAGACAGTCGCTTGGTCACCGCAGCGTGTTTCATCAATTCATAATCATGCCACATGGGGAATTGTGGCGCTGATTGATGGCGAAGAGAAGAATACTTTTTGGCAGCGATCGCCTAGTGCTGAATTTCCCGATCGCCTTGTCAAAACAGGAGAACATATCCTTACGGCTGGTGATATTCTCTGTCTGATGCCTGAGGCAATCCATCAGATTGAAGCGATCGGCGATGAACCCACGATCAGTTTTAATATCTACGGTATAACTGACTATAGCCAACGTTTTGAGTTTGATGTACAGCAGCACACCGCTAAAAATTTTTAATAGTCGGCATCGGTGAAGCTTCTCGTCACCAATGCCGAACCTGCTAAACAAAGCCAATGTATAAATCAATTAGAACTGCGATCGCAAATTTACTTAGCAAGCGAGTTTCACACACCTCACTTCAGTTTCGTTTGACCGTAGAATTGATCGCGCTTTCGGTAATTAGCCTAACGGGGGTATCTGTTTGGGCAGGTTGGCGAATGGAACAGACAGTGGTCAATGGTCACAAGCAAATGCTGGAATATGTGGCGATGCGATTTCCCGATCAAGTGGAAATGTATATGGAAACAGGTGGCGTTCAAGCAGGAATAGAGCGGACATTCAATAAAGTTGCCACTTCCGAGTTAGCAATTCTCGTCAAAGGTGACAACGGCAAAGTTCTTGCCAAATCTACGAATAACTATGATTTAGCCGCAGATTTACAAAATATTGGCGATACCCAAGTGCCAACCACGCCACAGGTCATCCAAATCGGCGATCGCTATGTGGTGATGTGTGGCAATACTCTAACGGTCAATGGAAAACTTGTTGGCAAGGTTTACCTTTCTCAAGATATTACCAATGACCAATTGCAGTTAAATAATGGCATTTATGGATTAATTATCGTTAGTATTAGTGCAACGATGATCTTGATTGTGGCGATCGCCCTGCGAATTCGCAAAGCCCTCTCGCCTTTGCAAGAAATGAGTCAGATGGCAAGCCTGATATCCATTGACGACCTCAGTGCTGCTAAATTAGAACTAGCCAAGGCTCCCGATGAGATTTTGGGATTGGCACAGACTTTTAATGAAATGCTCCAAAGATTATCGAGCGCTTGGGAGCAGCAGCGTCAATTTGTTGGCAATGTATCCCATGAGTTACGCACGCCTTTGACGGTAATCTGTGGCTATTTGCAAAGCTTGCTCCGCCGTGGCGACAACCTTAGCGTTTATCAAAAACAAGCGCTCGAAACTGCCAGCGCAGAAACCGAGCGCACGATCCAGATGCTTCAAGACTTGTTGGATCTTGCCCGTGCTGATAGTGGCAATTTGCATTTTCGGCAAGCTCCTGTTTTTTTAAATACCTTAGTTGCGGAAGTGGCGGCAATGAGTGCCAAAGTCAGCGATCGCTTGGTCACAGCGATCACTCAAGATCAAGATATTGTTGCTCTGGCTGATCAAGATCGACTGCAACAGGTTTTGATTAATTTATTGGATAATGCAATTAAATATTCCGCAGATCCAGTGGAAATTCAACTGGAAACTAGAGAAGATCGAGCGATCATCCATGTGTGCGATCGCGGTATTGGTATTGCCCTTGCCCATCAGCAGCGTGTGTTTGAGCGTTTTTATCGCAGTGATGATCCCTCCACCCGTTCCCGCGATGGCACTGGACTAGGATTAGCGATCACAAAAAGCTTAGTAGAGGGAATGAATGGCAAAATCAGCCTCATGTCCAAGCCAAATGAGGGTAGTATTTTTACAATCAGTTTACCGCTATGGAATCCGCAACGATGAATAATCGCATTCTACTGATTGAAGATGACCCTAAGTTATCGAAATTTATTGAAATGGAACTTGGTTTAGAAGGTTATCAAATAACTGTGGCGATGACTGGCTTAGATGGCTTGCAACTAGCCCGTGAGACACAGCCTGATCTGGTGATTTTGGATTGGATGTTACCCGAAATATCAGGATTAGATATCTGCACAAGGTTACGCAAAACGGGGGTAAAAGTACCAATCATTATGCTGACAGCCAAGGATGAAATTTGCGATCGCGTTACTGGTTTAAATGCAGGAGCCGATGACTATCTCACTAAGCCCTTTAGTATTGAAGAGCTACTCGCCAGAATTAAGGCAAGAATGCGGCGGATGTATCCTGAAGCTACCGACAATTTACAGTTTGAAGATATTACTTTAAGTCATACTTCCCGCGAAGTCTATCGTGCAGGGCAGAGGGTCGATCTGACCGCCAAAGAGTTTGATTTACTAGAATTTATGCTGCGCCATCCCCAGCAAGTCTTAACCCGTGACCAGATTCTCGAATCGGTGTGGGGCTATGACTTCATGGGTGAGTCGAATATTATTGAAGTGTACATTCGGGCTTTACGCATCAAATTAGAGGTTCATAATTCTAAACGGTTACTGCATACCGTGCGCGGTGTGGGCTACGTCTTACGCAGTCAAGGATAACCTCATGAAGGTTGGTGACACTTCTAAATCTGGTCGCTCTAAATTGATAGTTTAATATATCCCATGTCGAGATACCACTTAACTAAATATCGATTTTGGCTAAAAATATTGCTCAACGCGATTGCGATCGCATTGTTAGTAATAGCGTGTTATCACCTGAATATCAATGGTTTTCTGCAAAGTATCATTACTTGGATCAAGGATCAGGGAACCCTTGGCATCATTGTATTCATTATTGTTTATAACCTTGCCACAGTTTTATTTATTCCTGGCTCGTTCCTAACCTTGGGGGGTGGCGCACTCTATGGAGTATTTTTCGGCTCAATCTATGTGTTCATCGCTGCAACTTTAGGCGCAACCTTTGCCTTTTTAATCGGTAGATATTTAGCTAGGGGCTATGTCAGTCAAAAAATTCGCAACAATATTACCTTCAGGATTACCTTCAGGGCAATTGATGCTGTCATTTGTAGAGAAGGATTCAAAATCGTTTTTCTAACTCGTCTTTCACCAGTTTTTCCTTTTAACCTACTCAACTATGCCTTTGGAATTACTCGCGTGGCTCTTAAAGATTATATTTTAGGATCAATTGGCATGATCCCCAGCACGATCATGTATGTCTATCTTGGCTCTCTGGTTATGGATATTAACCTCATTAACTCTCAACCAAACAGTAACCCCCAAACACAAGTCATTCAATGGAGTCTGCGCTTAATTGGACTACTTGCCACCGTATTCGTAAGCATTTACGTCGCCAGAATTGCCAAAAGATCTCTTCTGCAAATTACTAAGTAGTTCTGCATCAATAACTTTAAAACTCAGAGAGTGAGTCGCCCGCGAAGCGGGCGACTCACTCTCTGAGTTTTGGTTTTAATTATGTTTAGCTACTTAAAAACTAGGATTGGCTTTTTCATGCTCATTTCATTTTCTTGTGAAACACTACAATGCAAGAATTCTAAGCAATGTTTGAGATATGACTATAAAGATCGACAAGCAAGTAGGCAAATCAACAACAATGAATCATTCAGGTGTCCTGATATGCCATGATTCCATACCAGAAAAAAAGATCGCGTGTATGGGTGCATGGCGCAAAGCTTGGTACGGCAAGTAAAAATGTATTAGGGGCAATTTATGAAAAGAATTTATGGTACTTGTCTGAGCTTAGTTTTGCTTGTCAATCCCTTACTTAATCCTGTGGCAATCCTTGCCCATGCAGGGCATGGCGATGAGTTTGGTCATGGTGACACGATCGCCAATCCATCGGCGATTGAAATTGATCAGAATACGGCTCAAAAAGTGGGCATCAAAGTTGAACCTGTCAGCAAGAAGACTATGGCGATCGCTCTCAAAGCTACGGGGCAGATTGAACCTTTACCCGATGGCAAAGTGAAAGTGACATCACCGATTAAGGGAACTTTGATTTCGTTGTTAGTGCAACCTGGGGATAAGGTGGAAGCGGGGCAAGTAGTCGCAGTGCTATCTAGTCCTGAACTGACGGATTTGCGGGTGAATGCCCTAGAGAAACAAACTGACGCTGTGGCAAGTGTGCAGGAGGCGATCGCGAATTTACAATTTGCGAGACAGAACTATGGCAATCAACAACAGATTGTGGAAGCGGAACTGCGTCAAGCGGAAACGGAGTTGAAGATTGATCAGGAACGTTACGACCGCGATCGCGAATTATTGGCAAGTGGGGCAATCTCGCGGCGACAATTCCAAGAATCGGAGAGCCGATTTCTCGCTGCTAAGTCTAATTTGTCTAAAGCATCAGGTCGTTTACCATTGCTAGAAGCGGCTGCCCAAGTCACCAAAGCCGAAGCAATGCTAGAAGCAGCACAATCAAAGGTTGAGTTAAGTGGTTCAGCATATGCCGCCCGTTTACGACAGTTAGATTCTAAGGCTGACGCTGACGGTACGGTGACAATTGTTGCGCCAATCTCAGGTGTGGTTAGCGATCGCGAAGCCACAATTGGCGAAGGTTTTGAAGAGGCAGGTAAACCGATTATGACGATTGTGAACGATCGCCGCGTTTTTGCCACGGCAAATATTTTTGAAAAGGATATCAATCGCATCAAGATTGGACAAAAGATTAATGTCACTGTCGCAGGAATATCAACCAATTCCCCAACTAATACAAAGCTGCAAGGCACAATTACCACCATCGGTTCCGTAATTGCAGGGGAGCAGCGCGTGATTCCCGTCAAGGCAGAAATTAATAATGCCAATGGACAGCTAAAGGCGGGAATGTTTGCGGAATTGGAACTTCTCACCAGTCAAGCTTTAAGTCCTGTTATCGCAATTCCTGCGATCGCGGTAGTAGATATGCAGGGCAAAAAATTGGTCTATGTCGAGAATGGTAAATCCTTTGAACCAACGGAAGTTACTCTCGGTCAAGTATCCGATGGATTTGTGGAGGTAAAAAGTGGTTTGTTTGAAGGCGATCGCATCGTGACTGAGGGAGCGCCTTTACTTTATGCCCAATCGCTGCGCGGTAATCCCAATAAGGCTGCTGTTGAAGAGACTAATGCAGATAGTAACAAGGCTCTATCTCTGCCTTGGTGGAGTTTCCTCATTGCCACAAGTATAGTCGGCAGTGCGGTTTATGGTGGCTATTGGCTGGGTAAGCGCAAGAATTTAGCAACAAATAATACTAACAATGTGTTTTCTCCAAGTTCTATAGAAACCATCTATCTCCCTAGTCTGCCAACTTCTGCTGCCACAAAAACTGAAGGAGAGCCAGAATAAGATAACGCAGTGTTAAGTGTTAGGCTTTGTCTGGGCTTTAGGAAAAAGGTATGAAAAGAACTTGACCTTCATATTCTTCAGGCTCGCTACAACAGATAAATAATTCTAAGTCATCAATGATCTTACCTATGGCGGCTGTCGCAATCACTTCCACAACTCCAGTCATGGGTAATCCTTGATTGACTCGCTGATATGCATACATCGTAATGGTGGCTACATCATGGGTAAGCAAGATACGTCCCTCATTCGCCGCCCATTCCAAAATAATTGGATCATCAGTATTCCTCAACCCTACGTCTTGAACACGAATTACATCCAATGTAGGCAAACGTCTCATTAGACCACGCAATATAGCCCCGTTAAAATTTTCGTCAGTTAGAAAGCGCATTTTATCTCGATTCTTTTTGTGACTGACGAGCAAGCAAGCGCTGCCTTAGGTTCGTGAGGTCGTGCTTTTGAGTAAGTTGTTGCCTGAGTTTTTGAGCTTGTTGATTGCGTTGCTCCAGATAGTTGTCAATTTCCTCTCTATGGTTTAGATAATAAGCGATCGCACTGTATATGTCTTCTAAGTGAAGAACTGAATACTGAATAGCAATTTCTTCAGGAGTGGAGCCATTGTGATATGAAGCAAGTAGACTATCTAGTGTTACCCGACTTGAGCCAATACGAATACCCCCTGCCTCATCCCAACGAAAAGGAGGCGATATTACTTGAAACTTATCTGGGGTGCTCATTAGGGACATATTGCACCTGAATTGAACTGTACTAATACATTGTAGTAAATGTAGATTGTGTTAGGGTCAGCGTAATGCACGAATTTTGAATATTAGTTAAGGTGCGTTACATTTCATTAACGCACCCTACAAGATCGGCGATCGCACTTTCCTATTCATAACTCCCAACGTATGTATCAGTCACTTCATGATAAATTCTACTCCCATTTTTAAACACAGATATTGAAACATAGCCATTTCTAGAAAGAGGATTAAATTCAGCAATCTGATAGGTATACTCTCCATTCCTAGCTTTAAGTAACCAAGGGTTAGCACCTGTGTATGGATTATTTCTTTCATAAACTTTCAGAAAGATTGTTTGTTCAATGTCTTGCTTATCTTGTCCAACATAGTAATAGTCAGAATTGCTCCAATCCTTACATATGGCAACATTATATTCTCTTGTACTAAATGCAATCATTGTAAGTAGATCGCGGCTTTTACATAAAGGTGAATCCCTATCAACAATTTTTCTGGCATTTACCGAATCTGCACCTAAAAAATTTATTGCAGGTAAAGTTAGCAACAAAAACACTAATTTAAGTAAAGGTCTAAAGACAATTTTCATAATGTTTTCCTTTGATTCACTTACAAACCATTCTTGGCCGATTTAATATCCAATAGGTTAATTCTGTCTATCTTACTTGCGTGTATAATAATGTGTAACTTTGCTGGATACTTAAACCGCATTTCACTAATTCTAAATGTCCAAAGCATTATTTTCAATAAGTCTTCATCACTGATATTTTTGTGTTCTTTGATGCGTGTTATTCCTGAACCAAAGATAGGAACTGAAACGCTCTTTTGTGCGTACACCCTATTAACCTTATCCCAGAATCTAATTAAAAAACTGAGATAATCTGGCATTGTCAGCCAAGCTCTATTTTGCTCATCAAACTTTGAGAACGCAGTCAAAATATATTCGTTGTAAACACAGATAGTCCCAATACTATATCGTTTTTTCTTGCCAAATCTTCTAGCTGTATTTTCTTCTAAAGTCTCATCATCATCGAACGAATAGTTCTCTATGTATTTATCTAATTCGGCTACAGGAACCTTAAGGTAATCGGTAATAAAAATTCCATTGAGTGACTGTTGAGAAATTATCTTGTCATCGACCTGAGTATCAAAATACTCATTAAATGCAATGACTTTGAATCCAGATTGCTTAAAAATATCACCTTTCTTTACGGTGACAATGCTTCCCTCGACATCTAGATTGACTTCTTCTAAGTTATTGGAATTAAACCACAAGAAGGCATATGTAACGAGTAGTATTGCTGCAAAAATGCTACCAAGTGTTAGTTTTACCTCTTTAGGTATCTCAACAAATATCAGTAGGAGAGAAAGTCCTACGCTTATTCCTGATGTAAATTCTAGGAATTGTTTGATAATTCTCTTGTCAAACAGATTAACTTTGATCAAAGCCTCCTCCTAAACTTCAATTTTCTTGTTTTTGCCAAATCATATCAACGATTAATACATTGTTATCGATAGATATACACATCTGGTATTGCTTTCGTATTTACCATAAAGTCATTATCTTGTAGCGATTTGGTAATAAGAGCTTTATTCATAGGGACATGCAAAGTTGGAACTTTATTCATTGAGTCCCTTAGTATCGGTAACTTATCCCATAAATTCTTAATCTCGTTTTTTAAAGAGCCATTCTGCAAAAGGCTTTCCTTGGTTTCGTAATCAGGATAGATAATAATTATCGGAAGCCCCAACACATTTATTCCGTAGTCTATTTCCTCTCTTAGTGCGCGAGAATTTACTGTCCTTTTACTGAGGAACAGGATTACATTCTTTGAGTTTCTAAGACGTTCTCGAAGTCTTGGCTTTAAAGTTGACTCCCAATCACTACCATCTCGAACACTGTATGTTTTGTTATGTGAGTCGTTAAAAGGAAATGATAAGTCCCATCCTTTCCATGCTCTCAGTAAATTGTAGTAAACAAAGTCTTTTGCTTTGTGTGCGCCTAATGCTCCTTCGTTAAATGGTTCAGCAACGTAGAAAGCACAGTAATTTCCATTTTTGTATGACATTCTTTCCTCAATACTACCTTTGTCAATTAACGATGATGCTTGAATAAAGGCTTAGCTAACTGTGTATCATCTTGCAGAATAAATACTTATACAAGGTCAATATCACATAACGTGTGAGATAAAACAACCAAATAAGTATAATAACAAGATTTTTACAGGATAATATACCTAAATAGGTTTTTATCGAGCAAAATGCAGCATAACATTTCTAAACCTATGCTGAAAAATAATCCACATATCCCCTCCACAACCGATCAAGTTGGGTGATCGCCGCGAAAACCACTGGTTCCCGTTAGTGATGCAATTCGAGTCAAGCATCACTTCTAGGATTTGCTTTTTCATGCTCATTTCATTTTCTTGTGAAACACTACAGTCTGTCAACTTCTGCAGCTACAAAAGCGGAAGGAGAGCCAGAATAAACCTATGCTCAACTCTATTCTCAAATGGTCGATCGCTCAGCGTTGGTTAGTTGTCATCGGCGCAATTGTAATTACCATTCTTAGCAGTTACAACCTGACGCGGATGCCACTGGATGTATTTCCTAGCTTCGCGCCGCCACAGGTAGAAATCCAGACAGAAGCCGAGGGTTTAGCTCCTGAAGAAATAGAATCATTAATTACCTTGCCCATCGAAAGCGCCGTTAATGGTACTCCCGATGTTGTGACTGTGCGATCGGCTTCAGCCGTGGGCATTTCTACGGTCAAAATTATTTTTGATGGCAACACAGATATTTATAAAGCACGTCAATTAGTGGCCGAACGCTTGCAGCAAGTGCGCGCTAAATTGCCTGAGAATGCTAAAGAGCCAGAAATATCACCAGTTTCTTCACCGATTGGCACAATTTTGATGTATGCCTTTACCGTGGAAGAGAATTCCAATAATTCAGAGCCAAAAACTGACTTAATGGAAGTGCGGCGACTGGTCGATCGCAATGTTTCCAATCGCATCTTGGCAGTGGCGGGGGTATCACAGGCGATCGCCTATGGTGGTGATGTTAGGCAATATCAGGTTTTAGTCGATCCTGCTAAATTAGTTGCTTTTAATGTTTCTTTGGAGCAGGTGACTGAAGCCGCGAGTCAGGCAAATCTCAATGCCGCAGGTGGATTTTTAATTACGACCGATCGCGAAGAAATTATTCGCGGGGTGGGGCGGATTGAAACCGTTGAACAGTTAGCAGAAGCAGTGGTGACGGCTCGCGATGGTAAGCCTGTGAAGTTGAGCGATGTTGCCGAGGTAAAATTAGGAGCCGCCCTCTCGCGGGGAGATGGTAGTGTCAATGGCAAGCGGGCGGTGGTATTGCTAATCAATAAGCAACCCCAAGCCGATACCCCTACCGTGACCCGCGCTGTCGAAAAAGCGATCGCCGAAGTTCAAGCAGCACTTCCCAAGGATGTAAAAGTGCAAGTTACCTTTCGCCAAGAGAGCTTTATTGAATCAGCGATCAATAATGTGCGTGACTCCCTCCGTGATGGCATCATCATCGTTGCCATCATCATGATCATGTTCCTGATGAATTGGCGCACTGCCGTCATTACCCTCAGTGCGATTCCTTTATCAATTCTGATTGGAATGCTGATTTTGTCATGGTTCGGACAAGGCATTAATACGATGACTTTGGGGGGGCTGGCAGTGGCGATCGGTTCGGTAGTCGATGACTCCATCGTTGATATGGAAAACTGCTATCGCGGAATGCGTCAGAACCAAGCGGTCGGCAATCCCAAACATCCATTTACTGTGGTTTATGACACTTCCGTAGAAGTGCGCGTCAGCGTGATTTTTTCCACGATCATTATTGGTGTAGTTTTTGCGCCGATTTTTACGCTGACGGGAGTGGAAGGAAATATTTTTGCACCGATGGGCGTGGCTTATCTTATATCCATTTTTGCCTCAACCCTAGTGGCGATGACCCTATCCCCTGCCCTCTGTGCGATTTTATTAACTTCCTGTCAACTACCTAGCGATGAGACATGGGTGAGTAACTTTGCTCAGAGGCTCTATCGTCCTTTGTTAAATCTATCCATTCACCGCCCCAAATTAATTCTATTTCCTGCGATCGCCGCCTTAGTTGCCTCTCTAATCATCTTGCCCACCCTCGGTCGAGTTTTTCTACCCGAATTCCAAGAGCGATCGCTAGTCAATACGATATTGCTTTACCCTGGCACTTCGCTGGAACGAACAAATCGCATGGGCTTAGCACTTCAAGACGCACTCAAGGATGATCCAGACTTCACAACCGTACAGTTACGCTCTGGTCGCGCCCCTGGGGATGCGGATGCGGGAGGCGTAAACCTTGGTCATGTGGATATAGAACTTAGCGATCGCGGTATCCAAGATCGCGCAGGTAGCATCGCTAAACTACGTCAAGAATTTAATAAATTGCCTGGAGTCGCTTCTAACATCGGCGGTTTTATTTCCCATCGCATGGATGAAGTCCTCTCTGGAGTTCGCAGTGCAATCGCCGTTAAAGTGTTCGGTCAAGATTTAGAAGAATTAAGGGCGATCGGTAGAGAAGTGGAAACTGCGATGAAGGGTATTGATGGGCTGGTGGATTTGCAACTGGAGCCGCAAGTTCCTGTTCGACAATTGCAAATCAAATTTGATCGACCGATGGCAGCAAGGTATGGTTTAACGATTGGACATCTCGCCGAAATGGTAGAAACTTCCCTCAATGGCAAAACGGTATCCCAAGTTTTGCAAGGTCAGCAATTATTCGATCTAGTCGTATGGCTGAAACCTGGAGCCAGAAATAACCTTGATGTAATTCAAAATCTATTAGTCGATACCCCCACAGGGCAAAAAATTCCCTTATCACAAGTTGCTCAAATCGAATATGGTACAGGCGCAAATACGATCAATCGCGAAAATGTTTCCCGTCTGCTCGTAGTTTCGGCTAACGTATCGGGACGGGATTTGCGATCGCTAGTCAACGAGATTCAGGAAAAAGTCAAGCAGCAGGTAATTTTACCCGCTGGCTATTTTATCCAGTATGGTGGACAGTTTGAATCCGAAGAACGCGCTACCCAAAATCTACTTATCTTTGGCAGTCTCGCCGCTCTAATTATCGCAGTGCTGATGTATTTCGCCGTCAAATCAATTCCTGCGATGTTAATGATTATGGTGAATTTACCCCTCGCTGTAGTCGGTGGCATTTTAGCGATCGCAATTAGTGGCAGCGTTATTTCTGTCGCATCCCTAGTTGGTTTCATTACCCTATTCGGAGTTGCTGTGAGAAATGGATTGCTACTAGTCGATAACTACAATCAAAAATTTGCCAAGGGAATTCCCTTCCAGCAAGTAATTCATGAAGGCTCGATGGAGCGTCTAGCTGCTATTCTGATGACTGCCCTCACATCGGCGCTCGGCATGGTTCCTCTTGTCATTGGTACAGGTGCGGGCAAAGAAATCCTGCAACCTCTTGCAGTTGTTGTTTTAGGCGGTTTAGTCACCTCTACGGCTCTAACTTTATTGGTACTACCTGCCTTATATTCCCAATTTGGGAAATATGTCACACCTAAACTAAAAAAAGAGCTTGTGTCTCCTACTACGCAGGAAATACAAGCTTCAAGCCCTTAAAATCTCACACAATCTTTTACAAGGAAATCTATTTATATGCGATCGCCTAAACTTCTACTCATTAGTATTATTTTTGTAAATATCCTAGCGGCTTGCAGCAATAGCCCGACTAGCTCAAGTCCCACAACAAGCCCCATCGCTGTCACCACAACAGAACCAAGTCCTCAAACTGTCACTAAAACAGACACCAAAGCTGCTCAAAAACCAGAAAATCATGGCAAACCCAATCAGGGTGGACAAGTCGTTGAGGCTGGCGCTTATCATTTAGAACTGTTAATGGTTAAAGAAGAAAATAATATTCATCTCGACTTCTTCTTGCAAACAGGAGACAATCACGAAGCGATTCCTGATGCTAAGGTGACAGCACAAGTTCAGTTTCCCGATGGTTCTCAAAAATCCTATGACCTAGCCTATGATGCGCCGAATAAACATTACGCCACCAACTTACCCAGCAGTGCTTCAGGCGAATACAAAATTGTAGTTCTCACCGATATCAAGGGTGAAAAGGTGAATGGACGCTTCAATTTTAAGTTTTAATTACTGATATCTTGCAAGCGCTCACGATCCAACAACTCGACCTGTGAACCTTTGATCGTAATTAATCCTTCATCACTGAGACGCGAGAATGCTCTAGAGAGAGTGGCGGGAATAGTCCCTAAACTAGCAGCTAGTTGAGTTTTAGTCACATCTAGCTGAATAATATGATCGCTATTAACTCGATCGCTCAAATCCAATAGATAAGCTGCTAATCTTTGTGGCACTTCTTTAAACGACAGATCTTCTACCATCTGCGCCAATTTGCGCGAGTGATTCGCCAAACTCGTTAACATGTTAATTGCGATCGCAGGATATTGATGAAGCAAATCTAAAAAAGCTAACCGAGGAAAGAAAATTAATTCCGTGTATTCCAAGGCGATCGCAGATGCTGGAAAAGTTTTGCCATCAAAAGCGGGAACTTCAGCAAAGTAATCAAACTTCTTCAACAAGTGTAAGATTCGTTCTTTTCCATTGAATGCCGTTTTAAACACTTTAACACGACCAGTCTGGATGATAAAAAATCCTGTGGCTTCACTACCCTGATGGAAGATATAATCAGCTTTTTCAAAGGTTTGTAGATGAGCAATCTGCGCTAAAGGTATCAATTGCTCTGCTGATAATCCTTGAAAAATCAAAACCTTTTGTAACCAGTTGCTCAAATCGACGCTATTTAACATTTGCTTCAATATTAAAATCAAAAATCAGAGCGTGATTCGTCTGCTTTGCGGGCAACTCATGCTTCTGGGTTTTAAGGTTATTTATGCTGAACTACTTATTTAACTGAATGCGATCGCTCAAGAATCTGCATTGAGACTTCTTTAAGAATATTTTAAGATTGGTTTTGACTTAAGTCAAAGACTAATTACAATACTTTCTCCTATGCTGTCAGCATTCGCAAACAGGAAATTCCATGGCAACATTATTTGAAAAACTTGGTGGCGCAGCCGCCGTTGATATCGCTGTCGATCGCTTCTACGAAAGAGTATTACAGGACGATCGCATCAAACACTTTTTTGCTAATACCGATATGCAAAAGCAACGGATGCACCAAAAAGCGTTTCTCACCTATGCTTTTGGCGGTACTGATAAATACAGTGGAGCGCAAATGCGTGAAGCTCACAAGGATCTAGTGGCAAAGCAGGGGTTAAACAGCGCTCACTTTGACGCAGTTGCCGAGGATTTGATGATTACCCTCAAAGAAATGGGGGTATCCGATGATCTTTTAGCAGAGGTGGCGGCAGTCGCGGCGGCTCCTCAACATAAGAAAGATGTCTTGAACGGCTAAGTATTTTGTCGAAAGTGCTGTAAAGCAGCGCTTTCGACTTAGAACAAACAAGAGACTAAAAAATATGGCAACTTTTTCCCAAGCAAAATTTAAGCGCGATCAGTTGTTAGTTGCTCATTTAACCTTTCTACAAATTTGGGATCTTCACTCTTGAGGAACTTATCCCAAAATGTGAAATAAAGACCATAATGCAAACTGTATTTCAGATGATGAATGGAATGATGCTCTGGCCCAATAAACCACTTACCTAGCCAATGGTGCGGAAAAGACGGAGGCAGTCGATCAATTCCTAAATGGTTTAATACTGCCCAAATTGTCATTGTGGTTAGGACTGAAATTAAAGTGATGAAGTGTAATGGAATAATACAAACTACACTAATGAGAAAGAGAGAACTCACGATCGCTTCTAGGGGATCAAAGGCAAAGGAAGTCCAAGGCGTAGGATAGCGAGATCGATGGTGTCCTTGATGTACCCAATGAAAAATTGCTGGATGATGAAATAAGCGATGGGTGAAGTAAAAGTAGGTATCTTGAAGGATTAAAACTAGGATATAGCTTATGCCTAGATACCACAGCCCGTACTGTTCTGGATCGCTGTATAGGCGAGTAAACCCCAAACTATATCCCGATAAAATTAATGCTGATGCGATCGCAAAAACTGCCGCCGACAGCACCGAAAGCTTAATATCACTTTGAATTAATTCCCAAGAAGGATTTTGTGGTACGGGCTGACCTGAATCAGATTTCCGTAATGATGAATAGAAAAATAAGTACATTCCCCCTGCTACTAGAAAATATCTGACCAGAATAATTCCAAAAAGTGCAATGCCATAGAACCAAAATGAGTGATCTAACAATCGAGCCTCCTTGCGGCATCCTTGAGCCAAGAAATTATATTTATACTCTGTTATAAAAAATAAATCTGACTAAAGAAATTATGAGATAACTCAAGAGTGCATAGGCAACAATTGCAATCACAATATTCACATCAAAGATATTTGTCCCAGCATCGGAAGTAGGACTAACAAATAAAGTGGAAAATGGAGCAATAAAAGGTGCAGACAAATTATTAATCAGTCTGGCAAACTCATTTTGCATGTTCGCACCAAATAGGCGAAGGACAAATCTTAGTCCCAGCAATATTTCGATTATCCCCCCTAACCAGTAAATACTATTCACTATCCAGCGATAAGTATTACTACGTTGAGCAGTACCTAAGCGGTTTTCTTCTTGTCGAAGCCGAAAGGTTTCTTCATCCTGCCGTAAGTCTTGCCGACGTTCTAGATTGTTCTCATCACGCTGATTATCTTTCATTGTTAAACTCTTGAATTTTTAAAAAATAAATTTGATATTGTTCCTATGAAATATCACGCACTTAATTTAGAAACTGTTTCAGCGATCAGAGATTTCAGTAGCTTTCTAGAAAAAAATTGAATTATGTTCATCCCCCTACTATTTCATGAAAACTTGTAAAAGGGCAAGCCCCTGAAGAGGGAGTACGTCAACTAGGCACAGTTTATCTTTTGCCTTCACGCCCGACTTCCTTAACTAGGCACAGTTTATCTTTTGCCTTCACGCCCGACTTCCTTGTAAATCTTAGAACAATATTTGAATCGTCAATAGATGAAGATATAGCTAAAGAGAGAAAGAGTGCTAAGTCCTACTTTCTCTCTTTAGAGCTTAACTTCTCAATCGAGTAGAAGCTCTATCCCACGCATCTTTCACCGCATGTTTGGCTTGTTCCCAAGGTAAACTTCCAGTCTGATTAGCTTGATAATCACGCTGCAAATCTGTCTCAACTTCGCTATAAGTCCGACCACTATGCCCATAGCGCTCATAGCCTTCATAACCAGTGCGATAGGCTGGTTGATAATCTTCGTAGGTTTTATCTGAATCAACATAGGTGCTGGAAGTATAGGTCTCCTGCCAATTGGTTTCTTCAAACGTAGGATTTACTTGCTCAGCCACATCCTTGCCAGCTAAACCGCCAACGACTGAGCCAATGACAGCACCAACTACAGCACCAACTGGCCCGCCAACTGCACCACCGATGACTGTAGCAACAGTGCCAGCACCTGCGGCTCCTACTCCTGTTCCCACGGGATGCGATCCTACTTCTCCAGAAATAGGATCGAGATTAGCATCGGCTTGGGTATTGGGGTTTGTATTTCTATTAGTCATTGTTCTTAATCCTCTAAATAATCTATGAGTGACTTGCACAAAATCTTGAAATTGAAAGTAGGTTTTTTAACCTAACGCAAACAGGTGAATTAGGAATTTCTGTTGACTAAGCGAATACCGTAGAGTAAAACCACTGCGCCAATGGTTGCTACAATCAAGCTGCCGATCAATCCACTACCTGTAGAGACTCCAAAGGCATTAAATAGGAAGCCACCCAACAACGCGCCGACAATACCAACAATAATATCGCCGAGCAAACCGAAGCTGCCGCCTCGAACTATCTGACCAGCTAAGGCTCCTGCCACTAGTCCGATTAAAATAAACCAAATAAATTCCATACATTTTTTCTCTATTTATCTATTCAAATCTATTGAAAATTGATGGAACTGATTGAATAGTCATAGCAAAGTGATGACTATGTAATTACTAAATTTACTTGCCTAAAAATTCTTTGACAGAATCAATGGCTTCATCGACTTTGTTGCCAGCTTTCTCAGGTAAATCTTTGGCTCCATTTTTCATTGCATTGGTGCGATCGCTTGCCATTGACTTAGCTTTGTCTACACCATCACCAATTTTATCTTTGACATCTTTAGCAACTTCTTTCGCTTTGCCAATATTTTCCTTGGTGCTGTCTGTAACTTGGTCGATCGCCCTGTCAGTCTTCATACCTTGAGTTGTCTCGCTAACTTTATTGCCGAACAACCCAGCCAAAGGAGATGCAATCGCCTCAGGACTAAAGAATGTAACTTGCAAAAGTAAAACCAACGCGCAACCAAAAAGAGATAGAAAGGTGTTTTTAAAGCTATTTCTCACGTTAACTCTAATCGCATTAATAAGAGTGCTGAAAAAACTATCACTTGTTGTATTTAAATTTTGATTTTTCATTTTTACCTAAATTATTTTGTACGTAATTTATTCACTTAAATCCAACATAACAATCCGATGTTTTATTTCATGATTGCGTAATGTATAAATTGGGTGAATTGTACTAAAATAAAATAAAAATTAATGACTAGCTCTCTGCATATATTCTTACAGCGCCTTGCGCTTACTTAAAACCCAGCAATATTTTTAAAAGCGGCGCAAAGCGCCGCTTTTAAAAATATTGCCGTATTACTCAAAGCCTCAATAATCTGTAATTAGCTAGGCACAATTAGATATTAAATATTGGATGATATAACTGCATTTGCGGCAAGCAAAAATAGATAGGTCAAACCAAGAGCGTATTAACTTTTGGAAGGCTAGAGGAATTGATGTCACATAAAAATAAATTCTAGATTAAATTTGAGAGGTAAATATAAGATCTACGTCTCAAATTTAATCTAGAACTTGTTATACCAAACCCTCATTTGGTCAATCTCTTGACTTTGCGATCGCAAAATATTTTGAGCAAGCTTACGCATTTCAGGGCGATCGCTATCCACGATCATATTGCTCATCATCAACGCCATCTTATGATGGGGAATCATTTCTGCTAAGAATTCCTTGTCAAAATCACTATCCTTAGCAGTTTCCAGCTTCTTGAGATCAGTAGCCATCATGTTCATACCCATCTTGCCCATCCTATTGCTAGGCATACCCGTCATGTTGCCCATACTCATCATGTGAGTAGAAGGTTTCATCGGACGGCTAGCCATATCTGGAACATCGGCTTTATACCATTGCTTATACCAATCTCGCATTTGCATAATTTCGAGATTTTGGTCACGTTTGATTGCTGTCGCTAGTTTCAGAACATCAGTATTTTTCGATCGCTTGAGTGCCAGATCTGCCATCTTTACGGCTCCGTCATGGTGCGGAATCATCATCTCAATGAAGTGGCGATCGGCAGCTTCACCTGTCGTCATCATCATGTGATTAGACATCCCTTGATGGGGCATCATGGCAGCATTTGTGTCACTAGGACAAGCTCCCGCATCAAAAGGTTTAGCTGGAACTTTGGGGGTTTGTGCTTGGACAAGGCTAGTAGTTGCGATCGCAGTCACAAGACCAACAACCCCCAATAGCCATAATTTATTAAGCTGGTTAAGCTGGCGATTGGATTGATTTGCTAGATTAGAGTCTCTAGGTTCTGTAAATTTCATAACTTTTCTCCTAAGCTCATGGGTCTAGGTTATGTCAAAAAAATGAAACCAGCATGAAATTAACTGTTAAACAAGGTTAATTCAATAAAACTTAATCCAAGTGATGATAGAAGTGAAGATAATATCAAGGTTGTTGTATGTGGATTATCTCTAAAGAATTTCGATTTGAAGCGGCGCATCAGCTACCGCATCATGATGGTAAATGTCAACGTTTGCATGGACACTCATTTGTGGGAATTATCTCGATCAAAAGTGATTTTCTGCAATCTGAAGGTTCACAGATGGGCATGGTGCTAGATTATGGGCTAATCAAAAAACACATTCAGCCAATGGTTGACAAATATCTCGATCATCATTATCTCAATGAGTCAACTAGGCTAGAAAATCCCACTAGTGAGGAGTTAGCTAGATGGATTTTTAACTACCTCCAAAATGATGGTTTGGATGGTTTATATTCTGTAGAAATCCGTGAAACCTGCACAGCTAGCTGTATCTATTTTGGCGATCATCAATAGAGAATCTAAACGGTAACATCAATTCATGAATTGCCATTACCGTTTAGATTGAGAATGTCTTGAATCAGATTGTTGAGTTGACGTAGGCGAAATGGTTTCGATAGATATTCATTTGCCCCCGCTTCTAGACATTTCTCGCGATCCCCCGTCATTGCTAAGCCAGTTAACGCAATAATTGGAATATTCGCCACATCTGGATTAGCACGAATAATCTTGATCGCTGTTAGTCCATCCATTTCAGGCATTTGAATATCCATCAAGATAATATCGGGCTTCTGAGCGATCGCCATGTCTACGGCAATCTGTCCATTTTTAGCTAGTGATAATTTATAGCCGCGACTTTCCAGATATCCCCTGACACTTTCTATATTTGCCTCATTATCTTCGGCTAATAAAATTGCAATAGGCTTTAGTTCTTGATTAGATGTATCTAAATTTTGTGATTCGGTCACTACGGATGGAACCCCTTGAATCATGTTGTTGACAACTAAATCATGCTGAAAGGGAACCCGTACCCGAAACTGAGTCCCTTTGCCCACTTCACTTTCGACCGTAACAGAACCATTGTGCATTTCTGTGATTTTTTTGACTAAGGATAGCCCCAATCCTGTGCCTGCATATTTACGATTGAGAGCGCTGTCGATTTGAACAAAGGTTTGGAATAGTTTACCAATATCGGCGGCAGCAATGCCAATTCCTGTATCAGCGACCACAAAATCAATATAAAACTGTGACTTTTGAGAAGATGAATTGACAGATAAATTAGAAGATAAATCGGGAGAAGATAGATTAGATTCCATAATATCTACAATCAAACTTACCTTGCCCTTTTCTGGTGTGAATTTCACGGCGTTGGTGAGTAAATTGATCAGAACTTGGCGCATTCGCAATTCATCAACGTAAATATATCTAAAAGCATGATTATGCAAGCGTTCACTCAGTTGTAGAGATATCTGAATTTCCTTTTTAAGGGCAAGCTGCTTCACAAAGGTGAGACTGTCATTGCAGAGCTTTTTAATCTCGACATTTTCAGGGTGTAACTCTAGTTTTCCCGATTCCACCTTGGCAAGATCGAGAATATCTGTAATTAGGGCAAGTAAGTGCTGTCCGCTCGACTCGACGGTACTAATTGCTTTGCCTTGACGATCACTCAATTTCCCCAATACTCCCTCTAGCAAAGCTTCAGACATGCCTAAAATGGCATTGAGCGGGGTACGCAACTCATGACTCATGTTAGCCAAAAATTCATCCTTGAGGCGCGTTGCTCTGGCTAGTTCCACATTGGCGATCGCCAGTTTTTCATTGTTTTCTTGCAGTTGTGCCTCGATTTGTTTGCGCTCAGTTAGCTCGATCTGTACCTGTTGATAGAGATCCGCTTGTTGAATTGCGATCGCAAGTTGCGACACAATTTGGGTTAAAAAGTCAATCTCAAACTGTTCCCATTCCCTTGGGCGAGAGCATTGATGAATACATAGGAGTCCCCAGAGATACTCTCTCTGACCGCCCTGTATCACTGGCACAACGATTTCTGCTTTAACTTCTAGTTGCTGCAAAATTTGACGATGGGACTCAGTAATCTCTGCCCTGTCAAGATTCGCAATCATGCTAGTTGTGGCAGATTGATAATGCAAAGCAAAATGCTTGCCAAAATCGCCACCGTGAATCGACTGCTCAAAGGCATTTGTAAAACCATCCTGTAACTCTTCCGCCACAAATGCTCCATCTTGAAGCTCAGATTCAGGATAGAAATAGAAAATACTCACGCGATCAACCTTGAGCAATTGCTTGACCTCATGTACCACCGCTTGAAAAATAGTTGGTAACTCTAGAGATTGGCGAATGCGCTGCGTAATTTCTCGCAATGACTTCTCTCGCTCCGCCTGCTGCATTAACTTTTCTTCAGCTTCCTTTAATTCACTGATATCTACCGCCAAACAAATAACTTCATCTTGGCTAATCATTGCGCCACTCAGCAACACTGGCAAGCGTTGACCATCTTTGCAGATATATTCCTTTTCGTAGGGAGTATTAAAGCCACTCTCTCTCATTCCCTGTAATGCTTTTTCATCTTGTGGCTTAAATTCCAGTGGCGTAATGGCGCGACAGTTGATCAGACGATTTTGGAGATCTTCCACAGAATAT
Organism: Pseudanabaena mucicola FACHB-723; assembly: GCF_014696385.1. Taxonomy (GTDB): domain Bacteria; phylum Cyanobacteriota; class Cyanobacteriia; order Pseudanabaenales; family Pseudanabaenaceae; genus Pseudanabaena. The sequence goes on from NZ_JACJQB010000016.1 coordinate 45,692, forward strand.
CCAATCATCTCTAAGAAGCGATTATTGGCACTCAAGACTTGTCCATCTAGGTTACAGGTAAATACACCTGCGGCATTGGATTCAAACAAGCGTCGGAATCGAAACTCACTTTGTCTCAAATCAGAGGTGCGCTGCTCTACACGATCCTCTAGTTCTTGATTTAGCTTTTGCAGAGCAGTCTCCGCTAGTTTCTTTTCCGCAAGTTCGATTTGCAGTTGTTCATAGAGACTAGCTTGATCAATGGCAATTGCCATCGGATTACACACCTGACGGAATAGCTCCGTTTCCCATGCTTGCCAATAGTGGGGCTGGCTATGGTGGGCGACTAGCAATCCCCAAAGATGATTATTTTGGATGATGGGAGCAACTAATTTAGCTTTGATGCCTAGCCCTTGCAAAAAATTTTGCAGACAAGGACGAATACTAACTTGATCGAGATTATCAATTTGATAAATTCTGCCTTCGATATAGCTCTGATGGGCTTCTGGGGGAAATATTTCCTCAGAAAGGCTCATATCTAACATTGGTGCTAGCTGACTAGAAACTGACTCTGCCACAACCTTACCGCTATCGTTAGGTAAGATGCTGTAGACCAATACCCGATCAATCTCCAAAATCTTTCGCAGTTCCGTCGTTGCCGTATTCAGAATTGCCGAAAGATTGAGGGACTGACGAATACTCAAGATGAGGCTAGAGACAATATGTTCTCGTTCTACCTGTTGCCGAAATTCAAGTTCCTTTTGTTTGCGAAGGGTAATATCTTCTTTAACTGCTACATAGTGCGTGACATTACCATCATCATCTCTAATAGCCGAAATGGAAGCTTGTTCCCAATACAGTTCGCCATTACGCTTTTTATTTAATAATTCGCCATGCCATTCTTTGTCATGGGTGATGTTGTCCCAGAGTTGTACATATTTGTCGTCTGCATTAAACCCAGACTTGAGAATGCGCGGATTTCTACCGATCGCATCGTTGAGGCTATAGCCTGTCAGTTGTTCAAATTTAGGATTTACATATTCAATGTTGCCCTCCATATTCGTAATCACGATTGAAGCAGGGCTTTGCTCAGATATCCGCGAAAAGATTTTTAAGCGCTCTTCGGCTTTTTGGCGTTGGATGATTTCTGCTTGTAGCTGTTGATTTTGCTCAACTAAACTTTTGCTGAGGCGACGGATTTTTAGATGTAGTTCGATTCTCGCAATTAGCTCTTCCTGCTGAAATGGCTTGGTGACATAATCTACCGCGCCGAGTTTTAGCCCCTTGGTTTTGTCGGCGGTACTCGCAAGGGCAGTCATAAAAATGATTGGAATCTCATTGGTAAGTTCGGATTCTTTTAATTTTTTGCAAGTATCAAAGCCATCTAACTCAGGCATGAGAATATCGAGCAAAATTAAATCTGGCTGTGCTTTGGTAATTTTCTGAATCCCCGTTACCCCATCCATAGCGATGAGAATCTTATAGCCAAAGGACTCTAACACTTTAGACAGTACCTTTACATTGGCGGGATTATCATCAACAATAAAAATAACTGGAGGGTTAGACATAGGTTTATTGGTTATAGTCCAGACTCAATTAGCTGCAATATGTTCTGCTCATCAAAGGATCGGGCAAAAACTAGTAATTTATCAACAAAATATTGGTACTGGGTGTCAGTCTGGATAATTTTTTGAGCAATTTGCTCAATCCCCCCAAAATCACCGATATCTAAAGCTAGTTTGATTGCCTCAATGTCTGAGGACGGAGGTAATAATAACAGCTTATTGTCGGTTTCTAAACTTGTCTCTGCGGCAGTTGTCTCTTTCCATATCCATGATATTTGCAAATATTCTTGGAGCTTGTCTAACAGAATAACCGAATTAATCGGTTTTGCCAAAAATTCATTGCAGCCTGCCTCTAAACTCTTGACTTTTTCGGTCTCTAAAATGCTTGCTGAAAGGGCAAAAATTGGCAGATTGGCAAATTCTGGCATCTGCCTCAGTTGACGAGTCATTTCAAACCCATCCATCATCGGCATCACCAGATCGGCAATGATTGCATCTATAGGATGATTCCCTGCCATCATGATTCCCTGCTGACCATTTTCTGCCTCGATTACCACAAAGCCCAAAGGTTCCAGTAAATGCTTGATCACAACACGATTCATCCAGCGATCATCCACCACCAAAATCGTAATTGGCTCTCCGTGGTAACCGATGATATTGGTGTAGTTAGCGTCGATCGCTGTGCTGTAGCTTGACCAATCATGATCAGTAATATCTTTCGGCTGGTCGAGATCAAACCAAAAACAACTACCTTGATTGATCTGACTAGTCACTTGTAACTTGCTACCCATCATCGTGACTAACTTTTGAGTAATGGCTAGCCCTAAACCTGTACCATCGGGTCGATTTTGACGATCGCCCACCTGCTCAAAGGGTAAGAAGATTTTAGCGAGGTCTGCGGCGGCGATCCCCTTACCTGTATCAATAATCTCAAAGCGAATCTTTGGTAATAAAGCGCATGAATCATCCTCTTGCTGGGTTTGCGGCTCGGTTGCCACTAAATGTACCCTGAAAATCACATTGCCGCGATCGGTAAACTTGATCGCATTGCCCAACAGGTTCAGCAAAATCTGACGCAGCCGTTGTTCATCAACCAATATATAGTCAGGTAGATGCTCTGAGACTTGGTAGACAAACTCTAAGTTCTTCTCTTTAGCTTTAATTTCACAAATCTGCACGACCCCTGTTAAAAAGGTTGCTAGGGATATTTCTTCGGGAAACAGATCGAGCTTTTTAGCTTCAATTTTCGATAGGTCTAAAATCTCAGAAATCAAGTCTAGTAGGTGTGAACCACATTGATAGATGACTTTAAATCCATCAATTTGACGTTCAGTTGCTTCATCATCACTCAATAAAATTTGGGCATAGCCCAAGATGCCATTGAGGGGAGTCCGTAGCTCATGGCTCATGCTTGCCAAAAAGTCACTCTTGGCTCGGTTGGCAGCTTCTGCCTGTTCCTTTGCCTCTCCCAAAACCAGCTCATAGGCTTTGCGCTCGGTGATATCCATCGCCATAGAAATGATGGCACGTTGTCCATTGGCAAGTTGCCCAAGGGGAGCTGTCACAAAATTCCAAATTTTCTTAGAACCATCCTTGGCAAAAAACTCAAATTCTCCTTCATCAAGCTTCTCGTTGATACCATAGAGCTTAGAAATTCCTTCTAGAATCAACTCATGATTTTTTTGATAAGCCTTGTATACCCAATCTCGAACCGTGGGAATCTCCTCATGGGTATAGCCAGTGATTTCTGTCCAAGCCCGATTGATTTGTAAGATTTGCCCACCCTCAACATGAATCACCAAGGGAAATGGTGCGTAGTTGATCGCACGGCGCATTTGGTTTTCACTTTCTTGGATCTTTTGGGTTACTTGTTTTTGTTCTGTGACATCCGTTGCCATGCCAATGATGACTTTAGAATGATTAGTATTGCTGAGGAGTGCGGACTCAAATCGCCAAATCCTTGTTGCACCTTCATAGGTGGTGATCGTTAATTCGGTGGAGACAGCCAAATCATCGCTATTGTCTTCAGCATCATAATGATCAACATTGAAATGATGATTAGAGGGAACTAAAATCTCTTGATATTCTTGACAAAATTGTTCTGTCCATTCGGTGACTTCAAGGATGTCACAGTCACCATATCCTGCTTGATTAATCCACGCGCGATTGACTTGCAAAGGCTTGCCATCAGTCGAATAGAGTATGATTGGAAATGGTGCATTCACAATTGCCAATCGAAATCGCTCTTCGCTCTCTTGGAGCAAATTTTCGCTACGTTTACGCAATTTCTCTGACTCTAACAAGCGTAAGGCTAGGCAAATGTCTTCGGTCAACTCTGTAAGCAAATTCACAACATCCTCAGCAAAATAGTCAAGCTCTGATGTGTAAAACATAATTGCGCCGACGGTATGCTGATCGATGGGTAAGGGAAAAGCCGCAACACCTCTAAAACCATATTGATTGGCTTGGGCGCACCATGGCAGAGTTTGAGGATCGTGCAGAAAGTCGTTAATGATGATGATTTTTCTTTCTCTAATGGCTGTGCCTGCGGGGCCGTAGGCAGTAGGCAGAGAGGTGTCAATGGAAACTTGGATGTCTTGAAGGTAGTCAAGGGCTTCACCTGCGACCGCTATATGCTCCACATTCAGGGTTGCAGTGTTGGCGATGCCTACCCACGCCAGTCGAAAGTTACCATAGCTAGTCGCAATTTCACAGATTTTTTGCAATAGCTCGGCGGGGTCTTGAATCCGCACGATGGATTCATTAGCACGACTTAGAAATGTATGTAGTTGTGCTGAGCGTTCTAGTTCATGCTGTAGTTTGAGCCGACTGGTGATGTCTTGGATAAATACAAAGAATTGCCCATCTTTTTGGGATAGGTAAGAAATGCTAAGTTGCACATCAATGCGATCGCAATTTTTATGTTGCCACTGCTGATGAATTTTTTCCTTATTAGCGGCGATGAGATGATCAATAAATTTAGTGGGGTTAGTGGTTGGATTGATTTCCAAGTCAAAGATTGATCGGGCTAAGAGTTCATCAATGCTGTAGCCCGTCATTTCCGTCAAAGCCGCATTGACCTCAATAAATTTACCACTGCGATCGAGCATGGCATAACCATCAATGGAGGTTTCAATGGCGGTGAGATAGCGGGAAGCATTATCGGCAATAATCAGTGCTTGTTCAGTTTCTGCCCTTTGCAAGAGGGTTTGCATTGCTAATTGACCTGAGCGGCGAATTTGATAGGCAATATAAAAGACAATACTGATCAAAGTCCCTGTTAAGGCACTGATGATCAGCCCCAGTCGATTGAGAGGCACATTTGCCTCACTCACATCTATTTTGGAAATTAACACCCAATTAGTGCCTGTGATTTTGACTGATGCCCCAATCACAGGAATATTGCGATAATCAATTCCCTGCATTAAGGTCTTGCCTTCTTGGATAGCCTGTATCGCTAGCAGATTTTGACTGTTTGGGGCTCTAATTGATCTCGTAAAATTCAAAGCGGCATTGGGCTGATAACGGAGTGGACTTAGTTGTCTTACCAAGTCATCTTCTGGACGAACCAAAAATGTCTCACTGGTAAGTTGTAAGGATATTGCTGATTGAAGTAGGGGAAATAGGTAATTATAGGGCGATGACTGGATGTATACTGCGCCGATAAAAGCATTTTTTTCGTCATAGACTGGCGCAACCACACCACAGACAATCACGCTGTTAGTATCAGTTTTTTGCCAGTGCAAATCGATAAAAACTTCTTGACTTTGGATTAAAGGCAGCTTTGCCATTTCCTGTACGGCTAGTTGCACCTCTGGGGTTAAGGCTTCAACCTGCCCTGCTTGCCATACAGATTTGCCCTTATGGTTGATTAAAGTAATATTGCGATAGTTATATTCTGTGATGGTGGCGACTGCGCCAAACTCCAAAAAAGTTCTTTGCCTTTGTGATTCAGGGTTTTGAATATTACTTTCTATGGATTGCAGCGTAATCATCACTGAAGGTCGAGTGGCAAAGATGACGGCATCAGCTTTGCGCTCAGTGATCCATTTTTCAATTTGATTAGATTTTAATGTACCAACTTGCAACAGATTTCTCTGGGTACTCTGGTTAATTTCTTGTCCAAACCATTGAAATGCAATTAATCCCCCACCCGATATTGTTGCAACTGCGATCGCAAGTCCCCAAAATAGGTTTTTAGTTTTGGAGTGGCGTGTTTGTAGTTGCGTATTTTCCAAATCCTGCGGCAATTTATTTACCATTTGGATCATCTAACCTACAAAGAGACAATCGAGCAAAAAATATAAAACCTAGACTTAAGATCTAAATTTACTTGAGATCTAGGTGATATTTATATTTATTTTCGCCTAAAATGCCGAATTGTAAGCCAAGTTAAATGAATTGTCATAATTTCAAGATTAAGCCCCTCACCCCTAGCCCCTCTCCCTAGTGGAGAGGGGAATAAGAAAAATTCTTGCTCCCCTTCTCCCCTAGAAAGAAGGGGCTGGGGGATGAGGGCTAAGCTAATTGTGACAATTAGTTTAACTGAGGTTGATATTCAGTTTTTTGGGCTGACAATATTGATATGGCAATTTAATATTGTATTTACTGATAAATTTCCACACATTTTATATTTGTGGGTGGGATAAAAGAGATGCTGAGCAAATTATTGCAAAACTTACCTATAAACATAATCAATATAGGGAATAGAGGGGGGATCGAAAATGCTCAGATTAAGCATCCGCCCTCTACAAAAAACTTGTTTATAGGATTAGCGATCGCAATTATCGGTATAGCTGGCGGTGGCTTATGGACATTTCAATGGTTCAGCACCAAAATTGCCCGCACCACCGAAGAAAACTTACGTGCGATCGCAGATTTAAAAACAGCACAAATTAATCAATGGCTCAATGAGCGAAAAAGCGATGCCGTAATACTGGCTTCGCGAGTATCAGTTTTAAACGCCTTGCAAGTGATTGACAATGTAAAACAAGATCCTGAATCACAAAGACAATTGCAAGTCATGAAGCAACTAGGTATCGACTACAAAAATGCCTACAACTATCGCCGCATTGTCCTCATCAATCATCGCGGGCAAGTGGTCTGGCAAACAGGCAAGTCTGAAATCTTGCCCAAGGGCGTAAATATTGCCTTTCAGAAAGAATTAGAAGCAAGAACCCATAACATTTGGGAATCGGAATTAATTGATTTCGATTGGATCGAAACTGATGTAGAGAAAATAGCTGTCTATGGCATATTTGCACCAATTCATGATTCGCAAAGTAGCTTTGTGGGGGCGATCTATGTCGAAAGTGATCCTAAACAAGATTTAATACCACTAGTTACTCAATGGCAAACATCTAGCGAAACTGCTGAGAATTTACTAGCCAAACGCGAAGGAGATGTGGTGCGATTTCTCACACCGATGCGTCATCAAAATAATGACTCCTTAGATTTTACGAGACCAATTAATCAGACTAATTTTCTTGCTGCAAAAGGGCTAAATGAGTCTAGGGTCGTTGGTCAATTCGTTGACTATCGCAATATCCCAGTTTTTGGCGCGGCACTGAGAATAGAGGGTACACCTTGGGTATTGATTACCAAGATCGATCTCAGTGAAGCTAATGCCCCCCTAAACCAATTGGGTCTGGCTGTGCTGGGGCTATCAAGTCTTTTGATCAGTATTGTTGTATATATTGCCTATCAAATTAGACAGTCAGGGAAAAAGGCAATTCATGTACTCGCACAAGAAGCAGCTATCGAGAAAGCGAAAATTATTGCCGAAAGTGCCTCGCGCTACCTCAATGCCATCGAAACCTCCATTGATGGCTATGCCATGCTTAACTTCCTTGGCAATTTTATAGAAGTAAATGAAGCTTTATCCAACATTACTGGCTATAGTAAAGCCGAGTTATTACATCTTTCCATTTGTGATTTAGAATTCAGTGAAAGCTGTCAAATATCTATTCCCAAACTCATCCATAGCAGCAAAGAACGAGTCAGTCAACAATGGAAGCATAAACTAGGGCATCGCATTGATGTTCAAGTTAACACCTCCTATTTAGATCAAGGAGATGGACAGTTTTTTCTGTTTGTGCAAGATATCACTGAGCAGAAACGCATTACTAGGGCGCTCAAAGAAAGTGAAGCAAAGCTGCGCCGTGCGATTGATGATGCTCCTTTACCTATTATTCTCCATACTGAAGATGATCAAGTTTTGCAACTTAATAAAGCTTGGACAAACTTAACGGGCTACACCATCGAGGATATTCCCACCATTACCGAATGGGCAAGGCAAGCCTATGGTGAAAACTATCAAGAAATAAAAACACAAATCGATAAAGTTTATCAAATTGAGCAAGCCACCCATGACGGGCAATATGCACTGCGTACCAAAGATGGTTCAGTGAGAATCTGGGATTTTAGCGCCTCACCATTAGGTACTCTGGATGACGGCAGAATGATGATCATTACCATGGCAATGGATGTCACCAAGCGCCATCACGATGAACTGGCTTTGCAACAAGCCAAACAACAGGCAGAAGAAGCTAACCAAGCAAAAAGCACCTTCCTTGCGAATATGAGCCATGAATTACGTACGCCACTGAATGGCATTCTTGGCTATACGCAAATTCTCTCCCTCGATCCTGATTTAACACAGGATCAAAAAGAAGGACTAGATATAATCAGTCAATGTGGCGAACATTTACTGGGCTTAATTTCAGAAATTCTCGATCTCTCGAAAATTGAAGCCCATCACTTAGAGCTAGGAGCCAACGCTGTACAGTTGCCGAAGTTCTTGATGGGAGTTGGTCAAATCTGCCAAATTAAGGCTGAGGAGAAGGACATCATCTATCACTATGAAGTGACTGATGATTTACCCAAAGTTGTCCTCGTCGATGAGCAACGCTTACGCCAAATATTGATCAATTTGTTAGGCAATGCTATTAAATTTACCGATTGCGGCACTGTCACTTTGCGAGTGCAACTATTACCTAGTAATCAGGATACTTCTGAATCTGATGCGATTTTGCCGTATCTCAGTAATATCCGTTTTGAAGTCATCGATACAGGTAAAGGTATTTCTCCTGATGATATGGCAAAGATATTTCTGCCCTTTGAGCAGGTGGGCGACCCGAACAAACGTACTGAAGGAACAGGTTTAGGTTTAGCTATTAGCCAAAAACTAGTCAATATGATGGGTGGACAATTACAAGTTAAGAGTGAAGTTGATCGGGGTAGTTGCTTCTGGTTTGATTTGGAATTGCCTGAACTCAATGCAATTGTGGAGTCAAGTAAGTGTAATGATGAAATCATCAAAAACTTTAGCCGCATTAAAGGCTATGAAGGCGATCGGCAAACAATTTTAGTGGTTGATGATCGTTGGGTAAATCGGGCTGTGATCAAGCATTTCCTTGAACCCTTAGGATTTAAGATTTTAGAGGCAGACAATGGTTATCACGGCATCAATATTGCTACCCAAAATCATATTGATGCAATTATTACCGATCTGATTATGCCGATTATGGATGGTTTTGAAATGGTACGCCATTTCCGCAATATATCAAGATTTCAAAAAATTCCGATCATTGCTATTTCTGCAAGCATTATCAATATTAATAAAATCAGCAGCATCCAAGTGGGCTGCGATGATTTCCTGACTAAACCAATTAATTTTGCAATCTTATTAGATAAAATCCAGCAATACTTAAACTTATCTTGGATTTATCAAGATTCTCTAGCAACTACAACAGCAGTAGTTAGTGACGATCCCCTAGTCATGCCGCCCCAATCAGAGCTAACTAAGATTCATGAAGCTTTAGAGCTTGGTGATTTCTCGGCAATTATAGAGATTGCTCAAATTATTCGCGACCTCAATCCGCAATATCAAAATTTTGCCAATCAACTCTTGTCAATGGCACAAGCCTTTGATGAAGGAAGCATCAGTAAGTTAATTGAGATTGTATAGGACTATACTTAATTTAGATATTTTTAGGATCTGTTCTTGACAAATTCTTGAAAATTATTAATGTGCTTCACTTCTCGCATATTTGCTAAATCTATGTTCGATCAATCTTTGAGTAATTTGACTTGTGGGGAATGTGTCTTACAAAAAATTGCGATCGCAGTACCCGCATGTCTCCACAGCTTGTGTCAACGCACCGACGGCTCGCTAAGCTTTACCTACATTAGCCCCTACATCCAAGAACTACAGGAAGTGACCGTAGAGGAGGCGATGGCAGATGCGAGCCTTCTCCTAAATCAAATCCACCCTGATGACGTAGATACCTACCTTGCCGCCGTTGAAAATAGTAAACACACCTTACAACCATTTCACAGTGAATTTCGGATCATCACGCCTTCTGGTCGGCTAAAGTGGATACAGGTAAGCACACGCCCTGAAAAACTCCCCAATCAAGATGTGATTTGGCATGGCATAGCTTTGGATGTGACTGAGCAAAAGCAAACGCAACTAAAGATCCAACAGCTAAATGAAAACTTAAACGAGCAAGCTGCACAGTTACAAATCGCACAACAGGAAGCACAACAGGCTAAAGATGAACTACAAAAGCTTGGTGAGACAGCATTACAACTAACAGAAAATATCCCCGTCGGTACTTACGTTGCCAAATTGTCCGATGATGGCGTATTTAAGTTCATTTTCGTCAGCAATCGCTTTCTTACCATGGTCAATCTACAAAAACAGGAAGTGCTAGCTGATCCGAATGTTGTATTTCAACAAATCCATCCTGATGATTATCAGGAATTTATGCGACTCAATAGCCAAGCTATGAGGGAAAGATCTCACTTCTATTGGGAAGGAAAATTGAGCGTCAATGATCAAATTCGATGGTATAGCGTCGAATCAATTCCCCGAAACTTACCCAATGGTAGCAAGGTTTGGGAAGGGGTAGTGATTGATATTACTGACCGCATTGAGACCCAACAAAGGATTGTCCAAATTAACAATGAGCTAGAAGAAAGAGTAAATCAACGCACCGCCGAGTTGCAAGCGAGTGAAAATTTATGTCGGCGCTATTTTGATCAGGACATGATAGGGATGGCAATGACCTCACCAAGCAAGGGATGGCTCAATGCCAACCATCGACTTTGTGAGATTTTGGGATATTCCTTCGCAGAATTGCAAGAATTAACTTGGGATCAAATTACCTATGCCGATGATTTGGACATGAATCTAGAATATTTCAATCGGATCATATCAGGTGAAACCGAAGGATATGAATTCGATAAACGCTTTATCCATAAAAGCGGCAAGATCATCTATACCAGATTGTCAGTGCAGGCACATCGACAACCCGATGGTAATATCGATTTTTTGGTGGTTTTGATACAAGACATTAGCGATCGCAAAAAAGTAGAAATTGACTTACAAGAAAGTCAAGAATTTCTCCAAAAAATTGCCGATGCCTCCCCAAACATTATCTTTATCTATGACATTCAAGAACAGCGCAACATTTACGTAAACCGCGAGATTGGCTCAATTCTGGGCTATAGCCCTGCGGAAATTCAGGCAATGGGCACAAACTTTTTTCCCATGCTGATCCACCCTGAAGACCTGCCAACCATTGCCTCTGAAAATGAGCAATTAAAAGAAGCTGTTGAGGGCAAAATCTATGAATGCGAATATCGCATGAGAAACATCTCAGGGGAATGGCGCTGGCTCTATAGTCGCTATTCTGTCTTTAGCCGCGATGCTATGGGAAAAGTTAAATTCATGATTGGCTCTGCTCAGGATGTCACGGCTCGCAAATTAGCGGAAATAAGTCTCCAGCAAACCTATGAGGAACTATTACAAGCAACTCGCCTGAAGGATGAATTTTTGGCAACCATGAGCCACGAATTGCGAACTCCCCTCAATGCAATTCTTGGTATGACCGAAAGTCTCCAAGAAGAAGTATATGGTGAAATGAATGATCGACAAATCAGAGCCTTGGAACTCATAGATCAAAGCGGATTACATTTACTTTCCCTCATCAATGATGTTCTAGATATTGCCAAGATCGAATCAGGGCAGATGCAATTGCAGTTAACCGCAACTTCCATTATTTCCCTATGCGAGTCAAGTCTCAAGTTTATTCAACCCCAAGCCTTAAAAAAACAAATTCAAGTTCAAATCAATTTGCCCGATATCATCCCAGACATCTATTTAGATGAACGTCGCATCCGTCAATCGCTGATCAATCTGCTGAATAATGCCGTCAAATTTACTCCTGATGGTGGACAAATTACCTTAGAAGCTATTTATCCGTTATCTACGCAATCGAGCGCTTCAGCCAGTGATCTGCAATACATCCGTTTGTTGGTAAAAGACTCAGGCATTGGCATTGCCCCTAAAGCGATTGGTAAGTTATTCCAACCTTTTATTCAAGTGGATAGTGCCTTAAATCGCAAATATGAAGGTACAGGTTTAGGGTTGGCGATAGTAAAGCGAATTATCGAACTGCATGGAGGTGAAGTGGGTGTTACTAGTGAAGTGGGTGTGGGCAGTTGTTTCTTTATCGATTTACCATGCCGTAATCACTAGAACTTACTAGGCAATGGCTCATACAATCTCACCAAGAGAGAGAGTAGCTGTTTCGTTGAGATTTGGCATGATTTTACGGATTGCATCTTCTGTGGAATTAAAGCAGTTTGCATAACCAATTTCCTTAAGTAATCCACTACGCTCTAGCAGTTGCTCGACTTCAGGGCGCAGAGCGCTCAAAATTAGCTGGCAGTTGTGACGTTGCAAATCGTGATAAATCTCTTCTAGCGCGACCAAACCAGTTGTGTCCATACTTGGCACATAGCGCATTCGCAAAATCAAGAACTTAACCTCAGGGGCATCACGCAAGAAGCTCACAAATCTTTCCGCCGCCCCGAAAAACATCGGCCCATCAATCCGATAAATGGCTATTTTTTTACCAAAGTCTAGGGGAACACCCGCAGGAAAGACCATCTCTTCAGGCATTTTGACAAGGCTTAACTCACTCATGCGTTTGATGAAAAGAACTCCTGCGGCAATCAGACCAACTTCCACAGCTAAAACTAGATCGAAGCAAACAGTTACTAGCCATGTCAACATCATTACTCCAAAGTCAGCATAGGTCGTATGAATGAGTAAGCTAATCGCTTTCCATTCCATCATGCGGATACTGGTAATCATGAGGATGCCCGCAAGTGCCGCGAGGGGAACTTGCGAGGCTAGAGGTGCAAAGGCTAAAACTATGAGGGCAAGAGCAACACCGTGAATTACCCCTGATAATCGAGTTTTGCCACCAGCACGCACATTTACCGCAGTACGAGCAATTGCACCAGTTGCAGGAATGCCTCCAAAGAATGGCACAATCATATTCGCAATACCTTGACCGATTAATTCGCGATCGCTATTGTGTCGATCGCTGACACTCATCCCATCCGCAACCACGGCAGATAGTAGTGATTCGATGCTACCTAGGGCAGCTAAGGCGATGGCAGGGTTAATCAATTCTCTGATCAACCGAAAGTCAGTCCAGTGACCAATTGTCTGAGGCATGGGCAAAGACTGCGGAATTACACCAATAGTTGGGACTTCTAAATTCCATTGCGATTTAGCAATTACAGCAACCACCGTCGCCACAATTAACGCCACTAATGACCCTGGCACCGATCGATTAACTTGATTCCATAATAATTTTGTGCCAATGGTCAATAATGCCACTGCGATCGCAAACCAGTTATAACCTTCTAAATTTGTGGCCGTTTGCCATAGTGATTGCAGGAAATGCTCTTGGTTCGGCAAATGTAACCCCAAGAAATTATTTAATTGTCCACAAAAAATAATGACTGCAATACCATTGGTAAAACCTGCGGTGACAGGATAGGGAATAAATTTCACTAAACGTCCTAGCTTAGCCACCCCAAGCGCAATTTGGATGATTCCTGCCATTACTCCCGCAATCCAAACTTTCTCAATGCCATACTTAGCAACTATTCCCACAAGAACTACTGCCATTGCTCCCGTTGGGCCAGTAATCTGCACAGGTGAGCCACCAAATACCGCCGCCACTATCCCAGCAATGATTGCCGTATACAGTCCTGCCTTGGGTTCAACTCCGCTAGCGACGGCAAAGGCAAGGGCTAAAGGTAAGGCAACAACTGCGGCAGTTAGTCCTCCTGTTAAATCACCACGCAAGTTACTGAATAATCCCTTGAAAGGATTGTTTTGTGAGTTATTAACGGAAGTTTGGCTAGCCTCGGTGTTTAAGCTTTCTGTTTGTGTCATGGCATTTTAATCCTAGTAAACAGCGATTACTTTACGGCCAATATTCGCCAAAAGATATTGAGCTTCAATTGCTGAACGATTTTTTACAACTGCTACTACTAAAAATTGACCATTTTTTACTTGGACTTCAAATTTTGCCGCAGAGTGAATATCAATTCCAAATTCCATTAAAATTTCAGGCAAACCTCCATCTATAGTGATATATTCCCAATTAATGGAATGTTCGTACTCTTGATAATTGCGAGTAATAATCACAATTTGAGAGGAAAGTAAACCCTGTCGTTGCAATTCCAATGAAGCATGTCTAGCTTCTTGACTAGAAGCAAAAGTATCTACCACCGTAAATATAGTTCCTGATTGAGATGATAGATCACTAGATGATAGATCACTATATGTTGTGTTCATCTTCTGCTTGCTTGCATACTTATTCAGTGACTTTGTACTAGTCGGGGCTTGAATCATCATCAGTTTTCCTCTGTCTGTAAGATCCCGTGGCAAATTGCTACTGTCTTATCCCAAAGCACAAAATGGCTAAGCCATTTTGTGCTTTGGGATTATTTAGTCTGCTTGAAGGGAATGTCCAGATTTTTCTAGTACATGCTGCACTTGACTAGCTTCGCGATCGCTGCCAACTTCAATGATTAAGAACTTACCGTTGTCAATTGCTTCTACAAATGTGGCAATGGCATGTTCACTAATTCCCAACTTAGTTAAAGTGAGTTCCAAACCACCTTCTGCATTGATGTTTTCCCAGTTCATAATACTTTGAGGCTCTTTATAGTGTTTGGCAACAATAGAAATATGAGCGACCCGCAATCCCTTCTGCTCTATTTGCAATACTGCCTGTTTCGCTTCTTCTTCAGAATCAAAGATGTCAACAACAGTTACTCTATTGGTTAATTCTGATAGAGAGGACTCACCATCTATGTAAGTCATCTCTGGCTCAATCGCATAGTTATTTAGCAATCCTTCACTATCGACTGTATGCCCACCCGCCTTGTTAATTTCGTCGGGATATACAGTTTGATTTGTTGATGTAGTCATTTGAAGCTCCTACGGCATACTGTAACTACCTTCTAAGAAGAATGCTTGACTTAATAATTGAGATCGAAAACTTGCTTGATTTCATTACAAAACGTAATACATAGAAGGTTCTTTTAGTTACTAATGTTACGTGAAACCCTCATCCCCCAGCCCCTTCTCCCTAGGGAGAAGGGGAGCAAAACCAATATTTTCTTGTTCCCCTCGCCCTCTGGGAGAGGGGCTAGGGGTGAGGGCTGTAGAAACTTCTACGTAACATCAATTATCTATTATTCCCATTCGCGCTTTTCGAGTTCTTGTTGTGGTAGTAACAAAGTTGCTTCTATTTCTTCGCGAATACTAGTGGTAACTTCGCAATTGCTATTGAGGCAATCAAGCAGCAGTTGATTGGCATCGTAATAATGTTGCAAAGCTTGTTCTTGAGAACTACTAAATTCCCACTTTTTGCCAATACTACGGTGGGATGCGATCGCAGCCTGTAACTTAGTTACCCAAGATGCATAATTTTTGTGGCACCAATTTTCAAAGCTTGCCTTTGTATGATTGGTATTGGGTAATTGATCACTGAGTTGCTGAAGTGATTTATGAAATCCAATATCAACGACAATCCCTAAAATATTACTCAGAGCCTCACTGCAAGCATGGACATAGGCAAAATCTTGACTATCTTGAATTAGAGATGTGCGTAATAGATCGTCGAGAGCTTCGTCTAAAAATTCACCCTGATCTAGGGCACAAGCTAAAGCAAGATTAGGGGCAAGATTGGGCGCACGGGTTAGTGCCAGATAAAAGGCTCGTCCTGTCGCAGATTTTGTTTCTAATGGATTCGATTTTGACTTTTGGCTAGCCCAAGCTAGAAAATCCTGTAGGTGTGGATCTTGAGAGACAAGACCATCGATTTGTTGCTTCATTAACTCTACCAAACCATCAGCACTGCGGAGCATACTTGATGTTAGTAAAAAGATCTCTCGCCAATGGGGATCGGTAATATGATTTACTAGCCCCTGTAGAGAATGCCCTAGGGCTTGGAGATTATGATTGGCAACAATCTTACGAGCTGTGAAATATTCTTGTAATGTCAGATAGGAGAATGAGAAGATGCCTCGCGCCCGCTCAGCTAAAATCCCATGTTGGGACTCAATCGCTTTTAATATACGTTCACTTGCCTGTTGAATTTCTTCAGGATCATCGCTTGCCTCGGGAAGGTTTGCCAAATAGTCACCGATATATTGCTCAACTACGCCTTGCTCAAAGAAATACTGTCCTTGCTCAAAGGTGGCGGCGGCAATTTGGCTCAATAATTTGAGCTTTTGGGGTAGCAAAAATCCCCGATAGACTTGATCGCGTTCAATTCCTTCGGCTTCATCCCATTTACCGAGCAGTAAATCCATCCCTTGCTTATAAAATTCGGCTTGCTTAAGGGGAAATTTGCCTTGACGATGAAATATGGAACAGGCAAGATGCAGAAACAAGGGTGTGGTAATCATGCGGCGAAATCGCCAATTTTCTGGCAATTCCAGCTTTTTCATAAATTCTGATGAATTTGCGACTCCCTCATCGGCATTGTAGCTAAAGGCAATAAACCATTTTTGTGAAAACCCAATAATTTGTTTCTAGGTAAATGGCGCGATTTCTACATCTGTAAAACTTTGCAGAGATAGCTTTTGTGAGGCAATGCGACAGGTTGCGACAAATTGGTTTTTGTGGTATTTGTCAGCAAACTGCCGAATTTCATTGATGACGACCTGTTTCTCTTCATGGGGAACTTCATCCATACCATCAATTAAAAGTAAAATCCTGCCTGCTTGTAATAGCTTTTTGATGACTGAGAGTTGTGAAATGTCGGAAGTAAGAAATTCCTGATGGATAAATTCTAATAAGTCAATTTGATTGTTATCTCTGCGAGCTTTGGCAAAATCTCGCAGTTTGATAAAGATGGGGATTTGACTTTCCCCAAACTGCTCACGATTACATTCAATGGCAAGATGTTTAAGAAATGTCGATTTCCCTGATCCCGGTTTGCCCAATACCCTGAGCTTGTTGTATTTGGCAACAGCCTGTATACCCGAAATTTGGCTTTCGACAATTTTGCCCAAGCCATAGCGATCGATATCTTCAGGGGTGAGACTATTGATCGCCGCAATTTCTAGCCATTGCTGACTGGCGATCTGTTCTAGGATGTTGACATCAATATAAATCTGTTCAATTTTAATAGGACGATTCACATCCAATAACCGCAAGATCCCACATTGATGATTGATTTTCTCGCGCCGTTTCGATCGCACTGTTTGCACAAGAATATCAATTCCTAATTCATTTAAATCATCATTTCCATCTTCAGTCCGATCGATGTATTCGAGGGGAGGATCAAGGGCAATTTCTCGCCAATCTAAATCTAATCTTGTACAAAGTTCAAAAAATGTATAACGTTCGATGGCTTGTCCTGCAAAGAAGCGCCAAATTGGTTGTCTAGTTTTGATTCCGACTTCATTGGCTAAGTATTCCTGAGTCCACCCTTTGAGAGCAAATTGCTGCTTAGCCTTTTTGATCCCTGATGGTGATGCCTTTAGAGATCGTTTTGCCATAGGGAGTAAATCTCGCGTGTGCTTTGTATATTTATGAGTGTCTTAATTATTCAAATAAGCGCTAAATGTTCAAAAACTCTAAGGCAAATATTTGCAATTAAGCCAATCAAAAATTAGCAGCATTGTTTCCAACATTTCTTTATCGCAACAATATATTTATATTTATATTTCGTTTTTTTTTGTTTTTTTGTAAAGATTTCCCCCGTTCTAAATCATTTTATACAATTCAATCTTTTGTCATGTTTTCACTATACATTATTTCCAACATTAAAGTGTAAAACTGAATTTCTGATGACATGAATTTACATAAGTATTGATATGTTTACAAGCAGATAAATATATTTGTCTAGCTATGAATATAGAAGCTTTTAATCTATTTAATTTCAAAAAATAATAGAGATTATGATCGTACAAGCAAAATATAAACGGGCTATGGGAATCTTTTCGGAACACATTATTGCAGAGATGGTTTTGTCTGGGTTACGGGATAGCAATTTTCCAATGGATAAAGTTTCTTTGATTAATATTGTTAGTAGTTTGATAGGGCTAGATATTGTTGAAGATCTTGCTAAAAAATATGATTGTCCAATCAGCCAAGGCGATTATCTAATCATGCTGGAAGGTTCAGATGACAATATTAAAACAGCCCAAAATATATTTCGATATCTAAGAATTAAGCATTGGGAAATTTCTGATGACAATCGAGATCCACATTCTTATCAATTGAATGTGTGAAATTTAGGATTCATGCGAAGAAATTAATCGTAAAAACAATAATTTACTTTTAATTCTTTTTGTAATCAAGCAAATCAATCATTAGATTAAACATGGTTATGTCAAATTAAAATTTATTGGGTCTTGAAAGATCCTTATATAAGGAGTAAAAGCATGAAATTGAATCTTCTGGTTGGCATCAATCTATATTTAGTGATTAGTTCTGTGGCTGGAGTACAAGCAAAGACAGATGCAATTATCGATCTTGAGAAACCGACTAAATGTCCAGCGCTAATTCAAAAAAAGGAAGTTAGACAAGTAACAACTCCTGTAAAAAATTTAGCAATGGTTGAATGTGTAAAGTTACCAGAGGGCAAGGTATCTACAGTAGCAGCATTAACCGATGTTCCCCAAACTAATGCCAGTAGCTTTAACAAGAATGAAACTGCTATTCCCCCAACTAATGCCAGTAGCTTTAGCAAGAATGAAACTGCGATCGCACAAATTCTTCCGCCCACAGACAGTAATGGTAATCGGATCTTTCGCTCTACTCGTTCTGGCCCAAGCTACATTGGCGTGGGCTTAAATTTTGGAGTTACAGGTAGTGGCAATTTAGGCGATCGCAGTTTTGTAATTCTCAGTAAATTAGGTTTAACGGAAACGATATCAGTTCGTCCTAGTATTTTCTTGCTCAGAGATTTTGCAACCCTCCTGATCCCTGTAACCTATGACTTTGAACCTCAGCAACCCTTTAGCGATTTCAGATTTGCACCCTATCTAGGTGGCGGCATCGCAATTGACACAGGTTCTAATAGTAGCTATGGCCCCTTGCTTACAGCAGGTGTTGATATTCCACTATCATCTAATTTCACGATTAACGTGGCGACAAATCTAGCATTTTTACGCAATACCGATTTAGGAATTGTTGTTGGTGTTGGATATAATTTTTAGCTCCCCAAAAGAAGTGATAATGCACTATTAACCTACGCTAAACAAGGGGCTTCAGCCCCTTGCCTTTCTTACAAATGATTTAGGATTGCTATATTTCATTTTTTGTAAGTTCTAATGGAGTAGAAAACTCTAAAGGAAAAGTAAATGACAACAAATGCAAATGTTTCGGGTAATTCAGTAACCAATGAAGAAATTCCTTTAAAACTTGTTCTTGATCAAA
Source organism: Pseudanabaena mucicola FACHB-723 (assembly GCF_014696385.1). Taxonomy (GTDB): domain Bacteria; phylum Cyanobacteriota; class Cyanobacteriia; order Pseudanabaenales; family Pseudanabaenaceae; genus Pseudanabaena. Next base: position 65,012 of record NZ_JACJQB010000016.1, read on the forward strand.
GTAAAGAAATCAAAGACAATGTTAAGAAAGCAGCAGAGCAAATCAACTTAGTTAATACAGCACTCAAACAAGAAGAAAAAATTAGTCATCCATACCCGACTATCGAAGAAGTGATTGCTCAAAATGAAGAAGCTGAGCAAAGAGTGACCAAGGCTGCGGAAGATTTACATCAAGTTAATACCGAACTTGCTAAGCATGTTGCGGAAAGAATTGATATTGAATTAGAATTGCAACAAACAAAGAGTGAGTTGCTAGATATTCGCGCCGACTTGTCAAAATCTCAGGTAAAAGAGAAAGATGCACTGCATATCGCCTTACATGACTCGTTAACAGGATTACCAAACCGTTTATTGCTAGAGCAGCATCTTGATCATGGATTGACCCAAGCTAGAAGATACAGTTGGAAACTCGCAATTCTATTCATTGACCTAGATAAATTTAAAAATGTTAATGACTCCTATGGTCACGATATTGGCGATAAAGTGTTGATTACTGTAGCAGAACGTTTGCAAGCTTCTGTGCGCGCTGAAGATATGGTCTGCCGATGGGGTGGTGATGAATTTATATGTGTTCTGTTGAATGTTAATTACGAAGACGATGTAATTAATCTTGCCAACAAAATGGTTGAACAGATTTCTCAAGAATGTAATTTTGACGGCACTGTGGTTTCTATCACTGCCACCGTTGGGATCGCTCTATGTCCTAGAGATGGTGAAACGGCTGAGATTCTCTTTAGACAAGTTGATCGCGCTATGTATAAATCTAAAGGAACAGATCAAAGAGTGACGCTGTTTGATGCAGCTATTTTGGAAAATCCCATACCTTCAGATGCGATCCGCCGCCCCTTTCTTCCATAATGGGAGAAATTGCTAACTTTGATGATGATTTGTATTTTATTCAATCAATTTAATCAATTCAGTCAGGAGATCAAATATCTATTTGTCATAGTAAACAAAGAAATCCAAAGTCGATTTCTTAATGGTTATCAATTTTAATTAGGAGCATCCAATCATGAGTGTAGAAAATAGAGCCAAGGCAACTGCTAAAAATGTTGAAGGTAAAATCCAAGAATCCGTAGGTGATGTCACTGGTGATACTAAAGCTCAAGTAGAAGGCAAGGCAAAACAAGCCGAAGCAAAGGTTCGGCACGCTGCTGAAGATGTTAAAGATAAAGTCAAAAAGGCTATTGATTAGTAAATTAACACTTTGGGCGTAGAAATAATTCATGAATTATTTCTACGCCATCCTCTAAAACATAACCTTAGAATTCATCAACTTTCTTCTCTAAAATTAATCTAGGATTAAAAATATGAGTTTCCTTAAACAAGTTCGTAAATTTTTTACTGTTATCAGTCTAGTTGTCTTGCTGATCACTATTTTAAATTTAAACACTGAGTCTAGCTTGGCAGCCATTACCTTCAATCCGATTGCCAAACTACAGTATCAAGTTGCAACCGCAAGTCAAGATAATACAGCTAAAAATATTGAAGGTAAAGCTCAAGAGGCTTTCGGTAAACTTACAGGCAACCGACAAACAGAATCTGATGGTAAAGACAAACAATTTAAAGCTAAAACGTTAGAAGGGATGAACAACAGCTTTATTAACCCCAACTATAAACCCAGCGATGAAAGCGCTCCCGCAGAAGAGCTTGCTCGTGAAACAACGAAAGACGTAGAAAATCAGATTCGTGACACTTTTAATTAGATAAAACATACATTTTTAAGAAATTAAAAATGTATGTTTTTTTGTTGCGATATTAGGAGAAATAATAATTAAGGAAAATACTCCAATGAGTAAAGTCGGTTTATGGATTGATCACCGTAAAGCAATTATTGTATCGATCATGGCAAAACGGGAAGAAGTTAAAAAGGTAGTTCTAGAATCTGATAAACAATCACAATATTCTAGTAGTTTACTGTTTAAAAATAATCATAAATTAATGCAAATGCCATCGAATAAATTTACTCAAAGAACCATGCAGGAAAAATTAAATATTTACTATGACGAAATTATTTCCAATATTTACAATGCAAATTCTATTCTCATATTTGGTCCAAGTATGGCAAAGTATGAACTAAAATATCGGCTTGAGATGAACAAGCTAAGCGATCGTATAGTCGGTATTGAAACAGTTGACAATATGACTGAACGACAAATCTCAGCAAAGATATGGCAACAGGTCGAACTAAAAATTTGCGATCGTATATAAAAAGAAGAAGTGCCCCGCTTTGCGCGGCACTTCTTCTTTGAATTGGCGCTTTTATGCCTCAATGATTACGCGAACATTGCCGCGTTTTTTATTGACCCGACAGGCGGTAGTATCTCCAGAACGCTCAAACTCTAGATCTAGTAATGTTTGTCCAATCCGTAAGTTTTGAATTGATAGACGATTGATCGAGTTGAGTAAGCAGGGATCGAGAATCCGCAGTTGGTTATTAGGTGCATCGGGGACAAAATTGACCATGACCGCGATTAATTGGAAGATGCTTCCCGTTGCCCAAGCTTGCGGTGAACAAGCGACAGGATATTGAACTGGGAAGCTAAAGCCGTCATGCTCATAGCCACACAATAACTCAGGGGGACGGTGATAGGGCTGGGCGATTGTCATATCAATTAAGCCTTGGGCAATTCTCAAGGATTGTTTGACAAGACTATGCGATCGCATTCCGATCGCAATCAAACTATTATCATGGGGCCAAACAGAACCAATGTGATATCCCATCGGATTGTAAGCAGGTGAAAGGCTACTCAAAGTCCGAATACCCCAGCCATTGAACATATCAGGGGCATTTAAGCGAGCGGCGACGCTAATCGCTTTTTCGTAATCGAAAATACCTAAATTCAAGCAATGCCCAGCGTTAGAAGCAACACTATCCACCTGCTTACCTGCGCCATCTAAGGCGATCGCACAATAGTCTTGATCAGGCATCCAAAAATCTTGATTGAAGCGCCGTTTCAAATCTTGCGCCTGCGATCGCCAAAGTTCCGCCAGATCAAACAACTGCCTTTTTTCCGCTAATTCACTCATGCGGATTTTGGCGGCGTAGACATAGCCCTGTACTTCACATAAAGCGATCGCTCCCTCTGCGATTTCCCCCTTACTATTGACGATGCAGTTTTCCGAATCTTTCCAGCCCTGATTAAGTAAACCTTTATCTGAAGACCGATAGTAACGGAGATATCCCGTTTCTTGGCAATTGCGATCGATCCATGCCATCGCTGAGAGTGCATTCGGCCATAGCTGATTTAAGGTTGTTTCATCCGCAGTCCAAGCATAGTATTCCGCATATAGCATCAACCAGAGAGGAGTCGCATCCACGGTTCCATAGTAGGGAGTATGGGGAACTTCAGCACAACGCGCCATTTCTCCCAATCGGATTTCATGGAGAATTTTCCCTTTCTGTTCATCCTGCCATTCGTTATCAACTTTGCCTTGAAAGTAAGCCAATAAAGAAAGCGTATCACGGGCAATCGTGGGATCTAAAACCAAAGTTTGGGAAGCAGAAATAATCGAATCTCTACCAAATAAAGTCGAAAACCAAGGCACTCCCGCCGAAAGGAAGTTATACTTTTCCGATGTCTGTTTGAGCAAATAAATATCCTGCACAGCGCGATCGATCACATGATTCAGAGATTTATTATCGGTTTGAATTTTCGTGATTTGCTCAGTCCAGAGTTTCTCTTCTAATAACTCCTCTGTTTTAGCCTGTGTAAAGGTTTCAGGGACACTAACTATTGAGGTAGGACAATTATTCGTAAATAAATGAATCCGATATCCAATTGTTCGCGATTCATGGGCGGCTAAATCTAAATGCCAGATGGCGGTATAGTCTTGGAGCTCTTGAGGCTGAAAAGAATCAAATTGAATTCGCGATTCCATTAAAGAACCATCTAGTCCTTCATAGGCAAGCACTATTTCCTTAGACAAGATTTCCGCAGATTTCTGATCTTGATTTGGCACATAACGCAGGAAGTTACCTCTTTTTTCGCGCGTTGTTCCCCGAACTTCAAACAAATCTAGAAAATCCGCATCTAGGCTCAAACTCATTGTAAAGCTGACTGGATGCGTATTGTAGTTAGTTACTTGAGTTCGCTCAAAAAAACCACCTTTAATCACAATTTCTCGATGAATATCAATGGTTTCAGTCTTAATTTGACCACCCTTTCCATTCTCAATTTCGGGATTTGCACATAAAACCGTCATTGCAAAGCCTTTACGCGCCGTGCTGCTAAAGGAAATCGGCGATCGCCCATTAATTTGTAACTCTAAACGGCTCAAAAATCTGGTATCTCGACAAAATAATCCCATGCTGTCTTCAATACCACCAAGGCGACAGCTTAGATCAGAGATATTGCCTAAGGTATCCGTAATCAGAAATAAGTCATCGTCCTTTAAGGTCAAGGTAGCGATCGGATGCTCACCAGTGACACAAACCCAAGGAGAAATCAGACTTTTATCAATAGGAATATATGTCCTCCCCCCAACTTCGATTGTAGCAGGTTCAATTATGACTAGTGGATTTATGTCAGGCATTTTTATATTTAGTTAGATTTGTGTATGGTTTTAAACAAGGGAGGCTTCTATTCAACAATAGGAATATCCAAAATAGATTCGCTAAACAACATAACGCTCTGATCTGATCCTTTCGATCTATACATGGCTCTATCAACTTGTTTAAAAAGAATGTCAGCTGTTTCTCCATCCCTAGAGCTTATGACAATACCAATCGTGGCACTTATAGAAACCTTAATTCCGTCAAAATCATATTCTTCAGCTATTCGAGCAGCCATTTTTTTAGCAAGGTTAATTACTTCATCTTCTAGCTTGATGTCTAACAGGATGCAGCTAAACTCGTCGCCTCCCCATCGACTCACGATATCTTCGCCGCGTACAAAATCTTGTAACCGTTTTGCCACAGCGATTAACACCTTATCGCCAATGTCATGACCATAAGAGTCATTAATATTCTTAAATTTATCTAAATCAATGAACATAAGCGCAAGTTTCCAACCATGTCGTCTTGATTGAATCAATCCATGCTCAAGACGCTGTTCTAACAACAAACGATTTGGAAGCCCTGTTAGTGAATCATGAAGAGCCATATGCACCGCATTTTTCTCTTTTTCTTGAGATTTCGATAAATCGGTACGCACCTCAGATAGATCTTGCTTTGTCTGCTTCAGTTCAGATTCGATATCGTTTCTCTCAACTACTTGTTGGGTCAGTTGAGTATTAACTTGTTCAAGATCTTCCGCAGCTTCAGTCACCTTTTTCTCGGCTTCTTCGTTTTGAGCAATCACCTCTTCGATGGTGGGAAAGGGGGGAGCAACTTTATCATCATTTTTGAGGACTGCATTTACTGAACTAAGTTTATCCGCAGATTCCTCTACATTTTCTTTAATTTCTTCATTTTGATCGAGTACCTTTTTAAGAGGAAGTGTTTTACTACCTGCTGAATCATCGGATGCACTGGAACTATCTTTAATTTCATTTTCCATAATATTTTTTCACACTGATAAAATTAATGACGCGATCGCGATTACAGTTACTGAATCTTCGACACAATCAGGCTGACAAGGATAATAAGTCCTATTGCTCTCCGAAAGTAATTAACACCTTGAAATAATTCTTCCCAAGCCCAAGTAAACAAAGAGCCAAAAGCGATTACTTCTAATCCGATAGAAATTTTACCTGTTGTAAAAAATAGCCTTAACAAACTAGCTACAATCCAGACAATGATAGGCAAGTTCGGCATCTGAGCAAGAACAATTTCGCCTTCACCTTCGCGATCGCGAAACACTTTATTAAACAACGTATTTTCCATTGAATCCCTCTTTTCTCTGACGTTTCTACAGGTACTAAAGATAAATTTTAAAGATCGTAAGCTCCACCACGCTCTAGTGCTTTCTGATAGGTAGGACGACTATGAATGCGATTCAAGAATGTCATAAGTTGGGGACGACTCTCGTTCAGTCCAGCCCTTGCTACTGCTGCTTCCAATGGAAAGCTGATTTGGATATCGGCTGCGGTAAATTCGTTGCCAGCAAACCATGTGCTTTTGCTAATCTCTGCCTCCATATAATCAAGGTGTTGGGTTATCTGAGGTTCAATAAACGAACTTTTGACGCGATTTGTGATTGATCTAGCGATCGGACGCACAAAAAAGGGCATTGAACTCTTCTCAATTTGATCGAAGATCAGCTTCAGCAATAGCGGCGGCATCGCCGAACCTTCGGCATAGTGCAACCAATAGGTATAGCGCAAATATTCTGGTGTGCCCAGAGCAGGTTTCAAGCGTCCATTTCCATAGCGATCGACTAGATACTCGATAATGGCTCCCGATTCAGCCAAGGTGAGATCACCATCAGTAATCACAGGTGATTTGCCGAGGGGATGTACCCGCCGCAACGATGCGGGAGCCAACATGGTCTTTGGATAACGTTCGTAGCGCTTGATTTCGTATGGGAGTTCAAGTTCCTCTAGCAGCCAAAGCACTCGTTGAGAACGGGAGTTATTTAAGTGGTGAATGGTGATCATTACTTCTTTAGCTTATAGGTGAGTACATTTGATGAAAACAGCGACGAGCAAAACTAGCTACTGCCTCAACAAATTCTTCGTGTTGTTCCATCATACTCATATGTCCCGAAGGCGCGAGAACCACTAATTCTGAATTTCCTATTTCCTTATGCATATAGTGACTTGCCTCAACAACTGTAGCCCCATCTTTATTTGCAGAAATGATTAAGGTGGGGATCTGAATCTCATTTAGAACTTCAGTTGCATCGTAATGCATCATTCCTAGCATTTGTCGTCCTAAGACTGAAGGTGAAACTCGTGCAGAGCGATTAGTCACATAGTCCAACTGTCCCATCGTTGGGCGACCTGCAAAAGAAGAAAATCTTCCAGAGATATGTGCAGTTCCATTGAAATAACTCAACCACGTTTGTACCCAAACAATGGGTGATAAAGCGATCATTAGGTAAAGGATTGGTTCTAATAAAGGCTTTTGTAAGACTCGCAAGACATTTGTGAATGGAGCGGTATGCACAGGATTAGTAAAAGTGGTATTACAGCAAATTGAGACCAAACGCACCACAGCAATTTAGAATAAAAGGAAAAAATGGCAGCCCCCTATTCGCTAGATTTACGAGAACGGATACTAAGTGCAT
>NZ_JACJQB010000017.1 GCF_014696385.1 Pseudanabaena mucicola FACHB-723
AAGTGGCTCAATTAGTCTCACAGTAATTAGTTCGGATATGGTGATTCTTAGAATCTTCCCATTAGTTCGGATATGTGTAAATAATTCTGCATGGCTACTTACAAAGCATATATGGCGCTTTGCACCTTATTTTTTTATAATAGCTTTAGAAAGCTTTGCAAAATTTTATTGGTACTTAATGACAACTGTTTTACCGAGTCTTCGTGAAGATGCGATCGCAACCAGTGCAATAGGCAATGTTGAATCTAGCCTAGATAAACTATCTCCTAATCAACAACTTCTGCCGTTAACTGCCGTAGTTAATTCCCATGATCACCTCGAAATTGGTGGTTGTGATGTCGTTGAATTAGTACAGCAATATGGTTCTCCGCTTTATATTTTGGATGAAGTCAGTCTGAGAACTGGTTGTCAACAATATCGTGATGCTTTTACAAAGCATTATCAAGGCAAAGCACAGGTCTTGTATGCTTCCAAAGCTTGGAGTTGCCTTGCAGTTTGCGCTATTGTTGGCGCAGAAGGATTGGGCATTGATGTCGTTTCCGCAGGTGAAATTTTAACTGCTCTTAGATCTGGCGTTTCACCGAGCTTGATTTATTTCCATGGCAACAATAAATCCGTAGATGAGCTGATCTATGCCCTAGAGTCTAACTGCACGATCGTAGTAGACAACTGGCATGAGTTAAAAAATCTGGCGCGTCTTGCTGAAGAACAATCCATCGAAGCCAGCTTCGCAGCACCAAGGATCATGTTGCGCTTGACCCCTGGTATTGAATGTCACACCCATGAATATATTCAAACGGGGCATATTGATAGCAAATTTGGCTTTGATCCCAATGAAATCGAAACGGTATTCGCCTTTGTTGCTGATTCTAAACTCAATTGCATTGGCATTCACGCCCATATAGGCTCCCAAATTTTTGAACTGCAACCACATCAAGATATTGGTGGTGTAATGGTTGAGTGGTTCAAGTTGGCGGGAGATAAATATGGCTTAAAGTTCACTGAGCTAAATATTGGTGGTGGGTTAGGAATTCGCTATGTGGAATCCGATGATCCACCTAGCATTGAAGACTGGGTGAAGACTGTATGTGCAGGTGTCACTGATGCTTTTAATCATGCAGGTTTAGCTTTACCCAAATTACTCTGTGAACCTGGACGCTCATTAGTGGGGGCAACTTGTGTCACTGCTTACACGATTGGTGGTAGTAAAACCGTGCCTGACATTCGCACCTACATCACCGTTGATGGTGGTATGTCAGACAATCCTCGCCCAATCACCTATCAATCCAAGTATCGCGCTGTGGTTGCTAATCATATGAGTGCTGCCTTGACTCAAACTGTGACGATCGCAGGTAAGCATTGTGAATCAGGCGATATTTTAATTAAAGATATCCAAATGCCTGAAACTCAGGCTGGTGATACACTTGTTGTCTTCGGCACAGGAGCTTACAACTACAGCATGGCATCCAATTACAATCGTTTGCCAAAGCCTGCGGCAGTTGTTGTCAAGGGTGGTGAGTCCAGCTTGATCATCAAACGGGAAACTCGTGAAGATCTATTACGTCAAGACTGTTTGCCAGAAAGACTGCGTCAGTAGTCGCATTGCAACATGAGTGTTGTTGTTACGCTTTTGTGAGTTCAACAACCAATCCAATAATGACTTTCAAAACTAAAAATGGCTATGCCATTTTTAGTTTTGGTATAAGTGCTGTATATTTTTCAGTTGTGAACGAGAGGGCTATGGATGCAGTGGTTTATCAACATCAACTCAATTGCATTCATCACAAGGATGATCGATATCCTTGCTGTATTTGGATTGATCTACTTAATGCTGTCTCTCAGCAACGATCGCCGCACTTTGTTGATGGTGCGCGGCATTATTTTCCTTCTCATTGCTAGTGTTGTTAGCGATCGCTTTGGGCTCAGATTACTTAACTTTGTTCTTGATAAACTATTAGTAGGCGCAGCCGTTGCCATGGCCGTAATTTTGCAACCAGAATTGCGAAGGTTTCTAGAGCGGCTAGGACGAGGAGATTTACTTTCCTTAATTCAATCCACAACTAATCGTCGGTCTCCTGTAGAAACTGACTCAGTGGTTGAAGAGGTTATTGATGCTGTGATTGAACTATCTCAAAATCGGACGGGAGCATTGATGATTGTCGAGACGGGTGAACCGATTGATGATCGCGATTTTTCGGTGCCAGGGGTACGCCTGAACGCTTTATTATCAAAGGAGCTATTGCATACAATTTTTCAAACCTCAACCCTGTTACATGATGGAGCAGTGTTAATTCGTGAGGATCGTATTCTTGCTGCTGGTGTGATTTTACCAATTTCTGAAAGAGCAGCTTCAAGGGAGATTGGGACTCGACATCGGGCGGCTATGGGCATTACCGATCGTGTTAGAAATTGCTTTTGCATTGTTGTCTCTGAAGAAACAGGTTCAATTGCGATCGCAGAAAATGGCATATTAGATCGTCCCTTATCGAGCAGCCGCTTGCGTGAAATATTAGAAACTAAGCTGGGCAATTATCGTCCAACAACATTAGGAAGAACCGTACCAAGATTTAACTGGCTTTTGTCAAACTTAAATCTCAAAAATATAGTAAGTCGAAAATCGTCAGAAAAGAAATGACTGCTAAGCTATTACAAACTTTGCCACCTGATCTCGACCGCCAACGCCTACCCAAACATGTTGCCGTAATTATGGATGGCAATGGTCGCTGGGCAAAGCAAAGGGGATTGCCAAGAATTGCTGGACATAAGCAGGGGGTCGATGCCCTTAAGGATTTACTGCGCTGTTGCAAAGATTGGGGAATTGCTGCACTAACAGTCTATGCTTTTTCAACGGAAAATTGGAGTCGTCCTGCCCAAGAAGTTGATTTCTTGATGGTTCTATTTGAGCGGATGTTGCGCCGTGAACTGGATGAAATGTGTAGTGAAGGGGTACGCATTTCCTTTGTTGGCGATCTCGATACTTTGTCTGATTCTTTGCGATCGGAAATTTTGCGATCGCAAACTGCTACAGCCAATAATCAAGCTATTCATTTCACAGTGGCAATCAACTATGGCAGTCGTCGTGAAATCGTCAGAGTTTGCCGCCAAATCGCTGAAGACGTTCTTCATGGGGATATTAAACCTGAAAATATTGATGAAAATCTGTTTGAGCAGCATCTCTATACCGCAGGAACTAATCATCCCGATCTCCTAATTCGTACTAGTGGGGAAATGCGCTTGAGTAATTTTTTACTTTGGCAAATGGCATATACAGAGATGTATTTCACCAATACCCTTTGGCCAGATTTTAATCGCAAAGAATTTCATCTGGCTTTAATCGATTACCAAGAACGTGATCGTCGATTTGGTAAAGTCTAAAAAATATTTAAAAACTAAAATCTCACGTAGTGAGATTTTAGTTTTACAACCAATGTTTTGGATAAGTGCGGTCTTCAGCAAAATTATTAAAGATTACAGCGCATGTTACCAGAATTATTGAGCCTTCCAATGTCGGTGTGACGAGAAATTGCCAGTTAGGTTTAGTCATCATGACGACTAGAGCCACTGCACCTGAAGGAGGATGTAGGGTATTAGTAATTTGCATTGTGGCGATTACTGTGGCTACAGCTAAGCCCATGGACAAAGGAGAAGATCCAAAAATACTGAGAATCGTCAAGGCGATTAGCGCCGCTAAGAGATTTCCCCCGATCACATTGCGAGGCTGCGCGAAAGGACTTTCAGGTATGCCGAAGATTAAAACACTAGTAGCTCCAAAGGGAGCCATGATCAAAGGAGAATTGCTAATTGTCGCTAAATATGCCGTTATGGCGATCGCACAGCAACTGCCGAACCAACTCCAAAAAACATGCTTGCGATGTGGTCTTTCAATCGGACAAGTGATGGGACACGATCGCCATCTGCCAAAAAGTTTAAACCAGTAAGTCTGCCATTTTGATTGTAATTTTCGGAAATTCAACATGGATGGATGAGAAATATGGGAGTAAAATGTTATAATTCTTTGACATTTTACTCTCAAAATCAGAAATTTAGTTCTGCGAATGTAGCGATTTTTACAGATTTTTTGTGCTAAGTTATATGCCTTTAATTAAAAATAGATGGCTTAGCGAAGTCTCAGCTCTATTTTTTATTTGAATTATCTATAAGTAAATTGGCATAATTAAAACCCTAAAACCTGTAGCGCACACGCTGCGTGCGTCACAGGTTTTAGGGTTTTATATTTAATTGCGCCCAGTTGCTTAATCAATTTTTTAGTAATGATTACCAATTTTGCGGTGATGGGCAGCAGTCAGCGAATCAGGTTTAGAAACTCGACCTTCTTCCGCGATCGCATAGATAATCCAATGATCACTGCATTCCATTCTACTCATGACTTCACACTCGATAAAGGCAAGAGCATCAGTTAGGATTGGTGCGCCAAAGGACGATAACTGAGTCTTGACTCCTTCAAAACGATCAGCGCCGGGGGCAAATCGTTTTAGAAAATGTTGCATCAATTTGGAATAATTACCATCTTCGAGAACATTTAAGACAAAGCGATCACCCACCTGCATAAACGATTCGATCGCCCGATCCTTTGCTACAGCAACGGTAAAGCCAAGAGGTTTGAAACTAGCTTGAGCCACCCAAGAAGCCAACATCGCGCTACGTGCGCCGCCTTTAGCCGCCGAGATAATATACAAACCACCTGCTAAACGCCCCAAAGCTTTATCAAGATCGGCATCAATTGCCTTTAGTTGTTTGATATTTTGCTTACGGGTGAGTAACTGTCCCATATCTGTACCAGCTTCATCACAGGTTTGGTAAGTCGCTTCGTTAGGATTTTCGCGAACACGAATAGCAGGGAAAGCATTAACCACCCCCAGATCCTTAAATCGGTTATTTAGCAGATCAATGGATGAGTCTTGATCACCGTGAGGTTCATACAGACCGATTACTTGCTTTTCACTTGCTGAGGCAAGAATTGCGCCGATCGCAGTTTCCACATGACTATTCGATGCAGGGGGCGTGCAAACAACCAAGCCTGACGCATGACCAACTAATTCCCGTAATTCCTGTAAGTCAATTGCCTTGAGATCAACCATTTCTACGGCAACACCAGTTTTGGCAACCCCACGGGCAATAGATTGCGATAAGCGATCGCAATATCCATAGTCTGACACATAGCAAACCACGACATTGGTTTCACCCTTGGTTTGCGCTTGACTCCATTGGCGATAGTTTTCCGTTAGTTCTTTAACGTTATGTCGTAGCAAAGGTCCATGCCCATTGGCAACGATTTCCGCCTGTGGCAATTCATCCATCCGCTTCATGGCCGAGATAACCGATCGCGCATTGGGAGCCATCAAGCATTCATAATAAAAGCGATAATCGGGAGTAATTCTCTTTAGATCCTCGTCGTAGACAGCATCACTGCAATAGTGCATTCCAAAAATATCGCAGGTATACAGGATCGATGTCCCCAAATCAAAGGTCATCATCGTGTCTGGCCAGTGCAGATTCGGTGCATTCACAAACTGCAAAATGTGACCATTACCTAAATCAACCTGATCACTATTTTTGACAACCTGCTGCTTAAACGGCTGATTGATCAGCTCACCCAAGAATTGCAATGCTACCTTTGTCGCCACCACGGTGACATTGGGCGCTAACTCCAAAATTTCCTTCACCAATCCGCTATGGTCTGGCTCGGTATGGCTAATTACTAAATAATCAATCTGTGCAGGATCGATTTGCTCTTTGATTGTTTTGAGATATAGCTCACGAAACTTAGCATGGGATGTATCGACGAGAGCTAGTTTTTCGCCACGAATGATATAGGAGTTGTAAGTAGTACCATTTTGCAAACCAAATTCTATATCAAAACGATCTCGATCCCAGTCTAGCGATCGGATTGTGGTTGTGTCTGCGGCAATCTCAGCAACCTGAATTGTAAGTCTCTTTTCAGAAGGCTTTTCGGTCATTTCTGCATTAGACGGAATCTCAATAACAGCTACCACAGTTTTGTCTCCCTATCTCGTTTTTATCTCCCTCCAGTCTAATCCCTACTTTTAAACAAGTCCAATTGAATGTCCTGATTGGTATTATAAATAAGTAGAGGGGTCGCTAGCGACCCCTCTACTTATTTATGATTTGCCACTATGTCAGACCTTTACATTTCATGGGACGAATATCACGCCAAGATTGAACTTTTGGCAGTCCAAATCTATCGATCACAATGGGAATTTGATCAAATTCTTTGTTTAGCTAGGGGTGGCTTACGCATCGGTGACACGCTCTCACGCATTTATAACAAACCTTTGGCGATTCTCTCGACTTCTTCCTATGGTGGCAAAGACTTTCAAGAACGTGGGAAATTGACGATCGCAAATAATATCACTATGACAACAGCGACACTAGGCAAGAAGATTTTGCTAGTAGATGATTTGGTGGATTCGGGTGTAACCCTTGCCAGAATTCTTGAATGGTTAAAGGAACATGAAGAGTTTGCAGTTACTGAAGTGCGATCGGCAGTTATCTGGTTTAAGGCTGTTTCTATCGCCAAGCCCGATTATTATGTAGACTTTTTATCCGACAATCCTTGGATTCATCAGCCTTTTGAGAAATATGAAAAGATGAATCTCGGTGAACTATAAGCTTTGGTTGGTGTGTAACATTTGTTGAATTAGAGCATTTGATAAAAATGCCAAACCTATATCAGCATTTTTTTATAATCTATGCTTATTGTTTTTTCTCCAACAAATATGAAACACTGCCCAATATATTATGGTCAACCTTCCCGAATAGGCGATCGCAGCCGCAAATAACAGGAGCTTCTTTAAGCTTAGAACAAGATCAGCCCAGTTACTTACAAGTTACTGGGCGCAATTAAATATAAAACCCAGCGCTAATTATGTGATTTGCAAACATGTTTATTGCGTTAAATCTGGAATCTCTCCCATCGCCTTAAGCATCGGCTGCATCGTTAGCCCTTGCACAAATACCGAAAAGGCAACTACTCCAAACGTAACCGTAATAATTTCCGTGCGGTGGGGGATCTCTACGGGTAGTCCTAAGGCTAGGGCAAGCGCTAAAGCACCACGCAGACCACCCCAAAATAGAGCATGTTGATGGGTCATTTTTATCCGCAAATCCGACCAAGAGAATAGCGCACATAAGGGATAGATTGCTAAAGCTCTACCAAGTAATACCACTGCGATCGCAATCACAATTGGCACAATAAACAGACCAAAAGATTCTTGAGATTCTTGAATGCCAATCAAGATGAAAATTAAAGAATTAACTACAAAGGTCGCATATTCCCAAAATGCTTCTACGGACTTGCGTCCGCGATCGGAAATAGAGCCAAGAGAACCTAAATTTCCGACCATTAGCCCTGCCGTTAGTGAGGCAAGTACGCCTGAACAATGAAAATATTCAGCAAGAAAAAAAGAACCATAGGCTGCCACGGTTGTGAATGTAATCTCAACTAGGGGATCTTCAGTTTGCCCTGCTAATAGAAGCAGTCCACCTGCAACGATCGCACCACTGAGAATACCGCCACCAATGGTTGTGACTAGCAACATAACCGTGCTAGATAAATCGGTGGGTTGTCCCATAGCAAAGGCAACTGCGATACCAAAACCCACGGCAGCCGTACTGTCATTAAATAGACTTTCTGCTTCTACCAATAGCCTTAGACGACCTTCTACACCTGTCTCCTTAAAGGTGGCAATGACCGCTACAGGATCAGTTGCTGTGATTAGAATGCCAAAAACCATCGCTATTTGCCATGACCATCCTGCTAGATAGTGCATTCCTGTGGCGATAACTCCTGCGGACAACAACACGCCCACCGTAGCAAGGGTTAGTACAACCAGAAAATCTTCTTTTAATTCTTGCCATCGAATATAAAACGCTGCCTCAAATACAAGGGCGGGCAGAAAAATTACAAAAATTAGTTCTTTGGATAGTCCGACATCGCTAGAAAAAGGAATGAAGGCGATCGCCAGCCCCGCGATCACTAAGCCAATGGTATAAGGAATCTTAATTAGTCTTGCCACCATCGCTACAATCGCCGCGATAAATAGAAAGAACTCAACTTGCTCAATATTTAAATTCATATTTGGCTGTTGGTGATGTTCAGCATGACTCTGGTTCTATTCTAATGAGCGTATCTTTACTCTTGTGCTGCGATCGCTTGATTAAGGTGCAGTAGCTTTTCGAGTAGGTCGTCACTGTCGCTAAAGCCGTAAAGTTGCATTACCAGTTTGTCGAGCTTGGCATGAAGTTTATAGAGTTGGCTAGCGGGTTCGTGAAAATATTCGTTATAAAGTTTGGTGATACCCCATTGTTTGCTCTCCATCTGCTCTGTGCGATATTGATGTAGCTCTTGCATCGCGGTGCGAATTTTAGCGACTAGAGGACTAGTTTTATTTTGTGGAAATGGGAATGTCTCGAAGCAAGTGTTATGGGTATAGCGTGTTGTTTCGCCTAATGATGAGCTTTGAGCTTTTACCCATAGTCTATGAGCTTGTGATGTCAAAATCCCAAGCTTATAGAAATCATCAGAAGCGAAAACTATATTCAAGTCACCTGCTAACCAATTTTTAGGAAAAGGAATAAAAACCGCCCATTTAGAAACTCTTGGCACTGCAAAGGCAAATTCTAAAGGTGCGAGTGCTTTTCTCATTGCTTCATTAGTACGTTTAAATCGCCACCATTTCTCTCTCATGACAGCTTCACGATTATTTTCACGCTCAGGTTTAACATTTGTTTTTACATGAGCAAACGGTAATTTATATTCACTGACATCTTCTAAAGCAAGATTAGAAAAGTCGATAATCCATCTCTCAGGTTGACCATGTGGATTTGATGCTAAGTTATCTCCCATTGAAAAAAGTTTGAGAACTTCTTGATTTTTAGGATCTGCTTTAATCCATGCTTTAACTTTATCTTCAGTCACGATAAATCCTTTACCTACAGGAATTACACCTTGAAAACATTGATTTGAATTTGCTTTGAGTTTTGCTGCTTTAGTTACATCTATTTCAGCTTTTAGCGATGAATTAATAAATAAAACTTCTTTACTATCGAGAAATTTACGACTGGTTTCTTGCTTACACCAATTAACAATACTCACATAGACAGCCGCATCACCAGACCATTCTTGACTTGATACAGCATCATGAATAACACCACCATGATCGACTGCATACTCTAGCGAGACTTTACGGCTTTTACCTTGACTAATTGAGTTTGTACCAACTAAACCAGCTCTAGTATTTTCTGAAAGCAGATCATGAGTTAGGCGAAACCAGTAAGCACAAAAATCTACATCTTTGATATCTGGAAACTTAGCAAAAATGCGATCAATGTACTCATCACTGAGATTTAACCTCATGTGCTTTGCGCCCAAAAATGGCGGGTTGCCAATAATTGCATCAGCCTCAAACCAATCCGAAAACAAAGCATCCTGACAAACAATATTTTTATCCAACGTATCCAAAGGTAAAGCAGGTTCAGATAGACCATGCTTATCGATCGCCACTTTACGAGCGATCATCAAAGTTACCCTAGCCAACTCAACCGCAAACGGGTTTATATCCATGCCAAAAAACTGATTAGGCGTAACTAACCCCATTTGGACTTGCTGCGAGATTGTTTTTTGCTTACTGGCTAACTTGGCTAATAACATCACCTCGATCCGCTTTAGCTCTTGGTAAGCAAGATATAGGAAGTTTCCAGAACCACAGGCAGGATCTAAAACTCGATAGGCTTGTAACTCTAACTGCAAAGCATTGAGATCAGCGATCGTATTCGCCGCGTCGATCTTCTCTTCCCAATACCGTGTGATTGTCGGTACGACAATCTTCATGATGTCCACTTCAGACGTGAAATGCATCCCCCTTGCATGACGTTCCTTAGAGTCTGAAGTAGCCTCAAAAATACTGCCAAAAATAGCAGGTCTAATTTTGCCCCAATTTTCTCTAGCCGCTGTATCTAAAATTTTTAATTCTTCATAATTTAATTCGATTGGATAAATTTCTGCAAACAAACCACCATTAAAATAATCAACACCCTTATAACGTCCTGCGGGTGTAATGCCCTTAAGGTTCATCTCTTGAAATAAACGACCCAAAAGATCGTAAGAACTTTCCCCATTGAGGCAATCTTGCACACAGGCAACAAACAGATCATCAGGCAATAGCCCCCGATCTTCTGCAAACATCGCTAACACACATTGCAAAATAAACTTTTGAGCAATTAGCTCTGTAAACCCATCCTTAGCGGCTCTAGTCTTAAGTAACCGATAAAGCTCTCCTAACCTTTTAGCAGTGTTGATCGTCACCTCAACCTGATTATTTCTAAATACAGGTGTCGTATTGACCGCAATTTCCATAAAGCGAAACGCACTAGACCGATCTGGTAAGTCAGCGATCGCAATAGTATCTACAGGCGTATCAACTTGCAGATTAAAGTCATAAATCCAAAACTCATCAAAATTGCATAGCACTACATATCTGGGGCGATCGGGTACAAGATAAGTCCAATATTGAAAAGCTTGCGAATAATGCTTATTGAGATCCTCACCCCGTTTTTTCATCTCGATCAAAACGCCGCCCTTGCCATTACTCTCAGGACGTTTCCAGACTAGATCGGCAAAGCCCGTCTTCCCCTTAGCACTACCCTTTTTAACCCTTTGCTCATACACAGCCCCCGCTTCAATCGCGCCCTTATGATGAAATGCTTGAAAAAAACGATCTAAAAATATCTGAGATTCTGACTTTTCATCACCATTTAAAGTGGCATGGAACTTAACAAAGTCTTGGAGAGCATCGGGCATTTTGATTTTGGCTTGCTTTAATGCATTCAGATATTAATCAGGTATTAAATTAACACTTCTGCCATGCGATCGCAAATTGACTTAATCAATTTACCCTCAGTCTACCAAGATAAAAATGCCGCTTCAATGCCTTGTTCACGCTTAATCTTGGCATCTCGCTCCACCCACTTGAGGATCTGTTCTACGGTCAAGTCTTCAATGTGAGTGTTATAAGACTTCGCGATCGCAATTAATGCTTGCATCGCCGAAATTACCATGCGGGTGAGAAATTTTTCATGACTGGAAAGATTGGCAGGTGTAACTTCATCCTGCCGCGTATCCGCAAACTCCAAATCAGCATCAGGATGAGGCGAAGCCCATTTCAAAAAAGCTGCCTCTTCACCTTGCTCTTTGCGTATTAATGAATCTCGTTCAATCCATAGCACAATCTGTTTAGCCGATAGATCTTCTCCGTGAATTTGGATGTCTTGGGCAATTTTGGTGATGATCCGCAAAGAGGAAATGGTGATGCGGGTCATGAATTTTTCCATAGTTGACAGCAGAGCGCCATCAATGGCGTGAGCTTCCGCTAAGGTCAAAAACTGCATGGGATCTTGGGATGTTGTCATAAAGTCACCTTCACACAATAAATGCGGGGACACAACGTGTCCCCGCATTTATTTGATTTTGCTTAACCGATAATTTGTAACAAACCTTTGCCAGTTACTAGCTCAATTACAATCAAACCGACAAACCCTAACATTGCCAAGCGACCGTTGATTAGCTCAGCATATTCAGTAAATCCAAAGCGATTGCTGCTTTGCTCATCAACATACATTTTGGGTTCGATTGCCCAGTTGTTCAAAATGCCACGATCGTCTTTAGTAAAGGCTGTGCGAGGCTTGGTAGTAGTTTGTTCAGTCATGAATGTTTACCTTGTGTAAGTCTTTAAATTTTTATTTTTATAGCTAGCAAACTAGGACAAATCTTGAGAATTTACGATCAAAAACCTGACTCTTTACAATTGCTTAGTATTGCTACATGAATCTTAATCTCCAAACAATCTTAGCGCTTAATGCCAAAAATCCACAAATATCCAAGGAGGTAGATTGCGATCGCTAGTAAAGTAGAGATCGCGCAAAGCGCAGTATTTACTTGATCTTTTTTATGTCCCACTTTTCCCATTTATGTGACCATTGGCAAACCACCCTTAACTGGTTGCCAACCCCTGAGCAACTTGCCCAATTTGAAAAGCTATACGAATTGGTTTTAGAGGGCAATAGTAAGCAAAATCTCACGCGGATTACGGAACCAGATGATTTTTGGGAAAAGCATTTATGGGATTCTTTGCGTGGTGTATTAGCTTTTTGGGATCGCGAAAATATTAAGGTGATCGATATTGGTACAGGCGCAGGCTTTCCGGGGATACCGATTGCGATCGCAAAACCATCATGGCAAGTCACCTTAGTTGATAGCAAACAAAAAAAAGTTGCCTTTGCCGCGGAAACAATTGAAAACTTACAGCTACCGAATGCCATTGCCCAGTGGGGGCGTGGAGAAGACATTAATAAACTTGCACAGTACAAAAAAAAGTACGACTTGGCGGTTGTACGGGCAGTGGGCAAGCCAGATCTTTGCGCGAGCTATTGTTTGCCATTTCTAAAAAGAAGCGGCACAGCAGTCCTATATCGTGGTCAATGGCTACCCGAAGAAAGTGAACAGCTAGATATCTTTTGTAATCAGGAAGAGTTACAAGTTGTCAAGCAGGATCGCTTTCAAACTCCACTTACAGAGGGGATTCGGCATAGCGTTTATCTCTCACCGCGATCCACCTCCATCTCGAATTCGTAGGGGGAGGCGAAGTTAGAGGAGTCATACAAAAATCGGATGACTTCTTCTTCGAGGCGGTGAATGTTATGCACTTCCATGGCGTTGGCAAAGCGCAGGGCCGATAAGTAACCATCTAAAAAGAGTCTCATTTCATCGGTCGTGCGATAACCACGTTCTGACATTTCGACTAAGGAGTCTGTGATCTTTTGGTAATGACGAATGGCGATCGCGTCTTGAAGCATAGGTCAAGCTGGAATAACTACCGTCTTAGGTGGATTTGCTGAGGTAATAAAATGGTTCCCCTCTAATCCTAGCTAGCGATCGCTAGTTAAGAAAATTCAACTTTTATGATCCCTTAGCATCGTAATTCTACCACTTTACAAGGCTACAGGAGGGTGACGGATTTACACACCCTAAAAAACTAAATACGAAAAATGATTGGCAGCGCATCGCGCCGCTGATCACTTCTCTAATTGCTAATAAAAAAGGGCGCGATGCGCCCTTTTTATAACTATTCATAGATTGGCAAAATATCTTGCCAACTAGGATAAATTCCTGATTGCCATTGCTCATGGGCAATCGATAACAAACTTTCAGACAGCGATAGCGGTGGCTCGGATTGTTGTGATTGCCGCTCAATCGTATTGCAGTCAATTCCGTATAGAGGAACATTTAACTGCTCGGCGATGGTTCTGGCAACCACAACACCGATCCTTGTACCAGTAAAACTACCGATACCCGTTGCGATCGCTAAAAAGGCGACATCAATCCAAGCAATATCATCCATAAACACACTCAAGCAGTCATGTAACTGTACAGATAGCTCTCTGCCTAGTTCCCATGACTGCTGCTTACGGATGATGTAAATCTGAGAACTGCGATCAGAATTTGGGTTAACTTCTGCGATCGCAAGCTCTAATTTGGTAGTCGTCGTATGTAAGGCAAGGGCAAATTTTTGGGTCATGATCTCTAGAATACTGGGATAAAATCACCAGAATCCGAGTTAGAACTTGCCAATGCCAGCGCCAGTATCCGCAGCACCAGTATCGGCTGCACCAGTATCCGCAGCTCCATTGGATTCAGAATCTTCAGGATCGTTATAGCTGCCCATTGGTCTTCTGCGTCCAAAGCGACCCATAGGGGTGCGCTTACGAAACTTACGCGCATACGCTTGGTTGCGAAGAGCTTTTTCTTTTTTCTGATTGCGGCGCTTAGCCATTTTAACCTACTGTACCCCTTAGAGATTGAGTCTACTTAAGCTAACACAAAACGAGAACTAGACAAAGCTAAATTTTTCTATAGACTTGCTATTTTGCCCTTAATTGCCTAATCAATCCATTCGTTATCCAGCTTTTCATCACGAAACAAAATGCGATCAAAGCCTTCACTAAGACTAGGAGGGTGATAGGTTAGGGTGCGATACATATCCACCACGACATCTTCAGGAACAATGCGATCGCGATTTTCATTACGCGATAGACAAATCCATAGAGGTACATTGAGCCAAATTCCTGTAATCGGTTTGAAGCCATGCTCTTTAGCAAGGTCAATCACATCTTTGCGGTATTCACGCCGATAGTTTGTGGCATCATATATTACAGATTGTTGCGATTTTGCTGCATTTGTAAATTCCTGTTGCACCTGCGCCCAAATCTCTGCCCAATTGCCCTGCGTGGCGGCTGAGCCATACAAAGAGGCACGAATGCGATCGGGACTGATTAACTGAGTCTGCCCATGGGTGAGGCTGCTACTATCACGATCGGCACTCCGATTAGATGCACGTAGCATTTGTTCCGCAAGGCTAGATTTGCCACTTGCAGGTACACCAATCAGGATAATTACACTTGCCATGAAGATCGCAACGAAACGCTAAGTAAATGATGTTAGCAATTCTCAAACCCAGCTCACAAGGAAAATATGTCCACACTTTACGATCTCAAAGTTACCAATATCGACGGGCAACCAGTTGATCTCAGCCAATACAAAGGTAAGGTTGCTCTTGTCGTCAACGTTGCCTCTAAATGTGGTTATACCAAGCAATATAAGGGTCTAGAAGCTCTGTATCGTGAATACAAAGACAAGGGTTTCGAGATTCTTGGCTTCCCTAGCAATGACTTTGGCGCACAGGAGCCTGCTCCCGAAGCAGAAATCAAAAATTTCTGCTCACTCAACTATGATGTTACCTTTGATATGTTCAGCAAAGTGAAAGTCAGTGGCACAGGCATGACTGAAGCTTACAAGTACCTGACGGAAACGACAGGTAATCAAGTGCAATGGAACTTCAATAAGTTCTTGGTTGATAAAGAAGGCAAGGTCGTGAAATACTATCCTTCCAGCGTTGCTCCTGAAGATGCAGATCTGCGTAAGGATATTGACGCGCTTTTAGGCTAGGTTTTTGCAATATAGCTGCCGCCAATCGCTTTTGGGATTTTGAATTATCCTAGTGCATGTGACTACAGCTATATATCAAGTAAATAAAGAACAATGAAAATAGTCTGATATTCCTAAAAAGGAAAGGATTTATTGTAGTAAGGATGGGCGGCGCTTTGCGCCGCCCATCCTTACTTATTTAGCACTACCAATAGTCTCAATCATCGCCCTTTATTTACTTGATGGTGTTTAAGCTCACACAGTAATTTTCCATATTTCGCTAGTCTATAAGTATCTAAAAACCTCTGATGCGAGCGCCACAGGTTTTAGGATTTTATATTTAACCGAGCTATTTATAGCGGTTTTTAGTTTAGTAAGACACACATGGTTTTATCTAAGCTAGCTGAACAAAGGGCTTAAGCCACCTGTCTATAACTCACCTGTATGAGAATAGCTATATCAATAGAAATGTAAATTAGTTACTTTTCATTTGGAAAATAGCTGAGAATTAGTTAAACACAATAAATTAAGACGGTATCTTGATCTGTATGCCTAGACCTAAAAAAGATGTAAGCCAAATAAGTGTAGAAGTTAACCCAGCAGAATCTGACATAGTTGCGATTAAAACTGAGTCGGCAGAGGTCTCAGTATCTAAACTAGAAAAAGCGGTCAAAGGTACAAATTCAAACACAAATTTAAGCAAGTTAGAATTAATTGAGCCAGAATTTGAAACATCCCTAGATCAGTCAATTCCCTTGTTTAATCGTGAGCTAAGTTGGATTGCTTTTAATAAGAGGGTTTTAAGTGAGGGTATTGACTCTCGCACATCCTTACTAGAACGGGCTAAGTTTTTTGCGATTTTTAGCACTAACCTTGATGAGTTTTTTATGGTTAGAGTGGCAAGGGTCAAGAAAAAATTGGCTGAACAAATTGATGTTGTCTCCGACGACGGTCTCAGCCCTGAACAACAACTAGCGTTAATTCGTGAAGCACTAGTCCCGTTGATCACGATGCAGCATGAATTTTTTGAGAATACCCTGCGTCCTGAGTTATATAAACATGGTGTAAAGCTGCTGGACTATAAGGATATTGATAAAAAACATCAACGCTATCTCAAGAATTATTTCCAAGACAAGCTATTTCCTGTACTGACCCCCTTAGCTGTCGATCCTGCTCACCCATTTCCATATATTTCTAATCTCAGTCTCAATTTAGTGGTGATCGTTTGCGATCGCGAAACCAAGGAAAAAAACTTTGCGCGGGTCAAAGTCCCCAATGTATTGCCCAGATTTGTCAAAATCCCTGAAACCGATGACCATACCTTTGTCCCCCTAGAGCAGGTCATTGCCCATAACCTCGAAGCCTTATTTCCGGGTATGGAAATAGTCAGTTACTATCCATTTCGGATTACCCGCGATGCTCAGTTGGACATCGAAGAAGAAGAAGCTGACGATCTCATTTCCGCACTACAAGAGGAACTACGCAAGCAAAAGTTTGGATCTGTGGTGCGGATGGAAATTGCTAAGGATGTTCCCCCAGAAATTCGGAAGGAATTGATTGAACAACTGGGAATTACCGAAGCGGATGTCTATGATATTCCGGGGCTAATTGGCTTAGGTGGGTTGATGTCGATCGCATTTTTACCGATGGAAGAGTATCAAGACAAACCTTGGAAATCAGTCACCCATCCACGCCTCAAGGAAGGCTATGAAGAGGATAAAAGTTTTTTTGAAATCATCCAAGAAGGTGATTTTCTTGTCCATCATCCCTATCAATCCTTTACGACGACGGTACAGCGTTTTATCGAAGAAGCTGCCAATGATCCTGATGTCTTAGCGATTAAGCAAACCCTGTATCGCACCTCTGGCGACTCACCGATCGTTCATGCCTTGGTACGTGCTGCTGAAAATGGTAAGCAAGTAGCGGTGTTGGTCGAACTGAAGGCAAGATTTGATGAAGCAAATAATATTCTTTGGGCAAAGAAGCTAGAAAATGCAGGTGTGCATGTAGTTTATGGATTGAAAAATCTCAAAACTCACACCAAAACTGCTTTAGTTGTGCGTCAAGAAGGTGATCGCTTAGTTCGCTATGTCCATATCGGTACTGGCAATTACAATCCTAAAACAGCAAGATTTTATAGTGATCTAGGTATTTTTAGCTGTAATGATGATTTAGGCGCTGATCTTACCGATTTATTCAACTATTTGACTGGTTATTCGCGTCAGCGTAACTATCGCAAATTGCTCGTTGCTCCTGTGAATATGCGTGAGAAATTCTTGAAGCTAATTCATCGCGAAATTGAGCATCAAAGGCAGGGATATCCTTCCTATATCATTGCCAAGATGAATTCTTTGGTTGATCCTGAAATTATTAATGCCCTCTATGAAGCTTCACAGGTTGGTGTAAATATTGATTTAATTATTCGCGGTATTTGCTGCATTCGCCCAAAAGTAAAGGGACTAAGCGATCGCATTCGCGTCATTAGCGTAATTGGACGATTCCTAGAACATTCACGTATCTTTTACTTTAGCAATGCTGGCGAAGAGCAGGTGTATATCGGTAGTGCGGACTGGATGCCTCGAAACCTTGATGCAAGGGTTGAGGTAATTACACCCGTTGAAAGTCCAATTTTGGTAAAGGAACTCAAACAGATTCTGGAAATCATTCTTGCGGATAATCGTCAAGCTTGGGATCTTAAGGCAGATGGAACATATGTTCAGCGAATTCCACAACAGGGAGAACCAGAAATGAGTTCGCAAAAACATTTCATGTCTCAAGGCAGACCCGAATTCGCATAAAAAAAGCTCCCCTAGGGGAGCTTTTTTTATGCGAATTCCTTGGGTTTCACACCAAGTTTTTCAAACATAGCCACATCATCTTGCCAATCGGGATTGGCAGTTGTGAGTAATTTCTCGCTGGAAAAGATGGAGTTTGCACCAGCAAGGAAGCATAGGGCTTGATCGGATACACTGAGGCGATCGCGACCTGCGGATAGTCTCACCACCGCTTTTGGCATCAATATCCTCGCGGTTGCAACCATTCGCACTAACACTAGCGGATCAATTTCGGGAATATCGCCAAAGGGTGTACCTTCTACGGCAGAGAGGGCGTTAATGGGTACGGATTCTGGCTGTGGGTTGAGATTGGCGAGAGTGTGCAGAAGATCAATGCGATCGCAATCAGTTTCACCCATACCAACGATGCCACCACAGCAAACTTGAATACCTGCATCGGCAACATGCTGAATTGTTTCGAGACGCTCGCGATAGGTGCGCGTCGTAATGATTTCGGGATAGAAACTTTCAGAAGTGTCGAGATTGTGGTTGTAAGCGGTTAAACCTGCTTGAGCTAAACGTTGTGCTTGATCAGGACGCAACATCCCCATCGTCACACAGGCTTCCATTCCCATGCCTGCAACTGCTTCCACCATTTGTAATACCCGCTCAAACTCTTCACCATCAGGAGCATTGCGCCATGCTGCACCCATGCAAAATCTAGTCGCGCCATGCTGTTTGGCTTCTTGGGCTTGACTGATTACTTCATCAAGGGGCAATAGAGGATAATTTTCTACCCCCGTTGGATAGCGAGCGCTCTGAGGACAATACTTGCAATCTTCAGGACACCGCCCTGATTTAATATTCGATAAAGTACACATCTGCACGGCATCGGTTTGATGGTACTGGCGATGGATAGTCTGAGCCTCAAAGATCAGAGACAGCAGAGGACGATGGTAAATTTCGGTGACTAGTTCAAGGGAAATCAAGAGAGTATTTATGCTTACGACACAATGATTGCGATCGTTATTGTACTGCGAAGCAATGCCGTAGTCTTAGACACAAAGGTAAAAGTTTGTTAAATTAGGATGAGATGGGATGGCTTAATCGCATACATCTAAAACGAACGGGGAAACTTTCGTGTAGCATACTCATGCTGAGATTTAAATGATTCCTGCCCAAGAACCAACCAATGAACTAGAAAGGATCGCCGCTTTATATGAGTGCAGCATCCTAGATACCGAATCAGAGCAGGGCTTTGACGATATCACACAACTAGCTGCGGATATTTGTAAAACACCGATCGCATTGGTCAGTTTGATCGACAAGGATCGACAATGGTTTAAATCTAGGGTGGGTCTGGGTCAGACAGAAACCTCTAGACAGGTATCATTCTGCGCCCATGCCATTCTTCAAGATGACATTTTTATCGTTCATGACACTTTAACCGATCCAAGATTTGCGACAAATCCGCTAACTCTAGAACCACCCCATATCCGATTTTATGCAGGCGTGCCGATCAAAACTAGCGCAGGATATCCATTAGGTACACTCTGCATAATTGATCATCAACCTAGAGACTTGAATCAAGAGCAAATTAACGCACTTAAGGCTCTTGCCCGTCAGGTTGCTTATATTATTGATTCCCGTCGCAGCCTCTTAGCAATCAACCATTCAGTCCCCATCAGCGATCTTCAGAGCAATGTCCCTAAGGGAACTTTTGTGAAGAAAATTGCGTTATGGAGCATTACAGCGGCGGCGATGGTGACTGGTATGGGCATAACTGCCTTAATGAATATTGGCTATGTCGAGAAATCAAATAATGCAGTTATTCAGCAAAATGAGACTCTAAGTAAAATCAATCAGCCCCTCAATCATCTGCGCGATCTAAAAGTAGAGACTACTAACTATATTTTGTCAGGTAGTCCTGAAAGTTTATCAAAGCAGAAAATTTTGATTAAAAACTTAGAACTAGAATTAAAAGAACTAAAGGCAATATCTCAAGATTCGGGTTTAAAAAAATACACTCAATTACTAGAAAATCCTAAGTATAAGGCTCGGTTTCAATCAACAGTCTCTTTGTTGGCTGAGCAAATTGAGAAACAGTTAAATGAATCTCAGCAGATATCTATGCTGTATCAATCCGCAGGAACTGAGGCTATTCGCAAAAAAATATTTGATCTCAATAGTAGCTCTAATGAATTCAACATTGCTGTTACACAGTTAGAAGATCTAGTTGAGATCGAGAGCGCTGATTTAACAAAGCTACAGAAAGAAATTCAAGATTTGACTAGTAATTCTATACGCATTTCTATATTTACGTTAATTGCAACCTTGGGGGTAATCGGTCTATTATTTTACCTCGTACAACGGGAAGTCACTGCCCGTCGGCACCTAGCCAATAGACTAAAGCAGGAACGTGATTTTACAATTACGATTTTAGATAATGTCAGCGCACTGGCTTTTGTTTTAGATGCCAATGGACATATCATCAGATTTAATCGTGAATGCGAGAAAGTAACGGGCTATCACTACGAAGAGATTAGAAATCAATCCTTTTGTAAAATTCTTTTATTGCCTGAAGATGTTGATTCGGTTAGCAGTAGTCTTAGCAAGCCAGCACATAATAAAAAGCTTCTCAATTCCCTTGAAAATTATTGGGTCACAAAAAGTGGTGAGCATCGCTTGATTTCTTGGTCAACGACAGTATTGGTCAATCAGAATAATGAAACTCAATTTATTATTGGTACTGGCGTAGACATTAGCGATCGCAAACGGGTGGAAGAAGAAATCCGCCTTCAAAATTGGCGCGCCCTTGTTTCATCGCAAATCACCTTAAAGATTAGACAATCTCTTGACGTTGGGGAAATTTTGAGTACCACAGTCTCAGAGGTGCGAAAATTTCTCAGAGCTGATCGAGTCATTGTTTACAGCTTTAATGGCGAATGGGAAGGCAATGTAGAGGTGGAGTCGGTCATAGAGCCTTGGACTCCATCATTAGGTACAGAGGTAAAAGATTTATGCTTCCGTCATGGTCTATGGAGTGACTATCGCCAAGGTCGCAAGGTGGTCAATTCCGATGTTCCTAATTCCGATACGCCAGATTGCTACAAAAAATTGATGGCCCAGTTCCAAGTCCAAGCAAATATTGTTGTTCCTATTTTAGAGAGTGATCGTCTTTGGGGACTCCTGATTGCTCACCAATGCAGTGAGCCAAGACAATGGCGCAGTTTTGAAGTGGATTTTCTGACAGAAACAGCTAGCCAAGTGGGGATTGCCCTCTACCAAGCAACCCTACTAGAGCAAGAAACTTTACGCCGTAAGCAGCTTGCCCAGCAAAATATTGAATTAGAAGAAGCACGCCATCAAGCCGAAATTGCTACTCGCATGAAGAGCTCTTTCCTTGCCACGATGAGCCATGAAATTCGGACTCCTATGAATGCTGTGTTGGGGATGACGGGATTGTTGGCGGATACCGAGCTGTCTCAGTTGCAGCGTGACTTTGTCGAAACAGTGCGAATCAGTGGGGAGAATCTACTGACATTAATTAATGAAATTCTGGACTTTTCTAAGCTTGAAGCAAATGAAATGGAACTAGAGGAGATTAATTTTGATTTAAATACCTGTGTCGAAGAAGTAACCGATTTGTTAGCGATGTTGGCACAGTCAAAGGGCATAGAACTCGCTTCTTTAATCCATCAGAATGTGCCTATTTATCTGTGTGGTGATGTATCACGATTACGGCAAATATTAACTAATCTCGTTAGTAATGCAATCAAATTTACAGCCCAAGGCGAAGTTATAGTCAAAGTTTCGCTATTAGGTGAAACAGCATCGAATGCCAATATTGAATTTCGGGTTATTGACACAGGTATTGGGATATCTCCAGAATCACAGAAGAAACTTTTTCAGCCCTTTACTCAAGTTGATGCTTCTACAACCCGCAAGTATGGTGGCACTGGCTTAGGCTTGGCAATTTGCAAACAAATTGTTGATTTAATGGGTGGAGAAATCGGTATTGATAGCGAAGAAGGTAAAGGTTCACAGTTTTGGTTCAAGCTCCCGTTTGTTAAGCAGTCAGAAGCAGCAATCGTGGCTCGTAAACCAAGGCGAGATGTTGCTCTCAAAGATATTCGGGTTTTAGTAGTTGACGATAATAAGACGAATTGTAAAATTCTCTCCTATCAGCTTACTGCTTGGCAAATGCGCGTAGATGCAGTGCAGAGCGCCGTGGAAGCAATTCCGATCATCCGTGCCGCCATTACCGCAGGCGATCCTTACCAAATTGCCATTTTAGATATGCAGATGCCAGATCTTGATGGTGAAATGTTGGGCGCACAGATCAAGTCCGATCCCAGTCTTAAAGATACAAAGTTAATTATGCTCACCTCTTTAAATCAACGGGGTGGTGTACATCGCGTCAAAGAGATGGGCTTTGAATTCTATCTTGTCAAGCCAGTTAAGCAATCTCGTTTATTTGATGTCTTAATGGAAGTTGCTTCCTCCAATGCTCAACTTAATACAATCATGGATATTCCTACCCAGCCTGTGCCTCAACCAAAACCTACTAGTACATCTAAGCTCAAGATATTGATAGCTGAAGATAGTCCGATTAATCAAAAAGTGGCGCTACACCAATTACGCAATTTTGGCTACGACGCTGATGTTGCAGGTAATGGACATGAAGTTTTGCAATTGCTTGAGCATATCCACTATGACTTGATTTTGATGGATTGCCAAATGCCAGAGATGGATGGCTATGAAGCCACTAGGGCAATTCGGAATCTTGATTCTGAGAAGAGCAAAATTGCAATTGTGGCGATGACTGCTAATGCGATGAAAGAAGATCGCGATCGCTGTCTTGCCTGTGGTATGGATGATTATGTGAGCAAGCCCATTCGTAAAGAGGATCTTGCTCAGAAGATTGCTGAATGGGAGAAAAAAATCAATTCTAAGAATGTAAATATTGTGACTGAAGATAGTGCTTGCAGTCTTGACATCCACAAGTACGATGCTGTGCCGCTAATTGATTGGGACTATATTGATAGTCTGGTTGATGGTAATGACCATTTTAAAGAAGAGATATTTCAGACTTTTTGTGATGCGATCGCAAAAAACATAGGGCAGTTAGAGCAGCAGATTATGGCTAATGATTGGGGCGAAATCAAAAAAACTGCCCATATGATCAAAGGTTCTTGCAGTAGTTTAGGGGTTTTATCGATTGCTGCGATCGCATCTGATATCGAGAAAATGGGACAAGGTGAAAACCAAAGTAATCTCACCTCCTTATTCTTAAAAATGCAAGAATTCTTTGCTCAAATCCAAGACATTTACAAAAATGGATTCTAAGCAAAAAAACAAAGAGAGTTGCGGCGCTTCGCGCCGCAACTCTCTTTGTTTTTTTGCTGTAGCTATACCTAGAAAACTTGTTCGATTTCAGCAATTTCAGGAATCTCTTCCTTCAACTTGCGCTCAATTCCCATTCTTAAAGTCATAGCCGAGCTAGGACAAGAGCCACAAGCACCTTGCAAACGCAATCTGACAATTGGGCCTTCAATTTCAACTAGTTCTACATTCCCACCATCAGACATGAGATAGGGACGCAATTCATCGAGAACATTTTCAACGTTATCTTTGGTTAAAGTTAAACTCATATTTTTTCCTGTTGTGTTTTTTAACCGAGATATCGTACTGCCTGCGTAGCAGGCAGTACGATATCTCGGTTTTGGTTTATACCAATGCTAATTCAATTAGCATTGTTTGTGGATGTAAAGCGAATAACTAACAGCTATTCGCTTGATCATGGATTAAGTAACCACAGCGATGTTCTCCATCCACCATCCAGTGAGTCCGTTCCACAGGACAATCTAGGACTGTCGCAAACATTTCTAGCTCATGTCCACACACGCTAGGGAATGATTCGGCAACATGGGCAATCGCACAGTTATATTCTGTAAATATAAAATTCTGCTTTTGTTGATCATTTCCCTCAACAGGGAACCACTCTGTCACATAGCCCTCAGCGCGGCGAATTTCAGCTAATTTTTCTAGTCTGTGTTTGAGTGAACCGCTACCCAGTTGAGATTTGTAATGCTGGGCTTTGCGTTGCCATTGCTTCTGCAATACTTCAGATACTTGTTCTTTACCTAAAGTATCAATTAGCGTATCGAGGAAATTTACAGCAAATTGATTATAACTATCAGGAAAGCGATCTCGCCCCGCCGCCGTCAACGCGTAGATAAATTGAGGACGACCCATGCCCAACTGCTCAGCCGTATGATAAATCAATCCTTCAGTTTCTAAATCCTTTAAATGTTTCCGAATTGCCTGTGGGCTAATATCTAGCTTTTCTGCCAAGTCCTGCGCTGTGACCTCCCCACGTTTCAGCAAGTGCTGCAAAATATCATGCTTTGTGTCGTGCTTAGCATCTTGTTTGTGGTCTAGCTTTAGGTCTGGGTTACTGGAAATCATCTCAGCAACACCGATGGGAGTTTTCATGAATTATAAGCTCCTGATGGCAACTGACCCTATCCATAGAGTCAAAACTCAATTAAGTTACAAAGTCATCAGAAAATTGACTTTGACAACTCGTATGTTGTTAATGTAACCTACAATTAGTAAAGAAACAAGCAAGTTGTTTTAATCCCGTGATTACTGCGCTTCGCGCCTTAATCACCCATAAACTATCAGGAGCCTTAACTGACATGACTGCAACGGTTCAAGCACTTGTCAACCAACCATACAAATATGGATTTGTTACGTCCATTGAGTCGGACACTATCCCTCGCGGACTGAGCGAAGATGTCGTCCGCATGATTTCGGCTAAGAAAAATGAGCCAGAATATATGCTGGAATTCCGACTCAAAGCGTATCGCCAATGGTTAAAGATGCAAGAACCGACTTGGGCGCATGTGGATTATCCTGCGATCGATTATCAAGATATCGTTTACTATTCCGCACCCAAGCAGTCCAAGAAAAAGGCAAGTCTCGATGAAGTCGATCCCGAATTATTGGACACCTTTGAGAAGTTAGGTATTTCTCTCAACGAGCAAAAGCGTCTCGCCAATGTCGCCGTAGATGCGATCTTTGACAGCGTTTCTGTTGCCACGACATTTAAAAAAGATTTAGCCAAGGTCGGCGTGATCTTCTGCTCGATTTCCGAGGCAATGCACGAATATCCTGAACTAATCAAAAAATATTTAGGCAGTGTCGTACCAATCGCTGACAACTACTTCTCGGCACTAAACGCTGCCGTATTTAGCGATGGTTCTTTCGTATATATCCCTAAAGGCGTGAAATGTCCGATGGACTTGTCCACCTATTTCCGCATTAACAATGGGGATTCGGGACAGTTCGAGCGCACCCTGATCGTTGCTGAAGAAGGGGCCTATGTCAGCTATCTCGAAGGCTGTACTGCGCCAATGTTTGATACCAATCAACTTCATGCGGCCGTTGTCGAAATCGTTGCCCTTGATGATGCTGAGGTCAAATATTCCACAGTGCAGAACTGGTACGCTGGCGATAAAAATGGCAAAGGTGGAATTTATAACTTTGTGACCAAGCGCGGCTTGTGCCAAGGCAAAAACTCCAAAATCTCTTGGACGCAAGTAGAAACTGGCTCAGCGATTACTTGGAAATATCCAAGTTGTGTATTAGTTGGTGAAAATTCTGTTGGTGAGTTTTATTCGGTTGCTCTCACAAATAACAAGCAACAAGCGGATACAGGCTCAAAAATGGTGCATATTGGCAAAAATACCCGCAGCAAGATTGTTTCTAAGGGTATTTCCGCAGGTGGCTCGCAAAATAGCTACCGTGGCTTAGTAAAAATTTCGCCTAAAGCGGAAGGTGCAAGGAATTATTCACAATGTGACTCGATGCTAATCGGCGACTGCTCTCAGGCTAATACTTTCCCCTATATCCAAGTTCAAAACAATACGGCTAGGGTCGAGCATGAAGCTTCTACTTCCAAAATTGGTGAGGAGCAACTGTTTTACTTCCAACAACGTGGGATTGCGATGGAAGATGCTGTGTCTATGATCATTAGCGGATTTTGTAAGGAAGTATTTAATGTACTACCTATGGAGTTTGCAGTGGAAGCAGACAAGCTTTTAGCGTTGAAGCTAGAGAATAGCGTGGGTTAAAATAAAGTTGATGCTTTGCGTCAACTTTGCAGCTACTAACCACAAGTTAACAGGAGAGAAGTTAGATCAATTCGAGTCAACCTTAAAGCTGACTGGGATACGATGGCGATTAATTTATTTTTAGTTTGCTGAAGTTGCCCCATCTTTACTAAAGCATGGTCAGACAGAAGAGACTACAGCTCCGCTATTCGAGGCTTTGTTAAGATCAGAACGTCAAACTATGAATTGCAGTAATGCGATCGGCTATAGCACAATCTCTATTATTCAAAAGTGCTAAAATCTTGTCATGACTGTATCTGCAAACTAAAAGACATGAATACGGTAACGCTAAATCTTGCACCAATCGCGAAGTTGGCTGATGAGCAGTTTTATGAGTTATGTCTAGCCAATCCTGATATCAAGTTTGAGCGCAATTCTAGAGGAGAGATAGTTATTTTGGCTCCTACGGGTGGAGAGACAGGAATTTATAATGCAGGTTTGATTGCTCAGTTTTGGATTTGGAATAATCGCCTTAAGCTTGGAAAAGTGTTTGATTCATCGACTTGTTTTAAGTTGCCTAATAATGCTAATCGATCGCCTGATGTGTCGTGGATTAGTTTAGAGCGATGGAATGCGTTAACTAATTCTCAAAAAGAAAAGTTTCCACCGATTACACCTGATTTTGTTTTGGAGTTGATGTCACCAATGGATACGCGCAAGGAGACTCAAGCGAAAATGCAGGAATATGTCGAAAATGGCGCAAGGTTAGTTTGGTTACTAGATCGCAGGAAAAATATTGTTGAGATTTATCGCCAAAATCAAGCGGTGGAAGTTCTCACTAATCCTGATGTGTTATCTGGTGAGGATGTCTTGCCTGAGTTTAGTTTAGACTTGCGATCAATTTGAGAATAAATGTAGTAATGAGCTATGCAAACTGGAAAAATCTCCAAAAACTATGATTGTAATTAAAGCATCATAAAATCATCGATATAACTAATGAATTTCCCAAGACTAGGAATAATACCAGCAAGCTGCAAGTATAAAAATTCGTAATCTAAGTTTGAAACCACTCTATTTACCTGATTCTCTTTCTTTCTATAAGATTTACCCACAAGCTGATAAGCTTGATGTAAATCTTCGGCAGGATGATTTCTATTCTCCATATTGTCTACCTCAGGATTAAATCCCAGATTTGACTGGATTAACGATGTGGTGAGGTTTACGTCAATCTTCAAAAAGTGCTTCCACTCTGCCAAGAACCATGCTTCTACTTCCATTATAGCAAGTACTATATGTGAAGAAACACTTCCTCTTGGTAGTACTGTGCGTAAACTTCCCTCTAAAATACCCTTGTCTGCAATTGGAATTGGATAAACATCTCTTAAGCCAATTATCTTACTGTAACCAGAGCTAACCAAGCTAGCATACTGATCACGGATATCAGAAACAACACTATTATCACTGCCAGAATTACATATTAGAACGTAATATTTGGTTTGAGCAGTAACAGGATCACTCATAGTCAATACTGTGAATCTACTATTCTGTTTGCCTTGCATATCTTGCTCAGCAATAGCAATGTTGCTTTTACCTGCGATCTCTTCAAGCAATTTTCTAACAAAAATTTTCTCTGTTTGTCCCTCTACAAAAATCGCAAGTCTTTTCACTAATTTTCTATCTCCTCTTCACCAAACCCGTCAAGATAAAACTGAGAAGAGAAAAAGTCAAAATTGTTCAACCCCGTAAACTTGAAGTCATCAAAAATTTGTTTTGAATTATACATGTTATGTAGTTTTGCTAAGCTAGATTTACGCTCAATTACTGACCAGTACTCAAGAGGAACACCATTCATAATAAAGCGATCGTTAGTTGTCATTATTAGTTGCACTAAACCAGATTCTGCTTTGCTAATCAGTACTTTAATCATAGCTGAAGCTCTCTCAAAATCAAGACCTTCGCCAATGTCATCAATTAATATACAGCTAGGTTTTTCAGCAAGAAGTGAATAGTTAATTTGAATTATTAGAGATAATGCTCTGAACATTCCTTGTGACATAGATCCCTGTTCAGTTTTTTCTGTCAGATCAACTTCCTGAACATATAAACATTGAGCTTCTCCTTCTGACCAAACCTCCTCACTTTCATTAAGTATAAATGAAGGGATCTTAGTTCCAATATCAGATATTGTATAACCTACGAGCTTCATATCCAACTTTATATTTTCAATAAAACTATCTCCCAATTCTTCTCCTAACTTGAAAATACCAATTACTTGATCGGCATCTTTAAAGTTTATACTTTCTCTGATAGCATCAAGTTTTTGGGTTCTCATAACGATCAAGCTAGATCTACCTAAATCTGTTCCAAATTGATAGTATCTTAAAGAACTAGCCCAATTATAGATTTCCTCAAAAAAAGGATGTTGAATAGAGTCCCTTCGTTTTAGAGCAGCTACTTCATCAACTGGAGTTTGAAAATCTATATCCTGATTTAATCTCTCCGCCCAAACTTTACCTATACCAGATGTTTGTCGATTTAGGTATTGCTTTGCTCCAACAGTAAAACTCTCTTCAACTACTTTCCCAGACTCGATTTTTAATACATACACTTTTTTGTTTTCTTCGTCATGAGTGTCAAAGAAAAGCTTCCACTTTCTTGAACCTCGGCTCGGTTTAAGATCTGCTTCACCTGATAATATTCCTGCTATAAGGTTAATAGCTCTAAGAATTTTGGTTTTGCCTGATGCATTTTTACCAACAATTAAGTTGATATTACCTAACTGACATCCTTCTAGAAGCCACTTGTCAGGTAAACCATCATTTTGGCAGTAATACATTAAATCTAGTTTCATATGGCATTATCTCGTTAAAATCTCTTTTTAGATATGGATTTAAAACATTTTGATAAAATTTAGATGCTATCTACTAAATTTTACCAAGCTAATATCTAGCATCCACTAACTTACAGCCCATTCTATTTGGAAATACCTTATTAGCGTTTTTGATGGTTGGAAATAGAGAAACTACGATTAGCTCATTATCTAAGCAAATCTTATCGACATCATTAAAGACTATACTGTAAAAATATGACAACTTAGTTAAAGAAAAGCAAAATATCATGTTAGCTCTAAGTTATCCACATATCGAAAAAAGCGACAACCAACCCGCAAGACTACAACGTTTACCGCGCATTCGAGTAGCGCAAATCGTCATGGACTATCTCGCCTATGGTTGGTCAGTCGAAGAAATATGTCGTCAGCACCTTTACCTAACACCCGCCGAAGCTCATGCAGCAATGGGTTATTACTTCGATCATCAAAAAGAGATTGGCCAAGAAATCAAAGAAGAATGGGAGAAAGTCCAAGGAAGTACTAGCCAATCTATGCGATCGCCATTTTATATCAGGATGAAAGCTCAAGGAGTTCCCTAAATCAACTGAACTGTTTAACAGAGATCTCGATCGTCAAAATTTGGTTTACACATCCATGCCAAAGCATTTAGCAACCAGTCCACAGGAGGGACTACATATTCTTCTAAATCTATAGTTAAATTTTGTTCCTTTAGTTGTAAAAACAGCCAGCGATTCCCACTAGTCACACAGCCAAAAATCCTGTCAATAGTATTCTCTCTATTCAAGTTAAATCTTTGTGCGGCAACCATTTCAGCAATACATTGACCTAAACCTGACTTCAAGTCATCCTTTTTCGCTTCCACGATCGCAACTACAGGTGCTTCTACAAAAAGTTGCTCGGTTGAACGACTAACCAAGAAATCACAAACCCCATTTAAACCAATGCTTTCATCAACATTAAACTCCTCTCCTGAAAAAAAGCTAATTTGACGATTAAGCTGTTTTCTCACTTCAAATAGAATTGGCGAAATAATTAATTCTGATCGTGCTTTTTCTGATCCCATCGCGATCGCCAAAGGAATACTTTCCTGTAGAAACTCAATCAAATTAGCACTGGGAGTAATTACATTTAAGTCAGGTAAAAATCTCACCCCTTCGACAAAATTGAGATTTAATTCTTCCTTAGCTTTGCGTAACGTAAAAGCGCTGTAAGCCATAGTTTCTCTCCCTTTTTATGCCAATATCTGTCCACTACATATTACAATATGAGATAGCCGTTAACAAAAAAGAAATGATTGTCGAAAATAGTGAAGTGATTTTATCAGTCAAGGATTTGACTGCCGAAGTTGATGGAGTCCAGATTCTCAAGGGGCTAAATCTAGAGATTAAAGCTGGAGAAGTCCATGCAATTATGGGACCCAATGGATCTGGCAAAAGTACATTCTCGAAGATTTTAGCAGGACATCCTGCCTATACAGTCACAGGTGGCGAGATTATCTATAAAGGTAAAAATCTTTTAGATTTAGAACCTGAAATTAGATCCAGAGAAGGTGTATTCCTTGCCTTCCAATATCCTCTCGAAATTCCAGGGGTAACTAACTCTGACTTCTTGCGCTTGTCCTACAACAATTTGAGAAAGCACAAGGGCTTAGAAGAATTGGATATCATTGATTTTGATGATTTCATCCAAGAAAAACTGGAAATTGTAGAAATGAATCCTTCTTTCTTGAGCCGTAGTGTTAATGAAGGATTTTCTGGAGGAGAAAAGAAGCGCAATGAGATTTTGCAAATGGCAATTCTAGAACCCACCTTGGCGATTCTTGATGAAACTGACTCAGGCTTAGATATTGATGCTTTGAGAATTGTGGCGGGTGGTGTTAATAAGCTTTCCACTCCCCAAAATTCTTCATTGGTAATCACTCACTATCAGCGCTTGCTCAACTACATCATTCCAGACTTCATTCATGTAATGGAGAATGGCAAGATTATTCTTACGGGTGGCAAAGACTTGGCACTAGAACTCGAAGAAAAAGGCTATGACTGGCTCAAGGAAGAAGAGGCGGTGTTAGCGTAATGACTATTCAAGTTTCTGAACAATTGGCAGACCAAGCAGAATTTAAAGGTGCTTCTAGTAATCGCAGTAAATTAGCAGTAAATGGTCAACAATTTGTGAATCAAATTGTCAATTTAGGTGCTGATATCTCTGCGGGTCAAGATACCAGTAACTTTGTCAAAGAGTTACGTCAATTGGCTAGTGATCATCTAGCGACGCTGCCTTTCCCAACTACCAAGGATGAAGAATGGAAATATACCGATATTTCTAGCTTAGGGAGGTTTCAGTTTACTGAGCATGAGCTGTCCTCACCTAAGGCAGAGGAACTATTGGCGACACATATGGCTCCTGAAGCAATTGGAAATTGCTTAGTGTTTGTGAATGGCAAATATAGTCAAGAATTCTCAGATCTGACCAATGTAAGTGAAGGCTTAATATTTGGAACTTTGTCTACCTTGGGCGATCGCATTTTGCCAAAACTGCGATCACATTTAGCGCAGCATCCCGATGCGAATGACTATTTTGCGAGTCTGAATACAGCTTGTCTGTCAGATGTTGCTGTAATTATTGTTCCTAAAAATTTAGTTGTCGAAAACCCAATTCAGATTTTATCGATCGCAGTTCCCAAAGAAGGCGATACAACCCTAGTCACCCAACCCCGCTGCTTAGTAATCGCAGAAAATCATAGCGAGTTGACCTTTATTCAAACCTTTGTTGGTAATGACGATCAGCCATATTTTAGTAATGCGGTGACCGAAGTTTGGTTGGCTGAGGGCGCACAAATAAACCATACCAAGGTGCAGCGGCAGGGCAACGAGGCGATCCACATTAATACAACTGCGATCGCACAGGCAAACAATAGTGTTTATAAAAACCAATCGATTGGATTTGGGGCGAAGATCTCGCGCCAGAATTTGCTAGTGCAGCAGATGGCTGAGCAGACGGAAACATCCCTAACTGGTTTGGCAATTACAGATGGTGAACAACTTGCCGATACACATTCTGCGATCGCCCACAATTATCCCCATGGCTCTAGTAAGCAGTTGCATAAGTGTATTGCGGATGGACGTTCCCATGCTGTTTTTAGCGGCAAAATCCAAGTTGCGAAATTAGCACAACAAACTGATTCGGCGCAGCTTAGTCGCAATTTATTGCTATCGGGCAAGGCGAGAATTGATACGAAGCCACAATTAGAAATTTTTGCGGATAATGTCAAATGCGCCCATGGGGCAACAGTCAGCCAGTTAGATGCTGATGAGATCTTCTATTTACAAAGTCGTGCCATTGATGCGGAGAGTGCTGCTAAGTTGCTCACCTATGCTTTTGCTGCGGAAGCAATCAGCCAAATTCCGATTGTGTCTGTCCAGAGATCATTAAGTAACTTTGTACTGGAAAAAACAAAGGCTTAAGATATTAGCAACAAAAAAGAGTTACTGCTCAGCAGTAGCTCTTTTTTGTTGCTAGTTCTAAGGAATGACTATACAAGGCTAGGGCTGATTAATATGATTTGTTCAGGATAACTTAGTTGGCGCAATCGTCGGCAAATTCCAATGGATTGATAATCTTGAATATCTACAATAATCTTGCTAGCAATAGCCTCGGCAAAGTTCACTGGTACAGCATTTCCCACCATCTTATAGCCATCATTAATATTTTTATATTTAAAAATAAATTCGTCGGGAAAACTTTGAATTCTTGCACATTCTCTAACTGATAAACGACGGTAAGGCTTAGGTGAATGAGGATCAAATATGCGCTTATCTTTCCCCATAAGTATCATTTTATTTGCTTGAGGATGAATTGGCGCATGTCTACCTCCTGCTTGAATTGTAAATGATGGCTCATTCCAAGTTCTCACCCGATTTCTAGACATGTAAATACTCGAAAAGCTACTATCTAAATATTCATGATTCGGAATTGGCGACACAATGTGACTTGAGCTTTTACTAGCAATCGGCTCAACTAAACTTAGATCATAGATAACATCTCTAAGCGTAGGAATTTTAGTATTTTCTTTCGGGAACTCGAAAACACCTCCAATATCACTACGATAGCCCACAATAATTACTCTTTTGCGGTCCTGAGCAACGTTAAAATTAGCAGCATTTAGTAATTTATAAGTTACTTCATAACCAGAATCCCTAAACATTCCCAAAATATTAGTAAAAGCTTGATGATGTTTTTCGGCTAGAATACCACTAACATTTTCAGCGACAAAAAATAATGGCTTTTTATCATTGACAATCCTTATATATTCATAAAAGACCTCTCCTCTTGAGTCATTAATTCCTCTCCCCGCACCAGCTTCACTCCAACTTTGACAAGGTGGTCCCCCAATAATACCAATACAATCAGGTATGTCTGAAGATGGGATATCTCTAATATTTCTGCGATCTAAGTGGCTATTTATATGGTTAGCTTCATAAGTTTCCCAGATTGATTTGTCATATTCGTTAGCAAAGATAATATTAAATCCTGCTTTTTGAAAACCAAGGTCTAAACCACCACATCCAGAAAATAGCGATACAATATTCATCTTTATTTTTTGTAAATAATTATTTTTGAATTTAGGATTTTAGCAGGATTATTTGGAGACTTAATCTTAATATCTCTAATTTTGATTTGATTAGTATCAGCTAGATTTTCTATTGCTTGCCTGTGTTGTTTAGAAAAAGATAAATACTTGCTTTCTTGCATGATAGCAATCATTTGAAAATTGCAGCTTTCATCATATTCTAAATCAAGATAATTATAGATACTGATAGGGTTTTCTATTCCCCACATACCCCTAACTCTTAGGTAGGTTATACCTAGAGGATCAACCCGATTAACCCTTGCTAGCTCATTAGTCTCGGCAAATTCAATCCCTGCGATTTGATTGACCCCATCGCAAATACCATTTCTAATTCTTTCATAGACTTGTTTTTCGGCGGCAAAGCAATCTCCATATACAAACCAGAGGAATTTTAAACGATTTTGTTGCTTAGGGACTACACCTATGGTGTAAATAATATCTTTTACCTTCCACGCATTTTCACAACTCCGACAGGCATTCGTAATCATGGAATCATTCGCAAAAAGCTGTGCCTTGGGATATGAGCTGTTTAATGCGATCGCAGTCTTCAGTGACTCTATTTTCTTAACCTCTACGGCATCCCCATCTTTTAAAATTAAATCGGGAGGATTATTGGAATTTCCTTCATAGGAGAAAAACTGCGGATAAACGTTGACACTTTTTTGTTTAATCTCCAGATTAAAAGAGTTACAGAAAGCATCTTTGATGAAAAACTCTAAACCGTCACCCACAGCATTAATTCTATTGTTGCTTTTAAAATAACTAGTTAAACTCAACTGATTGTTATTTACAATATTGATGATTGCAGTTAGTAAGTTAGTCATGCTTCTAAATGGATCTAGAGTTTAGTCAAAAATATTTATGCAAAATACTCGTCTTAGCACAATTGTTAGTGTCAGTGCTGCCCAACTCGCCAGATGGTCTAATAATCCTTGGCGGCGGACTTCTTTGATCATCATTAGCTTACTCGCAGGATTCTTTTTAGCATCTGTGATTTCTACATTTTCAGGAGTAAAATCTGAGCAAGATGTTGTCTCTGCTGCCATTGTGTTACTGCTAGTAGAACTGACTAATCGCTATGTCTATAGCACTAGGCGGATTCCCCTCAGTGATGGCAGCTTAGCACCAAGACTACTGACAACAGAAATATTGAATTCTATTAAATTGGGATTAGTATATGGTCTATTTCTCGAAGCCTTTAAGCTTGGCTCATAGATACTAACGATTAGCAACGCTTTGCCAATCGATTCTAGGTTTTAATTGCGCCGATGCGTAACTTGATCAGCATAGTCCGCCACACTCGTTGGCATTGATGAACCTGTGACAATAATATTGACCTTAGGCGATCGCATTTTTAGCACTTCTAACAACTCTTCTTCAGTAATTAGCGATCGCAATACCAATAAGTTCGCTTCATCAAGAATCACCAAACCTGCGCCCGCCGATTCAATGATTTTTTTAGCATAATGCCACAGTTCCAGCACTGCCGACTTTTCCGTATCAGTTAAGTCAATCCCATCCTTGGATATGTCACGCTCAGCTTCACAGCGCAGCCATTGCAAATTTTCGACAAGCTGTCTGGGATTGCCTAAGCCTTGGCTGATTCCTGTCTGAAAAAATTGAACTAGTAAAACCTGTGTACCCTGTCCTGCTACGCGCAGACCTTGGGCAATAATATCAGTGTAGAGATTACGGTGGGGTGCAATAAACACCTGTACGTTGCCTTGAAGTTGAGCCACCATAAACAAATTTAGCTTGTAAATTTCCACACAGGATCATAGCAGATGCGAAACTCAAAACGTCCTTTAAGCAGGCAAGAATCGTCAACCAAAACTCTAGATCTGACTTCTCTTCTTACTTTCTCTAATTCCACCAGAATTAAGTAGTTCAGCATAAACAACCTTAAACCCCAGAAGCGTGATTCGATTGCGAAACGAGCAAATCACGCTCTGATTTTTGGTTTTAATTATGTTTAGCCACTTAACAATTCATTGTATGATCTAAACCAGTTCATAACCTCATCAAGATTTTAATATGCTAGACAATCGTGACTATACGCTGATCATCGATAAAAGCGGCAGCATGTCGAACACCGATAGAGGCACAAACAAAAGTCGTTGGGAAATTGTTAAGGAGTCAACTCT
The DNA here is from genome assembly GCF_014696385.1 of Pseudanabaena mucicola FACHB-723. Classification (GTDB taxonomy): domain Bacteria; phylum Cyanobacteriota; class Cyanobacteriia; order Pseudanabaenales; family Pseudanabaenaceae; genus Pseudanabaena. The sequence continues at coordinate 35,536 of NZ_JACJQB010000017.1, forward strand.
TGCCCTTGCACGCAAATGTGATCAATTAGATCCTGATGGAATTACTGTCTATCTCTTTTCAGGTAAATTTAAGCGCTATGACAAAGTGACAGCCGCCAAGGTAGAGCAGATATTCCAAGAGAATGAACCGATGGGCGGAACCAACTTAACTGCTGTCCTCCAAGATGCTGTTAATCAGTTTTTTCAGCGTAAAAAAGCTGGTCAAGCCAAGGGGGGAGAGACAATTCTCATTATTACGGATGGAGAACCTGACGATCGTCGCTCTGTTTTTGAGGTGATTATTGAGACAACTAAACGGATGGATTCTGATGAGGAATTGGGACTTTCTTTCATTCAAGTTGGTTCAGATTCTGGTGCGACAGACTTTCTCAAAGCATTAGATGACCGACTCATGAGCATTGGTGCTAACTTCGATATTGTTGATACTGTAACCATCAGCGATATGGAAGATATGACCATTGCCGAAGTATTACTGAGTGCTATTAGTGACTAAATAATCATTATAGATGCCTGCTAATCGGGCATCTGTAATGGCTACTGCTCAGCAAGGCTATCGATTTTTTCACGAATTGATAACTGAACTAGAGAGCGAATTAATCCTAATCCAGAGAACCCTGCTCCCATAAAAATAGCTATTGCCCAGCCTCCATAAGCGTTAGTTCCTACCAATAACACAGCACCTGACAAAGCCAGAAATCCTGTTAAACAAGCATAAATTAGTGCTTTCACGGCAATATTAATACGTTTAAGGGTGCGATCGCTTTCTATGGACTTAACCTGAATCATCAATTCTCCGCGTTCTAGTCTTTCCTCCAATCGATCCAATAAAATTTCCATGCGACTAGGCTTGTTGAGTTGATAAATCAGGAAATCTTTTGCTTGTTGTGCCAAAGCACCCAAGGTGTTTCCTCTTCCCTTTGCCAATACAATGCTCTTGACAAATGGCTGAGCCGCAGTCGTAAAGTTATATTCTGGATCGAGAATTCTAGCGATACCATCGAGAGTTGTGAGAGATTTGAGCAAATAGGTCATTTGCGGTGGCAAACGGAAGGGCTGTTTTTCAAAAATAGCGACTACTTCCCCTTTAATTTGTTCAAATTCATAGATATTCACAGGACGCTCGGTAAAGCGATCTAAAACGAATTTAAGCATTCTTTTCACTGGACTCATATCTGCCACTGGCTCAATGAAACCCATACTCATCAAAGTGTCAACCACTTCATTTGTGTCCTTCCGCAACACCGCAAAGAAAGTCTTCACCATTTGATCCTTTGCCATGGTTTTCACTTCTGCCATCATGCCGTAGTCATAGAAAATTAGGCTTCCATCTTGACTAACGGCAAGATTGCCAGGATGAGGGTCAGCATGGAAAAAACCATCCTGTAGTAATTGTTTAAGATAGCAACAAATTCCCAATTGATTGATTTCTTTGGGATTTAGTCCACAGGCTTCCAGCGCTTGTCGATCATCAATCTTGATGCCTGGAACATATTCTAAGGTCAATACTTTGGATGTAGAATATTCCCAATAGACCTTAGGAACAACTATCCGTGGATAGCCTTCAAAATTTTTACGGAAGCGATCAGCATTATTCCCCTCGATCACATAATCAATTTCTTGATAAAGCACTGTAAAAAATTCTTTGTAAATCCCCTCAAGATTATATTTACGAGTCCAAGGCAAATAGCGGCGAAATATTTTGAGGAGCTTACCAACTGCGAGAAGATCTAGATCGAATAGATTCTTTAATCCTGCCCGCTGCACTTTAACGACAACCTCTTCGCCTGTGTGTAGCGTGGCGCGATGTACCTGTCCTAGACTTGCGGCGGCAAGTGGCACTTCATCAAAATCACGATAAATGATGTACAGAGACTTGCCTAACTCTAGTTCGATGATATCCCTAGCTTCTTTGGCACTAAAGGCAGGAACTTTATCCTGAAGTTGCGACAAATTACTAATGTACTCAACGGGTAGCAAATCCACACGGGTTGACAGGGACTGACCAATTTTGATGAAGGTTGGTCCCAATTCGAGCATGTTCCGCACTAGCCACTCGGCTCTTTTATTGCGGCTATAGGGTGTATCAATTTGCCAAAATTTATCCCACCAAATAAAAAACAAAAAAGTAAAAGAGGCTAGAAAAACTTCACGTTGTCGCGCAAGTGACGAATTTTTGAGTCTTTGCCAGCGTAGTTTTTTGGGAAATGATGTGGCGATCGCAGACATGATGTGCCGAACCAGATTTGTTTTTTAATTCCCAAAGATATCGTCACATTTTTGGGGATTGGTATGTAGCGCTTTTCAATCAAGGGGCAGAGTTGCTGCACCGCATTTGACGGTGCAGCAACTCTGAGTCAGAAACGCTATAACTAGCATGACAGAGATTCGTAAAGTTAGCTGCTCATCGCCAACTTTACGGATAGGAATTGATTATGTTCCTTCAGTCCATGAGTTGAGGTAGTGAATTTGCTCGGGGGTGAGAGTATCAATGGTGATGCCCATAGCTTGTAGTTTCAAGCGAGCAATTTCTTGGTCCACATCCTTAGGAATTGGGACAACACCTGCGGGCAAGTTGCCTTTGTTCTTAACCAAATATTCGCAAGCAAGGGCTTGATTGGCAAAGCTCATGTCCATAACGCTAGCAGGGTGACCTTCGGCAGCCGCGAGGTTAACTAGACGACCTTCACCGATGACGATGATCGACTTGCCAGACTTGAGCTTGTACTCTTGGGTAAAGTTGCGAACGAAGCTGGAGGAATCGGTAAGATTGTTGAGGGCAACGAGGTCGATTTCTAAGTCAAAGTGACCAGAGTTAGCGACGATTGCGCCATCTTTCATGGTTTCAAAATGTTCATGACGGATGACATGCTTGTTGCCTGTGACGGTGATGAAGATATCACCGACCTTAGCTGCTTCTGCCATAGGCATAACACTAAAGCCATCCATTGCGGCTTCTATAGCGGCAACTGGGTTGATTTCAGTGACAACGACGTTTGCACCCATACCACGAGCGCGGAGGGCTACACCCTTACCACACCAGCCATAGCCAGCCACAACAATGACCTTACCAGCTAAAAGAATGTTGGTAGCACGGATAATGCCGTCGAGGGTGGATTGACCAGTACCATAGCGGTTATCGAAGAAGTGCTTGGTTTCTGCGTCATTAACTGCGATCGCAGGGAAGGTCAGCTTGCCATCTCTAAACATGGCATTGAGGCGGACGATGCCTGTGGTGGTTTCTTCGGTAGTACCGATGATGTCAGCAACTTGATCAGCGTGGTGCAGTACCAAGCTGGTGGTTACATCACTACCGTCATCAACGATGATGTGGGGACGGTGAGCTAGTGCCATTTCGACGTGGCGGTGATAGGTGGCATTGTCTTCACCTTTGATGGCGAATACGGAAATACCGTGATCGTAAACCAATGATGCAGCAACGTCGTCTTGTGTGGAGAGGGGGTTGCTAGCAATCAACACGGCATCTGCGCCTGCGGCTTTCAAGGCGATCGCAAGGTTAGCGGTTTCGGTGGTGACGTGGCAGCAAGCCGCAATGCGGATACCTGCAAGGGGCTTTTCAGCAGCAAAGCGATCACGAATCTGACGCAACACGGGCATTTCGCGGCTTGCCCACTCGATGCGTTGTTTGCCTAGTGGTGCAAGAGTGATGTCCTTAATCTCGTGCTTAACGGTCACGGTTTCGGGCGCAATGGTAGTAGTCATGTATTGATTTGAATTTTTTACAAAATTTAACTTTATTATAAGTCACGCTCTCCAGATTACAGAGCTTGGCACTGAATTAAAACGCAGAGAAATTTTTGCTTAGGAAATAAACCCAAGAAGATGAGTTGCGGCGCGAATCGCCGCAACTCATCTTCTTGGGTTTTAGGCTAAAATAAGCAACCCAGAAGCACCTCACAATTCTCCCATGGACGCAAACGCACAAAATCATCCCACATTCCTATTAGTTGACGGACATTCCCTCGCGTTTAGAGCCTTTTATGCGTTTGGAAAACATCCTGAGGGTGGTTTGCGAACTTCGACGGGTATTCCGACTAGTATTTGTTTTGGCTTTTTGAAAGCATTGATCGAGATGCTCGATCGCGAAAAACCCACGGCAGTTGCGATCGCATTTGATCTGGCAACGCCAACATTTCGCCATGAAATTGATGACACCTATAAAGCCAATCGTGCCGAAACTCCTGAAAGTTTTATTCCTGATATGCAAAACTTGCAGCGAGTTTTAGCAGCAATGAATTTGCCTGCCATTACTCAAGCAGGTTTTGAGGCTGATGACGTTCTGGGGACTCTATCGCAAGCGGCGAGTGCCGAAGGCTACACCGTCAAAATTTTGAGTGGCGATCGCGATTTATTTCAATTAATTGATGCCGATAAGCGTATCTCTGTGTTGAACTTGGGACAGAAAGACAAGATTGTGGAATATCATGCGGATCAAGTCAAAGAGAGGCTGGGCGTATTACCCGCCCAAGTTGTTGACTACAAAGCACTCTGTGGTGATGCTTCCGATAATATTGCAGGTGTCAGGGGCATCGGGGAGAAAACCGCAGTTAAATTAATTGAAGAATATGGCAGTTTAGAGAATATTTTGGCAGCAGTTCCCCAGATGAAGGGAGCGATAAAAACTAAGCTAGAGCAGGGGATTGAAGCGGCAAAACATTCGCAGTTTATGGCGAGAATTAAAACCGATGTGCCGTTACCAATTGCGATCGCAGATTGTAAGTTGACGGGTTTTGATACTAATGAGTTAGTACCGTTATTGGAAGAACTAGAGCTAAAAGCCTTTGTCAATCGTGTGGATCAGATTCAATCTAAGCTATCGGGAAATTACGAAAAATCCTCGCCACAGGTTAAACATCAGGTTGTCCCCAAGTCTGAGCCAACAGAAGATGACGAGTTATGGTTTGATTTTGCTAAGCAGGAAGCAGAATCTGCGATCGCAAACTCTGCTTCTCTAAAACTAGATGTACAGATTATTGACACGAGCGCCAAATTGGAAAAGCTATGTGCAGATCTTCGCAATAGCAAAGAGCCTGTCGCATGGGATACGGAAACCTCGGCGCTCAATCCCTTTGACGCAGAATTAGTCGGAATTGGCTGCTGTTGGGGGAATGACATTGATCAGATTGCCTATATTCCGCTCAGTCATCAAGAGGGAAAAAATCTGCCATGGTCAGAGGCCAGAGATTTTCTCAAACCCATCCTCGAAGATGCCAGTTATCCAAAATACTTACAAAATGCTAAGTTCGATCGGCTGATGTTTAAGTCCGCAGGGATTGAACTAGCAGGCGTAGTTTTTGACACAATGATTGCCAGTTATGTGATCGACCCCGAAGCCAGTCATAAACTCGATGATCTGGCGATGGATTTACTCCAGATTCGCACCGTTAGTTACAAAAATCTGGTGGGCAAGCGTAAATCTATTGCGGAAGTAGATATTCCATCGGTTGCTCAATATTGCGGTATGGATACCTACATCACCTATCAGCTTGTGCCGATTTTGCGATCGCAATTAATTGCCGTGCCAGAACTTTGGGATTTGTTCCAAAATCTCGAAATGCCCCTAGAGCCACTTTTGGCAGCAATGGAATGGCGCGGCATCAGAATCGACAAAGACTATTTAGGTCTATTTTCCCAAGAACTCGAAAAAGATTTAGATAAGCTGGCGATCGCTGCTTATGCACAGGCAGGTCGAGAGTTTAACCTCAATTCCCCTAAGCAATTGAGCGAAATTTTAGTGGAGAAGCTGGGTGAAAAATTTACTAAGAAATCACGCAAAAGTAAAACGGGTTACTCCACCGATGTCGTGGTACTTAATAAGCTGGAAGGTGAAGATCCTCTCATTGACACCATTCTCGAAAACCGTACCCTTGCCAAACTTAAATCTACCTACGTGGATGCTTTACCATCACTGGTGCAGACTCAAACAGGGCGAGTACATACTGACTTCAATCAAACGGTTACAGCGACAGGTAGATTGAGTAGTTCCAATCCTAATTTACAAAATATTCCCATTCGCACTGCTTTTAGTAAGCGCATCAGAGCAGGGTTTATTCCTGAACAGAATTGGGTTTTAATGGCTGCCGATTATTCGCAAATAGAGCTGCGGATTTTGGCACACCTAAGTCAAGAGCCTGAACTAATTCGCGCTTTTAACGCGGGCGAAGATGTGCATACAGTCACGGCTCAGCTTCTATTAGAAAAACAAGAAGTTAGTAGCGAAGATCGTCGCCTTGCCAAAATTATTAACTATGGCGTGATTTATGGCATGGGCGCACAAAAATTTAGTCGTGATATCGGTGTTCCCATCAAGGTTGCCAAGCAATTCATCGAGAAATTTAACCAGCGCTACGAACGCATCTTTACCTACATGCAAAGCGTAGAAGTGGAAGCAGAACGCGATGGCTATGTGAAGACAGTATTAGGACGGCGGCGTTATTTCCGTGGGTTAAGTCAAATCAATGGCTATCAGAAAGCTGCTTTATTGCGATCGGCAGTCAACGCTCCAATTCAGGGAACTAGCGCTGATATCATCAAAGTGGCGATGCTGCGGGTAGATGATATTTTGCAAAACTATCAAGCTCGCCTATTGTTACAAGTGCATGATGAACTCGTATTTGAAGTTCCCCCTGACGAGGTTGATGAGTTACAACCCAAAATCAAAGCAGCGATGGAATCAGCCGTCGAGCTTTCCGTTAAGCTGGAAGTAGATATTCATACGGGCAGAAATTGGATGGAGGCGAAGTAATCCATTCGCGATAAACTCTACTTAGCAAAAACTAGCAAAAATCCCTATCATGCAAGGCAAATCTATACTGAATCCCCCGATCCACTTTGGTACTGACGGCTGGAGAGGGATCATTGCCGACGATTTTACATTTGATCGTCTTGCTGCGGTTGCCCCCATCGCCGCCCATATTTTAAAACAAACCTATGGTGCATCGGGCAGTAATACGATTATTGTTGGCTACGATCGCAGATTCATGTCCGATGCCTTTGCCCAAAAAACTGCCGCAGCCGTGGCGGCGATTGGCTTCGATGTCTTGATTGCTGAGGACTTTGCGCCCACCCCCGCCTTCAGTTGGGCAGCCTGCGATCGCAAAGCCCTCGGCGCATTAGTAATTACCGCTAGTCATAACCCTGCCAATTATTCGGGTTTAAAAATTAAGGGTGCTTTTGGCGGTTCTGTATCTCCTGATATCACTGCCAAAGTCGAGGAAATTCTCGCAAGCGGAGACTTTGTTTATAGCAGCAATCAAGCAGGTACGATCACCACCTTTGACCCATGGGCGAGCTATTGCCAAGCCTTACGCAGCAAAGTAAATATTGATGCCATCAAAACTGCGATCGCAGATGGCAAGTTAACCGTTTTCGCTGATGTGATGCACGGAGCGGCTGCTAGCGGTTTATCTCGCATTTTAGAACTACCATCCGCAACTGCTAAAAATCTAATTGAAATTAATGGCAACAGCGATCCTCTCTTCGGCGGCGGCGCACCTGAGCCACTTCCACGTTATATTGCCGAGCTATTCCGTCAAGTCAAAACCTACCATCGTGACCACCCAGAGAAAACACTAGTTGGTTTTGTGTTTGATGGCGATGCTGACCGCATTGCCGCCGTTGATAGTGAAGGTAATTTCCTCAGCTCTCAAATCCTGATCCCAATCCTACTAGAACATCTCGCCAAACATCGTGGATTTAAAGGGGAATTAATCAAAACCATTAGTGGTTCTGACCTAATGCCCAAGGTCGCTGCATGTTTTGATCTTCCCGTTTACGAAACTCCCGTTGGATACAAATACATTGCCGAGAGAATGCTATCAGGGATTCCTTGCCTCCTTGGTGGCGAAGAATCTGGGGGCATCGGCTATGGCAATCACATTCCTGAGCGTGATGCTCTACTCTCGGCTCTGTATGTATTAGAAGCGATCGCAATATCAGGCAAAGATTTAAGTGTGTTGTATCGCAATTTGCAAGCGCAAACCAACTTCTTTTCTCACTATGATCGCATCGACAAAAAATTGTCAGGCATGGCTGCTCGCTCAAGGTTAGTTAAAAACCTTGAGCAATCATCATTACAGGAAATTGCAGGCATTAAAGTGATCGATGTCCAAGCCCCCGATGGTTTCAAGTTTCGGCTAGAAGATGGCAGTTGGCTATTGATTCGCTTTAGCGGTACTGAGCCTTTGCTACGCCTATATTGCGAAGCTGCTACTCCTGAACTTGTGCATCAAAGTCTTCATTGGATTTCCAATTGGGCAGAACAATTTAACTAGGAAGACTAGAAGATTGTAAAGCCCACATAAATGAAGGCGGCACAAAGCGTTGTCTTCATTTATGTGGCGATTTCTTGCATGGCTAAAGAAGCAGATTTTTTAGATAGGGAGAGATCTGAAGGTAAAACAACGGTAAACTTTGTGCCCATATTAACTTCGCTTTCTACAGTAATCTTGCCATGGTGTGCTTCCACTGCTTGCTTGACAATATACAGCCCCATGCCCAAGCCTTTGATACTACCAACATTTTCTGCTCTCAGAAATGGCAGGAACAAATCATTGAGATATTGCTCAGGAATACCAATACCCTGATCGGCAATACTTAAAACCAAGCTTTTATCAGTACATTCAATCTCAATCTCAATAGTTCCGCCATTGTAAGAATATTTGATTGCATTAGAAATTAAGTTCATAAAGATATGCCAAAGCAGCTTTTTATCAACCTTGATTTTTTGGCATTCTCCCTTACTATGAAATTTAATTTGACATTTACGCGAATTCTCTTCGGTTTGGAGATTTTCAACTAGTTGTTGGCAATAGCTAATGGCATCAACACTTTCAGGCTTAAATGGAAATTTTCCCGATTCAGAACAAGCAATAAATTTAATTTCTTCAAGCAACCAATTAATATCTTTAATCGCTGACTGAATAGAATCGAAGTTTTTAGCTCTTCCCTCCTTTGTGAGTTGCTCTTCAAAGTTTTGCAATTTCCAGATCAATAACCGAATCACTGACATTGGCGTGGAAAATTCATGGGAAGCCATGGCAAGTAAACGTGACTTGAGAATATGTAATTCTTTCTCTTTTTCTAATGCTTCCTGTAGTAGTTGTTCTTCACGATGCTTTTTTAAAGCCAGCATAATTGCGACATTAACTTCACCATACCTTAGGGGCTTGGTGAGATATCCATAGGGAGAAGTTGCGATCGCTTTTTGCAAAGTATCCGCATCACTAAAGGCAGTTAAATAAATAACAGGAACTGGCGAAATTTTATGGATTTCATTGGTGGCAATGATGCCACTATCCGCTCCCTTTAGCTTGATGTCCATTAAAATAACATCTGGCATATGAGCCTTGGCCGCACTGATTGCTTTATCGCTGCTATCAACTATCTCTAGAACTTTATACCCTAAATCTGATAGGACATCAGCAAGTGCGTTTGCCGTTACTAGTTCATCTTCAACTATCAACACATCAGCGATCGTATCGGTTTTCACTGCCATGTTCTTTAACCTATCTTTAGTGATATCAGAATATAAAAATCTAAAAATTACTTATATTTTAATTATACGATTAATATATAAAATTAGGAAATGTGACGGAGCTGTAAATCAATCTATGGCTGTAGGCAAGTAAGTTAAGCCCAAAAGCCAAATAGAGAGTTGCGGCGCTTTGCGCCGCAACTCTCTATTTGGCTTTTGTTTTTGTCCTAACATAATTAGCTGTAAAGATATATATTCCATATTACTTAACCATACCCTAAATAATCGTGAAAGTCTTCACATCTAAGGTTTTGAGGATATTTATTTGCTCTAGCTAGCGTCTGTATTGCTATGCGCTCAGGGCTGTAAAAAATATTAATCAATGCTCCTAACAGGATATAATAGTAAATCCTTGCTTCTAAACTTTAAAATAATTAAAGCTAACTGAAGCCAAAATACTGACCGTAAGGAAGAAATTAAATGACAGTTAAGCGTTTGTACGAAACCATGTATATCTTGCGTCCTGACCTTCCTGATCAGGAAGCCGACGCAGCGATCGCAAAATATCAAGACTTCTTAGTACAGCAAGAAGCTGAAGATATCACGATTCAGCACCGTGGTAGACGGAGATTAGCCTATGACATTAAGGGGCATCGTGAAGGTATTTACATTCAAGTAAATTACACCGCAACTCCACAAACCATTGAAAGCTTAGAGAAATCAATGCGTTTGGCTGACGATGTAATTCGTTATATGACAATCAAACTCGATCCAGAAGCTCTTGAAGTAGAAGATGCTGAAGCAGTTATCCCTGATGCTGAAGAGCCAGTAGCTGTTGCTGCTGAATAAAAACAAAATCTAAGTATTGGCTTGCAATACTTAGATTTCGAGCATAAAAAAGCCGCGCAATGCGCGGCTTTTTTATGCTCGAAATATCAAAAAGACTTATAGAAGACCCCAGAAGTGGAGTACGCCTTGACCGCTAATTAGTTCAATTGCTAATGCTGATACAAAGCCAATCATTGCTAGGCGACCATTCCAGTTTTCTGCACCAGAAGTAAAGCCCCAATTCCATACATTACGGTTTTCGTCAGACATAATCGAATTACTTTGTTTGTGAGTTTACTTACATCTAGAAATGTAACAGATAGCTTTATGATTCGCAATCTTTCTTCATGTTTTCTGCCTTTAGGCAGATAAAATTGATATTCGTAAAGTAAGTCAAATACTATCTTTAGCTGCGATCGCTAACTTATTGGGTAGAATCTCAAAGACATTACCCACAATAATCGACGCAAGGAAGAACTTAACTATGCGAAAAATATGGATGAGGCTGCTAGCTGGATGCTTAGCGGTGTTGCTGAATCTCACCACCACAGGCTCAGCATGGGCTGCTATGCCTCAAAGGACTGGAGATCCTAAGTTTCAGGGCATACCTCTTCAGTGTTTTGTGTCATTGGCAGATGCAAGTCCATCCCCTGAGTCTAAAGTTGCTGCCTATACGGAAATTTCAGGTAAGTATCTGGAATTAGGGAAACCAGAGCAATCCAAGAAGGTTTTAGAAAAGAGCTTAGTTGCATCTAAGGATATTACGACACCATCCCTAAAAGCTTTTGCCTTGTTAGATACCGCAGGTCGTCTTACGAAAGCATCTCAAACCAAGTTGGCAGTGAGCGCCCTTGATGATGCACTGGCGATCGCAAAAACGTTACCTGAACCTGTTGATCGAGTTTTTGCCAATATCAAAATTGCTCAAGCCTATGGTGATGCTGGTAAGAAGGAGAAAGCGCAAAATCTTCTTGCTGATGCCACTCAAGGTACACCTGAGATCATTGATGCCTATGCTCGCTCTAGGGCTTTTGCCGCGATTGCCAATGTTTATACAGAACTTGGTGATGACTTCAACTCAGAAGCTTCTATTTCCGCTGCAACGGACTTGTTGCCGATGATAGACGATCGCAATACTAAAGCAAGAGCCAGAGTAGAAATTGCTGGTAGCTATGCTCAAGCAGGGAATCATGCGAAGGCAGTTGCTTCATTGGATGCCGTATTTCAAGAATTCGATGCAATTCGTGACAATGTAATTACATCCGCCAAAGAAGCTGCTAGCAAAGCCGCCAAGAATATCAAAAAAACTGCACCGAAGTTAGCCAACAAAGCTTTAAAGGATAGTGTACCCACTAAAGACGTAACTCCCGCCGATCCTAAAGTTGTGGAACAAACTGCCAATGCTAATGCCGAGATGCTAAAAATGCGATCGCTATTTTTAGTGGCTAGCCAATATATTACTTCCAAGCAATATGACAAAGCTTTAGAGGTAATCGGCAATCTTGATCAAAACTCCGTTGAGAAAAGTGTTGGTATCGCTAATGTGGCGATTGCCTATGCCAAGGACAAAAAAACAGATGAGGCAATCAAATTATTTGATCAAAGTCTTCAAGGTTTAAGTACGATGAATCCTTCAATCGATGTGTTCACGCTATTGGTTGAGGTTGGTCGTCAGTATCACAATATTCAGGCTACTGAACTTGCCAACAAAGCTTTTGAGCAATCTCTCACCATCGCCCAAAAGCTAACCCAACCGATTGATCGTCTTTTTGCTCTGAATATTATTGGTAGCACCTATGGTGAGTTCGGCATCACGGATAAAGTAGATGCAATTTTGCAAGATAGCCTTGCGATCGCAAAAACTGCCCCCGATCCAAACATTCGCTCCAGAGCTTACTCCGATATCAGCAGTGCCTATTGGTCAATAGGTCAACGGGATAAAGCCAAAGAAATCGCTCAAACTATCGAAAATCCTAGCGAAAAAGAACAGCTAGAAAAGTTATTTGCCTGTGCTAAGTAGCTGAGTGCAATTAAATAAAAAAGCGGCGCATCGCGCCGCTTTTTTATTCAAACAATTTTAGGGAATTTAACGCAGCCCATCGCTTGTCTACAGTAGTTTCTGAATTGGTAGCAGCATCAGTTACCTCAAGCGCTGGGGCATCAGGGGCAATTTTAGGATAGGGAATCGCCAATATTAATTGCTCGTATAACCAAGCCAAAGGATCAAAGTAGCCATTAGGCGATAATGACTCCAGCAGATCATCAGATTCAATTTCCCTCTCTTTGGGATATTCTCCCTCAGGCAAAGGCTCGGCTAAGCAAATCATCTCGGAATTATCGATCGCTAAACGGTAGTTGAACTGCACCAAAGTGCGATCGCAAGTCAAAGTAATAATCGTAGAAGCCTTGGCAGTCACTTCTAAAAACGAGCCAACATGGCGGACACTGATCACGCCACTGACGGGAGTTAAGGTTTCTAACCCTTCAATAAATTCTTTAAATTCAAAGGTTTCCGTTGCTTCTACAGCTCTAGCAATCTGAGGTATATATAATTTTTCCATTAGCTTTGCACTAACTTAACGACCAAATGACGATTAGGTTCTTTGCCTTGACTTTGGGTACTGATATCAGCAAATTCCTCTAAAAGCTGATGAATATATCGACGATCCGCAGCAGATAGCTGTTTAATCGCAAATTCAGCACCAGTTTCCCTCACTTGCTGCACAGCATTATCTGCCAAAGCCTGTAAGTTAGCGATGCGCTTTGTCTGATAACCATCTAACTCAACCGTATAAAAATTACGATTTAAATTACGATCTAGAGATGATTCGCTATCTGTTGTTAGAGGATAATTTAAAAGAACGCTAGCGAGATATTGCAAAGAATCAATCACTGCGCCATCTTTACCAATCAAGCTCTGAATCTGTGCATCCTGTAAAGTATGCGTATTAATCTCTAGCCAGTAGTTCTGGGAGTTAGGATCAGGTTTTGGGGTTAATGCTTCTACAATTCGAGCATCAACCGAAGTTTCATAACCCATTAATCCTAAAAGCTCTTGCAGCCAATTTGCACTTGTTGAAGCATTGTCCATACTGACCTAACCAATCGATTTCAACGCAAATATATTCAATAATACAGCGCTTCTTGCTGAATTAAAACAAAGATAAACATTAGAAAGCGCCGCTAAACGGCGCTTTCTAATGTTTATCTAGACTAAATTATGAACCCTTTTTCTTTTTCTTAGAAGAGTTTGGCTCAAAGGGCAGAGCCGATTTGGTTGGAGACTTACTGTCTTTATCTTTATTGTCAACCACAGTTGCTGGCTTAGACTTTGGATCCAATGGGATTTTGCTTGCTTCAGTCTTACCTGATGTGATCGCTTTGTTATCTGACTTAGAGCTAGACTGACCCGACGCACTAGAAGACACTGCAACTAGCTTTTGGAGGTTTTCAGGCAATGGCTCTTTTGCCACAATAAACGCTTGCAATGTCTGGAAAATATTAGCAATCAACATGTAAAGCATTACGCCAGATGGCAAAGGGAAGAACAAAAACATACCAGAAAAAATAATTGGTGTGAGTTTGTTCATGGTTTCCTGTTGAGATGTCTCAGGAGATGGCTCACTAGATTTAGGGGTTGAGCCACTGGAAATAGTTTGGTTAGCATAAAGGCTAAGTCCAAATCCCAAAACCATAATCACAATGTCCCAGTTAATGCTGCCATCGGTATTAGTAACACCAGTTTTACCAAGAGCTTTAATAAACAGGAATCCCTTATTAGATGCAAGTCCGGGAACTGTCGCTTGAACTGTTACATCACCTGCTTGCTTCGCAACTACAGTACCATCCTCTAAAACTTCAACTAGATCTTCACCCTTGGTAACTTTCCATCGTGTTTTCAAGTCCACATCTGGATATTCTGTAGCGAGAACTTGGAAATCCTGACCTTGAGCAGTTTGTAAAATAATCTTTGATTGTTCGCCCACTGCTAGGGTTGTGCCATTAGTCGCAGTTGCTAAAACTGGGTAATGGACGCGATCGGCAAAGTAAACGTTTTGGCTAGGCGAGGTGAATGGCTGATGCTGGAGTTGTGCAGCGTTATCAGGATTAGAAATTTGGAAATTGAGGGAGTAGTTGATGTCTGCGAAGGGCGATCCTCTCAAGGTTGCAAACAAAGCAAACAGGATTGGCAATTGAACGATGGCAGGTAGGCATCCCGATAGAGGATTTCCAAATTCTTTGAAATTTGCCGAGTTGACCTTCGCTAGCTCTTCTTGCTGCTTAGCGGGATCATTCTTGTATCTCTCTTGAACTTCCTTGATCCTTTTTTGCATTACGGGGTTAGCGATCTTCATGCGACGCATACTGCGAAGCTGATTGGCACTAACGGGAAACAACACAAAACGTACAACCAACGTTAATGCAATAATTGCCAATCCATAGTTCGGCACGATGCCGTAGAAAAAATCTAGGAAAGGCAACATTATGTTGTTGGAAAGAAAACCTACACCGAAATCCATTTTCTACTTTACTGTTGGGTTTGCATCCGAGTGATAACAATATCACTCATGAAAATTAGACATTCATTAACAATGAGGATCGTTCAGGATTTAATTCCCAAGAACGATCCATCCATGTTTTAGGCTTTGCCACCGATCGCGCCACTTACATCTTGCGCTTTCAGGCTTAGCTTTGATTCAATGTATTCGTATGTTTCACGAAATTTTGGCAAAGATTTAAGTTCTAGACGAGAACCATCTTTAAGCGTTAGTACCATATCGCCCCAAGTGCCTAAACCACGAGGAACTGTGACGATCTTGGCAATTTCCGCATACACGATGTCAGTACGGGTGTTTCCCATCCATCCACCTGTGACAGTAATCCGTCGGTTAGTAATGCGATAACGTAACCATAATGCTCTTGTAATAGCGGCAATACCAAAGGGAATTGTGATCACAAAAATACTCATCAGCAAGCTGATGATTAGATCACCAATGTGAGGTGCGCCTTCGTAATAAACTTCCTCGTTAATTGCCATGCAGAACCTTCGCCTTTGCTAATATATTCTTGAGATCATCCCCAAGTTCTTGATAATTCGGCTTGCTTGCAACAGTAGTAACTGTTACAACTATTTGCAATCCATCTTTTAATTGTGACAGAAGTTGACGAAAAATGGCGCGAAGTTGGCGCTTAAATCGGTTACGGGTTACCGCCAACTTGCTGACTTTTTTGCTTACAACTATGCCAATCCTTGTATATGTGGTATTGCTATCAAACAGAATCTTCAAGCTTAAGTATGTGCCTCTGTAGCGATCGCCCTTAGCATATACTTTTGCGAAGTCTTCTCGCCGCCTTAGACGGTTTTGATTAGGAAGCACAGGAAAGTTAATTAAAAAATTAACAAGAAAATTAACAAATACAAATAGGTTGATCAGCTAGATTTGGCAATCGCTGGTCTATTGAAACTAACTTATACAGTTGTGAGGCGAACACGACCTCTGCTACGACGAGCTTTGATGACTCGACGACCTGTAGGGGTTTCCATTCTGGCACGAAATCCAGAGGTGCGCTTCTTTTTGCGGACACTACCGCGTAGAGTACGTTTTGTCATAACCGTTACTTACTTATTTAGTTTCAAAGGATGTCATTTTTTCACAGGCTTCTCAGTATAACATCTCTGTTTAGCCTATGTACAGTTTTATTCATAATCTCTATCCCGCAAGTCAAAAATCAATTTACAAAGTAAGGCACTGGAATGTTAAAGAGTGATAAGTCGCTTGAAGTATTTCTGGGTAAACTTTTCACAGATATTGCCACTCAATCATCATAAATTTTTACTGGATAAGCCTTGTAGCTATTCATCACTTTTTTAGCAACCAGTGCCTAGTTTCTCAGGCTAGGCGACTGACTCAAAATACCGATTATTTCAAATCGAGTGCGATCAATAGTGATTTCCCATCCTGCATAGTCATACTCGCTTTTAACATAGCAACGCTTGAGTAAATGTTCGAGAAGTTTTGGTAGCCTTCCTCTTAACTCGCGCCGATCTCTACCTGCCAAGCCTTCCAACTCCTCTACCAGATTTTCAATATCGAGGTTTTCCAAATTGCCACTTTTTAATTGCGCGATCGCTGTTTCCAGCCACAAATTAAGATCTTGATCATAAAGTGATATTTTTCTTGCAACTGTTTGAGTCATCGGGTTTACTCCTGTGATCGCTTACCCCAGTTTATTCTAAATCTCGATTTAATTATGAGCGATCGCTTTTACAGCAATTATCCAAATAACGATTTAGCGACAATCTCATAAAACAAACGCTTGTTTACTCTCTTTCCACTGAGGAAATAGGCATATACAGCCAAGAAATAGAGATGCACGGCGAAGCCGTGCATCTCTATTTCTTGGCTGGGAAGTAATTAACATCATTTAAAGCGATCGCAATTTTACTTTTAGCAAATTGCGATCACAGCAATCATTCCAGTAAGTCGCAACAAATTAGCGAATGTACTCTTTTAAAACGCTATTACGATTAGGATGGCGCAACTTACGAAGAGCCTTAGCTTCAATTTGACGAATGCGTTCACGGGTGACGTTAAAGATTTGACCGATCTCTTCAAGGGTCTTCATCCGACCATCATCCAATCCATAGCGCAGACGTAAGACATCACGTTCTCTAGGGCTGAGAGTGCCTAATACACTTTCCAGATCTTCACGTAGGAGGCTCTTGGCAACTTGATCATCAGGGGTTTCACCTTCGGACTCAATAAAGTCACCGAGGCGAGAATCTTCTTCCTTACCGATGGGGGTTTCGAGGGAGATCGGTAACTGAGCAGATTTGGCAATAAACCGCAGCTTTTCGATCGTCATCTCCATACGGGTGGCGATTTCCTCTTCAGTTGGCTTGCGTCCCATTTCCTGCGATAGCAACTTAGTAGTTTTCTTAATCCGCGAAATGGTTTCGTAAAGGTGAACAGGCAGACGGATTGTGCGTGATTGGTCAGCGATTGCACGGGTAATAGCTTGACGAATCCACCATGTCGCGTAGGTGGAGAACTTGTAACCCTTTTCATGATCAAATTTCTCAGCCGCACGAATCAAACCTAAACTGCCTTCTTGGATCAGATCTTGGAAAGACAAGCCACGATTCATGTATTTTTTGGCGATCGATACCACCAGTCTTAGGTTAGACTGCACCATTTTGTCTTTGGCGCGACGACCCGAGTGGAGGCGTTTACGAAATTCGCCAAGGGGCATCCCCATCTTGACAGCCCAGTCTGGCTCTCTGACATCATCAGGATGGCAGTCAACTTCAGTAGCTAACTCTTCGCGTTTTAGCTCTAGTTCTAGTAAATCGGCAATTTTACGAGCTAATTCAATTTCTTCGTCGGCTCTAAGTAGGCGAATACGACCGATTTCTTGTAGGTAAAGACGAATTGAGTCTTCGGTAAAATGCTTTTTCTTAGTTTGACTGGCTCTTTTTTTAGTCCCCCTCGCTTTGCCAGTTTTATCAGGGTCGTCGTCAATGTCAGAGTCTTCGTCTGAGTCATCAATTAAGTCATCCTTTTCGAGTTCAATGTCATCATCTAAGTCGTCAAGGTCTTCTTCAATTTCTTCAATATCTCCAGCAAGCTTACCAACAGGTAACTTGATGTCAATAGGTAGGTCGATGGCTGCTTTGCTCATGCCAGATTCCTCAGATCCGTAGTCTCTAAAACTTTTTTTGCGGGGAATTACACCTAGATGATTGTAGCTTGCCAAATATAAAAATGGTGATATGAGCTACTTAGAATTGTGAAAAACCAGTCTAAAGGGTAATTTACAATTCTAGAATTTAGTTATTGTGATGTAATTCCTACTTATACATTTATAGTCTAAGCATGGTAATCCTTGTTATAAAAATTTTTAGACTGACAGCTTAGAAGGGGATTTTCACGATATCAAAAAAAATATTTGCGAAATAGCTACACCTAACAGATACATTTATTAAGTATTATTAATTTTTGATCATGCTTAGACTCAACAAGATATCACTAGCTTCAATTGGTTTATATGTCGGCGGTGTTTTATTTTTAGTTGGATTTTGGGCTTACTCTAAGGGTAACTCAACCTTGAATTTAGTCGGTTTTTTCTATGGATTTCCGATTTTATTAGGTGGATTTGCCTTTAAGTCTTCAGAGGTTACTCCTGTACCTGTATTAGTGCCTGAATCTGCAGAAATTGTGGCTTTGCGTCAAGCACAAGAAACTCCGACCCAAAAGCAACTGCGTAAGGATGTTACTCGTTATCGCTATGGCATCAAGGCGCATCTTGATGAGGTTTTAGAAAAGCTGGGCATGAGTCCTACTGATGAGGAGCGTCCTGTGTTAGTGGGTATCTATGAAGAAATTTCACAGGCTGAAGCAACTAAAGATGCTTATAGTTTAGTTTTGAGATTTGATTCGCCTTTGATGGACTTTGCCGCTTGGCAAGAAAAGCAGGAAAAGTTGACGCGATTTTTTGGCCCTGGAATTGTGGCTGTGGTATCGGAGTTAGATAACAAACAGGTTGATGTACGCTTGATTTCAGAATCTGCGATCGCAGTTGCTTAGATCGTTAGCGTAAATTATCAATTAGCAAAAAATGTGGCGGTAGCATTAGGGAAATTAGGAGAAAATCAGGAATAGTGGCTTTAGTTTCTTTTGCAAGTCTAGTCGCAGGGGCAAGATCGGGTAAATTAGTGAGTTTCCCCACCGATACTGTTCCTGCTTTGGCAGTGCGTCCCGATCGCAGTGCGGATGTGTTTCAACTAAAACAGCGATCGCAAGATAAACCACTGATCTTGATGGCATCAAATTGGGAGAGTTTTTTACCGTTTTTAGATACTGATCATCCTGCTTTGTCGGTATGGCAACAAATGGCACAGCAGTATTTTGCGGGTGCAGTTACGCTAGTTTTACCAGCTAGCCAGCGTGGTGGTAAACTAAACCAAGGTTTTAAAACCTTGGGAGTCCGTATTCCTGACAACAAGATTGCGATCGCAATCCTGCAACAGACAGGGGCAATGTTAACAACTAGTGCGAATAAAAGTAATCAGCCACCATTACGGAAAATGCTGGAAATCAGTACAAGTTTTCCCTCAGTCAATACATTGGGTGATGGCATTGATATTAACGAGCTAACGGGAAGTGGTTTACCCTCAACTGTAATTGAATGGACAATGGAGGGTTGGCTAGTACGTCGTCAGGGGGCTGTCCAAATTGGCTAGATCAAAACAAGCTTGCGCTGCAAGCTTGTTTTGATGTTTTTGAGATTAGGTAGAAGCTTTTGAGGGATTGCTTGTGGGAATAAAGATGGATGCGATGGGCTTTGGGAAAGGCTCTTTGGTATTGTCCACTGAATCTAAACTCTCTTCGTTAAGGGATATTTGAGGAGCTAATTCCTGTAGCTTTTGCCATGTCTGAGCACCGACTTTACCATCAATAGTTAAACTATTTGCCCTTTGAAAAGCGACAATCGCATCCCTTGTCTTCATGCCAAAGTCGCCATCAACTTGACCTTGGTAATAGCCCTGATTCTTGAGTAATTGTTGAGCTTGAGCAACTGCTGTACCTGTAGCACCCGATAGCAATATTGGTAATAAGGATGATGTTGGTGCAGTAGTTGAATTACTAACACTACTGCCCTGATTTGATGTTGCATCCATAAGGTAGTCCAGAATTTTCGATGTTTTGACTAAAAGTAAAGCACCCTTGCATCGACTCCTTGCGATCGCAAAAAATGCTTTAAGGACTCCGCCGCATCTCTATTTGTATAGCCACCCGCATAGATATAATCACCCAGCTCAGACTTTGAGATAAAAGCATTGGGAATAAATTGTCTTATTCTTGCTAGAGATGTCATATCGCCAGAGCGAACGGGAACACCAGTGATATAGCGATATTGGCTAGGATTATTATTAATAGCGGCTGGGCTGGTGGGCAAGTAGCTAGGCAATGTCACATAGGGATTATTACTAACTGGTTGGTTAGGCTGAAACATCGCAGAGTTTTGATAGCCTAACTGGGCAGCTAATCCACGTCTTTGTAATTCTCTGGCCACAAAATCTGCAGTTTGAGCATCAAACGAGCCAGCGACAATCGAAGTTCTCCCATTGACCGAGGCAATGATCGGATTGGTAACCACCTGTCTAGTGACATCGAGGGTCACAGGATTATTGCCTGCTATATATACGACCACGTTGCCAACTTGGGCATTCACCTCTGCGATCGCAATATTCATAAAACCTAAACTTGCGATCACCATGGGAATAGATTGTTTTAGCCAGCCAAACGTCCTCATATTTTCAGACCTAATGCTAGAGCGACTTAAATGTTCATGAACCTAATTTAATTCTATCGCAAGAAGTCAGTTGCAAGATGACGCTCTGGGGCTTAGTTCAATTGCCAACCTTTAGCTCGTAATTGATGCGATATTGACTGCTCCCAGTTTGCTAGCACGATACCAAATTCTTCTGTATGTAAGCCTTTGCACCATAAAACTAGGGCATCTTCTCCCGTTACTTCATAATATTTCTCTCTTCTGCCAATTGTCTTAAAGCCAAATTTCTCATAAATTGCGATCGCAATTTGATTAGATGCTCGTACTTCTAGGGTTGCCCATTCTAAATTGCGATCGCGGGCTTGCTTGAGCAATCCCCAGACAAGCGCTTTACCCAGTCCCTGTCCCTGATATTCGGGGCGAACTGCTAAAACTGTAATATGTGCCTCCTCAAGAATTTCCCACAAGCAACCAAATCCCAATAATTCATGGTTATCCGTAGTTAGTCCCAAAACATGGCTACGCGGACTATCAATTTCCTGCTGATAGGTTTTCAAACTCCAAAAATCCCCAAGGCAAGCACAATCGATTGCCCGCAACTGTGATAAAAACTTTTGGTTAATTTCACTCAAATAAATTTGGGTCAATGGATTCATGTGGTAATAAATATTTAGCTCAATTTAGCTCAACAAAAGCAATCTCAAGTTTAGGATGGTTAGCACCCAAACTTTGTAGTCTATCCACATAGAACGGAAAGGTATTGTTTATAAATGTCAGAAATTATGCCAATTGTCTATCTCAGTGTGGTTAGCTTTTTTTCTTGGATTGTGAGTACCTTGGCTGGTGGGGGCAGTCCCTTCATTTTAATTCCGCTAGTTAACCTCCTGATGGGCGCAGCCGCAGTCCCCCCCGTCATTACGATTGGCATGTTTTTGGGAAATGCCCATCGAGTTTTACTATTCTGGCGTGACATCGACTGGTTATTAACAGCTTGGTATACCCCGGGAGCGATCGCAGGAGCTATTTTGGGTGCATATACCTTTACGCGCATTCATCTGGACTGGCTGCAAATAGTAATCGCCATATTTCTGATTGTGAGTGCCGTTTTATTTGAATTAGAAAAAAATCCTGCCAAAGTCCTCGATGAAGACAATGTCAAACATATAAAACTCACCGATAACTCCCAAGAACTAGAAGATCTAGAGGCGCTTATTGAAATCAATCAGCTAGGTGAGTTGAGTGAATTGATCGCTATAGAGAAATCAGAACTAATACCTGCTCAGGTAAAACCCAAGTTTCAACTTCAAGCTTGGCATATTCTGCCCGCAGGTTTCCTCAAAGCCTATGTATCTGGTTTAGTCGGCACAACGGGACCAGTGTTAAATCCTTTCTATCTGCGCTATGGCTTAGTTAAGGAAAAAATGCTAGCTACCAAGGCGGCTCACATGACGATTATTCATCTAGTTAAAATCTTTGCCTATGGTGCGTTGGCCGTTATGTCTCAGCAATATATTGTGGCAGGATTAGCGATTGGTTTAGCCGCAATACCTGCCAACCTTGTTGGCAAATATCTGCTCAGTCGCATGAGTCCCCAGCAATTTCGCCAAGTTGTCCTTGCTTTTATGTTGATCGGAGGATCATGGATGTTATGGGGGCAAAGAGGCTTATTTTTAAATATCTTGTAGTTAAAGCTAAATATTGCTGTGGTGGCACTGGTTAGCTAATGGGGAATTGACCCTTAATCGCCCATTTCATGACAACAAAAAAGATGCAAATTACGACGATCACGATTTAGCTGATCAGTGCCTTTGTCTGTTTTTTGTATGTTTGAGCTTATAGCGTTGGTTTTAACCGAGATTTGAGATGACGTAACATCCTGCTGGTTCCCTGCTTAATGGCTTGCAGCACTAGCGTGGGAATTAACTCAGTTATCGGTAAATCAGGAAAAATCAGACTCGTATTTGTTTCTATATAGCGATCGCTCTGCAAAACGTGAATGACTAATTTCTGATTGCTATAAATCCAGACCTCAGGAACAAGAATAGATTCATAAGCTTGCAGTGCAGTTTTGGACATGACATCTGACTCAATCGCTAGGTCAGGTGGTGGATAAATCGATAGATCCATACTCGTACAATCGCGCACAAGTTCAGCATTTTGAATATAAAAGCAAGTATCTGGTTCTACTCCTGCAACATCAGGACGCTTAAAGATAGTAGAGCCGAAATCTTCCCAGTCTCGTTCTTGGATTTCTAAAATCGTTTTGACAATATCAGCAATGATTCGATGGGGACGTTCGTGCGAAGCCAACGGCGACATGATTTCTAGAGTCCCTTTGTAATAAGCCATCCTTGTATTTCTATTTTCACCAGTACCTAAAAGAAGTTGCTCGAAATCTTGCCACGTCAAATTACTGATGCTAATTCGGCTGCCTGCACCAAGGGCGATCGCTTTAATAGGAGTGGTTACGATCATGAAGTCCTGATATTAGCCTCATAATTTTAGCTAAAAACCGCACTCTAGTCATACCCTAACATCTTCCTACAGCAAAGAGCCTCTTTAATTGGTTGCAAGGGTAACAAAAAGCTAAAAATATTGAGTTGAAATGCCCCATAAAAGCCAACATGATCCCTAAGAGAGATCTTAACAATTTGGGTGAAAAGGAGTGAAAGCCGTACACACAGAATGCTGCTAATGCTGTGCTAGTATTTACTTTAACCAGAACGCAGCAAAGTATGGGGAAACGCCATGTTTGAACGCTTTACAGAAAAAGCAATTAAAGTCATCATGCTGGCTCAAGAGGAAGCTCGCCGCCTCGGTCATAACTTTGTCGGCACAGAGCAAATCCTATTGGGTCTGATCGGAGAAGGAACTGGCGTTGCCGCCAAAGTACTGAAGTCGATGGGTGTAAACCTCAAAGATGCCCGCATTGAGGTTGAAAAGATCATCGGACGCGGCTCTGGTTTTGTCGCAGTCGAAATTCCTTTCACACCTCGCGCCAAGAGAGTCCTAGAGTTGTCCTTAGAAGAAGCTCGCCAGTTGGGACACAACTACATCGGTACTGAGCATTTATTGCTAGGACTAATTCGCGAAGGCGAAGGTGTCGCCGCCAGAGTTTTAGAAAACTTGGGCGTTGATCTATCCAAAGTTCGCACTCAAGTAATCAGGATGCTCGGCGAGACTGCCGAAGTCTCCGCAGGTGGCGGTTCATCAGGACGCACCAAAACGCCAACCCTCGACGAGTTTGGCTCAAATTTGACCCAGCTTGCCCAAGATGGCAAACTCGATCCTGTTGTGGGTCGTGAAAAAGAAATTGAACGAGTGATTCAAATCCTCGGTCGCCGCACCAAAAACAACCCTGTTTTGATTGGTGAACCTGGAGTCGGTAAAACTGCGATCGCAGAAGGTTTAGCGCAGCGCATTTCTAACAGTGATATTCCCGACATCTTACAAGAGAAAAGAGTTGTCACTCTAGATATTGGCTTGTTAGTTGCAGGTACAAAATATCGTGGTGAATTTGAGGAACGCCTCAAGAAGATCATGGAAGAGATCCGCACCGCAGGTAATGTGATCTTGGTCATCGATGAAGTTCACACCTTGATCGGTGCTGGTGCTGCCGAAGGTGCGATCGATGCCGCCAATATCCTCAAGCCAGCCCTTGCCCGTGGCGAACTCCAGTGTATCGGCGCAACCACCCTTGATGAGTACCGTAAACATATTGAGCGAGATGCCGCCCTTGAGCGTCGCTTCCAGCCTGTCATGGTTGGTGAGCCAAGTGTCGAAGAAACCATCGAAATCTTGATCGGTTTACGCCAGCGTTACGAAGAACACCACAAGCTCAAGATTGATGATGATGCATTAGTTGCTGCCGCTAAGCTTGCCGATCGATATATCAGCGATCGCTTCTTGCCCGACAAAGCGATCGATTTGATTGACGAAGCTGGTTCTCGCGTACGTTTGATTAACTCGCAACTACCTCCTGCCGCCAAGGAACTTGATAAAGAATTGCGTCAAACCCTTAAAGATAAGGATGATGCTGTTCGTAAGCAAGACTTTGACAAAGCTGCGGAACTGCGTGATAAGGAGATTGATCTCAAGCAACAAATTCGCGCCCTCAGCCAAACTAAAAAAGCCGAGACTCCTGCTGAAGACTTGCCTGAAATTCGCGTAACTGAGGAAGATATTGCTTATATCGTTAGTTCTTGGACTGGCGTACCCGTTCTCAAGATTACCGAGTCTGAGTCTGCCAAGCTCATGCAGATGGAAGAAACTCTCCATGGTCGTGTAATTGGTCAAGACGAAGCCGTCAAAGCGATTTCTCGCGCCATCCGTCGCGCCCGAGTTGGTCTCAAGAGTCCTGATCGACCCATCGCTAGCTTTATCTTCTCAGGGCCCACAGGTGTTGGTAAGACTGAGCTAACCAAAGCCCTTGCCTCTTACTTCTTCGGTTCTGAAGATGCAATGATTCGTCTTGACATGTCCGAGTACATGGAGCGGCACACCGTTTCCAAGTTGATTGGTTCACCCCCTGGTTATGTCGGCTACAACGAAGGCGGTCAACTTACCGAGGCTGTTCGTCGTCGTCCCTATACCGTTGTCTTATTTGACGAAATCGAAAAAGCACACCCCGATGTCTTCAACCTATTGTTGCAAGTGCTAGAAGACGGTCGATTGACTGACTCTAAAGGTCGCACCGTTGACTTCAAGAATACCTTGCTAATCATGACTTCCAACGTTGGCTCTAAGGTCATCGAAAAAGGTGGCGGCGGACTTGGTTTCGACTTTGCCGCTAATCAAGAAGACGGTCTCTACACTCGCATTCGTTCGTTAGTCAATGAGGAACTGAAGCAATACTTCCGTCCAGAGTTCTTAAACCGTCTGGATGAAATCATTGTCTTCCGTCAGTTGACCAAGCCCGAAGTCAAAGAGATCGCCGACCTCATGCTCAACGAGTTCTTCAAGCGCATGTTGGCTAAGGACATCGTTCTTACCGTAACCGAGCGCTTTAAGGATCTCCTTGTCCAAGAGGGATATAATCCTAGCTACGGTGCACGTCCATTGCGTAGAGCAATTATGCGCTTATTAGAAGATTCCCTTGCTGAAGAGATTCTTACTGGTAAGGTGCGTGAAGGTGCATCGGTTACTGTTGATGTCGATGATGATGGCAAAGTCAAAGTTATTGAACAACCATCTCTAAATGGTTCAGACAATAGCCTTCAGTTGTTACCTTCCGCTTAAATCAAGCGTCACAAAATCAATAGCAAGATTTGTGTTAAGCACAAGTCTTGCTATTTCGATAATTCAGAGCTTTGCGCTAACGTCTAAACAGCCTCATGAATGCCAATTCGCTTAATAGCTCCAAGTCAAATCCTCTGCCTCCTTCCAAACCAAAGTCGGGTGCAGGGGATTTGTCATCTGCGGAGATGCCCGAAGTAATTGTTGAATCATCACAGGATGATGAATCAAAGGGCAATATTCCTGCTCCTTTGACCGTTGCTGATGTGGAGGGGGGGGAATTAAAGCCAATTTCTCGTAAAGTTGATCCACAAAAGCCCAATCCCCAAGATTTCCCGATTGATCCTGAAATTGCACAGGTAAGATTTAAGACTCTAGATGGCAGGCTGAATCTATTGCTACCATCAGAACCAAGAATTAGTCATTACTTTGCTGAAAAACAAGAAGCCGACAATACTGTGGGTGAAGCCCCATCAGATCCTCAAGCAGAAGGGGGCATCAAGGATGAAGCCCTGAATCTTGACGCAAAACTAGAAGATGCCAAGCCCTTAGCTTGTGTGCCTTGGGAAGAGCTGATGACGCAGTTAGAGCAGAGGATGGCTGCGAGTGGGCATGACTGGAAACCAAGGACACAGGTATATCTCCAATCAGGCGATCGCCTTTTGGATACTAGACAACTACACCAAATTGCAGAGGCGTTAGACAACCATCAGCTTTTACTACATTGTGTGGTTACCAATCGTCGTCAGACGGCAATTAATGCCGCTAGCATGGGCTTTTCAGTTGAGCAAGGCACAATTTTTAAGGAGTTATTAGGCTTTAATCCACTGCCTGATGCTCCTATGGATGATCCTTTGTATGTCAAAACTACGGTCAGGTCTGGCACTGAAATCCGACATTCTGGCAGTATTATTATTTTCGGTGATGTCAATGCTGGTGCAGAGCTAATCTCTGAGAGTGACATTATCGTGTGGGGCAAACTCAAGGGTATGGCTCATGCGGGTGTAAAAGGTAATACTAAAGCGGTAGTAATGGCTTTACATTTAGATGCTACTCAGATTAGAATTGCAGGCCTGATTGCCCGTGTTGAGAGCCCCAGCACCTACTTTTCTCCAGAGGTTGCTTTTATCGGTAATCAAGATTCGCCTGAAATTCAAATTGTGCAGGCTGTTGATTATTCTTCTAAAAATCGAGATTAGTAAGTCAAGGCACTGCTAATCTGGAATATACTTATCCCTCGTTAATCAGTAATTTGTAAACATGAGTCGCATTATCGTTGTTACCTCTGGTAAAGGTGGTGTCGGCAAGACCACATCTTCAGCAAATCTCGGTATGGCACTCGCCAAACTTGGGCGCAAAGTGGTTTTAGTAGACGCTGACTTTGGCTTGCGAAATCTGGATCTTTTACTAGGTTTAGAAAATCGAATTGTCTATACGGCTCTAGAGGTGATTGCACGAGAATGTAAGCTGGATCAAGCTTTGGTCAAGGATAAGCGGCAACCGAATCTATCATTACTGGCTGCGCCGCAAACCCGCAATAAAACAGCGATTACGGCTGCCCATATGAAAGCATTGGTTGAGGTTTTAAGTCGCTATTTTGATTATGTTTTAATTGACTGTCCCGCAGGGATTGAGTCGGGATTTCAAAATGCGATCGCAGGAGCAAAGGAAGCCATTGTGGTGACAACTCCTGAGATATCGGCGGTTCGTGATGCTGATCGTGTTGTTGGACTATTGGAGGCAAACCGCGTTACTGATATTAAACTGATATTAAATCGGGTGCGTCCTGCTATGATCAAAAACAACGACATGATGAGTGTCGAAGATGTTTTAGACATTTTATCGGTAAAGTTAATTGGCGTAGTTCCTGATGATGAACAGGTGATCGTTTCCACTAATAAAGGAGAACCACTGGTTTTATCGGATAAGCCTTCGCTGGCTGGCACTGCTTACACAAATGTGGCAAAGCGCCTTGAAGGAATGGATGTCGAGTTTTTGCAAATCGAAGTTCCCCCTAAAGGTTTCTTTTCGCGGCTATCGAGTTGGATTAGTGGAAATTCTTGAGGTTTGAGATGATTTCAAAATTGCTTGATCGCCTATTTCAAAGAAGTAATATCCCCAGTGGAACTCAGGTTAAGCATCGTTTGAAGTTTATCTTGGCGCATGATCGAGCGGCAATTGAGCCGAAGGTATTTGATAATATGCGCTATGAAATTATGCGTGTGGTTTCCAAGTATGTGGAACTTGATGAGGGTTCGCTCGATATTCGTTTAGAGTCGGACAAGCGCATGACTGCTTTGATTGCAAATTTACCAATTCGGATGGTGCGTGAAGAGTTATCTGATTTGGCGGAAATCTTTAATCAATCAGATGTAGATTTGCAAGTAGTTGATGATGCAGACCAACCTGATGCGCTGATGCTAGAAATGGATTTGTCGGTAGAAGCTGCCCTTGATGCGATCGCCGCTAAGGATGGCCTAAAATCCACATCCAATGAGGATAGCTCTGTGACCGAAGGCATTACTGACACTGATGGTGTTGATACTGATCTGGACAAACGCAACGCAGAAGTAAGCATCAAGTTAAGAAATGCCGCAAATAAGGCGCAAGATTTAGATCAAGTTAGTGATGATGAAGCGCGTGAAGCTGTTACTGATGATGCAGAGGTAAACGATCAAATTGATCAGTTAGAATTGTCTCTAAATTTACCAGAATCTCCAGAAGCACAGGAAGAGAGTATTGCTACAGATTGATTTTAATGATTTGCCAACACCTGCGTATTTGGTGGGGGGATGGGTACGCGATCGCATCCTTAAGCGTCAGGGGAGATATCTTGATTTAGACTTTGTGTTACCTGACAAAGCCGTGGAGACGGCGCAGAAAATTGCCAAGAAGTATAAAGCGGGATTTGTGGTACTCGATGCGGAGCGTCAAATTGCGCGGGTTGTCTTTCAAAATGGTACTGCTGATTTTGCTCAGCAGATGGGCAGTAGCTTAGAGGCGGATTTGGGGCGACGTGACTTTTGCATGAATGCGATCGCAATTGAATGCCATCAGCTCAACCAAAATGCAAATTTAGCGAATTTAGAAGAAAATTCAGGAAACTTATCAGAATTATTGATCGATCCCTTTGACGGTATTGGGGATTTAACCGCGAAGCGCATCAGGATGGTTGCCCCTGAAAATTTGGCGGAAGATCCGTTGCGAATTTTGCGAGGCTATCGACAGGCTGCCCAGCTTGGATTTGTGATCGAAGATTTGACTCGACAGGTTTTGATAAAACTTGCACCGAAATTAAAGCTGATTGCGGCGGAGCGAGTTCGCACCGAATTGGGCTATTTACTATCGATTACCAATGGCAATCAATGGATGAAAACAGCTCTTTGCGATCGCATTTTAGAGGATTGGTTACCAAGTCAGCATTTAAATCTAGAAAGATTTGCGAAGATTGAAGGTGTAATCGCGTCACTATTAGAAAAATTTCCTGCTCTGGAATTGTTTTTTAGCAATCAGTTAGCAGGCGATCGCTATGCTCTGGTGATTGTGAAATTAGCAGCTTTAAGCAATAGTGCTACGGCTTTAGAATCTTTGGGATTGAGCCGAGTTGAACAACGTTGGCTAGTCGGAATTTTGCGCCATCTGCCACAATTTACAGAGCTTTTACAGGGAGCATCGGCTACGCAGCAGTATCGATTTTTTCAGCAAACCCTAGAGTTTTTCCCTGCGATCGCCACCTTAGCTTTAACTAGTGATCATGATTTCGCGCTGATTGAACCTTGGCTCAATCGTTGGCTCAATCCCAATGATGCGATCGCCTATCCGATTGCCTTAATCAGTGGTGACGATTTGCGAGAGGAATTGGGAATCGCGCCTAGTCCTAAGATTGGGGAATTATTAGAAAGTGTGAAAATCGCTCAGGTAGAGGGCAAGATTAGTTCTAAACAAGAGGCGATTGAATTTGTAAAAGGAATGATGTAACAAGAATGAAGCTCAATACTTAGTTTTTGCCAGATAAATTTTTTAACTTGAGTGATTGGTTGCAACTTCAAACTCAGTAAAGACTTTGGCTTGCTCTAGGACTAACTCTGTTGCTAGAGCTTCCATGTCGGGAGGGTAGCCATATTGTCTCAGTAATCGTTTGACAGCAACTTTCATTCTGGCTCTCACACTTTCCTTGAGATTCCAGTCGATTGATGCGTTTTTACGGATGCGATCGCATAAGACGATCGCTAAGTCTCGCAATTTATCAACACCCATCACATCTTGAGCGCTTTGATTTTGGGCTAGAGCATCATAAAAGGCGAGTTCGTAGGGTGCTAGTTTTAGGGCTTCACCTCTAGTTTGGGCGGCTTTAGTGTCCTTTGCCATGTTGAGCAATTCTTCGAGGATATCGGTAACGCTGATGACTTGGTTTCGATAGCGGCGTAGGGCATCTTCGAGCAGGTCGGCAAGTTTACGGCTTTGAACAATGTTGGTACGGCTACTGGCTTTGATTTCATCCTTGAGCAGTTTTTGCAGAAGTTCAACGGCGAGGTTTTGATGTTCCATGCCGCGCACTTCTGCCATGAATTCATCGGAGATGATTGAGATGTCAGGATTTTTTATTCCTGCTTCATCAAAAATATTAATCACGGCATCGGATACGAGCGCCTGATCGACGACTTGACGGATCGCGGTTTCGATGTCGTGGTTGCTGAGGTTTCCGCCTTCTCCTTCGCCTGTGAGTTTGCGGAGACTGGCTTGGATAGCTTGGAAAAATGAGATTTTTTCTGAGTCGGCGATCGCGTCGGGATGAGGGACAGCTAGGGAATGTGCTTTAGATAGGGCGCTAACTTCAGAGAAAAAGCGATCTTTAATCGTGGGATCTGCGACGTAGTTGGCAGCGTTTTTGAGGATGTTGAGTTTTTCGCCTGTGGTGCTGTCGAAATAATGCTCATAGGCAAAGTCCGCCATGATTTGCTCGACTATTTCTAGTTTGGCAAGCATTAGCCCCACGGCTACATCTTGATTGAGGGTGAGGTCGCCTTTACCGCCACTGTTGGCATAAAAGGATAGGGCTTTTTTGAGTTCGGCGGCGAGTCCCAGATAGTCCACAATTAAGCCGCCTATTTTCTCAAAGAAGACACGGTTAATGCGGGCGATCGCTTGCATGAGGTTATGACTTTTAAGCGGTTTGTCGATATACATGGTGTGCAAGCAAGGAGCATCAAAGCCAGTCAACTACATATCACAGACTATGACCAGTTCGAGGGAGTTTTCGGGGTCTTTGAGGCGTTGGGCTAGGGTTTGACGGTTGGCTTTGTTGGTGTGGTGTTTGACCAGATTTCCTTCATCGGAGGCACTGGCGGTAAAGACGACTTTAATTTTGCCTGTGGTGAGGTCGTCGCTGTGCCAATCGGGACGGAGGTTGACGATCTCATCGTAGAGATTGACGTCAATTCTGCGGGTCATGGTGACGATCATCGCTTTGCCCTTGTTGGCCTGTTGCCGCGCTTCAAAGTGGGTCACGATATCTTGGGCGATTTGTTGGAGGCGTTGGGTGGAGCCGATGATCGCTTCAATGCGAGTTTGGTTAGCTTTGGCTTTTTCCCTCTCCCCTAGCCCCTCTCCCAAAGGGAGAAGGGAATCGAGGTCTTCGTCTAGTTCATCGAGCAGTTGACGACCTGTTTCGTCGAGGTCAACTTTGACGAGGCGGCTTTCGTAATAAATGGGAACGGTTGCACCATCAGCGACGGCTTGAGAGATGTCGTAAATGTCGATGTAGTCGCCAAAAATGGCGGGAGTATTTTTATCGCTTTGTTCGATCGGTGTGCCTGTGAATCCGACAAAGCAAGCATTGGGTAGGGCATCACGAATATATTTAGCAAATCCGTAGCGGGTAGCTTTGCCTGTGACATTGCCGTTTTCATCTTTGATATCGACTTGTTTGGCGGTGAATCCATACTGGCTACGGTGTGCTTCATCAGCGAGGACAATGATATTGGCGCGATCGCTAATTTTTGGATAGAGGGTTTCACCATCGGCGGGGGAGAATTTCTGAACGGTGGTAAAGATAATCCCGCCTGAGTTGGTGTTGAGCAGTTGGCGCACGCGATCGCGATTATCTGCTTGTTGTGGGTCTTGTCTGAGGATTTGCTGACAACCTGCGAAGGTGTCGAATAGCTGATCGTCGAGGTCATTGCGATCGGTCAGCATTACCACTGTGGGATTATTGAGGTTTGGGTCTAAGACTAGCTTTCCTGCGAGAAATACCATTGATAGAGATTTACCGCTTCCTTGGGTATGCCAAATTACGCCGCCTTTGCGAGGGTTGCCCTCTCCCCTAGCCCCTCTCCCAAAGGGCGAGGGGGACAAATTGCCTTCTCCCTTAGCCCTTCTCCCAGTGGGAGGGGGGGACAGGAGATCAGTAGGTTTTGGAGGACGGTTTCTAGGTTTTGGAAGATTTCTTGGTTGGTGAATCTTAGAACTGTTAGCCCTAATGATTTTAAATATTCGCTACGTTGACGATCGCGTTGCTGTTGTTCTGGTTGATTGTGAATCTCGCCATCAAGTTCAATTACTATTTTGCGATCGTGACAATAAAAATCAACGATGTAATTACCAAGCTGATGTTGTCGCCGAAACTTTAAGCCTAGAAAGCGTTTTGTTCTAACAATTTCCCAAAATACTCTTTCCGCAGATGTTTGATTTTTTCGTAGTTCTCTGACTTGTTCTAGCAGAGTCGTTATCTCTAATCCTCCTTTGTAACCTAAGTCTTCGATACTTTCTGCCCTCTCCCTAAATCCCTCGCCCTCTGGGCGAGGGACTTCAAGACTATTTTTCTTGTCCCCCTCCCTCTGGGAGGGGCTAGGGGAGGGAAATCCACAAGCTTTGATAATCGATTCAACGGCTTTATTGACTGCGTAGTATTGGTGATAAGCGGCGATTTTTTTAATCGTGGTAATGCTGACAATGCCTGTGTTGAGGTCTTCGCTACGAGTTTTTTCAAATACAGTAAAGTGGCGGATCAGGTCTAGGAGGGTTTGTTTGTTGAGTAGTCCTGTGGTCAAGATTTCGAGTTCTGCCCTCTCCCTAAATCCCTCTCCCAGAGGGAGAGGGACTTCTAGATTCTTGTCCCCCTCCCTCTGGGAGGGGTTAGGGGAGGGAACTTTCCATGCCGAAAAGCGGTTAAAGTCGGCGGTGAGGGAGCCTGCACGGGCGGAGAGTCCATCGGATATGACTAGCAGGGCGTTGTAGGTAAAGAGGCTAGGGATTTCGCGTTTGTAGGTTTGCAGTTGGTTATAGGCGGCGCGAAGGTTGGCTTTTTCATCGACAGCATTTTTTAGTTCGATGACGACGAGGGGCAAGCCGTTGATAAAGATGACGAGATCGGGGCGGCGGTTGTGGTTGTCTTCGATGGCGGTAAATTGATTGACTACCAGAAATTCGTTGTTGTCGATGTTGTGCCAGTTGATCAGGTTGACGGGTTCGCCTCTGGTTTCTCCGTCTTTCTGATATTCAACGGTGATGCCTTCGGTGAGGTATTTATGGAATATTTCGTTGTTGTTGAGTAGGTCGGAACTGGCAATATTAAAGATTTCCCGTTGGGCTTGGTTGAGTGCATCGGCGGGAATGGTGGGGTTAAGGTGATAGATGGCTTGTTGTAATCGATCTTTTAAAACGATTTCACCGAAGTTTTCGCGCTCGCCCTCACCCCTAGCCCCTCTCCCAGTGGGCGAGGGGGAATCTGTGGGTTGGAGGTCGTAGCCGTGATGGTAGACATAACCGAGGTTTTGCAAGAGTTGGAGTTGGTATTGTTCGATCTCGTCTTCGGTGAGGGTTGATTTCATAGTTCCCAAGGGTTAATGATCGTGATCTGGCAATCTAGGAAGTCGTCAACATTGCGAGTGACGATCGCTGCATTATTAGCTAGACATATAGAGGCGATCAGAGCGTCGGCTTCAGCGATTGGTTTTCCTTTTTTACGGCGATCGCTTGTAATTTGAGCAAAACAGTTTGCTGAGTCTGAGTCAAAAAATAAAATCTGCTCCGCGAAGTCTTCCGTAAACATAGCCTGTGCTAATTCTTGTAAAGCTTTGCTGCGTTTACCTTCTGGCATAACAGCAATACCGCCAAGGATCTCGGCTTGGTTAATGCTGGTAGTGAATAAGTTTTCTCTAGTCTGAGCAGCAACCCAAGATTTGACGGTTTGTGAGCCTTGCGGCTTCATTAGTTCTGACAGAACGTTGGTATCAAGAACAATTTTCATTGAGCGTCCATGTCAAATGTTGGTAAGGGGCGCATGGGTTCTCTCGGAATTTCGGGAATTTCAAAATCTCCAAGGTCTGCAAAACGTCTATTAATGGCGGTGGCGAGGTCAATATTGCTTGGCTTTTTGGGTGCTAATACGCTTTTGAGAATTGCCTTTATTTCAAGCTCGATGGTGCGTCCATGCTGTGCGGCACGTTGTTCTAGCTGTTGGGCGATGTCTGGCTCTAGCTGATGAATAGTGATGGTTGACATGGCATTTTTTTTGGTTGAATTAGCTAAATTTTAGCCGATGTTTAGATCGCATCTTCGGTGAGGCTAGATTTCATGGGCTTATAATGCTTGTAATTGAGTGAGGCATAAGCAAATGTCACCAAAAACTTTCGATATTGCTTACCTATCTGATAATTTAGCCGATTTGTTATCAGATATTCAAAATCATGTTGAAATTACGCTAACTAAACAGGGTGTGCCTTGGGCTAAGGTTTTGCCTGTGGTTAATCAAGAAGATCAGCCGCTAGTCTCGCAACCAGCTTTAAATCGTGGATCAATAGTGATAAGTGATGATTTTGATGATGAGTCTGAGGAGATTAACGCTATGTTTTACGATTCTGTTATTTTTCCTCCAACATAGATTTGTCGGCATTTACGATACGCCCGCTAAAGAACGTACAGAGAGAATATCATCGGCTTTGAGTGCAATAACGGCTGATTTTGGCACGATGACTGTGTTAATCGACTCGCCGATCGCGTTAAATATTTCGAGGACATAGCCTTCTTCGCCGCCTGTGGGATGGGGGACAGTATCAATGAAGGTGGCTATATCGCCTTTTTTTAATCGATATGTGGGGAAGTCTTGGGCTAGGGCTACTCTTTGATAGAGGTTAATCATGATTTTTTCTCCTTTTTGGGTTTTAGGGTGATGAATTGAACTTTTTTGTCGATGGTGCGTTCTAGCCAAATGGTAACTACTGCTAAATCTCGACTTCCTTTCAAGTTGCCTTCGACTCGATAAAATATGCCATACTCATTTCTGCTGTCTTCTATGGCTTCTGTGGTCTGGAAGACACTGGTCAGTTAATTAGTGAGGCAATAAAATCCCCTTGAGGATAATAATTCCAGAATAGAAAGGGGACGATGAAAAAGTCCGATTGCCATAGCAGGGG
>NZ_JACJQB010000018.1 GCF_014696385.1 Pseudanabaena mucicola FACHB-723
CTATAGAGATCAATCTAAGGTATGCGGTTGGTACAGAAGGGAGTATTTACTATTATCTCAAAGGAATTACGGATATTCAGCTTAGTGAAGATCAATTACGTCAAAAGTCAGTTCGCAAAGACCCTGTGGGCTATTACGCTACCTTCACACACCAAAATCGTGCTTATTTAACCGCTTGCATTAATCCACGCGGTATATCGACCGTCACCCAAGAGCAATTTAATGACAATGCAAGCGATCGAGCGATGGATCGTGAGGTGATCGTCAGTTGGTTGCTGGGGCAGAAAGATCTTCGCGATCGCAGATGTTTATGGACTTTGATGTCCACACCATTAAATACAAATAGTGATCTAGAAACTACTAATCGAAAATTAGAGAAGATCTGGTTTTTGTGGTATGAATGGTGGCAACCTCGGTTCCCCCAACCCTAGGTTTAATGCTTCTAGGTCTATACATTTATAAAACGTTTACAAACAAGCTATTTAGCCATTCCATACTGAAAATATGAGCAATTCCCCTTCAAATTCTACCGAGGTAATCACTGCTAATTTACTTCGTTTTGCTGGTTATGGACTGTTACTACTAACAATTTCTAATTTTGCCGATGCTTTAATCCCACCAAGATTTGGGCAAGATCCGACATGGGAATTTACAGCTTTAGGCAAATTAGTCGGTACTTCACCTGTACCAATTATTGGTTTGATTCTAGTGTTTTATGGTGAGTCAGCCGCAAGGTCAGCCTTTGGCAAGAAAATCCTCAAATTTCTGTCATGGATATCTTTGTTTTTGAGTATTCTCTATGTTTTGATGTTGTTAATTGGTATTAGTGCAGCAATTCGGATTAATAATAACAACAATGCCCAAGCAAGTTTAACCCTATCGCAACAGGTTGCCCAGTTTAATACTGCCAAAGAAAATTTAAAAAATACTAATGATGCTAACTTACTAAGAGCCGCAGAATTTCTCGAAAGACAATCGCCAAATGTACCTCTAGACAAGTCAAATCCAGTGCTATTGAGGCAACAGATTGAAACAGAGATTGGTAGGAGTGAAGAAAGAATTAGAAGTAATATTCAAGATGGTCAGAACCGTGCTTTTCGTCAGCTAATTAAACAAGCGGGTAAATGGTATTTTGAGGCGATTGTATCTGCTTTTATCTTGTTTGGTATTTGGAGTCAGACCAAATGGGCAAGAACTGCGGCTGTGCGGCGTAAGAAAAAAGGTTCTAAAACTCCGACTAGCTTGGGCGATATTGCCAGCGCACCAACACTTACAACTAATGCTGATAATGTTGAAAATTCTGACTCGCCATCAGAAGAACGTCCTGAGTAAATATAGCAATTCAAGTTTTGCTTAGGAGATATAGCTATGTCTAAATAAAAAAGGTGATGCTGCAACACAGCATCACCTTTTTTATTTAGACAGATTTTCTCAATAAAGCGACTAAAGGTTGCATTAACCAATGTGTGCCGATCTTCCATTGATGTTGTAATGTCGGCATTCTTAATAAATAGGCAATGCGGCGCATTGCATGGGCTGGCATTCCATCAATGGTAAACTTGCCAAAAATAGAAGCGGTTGCACCATCAATACCTAAGCTAATAAATTCGCCGAGGGGAATGTAACTAAAGGGGACTAAGGATTTTTGATTGAGGCTTGCCCAGATATTCCATGCACAATATTGAGACTGCTGGAAGGCAACCTGTGCGGTAGCGGGAACTACATTACCATTGGAGTCCAAACAGCTTGCCAAGTCGCCAACCGCAAATACATCGGCTTGACCTTTGACGGTTAGGTTTTGCTCAGTTGCGATCGCACCTTGACGACTATGCTCAACGGGTAAGGTTTGCAACATTTTTGAGAAGGTGCTACCCACTGTCCATAACACAATATCAACGGGTAAGGTGTCACTACCATCGGCATAGTCAAGGGTAACTTCCCCATCGCTAATTTGCGAAACCCTTGTATTGAGGTCTGTCCAAACGCCACGTTTAGAGAGAGCCGTCTCAGCAATCTTGCGATTTGCAGCAGTGGAATCATTGAGGATTTTGTCATTGCGATCGACTAGGCGCACTCGACCACGATCCTGAAGTCGATCAGCGATTTTACAGGCAAGTTCGACACCACTGCTGCCACCACCAGCGATACAGACACGAATTTTGTCGCGATTTGAGGCTTCTAATAGTTCTAACTTACTATTGAGGCGATAGAAGTCATTGAGATTACGAAAGGGAATTGCATATTCGGATGCACCATCCACAAGGTTGGTTGGAGTTTCGCCGCCAATTGCTAAGACTAGTCGATCGTAGGTCAATGTGCTTTTTTGCCCAATATTAACTTCTACTTGTTTGGTATTGAAGTCAATATTCGTAACTAGTCCCTGCACAAATTGAATGCCCGTGTCTGCTAATAACTCCGTAAATGTGGGCGCAATTTCCCATTCCTGCATTTCATTAGTGACTAGTTCGTAGAGAAATGGGGTAAATACAAAGCGATCGCATTTATCAACAAGGATAATTTCAGGCATGATCGCCCAAGGTAGGCGAGCGAGATTAAGTGCAGTATACAATCCGCCAAAACCACCACCAAGAATACAAATTCGTGTCATCAGAAAATCCAGTTTGTTTTCTTTATTTTATAGTAAGCACCATTGTTAAATTTTGGTTAACCACAGGTTATTGATACTCGCTTGCATCCCTTTGTTACCTTTCGATATTGTTGTGTTTAACAATATTTTTACTATTGGGGGTTTGTGTGATTAAATCCGTCTTACTGGCTCACCTGTCGCAAGAACAATCCTTGATATGGCACGATGTCTTGCTAGCTCATAAAATCGAAGTGTGGGCATTCCATGAATCAGAGGATTTACTGCATATGTTGGAGCAGAAGCGGACCTCTAATCAAGGCTTGCCTCAGCTAGTGATCTCTGACATGTATGGGATTAGACCAGGTGGCAGCGGACTGTTACTAGCAACAGAGCTTTGTAAGTGGTGTGCTGATTATGTACCACAAATGAAGGTTTTGTTGATTAATCCGCGTCAATCCCAAATTAAGGAAGTTGAGAAAAAGTGGGCAATTCGTCGTGGGGCGATCGACCTGTTGCCGCAAATATCTGCCAAGAATTTAAGTTCTGCTTTTGTAACTGTCGCTAGAGCCTTAGAGATTGAGGTAAAACCCAAAGTTTTAACTAGTGTCATTAAAAATATTCAACGTCAACAGCAACATGCTGATAAAGGAGCGATTCAAGGCAAAAATATTCGTCAAACTGCGACGCAGGAGCTAGCGCGCAAAATGGCGATGATTCCTTTGATGGTGATGGCAAATGAGCCTGAAATTGAACTAAATGAAGATAAACCATTACTGAATCCAAAAAAGCAACTGGCTTTAGACTCGAATATTGCTGAATTAGATCTTTTTGATACTCATGTTGATTTAGATAAAACAGGAGCCTTTACAAAACAACTATTTAAAGATAATCCGATTCTGCCCGCCCTTATTGTCTACGATCGCAATGAGTATGTGGGTATGCTGTCGCGGCGGCGATTTTTAGAATGTTTGAGCCGTCCCTATGCCCTTGAGTTATTCACTAAGAGACCTTTGCGGGTTCTATATGAGCAAGTTAATGTCGAGGTTCTGGAACTAGATGGGAATATGCCAATTGTGACGGCATCACAATTAGCCTTAAGTCGTCCTGATGATGAAATCTATGAACCTGTGATCGTTCGTCTTGCTGATGATCAACATGCAGTGCTGGATGTGCATAGCCTTTTACAGTCACAGTCACATATCCATGAGCTAGCCACTAAGCTTTTGCGCGAACAAGCTCAAACTACGATGTTCCAAACGGAAAAGATGGCAAGTTTAGGACAAATTGTGGCGGAGGTTTCCCATGATATCCGTAATCCTGCCGTAAAAATCCATAATAATACCGAATCCCTTGTGACCTATATCGATGGATTAATGAAGATCTTGAGAACCTATGAGAAGGAATATGGCACGAAATCACCGACAATTAGCAAAATGCTTGAAGAAGTTGAATGGGAATTAATTCGTGCGGACTTACCTCAAGTTGTGCAGGGAATTCGTTCGGGTTCGAGGTATTTGAATCGATTGGTAGATACATTGCAGTCTCTTTCTCATATGGAAGATCACTCGACCCCAGGCCCACTTAGTATCGTCGAATGTGTGGAAAGTAGTTTGACAATCTTGAGTGGACGCACCAAAGGAGTTCAAATTGTCAAAAAATATGGTGAGGTTCCTCAAGTAAATGGACTTTGCGATCGCATAATTCAGGTATTTATTAATTTGATTAGTAATGCTATTGATGCCTTGCTAGATTTGAAGTTACACCCTGAGCTAATCGAGCAACGTGAGCATATGCTCCTGCGTGAAGATGCGCGTTTTGAGGATGGTTTAGCATATAGTAACGTGCAAACTGATGTGGAAACCACATGGCAGCCTTTAGTAATGATCAGTTCTGCGATCGCAACTATTGATAATCGTGATTGGGTATCGATTAAGATTGCTGACAATGGCATGGGCATTCCGTCAGACATGCAAAATCATATTTTCGATAGTTTCTTTACTAACAAGGGGGATAACAAGCGGACTGGTTTGGGTTTAGCAGTATGTCATCAGGTGATTACGCAGCAACATCACGGCAAAATAATTTTGCGATCTCCCTATCTCAATTACAAAGGTGATGTGACGATTGGTAGTGAGTTTGAAGTGTTATTACCAATTTAAGACTTACGCAAATTGAATATAGGGGCAATTCATGAATTGCCCCTATATTCAATTTTTAATCTCCACTGTTTGGGTGGCACAGGTTAATCGTTTGTAGAAAATCGCTCCGAAGGAGCGATTTTCTACTGTATTGCTAATAATTACTAGCGGTTTTACGGTGATGAATTGCCGTTAAACCATTGGACTGTAATAGTTTGCCATTCTCCACAGTCGCATAGACAATCCAATGATCGCCACATTCCATCCTTTGCGCGACACGACATTCTAAATATGCCAGACTCTCCGTAAGAATTAAACCTCCTTGCCCTGCTTCCACCTGTACATCCTTAAACCGATCTTCTGCAGGTGCAAACTTTTTCATGAAATGCTTGCGAATCTGTTTCCCTTGTTCAAGAATATTCAAAACAAAATGATCGCCTTCGTACAGGTAGGACTCAATCGCCCGATCCTTCGCCACTGCGATTGTTAAGCCGGGAGGATTAAAGGTCGCTTGCGATACCCACGAAGCTAACATGGCGGATGAGATTTCGCCGCGCTTAACAGTCAGTACACAAAGAGAACCCACAATCCTACCTACAGCTTGCTCAACAGTGCTGCCGGGATTAAGCGTTGTTCGCACTTTCTTCGCTCGTTTCAAAGCTTGAGCAAAGTCAGTGCCAGTTTCTTCGCACATCTGGAGGGTCGCTTCAGTGGGCGTAAACTTAATCCTGATTGGTTCAAAGGCGAGGGTATAACCTGCGTCCTTAAGTTTGCCAGCAATAATATCTACGGCTTCACCACTCCAGCCATAGGAACCAAAAACACCTGCTTGATAACTTTTAGTTGCTGTTGATAAAACGATACCTAGCGCCGTTTGCACTTGAGTTGGCAAATGACCTCCCAAGGTAGGCGAGCCAATCAAGAAACCTGACGACTTCTCGATCGCAATTTTGATTTCCTCTGGCTCCGCATTTTCACAATTGATTAGCTCAACTGCCACCCCTGCCTTCGTAATTCCCTTTGCCAGAGCATTGGCAATCGTTGTGGTATTGCCATAGGCAGACGCAAACAACAATGCTACCGAAATATTTTGTTGCTTCTGAGCTTCACTCCATTGACGATAAAGATTCACTAATTCACGCAATCCATAACGCAACATCGGCCCATGACCAGGGGCATAAAACACAGCAGGGATATCCGCAATTTTATCGAGGGCAGATTCCACTTGGCGGACTTGGTTCGCCATGGTGCTATCGAAATAATAGCGGCGATCACCTAGCAAATGACTCCAACCCTCATCAAAGACCTGATCACCACAGATATGCGCCCCAAAGAACTTATCTGTATAGAGAATCTGCGTCTTGACATCATAGGTACACATTTGATCGGGCTGTCTAGGCGTGGATGTGGGAATAAACCGCAGAATGTGACCTTTGCCCAGATCAAGATTTTCTTCGCCGCGCACGACTTGGATTTTAAGGTGATCGCCAAATTTTTCCTCTAGGTTTTGACGTAATGCGATCGCACCCGCATTTGTGCAAACAAAAGTAATACGATTATTGATGGCTAGTAACGCCTTGAGGGTTTCAATGCGGTTTTGGTTGACATGCCCCAAAATCACATAGCTAATATCGAGAATATTTATACGTTTACGTAATTCATTCAGATAAATTTCTGTAAAAGTTTCCCCTGGTGGATCAATTAGCGCTTGTAAAGTCCCTTGAATGAGAAAAGAGTTGGCGGTAGTCCCTTTTTCAAGGGCATATTCAACTTCAAACCGTAAACGATTCCAACTACGCGATCGCAACGCAAAGGTTTCGTCAGCAATATAAATTGCTTGGACATCACGGGGTTTAGTCTTATTCACAATCGCACTCTCCAAAATTATAGACTGATGGTTCTAGTTTACTGATTATTGATTGCGAGAGGATATAGAGTTTAAGGTTTTCAGGAGTTCAGCATAGTTAAAAATTCCAACCAAATTTTTGCACCCTCGTAGCGGGCGGCAAAAAATCAACCATTGTCAATCTTTATAAAGCTTGGTGAATAAATGTAATACCATTCCTATGCGGCTGCGGCTCCGTCAGTATAATGAGAATGCGTCCAAGGTTCTTCTAAATATAGCGAAAACCTAGATGCAATTCTTCTGATTTTGACGAGGAAGTTACATCATGACTAGTTCATTTTTGGCTACAGAACTGTCGAGAACCGTTCCCAAAGAACAAGCATTGATACTTTGGTTTGAAGAGGTGGGGATTGCCGATATTCCGCTTGTGGGCGGAAAAAATGCATCACTAGGGGAAATGATTCGACAACTTCAACCCAAAGGTGTGAATGTTCCCAATGGATTTGCAACCACTGCCTACGCTTTTCGTTATTTCATTGAGAAAGCAGGTCTAGAAGTCAAATTGCGCGAACTCTTCGCCGATCTGAACATTGATGACATGAATAATCTGCGCGATCGCGGTCGCATGGCACGCGCTTTAGTTCTAAGCACGCCATTCCCCGACGATCTACAAATGGCGATCGCTATGTCCTATCAAAGACTTTGCGACTGCGAATTATCCTGCGGTAAAGAAGCTGATGTTGCTGTCCGTTCTAGCGCCACGGCTGAAGACTTACCCGATGCCAGTTTCGCAGGGCAACAGGAAACCTATCTCAATGTCTACGGTGCGAATGAAGTTGTCGATGCTTGCCATCGATGTTTTGCTTCCCTATTCACCGATCGCGCCATTTCCTACCGCACGATCAACGGCTTCGATCATTTCGATATCGCTCTCTCCGTCGGCGTACAAAAAATGGTACGTTCCGACCTTGCCGCCTCTGGTGTGATGTTCTCCATCGACACCGAGACAGGCTTCAAAAATGCAGCGTTAATCACTGCCGCCTATGGCTTAGGTGAAAACGTGGTGCAGGGTGCAGTCAACCCAGATGAGTATTTCGTTTTCAAACCAACTCTCAAACAAGGCTTCCGTCCGATTCTCGAAAAACGCCTCGGCACCAAAGAAATCAAGATGGTCTATGACATTGGTGGCGGTAAGCTGACCAAGAATATTCCTGTCCCAGTTTCGGAACGAGTCAAGTTCGCAATTACCGATGAAGAGATTCTCAAACTTGGAGAATGGGCTTGCATCATCGAAGATCATTATTCAGAAGTACGCGGCAAGCTCTCGCCGATGGATATTGAATGGGCAAAAGATGGACGCACTGGGGAATTGTTCATCGTTCAGGCAAGACCTGAAACTGTACAGTCCCAAAAGTCAGGCAACATTCTCAAGAACTACAAGCTGAATGGTTCTAGTGATGTGCTGATTACAGGTCGCGCTGTGGGCGAGATGATCGGTCAAGGCAAG
This sequence comes from Pseudanabaena mucicola FACHB-723, assembly GCF_014696385.1. Taxonomy (GTDB): domain Bacteria; phylum Cyanobacteriota; class Cyanobacteriia; order Pseudanabaenales; family Pseudanabaenaceae; genus Pseudanabaena. The sequence continues at coordinate 8,079 of NZ_JACJQB010000018.1, forward strand.
GCGAATGTGATTTTGGAAGTCCATAACATCGAAGATTTTCAAGCAGGTGAAGTGCTAGTCACCAACAAGACTGACCCCGACTGGGAACCAATCATGAAAAAGGCTAGTGCGATCGTCACGAACCAAGGTGGACGCACCTGCCACGCCGCCATCATTGCGCGAGAAATGGGTATTCCTGCGATCGTCGGTTGTGGCAATGCCACAGGCATTCTCAAAACAGGGCAAGAAGTCACGATTTCCTGTGCAGAAGGAGAAGAAGGCAAAGTTTACGAAGGGCTAGTCCCCTTTGAAGTCATAGAAACTTCCCTTGATAATTTGCCTAAACTCTCTACCAAGATCTTGATGAATGTGGGCAATCCCGAAGAAGCCTTTGGCTTATCTTCCATCCCCTGCGATGGCGTTGGCTTAGCCCGTATGGAGTTCATCATCGCTAACCACATCAAAGCACATCCCCTCGCCTTGATGAACTTCGACACCCTCGAAAACAAAGCCGCAAAATGGGAAATCTCGCAACTGACAGCCCGCTACGAAAATAAGGCTGATTTCTTTGTAGACAAGTTGGCTCACGGTATCGGCACGATCGCCGCCGCATTTTATCCCAAACCCGTTGTAGTCAGAATGTCCGACTTCAAGAGCAACGAGTACGCCAACTTACTCGGTGGTCGCGCTTTTGAACCTACCGAAGAAAATCCGATGATCGGCTGGCGTGGCGCATCCCGCTACTACGATCCGAAATACCGCGAAGCCTATGGGTTGGAATGTCAAGCTCTGAAGCGCGTCCGCGATGTCATGGGTTTAACTAACGTGATTCCGATGATTCCATTCTGTCGCACTCCCGAAGAAGGTCGTAAGGTACTTGCAGAAATGGAAAAACATGGCTTGAAACGTGGCGAAAATGGTCTAGAAGTATATGTGATGTGCGAAATCCCCAGTAACGTGATCTTGGCGGATGAATTCTCACAAGTCTTTGACGGCTTCTCCATTGGTTCTAATGACCTCACCCAGTTGACTCTGGGCTTAGACCGTGATTCTTCCCTTGTTGCCCACATCTTTGATGAACGCAATGAAGCAGTTAAGTCTATGGTTCGTACTGTCATTCAAAAGGCGAAAGCAAACCATCGCAAGATTGGTATCTGTGGTCAAGCTCCGAGCGATTATCCTGAATTTGCCAAGTTCCTTGTTGAGCAGGGCATTGACTCAATTAGTCTTAATCCTGATTCTGTCTTAAAGACGATGCTAGAACTGGCGAAAATGTAAACAAAAAAGGCAGCGCTTAAGCGCTGCCTTTTTTGTGCTAAAAATCATAAGGTGATCGCATTCAGCAAAACAACAACATCAAATATGGCAAAAATATCCCTTTGCGATCGCTGTAATTTTTACTCCCACAGTCAACTTTTAGTCTGTGCAGTTCACCCCTATGGGCCACAATGGGGAATTTGTGCAGACTTTGCCTCAGCCGAGCTATGGGAGCCCGACGACCCCAAAATCTACGATCCTGCCATGGAATCTGAATGCGGTTGGCATCCCATCTTTACGGGGAAATGCCCTGAATGCCGCACCCCATTTTCAAGAATGCGCCTACCTCCAGAACAATGGCGATGCAAGTGCTGCGGTTGGGAAGATGATGAGTGAGCAATAGAGCAATATAGTAAAGCTAAATTATTTACTCTTTGCGATCGACTCCATAAACATCACGACCCTTAATATTCTCGATTGTATTCAATACCGCCGCCGCTGCTGCCATAATATCCCGTTCTTCGCCACCAAGATATAAGCGGCCAAAACTGCCCACCGCCACAATTTCTAAAATATTAATCGAAGCCGCTTTTTCGGCTTCATTGGCAGCAAGTGCGGCATAGGCGGCAGGCTCTACTTCCATAATGTACAGAGTTTGACCAGACAAAAGCATCTGACCACGCCGAAAACGATTAATCAGTTGTGTCTGATGTGCGTCCACATTGCGAATAATTTGGCTAGATAACAATCTTGGTTTAATGCGATCCTCTTCAGAAACTCCCAACATTTGCAAAATTGCCCTACCCGCCGCTTGTGTTTCCCCCTGACTTGCCGAGTGGATTTCTAACAAACCATACAAGCGTTCGACAATCTGGACACCTGGTCTTACCGAAGTTGATTTGAGTGCAACATCAGTGATGCGATTAATTTCAATGCCTGGGGAAATCTCGATCCAGAGAGATGTGTCACCGGGGAGTGGCAAAAATCCTTGTGCGATCGTTCCTAAATAAGCAGCATGTTGCTTCTGAAGATTGTCTAAATAGACATAGCTGCGTAAATCGATACCCAAAAAATTCTTCTCCCACTCGGCTTTTACTGGGCATGATTAGCGATCTAAACCTAAAAATTTAGACAACCTACCCAATGTGTCATTTTATAGCAATATCGCTACAGCCATTTACATTGTGGATGATATTGCGAGTGGTTGTTTATAAACCAGCTTGAGCTTTTGCCACAACTTGACCATCTTTAAACTCAATGATGGCGTTACTACCCTCTGGGTTTTGCCAAGAATAAACGCGACCAATACTTTCTCCTGAGCTATTTTCGGCAATAACTTTACCTGACACCCCAAAAATCTTCTCTACTTGGGCAATGCTCATTCCTTTTTGAATGCGGTTGAATTTATCTAAGGTAATCAGCCGCTCTTCTTGAGGTATCTCTGTATCAATATTCAATAGCTGATCAGCGCCAGAATTACCGTTAATTGGTGTTTTTAGCAGTTTCTCATTAGGCTGGTTTGCCTTGACTGGGGCTGAATTCTTGATTGACATTGTTGCTTGAGGCGATGGCGAAGTAGCCAAAGAATTTGAATCTATCGTATTTTTATTAGTCAAGGCTCTAACGGTTACACCGATGCCTAAGCCTAGTAACACAATCGATAGTCCTATGGTCATTAGCTGCCAGTAATTGACCTGACTATGGCGGTGGGAATGCCTTGAGCGACTGCTTTGGTGGGGTGCAAGTGCTAAATTTGGCAACTTATTCAGGTCGATTTTGGGAGCATGTGGGTCTACGACAGGCTCGTTATTGATTGGGACAAGCTGATTCTTTTGATAAATTTTTGCGATCGCTCTTTGGAGGACTGACTGCTTGGAAAGCTGTGGTTCTGGCAAGCGCGTACCAATTTCTTCTGCAAGCAGGTCAGAAGACTGTAAGGATGGATTTGATTGCTCTACCATAAACTGCTCCGTCCATAGTAGGTGTTGCTCTTGCCTTTCTTCATCGTTACGCCAATAATGAATCCTAAATTTTGCAACTGATTCTACATGCAAGTTTTGGATTTGGTTACGCACTAATGTCAGCAGTTTTTCTTTGTCAATGGCTGAATTTGTCCGAATTTGTATGTCTAATCGACTGTCATTAATCTTTACCTCAACGCTGAGTTTCTCAATCCCTAGAGGCTGCAAATCTTGACGCAGGATATTTGCGATCGCATCGGGATCTCTGTGATGGGTAAACTTGGCAATCGAAAGCATATTGATTAGTCTTCCTAATAAACTAACCCATGAATAGATTTAACTATTGCTGGTTGTTATTTTGTTTCATCTTATTGCATATACACTACACCTATTTCCTAAGGGCTGCGATCGGCTAAATTGCGTGATTGCATCTACTTAAATGTTGTCATTAAGCATAACAATCTAATCGGTCTAATCGGTCTGCAACCATGCCACGCGCTATAACCCCTATTCTCTATGTGTTTCTCGATACCTAAGTATGAATAAATTTCAATCTTGTACATCACAAAGGAGATAAATCCTGATAGGGTTAGTTTGGAAACTGTAACTCAAATCTTTTGTAATCCACAGAATTCATGAAAGTACTGGTAATTGGTGGCGACGGTTATTGCGGATGGGCGACAGCTTTACATCTGGCTAATAAAGGATATGAAGTTGGTGTACTAGATAGTTTAATTCGCCGACATTGGGATAATGAGTTAGGTGTGGCAACTCTTACCCCGATCGCATCTATTCAAGAGCGCATCTACAAATGGCAAGCGGTTTCAGGACAGAAAATTGAATTGTTTGTTGGCGATATTACTAATTACGAGTTTGTGCAGAAGACATTCCGTAGTTTTGAGCCTGATGCCCTTGTTCACTTTGGCGAACAGCGCTCAGCACCATTCTCGATGATCGATCGTGAACATGCCGTCATGACTCAAGTCAACAATGTGGTAGGCACATTAAACTTGCTTTATGCGATCAAAGAGCATAATCCTGACTGCCATCTCGTCAAGCTCGGTACGATGGGTGAATATGGTACGCCTAACATTGATATTGAAGAAGGCTATATCACTATTGAGCATAATGGTCGCAAAGATACTTTGCCCTATCCTAAACAACCCGGTAGTTTTTATCACCTCAGTAAGGTGCATGATAGCCATAATATCCACTTTGCTTGTAAAACATGGGGCTTACGGGCTACCGATCTTAACCAAGGCGTAGTTTATGGTGTGCTGACCGAAGAGACTGGTAGTGATGAAATGCTGATCAACCGCCTCGATTACGATGGTGTATTTGGTACTGCCCTCAATCGTTTTTGCATTCAAGCCGCAGTTGGGCATCCTTTGACGGTCTATGGTAGTGGTGGACAAACTCGCAGTTTCCTCGATATTCGTGATACTGTCCGCTGCATTGAACTTGCGATCGCAACTCCCGCCGAAGCTGGCAAGATGCGTGTCTTTAATCAATTTACAGAGCTTTTCTCGATTCGAGATCTTGCTTTTATGGTGCAGAAAGCTGGGCAAACCCTTGGTATCAAGGTGGAAGTCAACAACATCGAAAATCCTCGTGTTGAGCTAGAAGAACATTATTTCAACGCAAAAAACACCAATCTCCTTGATCTTGGCTTGCAACCTCACTTTTTATCAGATGCGCTGATCGACTCATTGCTCAACTTTGCCATCAAATATCGCGATCGCATCGACCAAAAGCAAATTTTACCTAAAGTCAAATGGCGCAATTAAATATAAAACCAGAACCTGTAGCGCATGCTGCGCGTGCGCCACAGGTTCTGGTTTTGGGTTTTAACTATAACTAGCTATCCAAATTCACAAAAAGATAGGCGACATTTGGTGTCGCCTATCTTTTTGCATGTAGAGGTTTAGTCCCTGCGGTAGAAGATTTAAAGAAAGAAAAGAGGTATCGTTAGTTACATTAAAGAATTGTCAAGCCCTTCTTACCGAACCTACCATGACAGCTTCTACAAAAACCTTGCGCGTTTTGGTGGTGGATGACCACGAACTGACCCGATGTACCCTAAAATTGGCACTCTCCCTACAATCTTGCATTAGCAATGTAGAAGTTGCAACTAATGGCAAAGAAGCGATCGCACAGGTTCATAAACATGAACCCGACGTTGTCGTTATGGACTTGCACATGCCTGTTATGGATGGTTGGACAGCATCTAGCACGATCAAAACAGAATTTCCTCACATTAAAATAGTCGCCTACTCTGCCGCTGATGGTGGTAAAGCCCAAGCAATTTCTAATGGTGCAATGATTGATGCTTTTTGCGACAAGGGCGCTTGCACTCGCAGTTTACTTGAAGCAATCAAAAGTGTTGCTTAAAACTTTTTGAAATGGGTGATGCGAAAGCATCACCCATTTTTATGTAGTTGGTTTAGTGGGGGATAATAACTTTGCGGCAATAATGCCACCAATAAACCCAAATAAATGCCCCTCCCACGAAATATATGATCGCGTTGGCAACACTCCCCAGAGCAGACTGCCATAGGTAACGGCAATCGCCACTGAAATTGCGATCGCAACAAAACTGCGGTCAAAGTAGCCACGAAATAGTAAATAGCCAAAGTAGCCAAAAATCACACCACTCGCGCCAATATGTGTGGTGCATGGCCTACCAATTAACCAAGTCCCTAAGCCCGCCACCAGAGCTGCCATAAAGGAAACAAAGTAAAAATCTTTGATATTGCGAATCATAATCAGCCATCCAAAAATAATGAATGGGACTGTATTAGAAACGATGTGATAGAAACTGCCGTGCAAAAATGGCGCAAACAAAATACCGCGTAAACCAATAAAACTATGTGGCACAATCCCTAATGCATTCAGTCCTCGACGTAAGCCACAGCCATTAGCAATGACTAAAATTTTCTCAAGGATAAATTCATTAAGGATAAAGACGACCCACAAAATTGCTACGAATGCTGCCAAGGTTTTGATTTGGGTCTTGAGTTCGCTGCCGATGGTTTGTAGATTCTGTTTCACGATTTTTTGCTACAGAGTAAACTTACTCAACTATAGCAAGCCTATTCGATGCTACTCAATCAAAGAAGCCTTGGCAGTTGGTTAGGTTTTCGGCTTTTCTTGAGCTTTTGCTTGAGCCTGTTTAGCCTTCTCTTGTTCTTGTTTGCGTTGATTCTCATTTAAAATCTGAGAAACCCATAAGCAACCAACAACTATCAACGCCCCAATGAGTTCCATGTCAATTCGGAGTAAATTTGGATAGATCTATATATATCAATGAAAGCTTTGCTTAGGAGATAAACCCCAAAAATGAGTTGCGGCGTAAAATTAAAAAGGCAAAGTCAAATCCTAAATTCAGCGCTGTTGAATTTGATTGATTACAGTCAGAAATATTGTTTAATGATTTCTGTTTTGTTTTGGAGAAATAGGTGATCAGATCTGCGGGTGGGGAGATTGCGATCGCAATTTGATATCAAGATTTTAGGACATCAGTTTGTTGAAAATCTGCAAATATTCTTTTTCACGAAAATCATATTTTTGTGCAACAATCCTGTATGAGATATAACAACGCTGTGCTACGCGATATTGTTTCCCCTGTAACATTATCTCTTTGGCAATAAAGTAGTTCCGCATAGCTAAAAAATTATATAGAGATTTATCTATGACTTCATGGCAAGTTAATGATCGTATTTCCAGCTTAGTAAATAAATACAAGTCCCATGCTGATTTTTTTTCTATTAGGGTAGAACGCTTACAAGGGGCAGATATTTTTTTACGCAGTGGCAAGGTGGAAACACTAAGCACAGGAATTTCGATTGGTGGACAAGTGAGAGCTTGTCACCGTGGCGGGTGGGGATTTGCCAGCTTTAATGATTTAAATAGTTTAGAAAGTAAGCTGCAAGAAGCAATTGCATCGGCAAAATGGGTCGGTAACGAAGAAACGGTATTGGCAGAAGTTGAGCCTGTTCAAACCAAAGTGTCATTAATTCAAGACAATCCGCATCAGGTGTCCCTCCATATCAAAAAGGATCTATGCAGTCATTACACCGAGATTTTGCGATCGTGTTCAGACAGGGTGGTTAGCACAGCAGTCCGCTATGGCGACTGCACGCAGCAAGTCCTCTTTGCTAACTCTGAAGGAACAATGATTGAACAGGAATGGGCAGATTGGGAGTTAAGATGTTCGGCGATCGCCAGAAATGGGGATGCCGTCCAAACTGGTCGAGAAACTTTTGGTTCGCGTCTTGCCTATCAGGATTTGCTCAATTTAGATGAGCGCGTCATGGGAGCCGCCCAACGGGCGGTCACGGCGCTTGATTTGCCCACAGTAGAAGGCAATAGCTATACCGTAGTCATCGATCCAATTTTGGCAGGATTATTTGTCCACGAAGCCTTTGGACATCTCTCTGAGGCGGATATGCTCTATGAAAATCCTGACATGCTAGAAACTATGAGTATCGGGCGGAAATTTGGCTCAACTGATTTACAAATTTTCGATGGTGCTGCCCATCCTCACCATCGCGGCAGTTATCTCTATGACGATGAAGGTGTACCTGCGACGACAACACAACTAATCGCCGATGGTGTATTAGTAGGAAGGTTACATTCTCGTGAGACCGCAGGTAAGTTGGGCGAACAAGTAACGGGTAATGCACGTTGTTTGGACTATCACTACCCGCCGATTGTGAGAATGACCAATACATGGATTGGTCGTGGCAACACTTCTGTATCCGACTTATTTACGGATATTCCTGTGGGGGTATATGCCAAAAACTGGCAAGGCGGCATGACCAATGGCGAAATGTTTACCTTCACCGCAGGCGAAGCGTGGATGATTCGTGATGGCAAAATTGCTGAACCTGTTAAGGATGTCACACTGTCAGGTAATGCTTTTGAAACCTTGGCAGATATTGAAGCGATCGGCAATGACTTTATGTGGGATGAGTCAGGAGGATGCGGTAAAGGTGGTCAAAGCGGTTTAGCCGTCGGTTGCGGTGCGCCAAGTTTAAGGATCAAAAATGCGATGATTGGAGGTGATGCTAATGCCTAAAGCACAAACAGAGCTGAAGGAAGTTAATTTCCAATTAGTACAAACGATCGCCGAACAACAAATCACTGAAGATCGTTTAAATTTGCAACTGACAAGACTGAAGTTGATGTATGACTTCGTGTCAGCATTGAATGCGGCTCAATCGATTAATGAGATTTATCAAATTGCCTTAAATGGAATCTGTCCCGCATTGAGAACGACAAGGGCTGCCATCATTACTACCAAACCCAATGAAGGTTTAAAGTATCAAGCTGCCATTGGTCTAAGTGAGGTATATAAACAATCAATTGAAGATTTTTTTGCGGATACTAGCAATCAACCAGACAAAAGGTTGAAGTCTTTTCCCTACTACGCTATCTTACCGAAGGATGTGGTGTTACAAAGCCTACTTCATAATGAAGGTATTGGCGCATTAGCCGTATTCCCATTAGAATATGAGCGAAGGCATTTAGGGGATATTGTCACTTACTTTGATGCGCCTAAACAATTTAACGAAGAGGAGGTGCAGTTAATCCAAACTATCTTGACCTATATTGCGATCGCACTCACGCGCAAACAAACTGAACAAGCACTCAAAGAAAGTCAACAATTTATCCAACGTATCGCGGATACGACCCCTAGTATTCTCTATATTTACGACCTCGAAGAACATTGCAATATCTACTGTAATCAAGCAATTATGCACCTGTTAGGATATACGCCATGGGAACTGCAAAACATGGGAGAATCAGTTCTCGACAAGGTTATACATCCTGATGATCTTAGCAAGGTTAAAGAACATTACGAGCTTGTTCGCAATATTAATCCTGAAGAATGTGTCGAAGATCTATTTGTCTTTGAATACCGCATGAAAGATATCCATGACAGATGGAAATGGTTTTACAGTCAAGAAACTGTATTTCTATGGAATAGCGAAGGGAAAGTTAAGCAGACTATTGGTGCAGCCTCGGATATCACCAAATTAAAGGAAGTAGAAACAAAATTGCAATCTTCTCTATCGGAGAAGGAAGTGCTATTAAGAGAGGTTCATCATCGGGTTAAAAATAATCTCAGCGTGATTGATGGTTTGTTATCCATGCAAGCGCGTTACATCGATGATGTTGAGGCTCTAAAGGCAATTTCTGACAGCAAAAACCGTATTCATACCATGGCGTTGATTCATGAGCAACTCTATCAATCGCATCATGGTGTTGACAAAGTTGACTTTTCCGAATATCTACATCGCTTAGTTGTTAATCTCTATAGTTCCACCAATTTTAATACTGGGCAAATCGAATTAAAGCTAGATTTAAAGCCCACGATCTTAAATATTGATGCTGCAATTTCACTGGGCTTGATCGTCAATGAATTATTAACTAACTCCTTCAAATATGCCTTTCCCGATAGCAATATGGGGCTAATTGAAGTGATTTTATATAGACCAGAGCAGGAAGAAAGCCAGCTCCATTTAATTATCCGTGACAATGGTGTGGGTATCCCCGCAGGAATTAATTTTCAAGCTACAGCATCTCTAGGATTGCGATTAGTGGATATTCTGACTAAGCAACTTAGCGCGAATTTAGATCTATCCTGCAATGTCGGCACGAGTTTCCATTTTATTGTGCCAGCCTAAACTCAAACCCATAACTGGCACATTAATCTAAATATTTGGCGAATAAATTTGCGATCGCATCACAGCAAACATATTTTAAGCGCCAAAGTTTAATAGGATCGATAATAGGTTAAGTTTTTGTAAAGAATTAGAAATAACGAAGTATGTTGTCAGCCTACCGTGACCATGTTGCCGAACGTGCAGCCCAAGGAATTCCCCCTTTGCCTCTCAATGCTCAGCAAGCCTCAGCCCTGTGTGAGCTATTGCAAAATCCCCCCGCAGGCGAAGAGGAATTTTTACTAGCGTTACTACGCGATCGCATCCCCCCTGGAGTCGATCAAGCTGCCTATGTAAAAGCAGGATGGCTAACAGCGATCGCTAAGGGGGAATTGCGATCGCCCCTAGTATCCCCTAGCTATGCGGTGGAACTGCTCGGCACAATGGTCGGTGGCTATAACGTGCAGACCTTAATTGATTTGCTCACCAATGATGACTTAGGCGACTTGGCGACGACAGCTCTCAAGAAGACCCTGCTCGTATTTGATGCCTTTAATCAAGTTTTAGAATTATCAAAAACTAACGCCAGAGCCAAAGCCGTCATCGATTCATGGGCAAATGCCGAATGGTTTACCAGTCGCCCCGCCTTGCCTGAAACCGTGACCGTAACCGTATTTAAAGTCACAGGTGAAATCAATACCGATGACTTCTCGCCTGCATCCCAAGCCTTCTCGCGTCCTGACATTCCTCTCCATGCGCTCTGTATGTTGGAGTCGATGATGCCTACGGGATTGAAAACTATTGCGGAACTCAAGCAAAAAGGTTATCCCGTCGCCTTCGTTGGTGATGTCGTGGGAACAGGTTCTTCGCGCAAATCTGCGATTAACTCGGTGCTGTGGCACATCGGCAACGATATTCCCTTCATTCCCAACAAACGATCGGGCGGCGTGATTTTAGGAAGCACGATCGCACCGATCTTCTTTAACACTGCCGAAGATGCAGGAGCCTTACCAATTCAGTGCGATGTCACCAAATTGGAAACTGGCGATGTAATTACGATCCACACGCGCTTGGGCAAAATCACCAACGCCGCAGGTGAAACCCTATCCACTTTCAGTCTCACCCCCGACACGATCGCCGATGAAGTTCGCGCAGGTGGACGGATTCCTCTCTTGATTGGTCGTAGTCTCACCGCCAGAACCCGTCAAGCTTTAGGACTCCCTGCCAGCGATGTGTTCATCCTTCCCGCCACTCCCGCCGACACAGGCAAAGGCTACACCCTCGCTCAAAAAATGGTCGGCAAAGCTTGCGGCGTGGCTGGTGTGCGTCCCTACACTTCCTGTGAACCCTTAATGACCACCGTTGGTTCTCAAGATACAACGGGACCTATGACTCGCGATGAGTTGCAAGAACTCGCCTGCTTAGGATTTAGCGCCGACTTGGTAATGCAGAGCTTCTGCCATACTGCTGCCTATCCCAAACCCACCGACATCAAAACCCATAAAGAACTTCCCGACTTCTTCTCCAATCGTGGCGGCGTAGCCCTCCGTCCCAACGATGGCATTATCCATTCTTGGTTAAATAGAATGCTCTTGCCCGATACCGTTGGCACTGGTGGCGATTCCCATACCCGTTTTCCCTTAGGCATTTCCTTCCCCGCAGGTTCTGGATTAGTCGCCTTCGCCGCCGCCTTGGGAATCATGCCTTTGGATATGCCTGAATCGGTTCTAGTGCGCTTTACTGGCGAATTACAAGCAGGTGTCACCCTGCGCGATGTCGTTAATGCGATTCCCTATATTGCGATTCAACGCGGATTACTCACCGTTGAGAAGAAGAACAAAAAGAATGTCTTCGCAGGTCGGATTATGGAAATCGAAGGGTTGCCCAATCTCAAAGTTGAGCAAGCCTTTGAATTGACTGATGCCACTGCCGAGCGTTCCTGCTCTGGTAGCACGATTAAGCTCAGCACCGAGACAGTTGCCGAATACTTGCGATCGAATGTCGCCTTGATGAAGAACATGATCGCTCGTGGCTACAGCGATGCCAAGACCCTCTTGCGCCGTATTGCCAAAATGGAAGAATGGCTCGCCAATCCTGTATTAATGGAAGCCGATCCTGATGCCGAATATGCGGAAATCATCGAGATCGATCTCAATGAGATCAAGGAACCAATTGTTGCAGCACCTAACGATCCTGACAATGTGAAGTTGCTCTCAGAAGTAGCAGGCGATCGCGTGGATGAAGTCTTTATTGGTTCTTGTATGACCAATATCGGACATTACCGCGCCGCCGCCAAGGTTCTCGAAAAGGAAGCTGCCGTGAAAGCGCGTCTCTGGGTTGCACCACCTACCCGCATGGATGAGTTCCAACTAAAAGAAGAGGGAATTTACAGCACCTTCGGTGTGGCTGGAGCCAGAACCGAAGTCCCTGGATGCTCTCTCTGCATGGGTAATCAAGCCCGTGTTGCTGATGGTGCGACAGTGTTCTCCACTTCCACCCGCAACTTCAATAATCGTATGGGTAAGGACGCTCAAGTCTATCTCGGTTCTGCTGAACTCGCAGCAGTCTGTGCCTTGCTAGGCAAGATTCCAACCGTGGAAGAGTATCAAGCGATCGTCACTAAGAAGATCGATCCTTTTGCCAGTGAACTCTATCGCTATCTCAACTTCGATCAGATTAGCAATTTTGAAGATCAAGGTCGAGTGATTGCCTTAGAGGATATGCCTCGCATTGAGGACATCTTGGGTATGCCTATGGCGGCGAAGTAGTTAATTGATTTGCGTATAATATTTAGGGTGAGTCTGTAAAGGGCTTGCCCTAGTTTTTACCATTTGCAAGAGAATCATTATGAGATATTTTGGTTTACATTGTGAAAGCGTTTATTTGGAGTGATGAAAAAAACAAATTACTCCAACAGGAAAGAGGTATATCTTTTGAAGATATTGTGGAAGCGATCGCTGATAGATATTTGTTAGACAGTATCGAGCATCCTAATTCTGATAAGTACTCAAATCAATCAGTTTTCATAGTCGCTGTTAAAGGATATGTGTATTGTGTACCTTATGTTGAGAGCGAATCAGGTGTTTTTCTAAAAACAATTTTTCCTAGCCGTAAAATGAAAAAGATATATTTAGGAGATTAGGAACTATGCAACATTTAGATATAGAAGAACAGGAATTACTAGAAAGTATCGAGAATGATGAATGGGTGAGTATTGCTAATAAACAAGAAGAATTATCCCGTTTTCAAAATATGGCGAAGCAGCAAATTTTAAAGCAAAACATTGAATTGCAGATGTCAACTCAAGATTCTGACAAAATTTATAGTTTAGCGAATCAACTTGGTATTTCTGTATCTAGTTTTGTTCAAGATATTGTTCATAAATATTTACAAGGTGAGTTAGTTGAAAAAAGATAAATTGCGCCTCTTGCTTATTGACAGGTTTATGAGTGTGGCGATCGCGTCTTCATCAATAGCTATAATAAAAACTAAGTTAATCGGTTGTTGTGCATGACAAGTCATTACAAAATAGAGGCGTTTTGGGATCAAGAGGCTCAGGTCTGGGTTGCTGAAAGCTCAGATATTCTTGGCTTGGTGACGGAAGCTGATAATCTCGATCACCTGACTAATAAACTTAAACAGATGATTCCTGAATTACTTGCTGCTAATCATCACATGGCTACTGATGATCAACGAAAAGTGATCTCGTTTGAATTAGTAACTCATCGGCAAGAACTAATTCAGGTGGCTTAAAACATGGCAAGTTCTTTTACTCCCGAATTAAAGAAACTGCTTCTAGAGGCAAATTGCTACTTTGAGCGTCACGGGAAGGGAGATCATGAGATTTGGTATAGTCCAATTACAGAGCGACGGTTTGTTGTCGATAATGCGATTAAGTCTCGACATACGGCTAATGCCGTTTTAAAGCAAGCAGGGTTAGTAAAGGCGTTTTAATATATCGCCAAAATTTGAAAGACAAAAGCATGAAAATCAGATATTTTGCAGATACTGACACTTTTTACATCGTCTTTTCTCAGAAAACACCTGCGGAAACACGGGATTTAAATGAGAATACCTTGTTGGATTTAGATGAGGATGGTCAGCTTTGCAGTATGACAATTGAACATGCTAAGGAAAGGGTAGGTATTCCAGAGATTGATTATCAAGAGATTGCTGCATAGAATGGCGATCGCCCTTCATCTCATAGGTAAAATCGCTTCTTGCTTATTGATAGGTTTGTGAGTGTGGCGATCGCCTATTCATTTCATGGATAAAATCGCTTAATTGCTTTTTGACAGGTGTATGATCGCTTATTGATTTCATGAAAAATGTGCATTACATTTCATGAACGCACCTTAGTAAAATGTTTCACATTTATATCAGTAACTCCATCACGTTATGCCAAGAAGCCCTAAATTCATCCAAAAAGATTTTATTTTAGAGAACAAGAATCTCCCAACTAAAAAAGAACTTAAATGCATGAGAGATAACACAATTACTTGTAAAGATGACAAAGATGAGGAATCAAAAAGAATTTATAAAAACCATCCAATATTAAAAGCTGTTTTTCCGCGTAACCACGATTGAAATTGGCTTCCATATCATATGTCATACGAGTTCTGGCGTAAATTGCGGGATGCTAGTAGAGACTCAAAGGTAAAGCTATTAGAACAGGTTCCTTCAGTTGATGAAGTGTATGAAAAGTTATCTTTCTATGCTTCTGAATCGGATATATCGCCAGTCAAAACAGAAGCTGGATGGTGGCTTTTTAAAAACAATTCTTATTCACTGAAAAAGAATATTGTTTTTTCGGATGAGCAAGTTAAGCTGCTGATATTAGACGACTTTGATGAAGAGAGAATATATTTTGAGAAACTTAAAAATAAACTTGAAACTTTAAATAAGAACAAAGACGAAGCATTCCCCGTCCTGCTATTCCCGAAGCAGTTAGAATTGAAGTTTGGAGACGAGATTCTGGTCAATGTGTAAAGTGTAGTAGTAGAGAAAATCTTGAATATGATCATATAATTCCTGTTTCTAAGGGTGGCAGTAACACTACTAGAAATATCGAACTTTTGTGTGAGGCTTGCAATAGGAGTAAGGGAGCGAATATTCAATAAACGCTTTGCTTAAATCTTTTAAAAACTTTTTAATGAATAGGTGATCGCTGATCACTGGTTGCGAAGATTTGACAAGCGGTCGCTAGATTTGCGTTGAGAAAGTTGGAAATCTGAGCAAACACTCTAACCTTAAAGCGGCGGAGAGGGGATCGAACCCCTAGCATTTACCTTGATAATATACCTAAGATTCTTTAATGTCAGCTTACAAAGAGTTAGTAGTAGCGTTCGCTCGTGGCGACTCCGCCATAAATGCCACTCCGACCATACTACTTATTACATTGACCAGAGCAATTACAATTGGCAACTTACTCATGATTGTATCCGAAAGAAGATAGGTTAAATAACCTACAAACCCTTCGCTGTTAGCTGGCATATGTGAAGCTTGATAAAGGCTTGCTACCAAGTTTTTTGGTAATGGATGCTATTCCAAATCTCCTCGACGTTGTGTATACAGTATCAATTTTTTCTGGATCTATTCAATTACGGTAAGCCGTCATATTTATTCGGTTAACCCTATTTAGATATAAATTCAGGGATAGTGATCACATTATTTTTGTTTTTTTTGAGGAGCGATCGCTGTTTGATTGATTTTTTAGATAGGCGATCGCTGTTTATGGGATGGATTGGCGATTAAGCAAGCAAATAGAAGTTTCTGGTCGTGATGATAAAAAAAATTAGAATTCACTCTAATTTTTAGTGACTAAAATTATTACTAGGCTTACATTTGAAAGTGTGCTTGATGCCGTAAGTCAATTATCAATAGAGCAGCAAGAAATCTTGATTGATATTCTCAAAAAAGAAATGATGAGGTAAGAAGAAAAGAAATCCTTGAAGAATGTCGCGAAGGCTTAGCTGAATACCAGTCTGGAGTTCTTCAATCTCAGACGAATGAGGCGGTAATTGTAGATTTGCGTAGTTATATTGGTCATTTTACTTTGCCTTCTTTAGTTTCGTTATTTATTCATGAACATGTGCGGTTGCCCTAGATAAGAAGCGAGTAGTAGCAATTCCTGATCGCAAAAGAGAGTAAAATTGAAGACTGCCCAATTGATCACTGAGTTGATGTCGCCGTGCAATCTGACTATTTAGAAAGAATCCTCAAGGCTCGTGTATACGATGTCGCGCAAGAATCGCTACTAGAGCTAGCGCCAAATTTATCAGCAAGATTGCATAATCAGCTATTCCTCAAAAGAGAAGATATGCAATCGGTTTTCTCTTTTAAATTGCGCGGTGCTTACAACAAAATGGCGCAACTACCGCCCGATTTGCTATCTCAAGGTGTTATCGCCGCATCGGCGGGAAATCATGCCCAAGGTGTTGCCCTCAGCGCTCGCGAACTAGGCACAAAGGCAATTATTGTCATGCCCGTGACCACACCATTGGTGAAAGTGAATGCCGTTAAAATGCGTGGTGGTGAAGTGGTTTTACATGGCGACACCTATGATGATGCCTATGCCCATGCAAGGCAACTTGAAGCTGAAAAAAATCTTACCTTCATCCATCCCTTCGATGATCCCGATGTGATTGCAGGGCAAGGCACAATTGGCATGGAGATTTTGCGGCAATATCAAAAGCCCATCCATGCAATTTTTGTGGCGATTGGTGGTGGTGGTCTAATTTCGGGCGTGGCAGCTTATATCAAGCGCCTACGACCTGAAATCAAGATTATTGGTGTAGAACCAGTGGATTCTGACGCGATGTCGCAATCTCTAAGGGCAGGGCATCGAGTCCGTCTTGATCAGGTTGGTTTATTTGCCGATGGTGTGGCAGTCCGCGAAGTTGGGCAAGAGACTTTTCGGCTATGTCAGCAATATGTTGATGAGATTTTGCTAGTCGATACTGACAATACTTGTGCCGCGATCAAAGATGTTTTTGAGGATACGCGCTCAATTTTAGAACCTGCGGGAGCACTGGCGATCGCTGGTGCAAAAGCTTATGTCGAGCGAGAAGGTATTGAAGGTCAGACCCTCGTGGCGATCGCCTGTGGGGCAAATATGAACTTTGACCGTCTGCGCTTTGTTGCTGAACGAGCCGAACTTGGAGAACATCGCGAGGCAATTTTTGCCGTCACTATTCCTGAACAATCGGGCAGTTTACGCAAATTCTGCGAACATATGAGTAATCGCAATCTGACCGAATTTAGCTATCGAATTGCTGATCAATCAATTGCCCATATTTTTATCGGTGTCCAGATTGTCAATCGTGCCGATGCTGCCAATATCTCTAAGACTTTTGCCGAAAATGGCTTCACTGCGATCGAGATTACCGATGATGAACTAACAAAGCTGCACCTGCGGCATATGGTGGGTGGGCGCTCACCCCTTGCCCATGATGAACTTCTCTATCGTTTTGAATTTCCTGAAAGGCCGGGTGCGTTGATGAAATTTGTCGGTTCAATGAGTCCTAATTGGAATATTAGCCTCTTCCATTATCGGAATAATGGTGCAGATTATGGAAGGATTGTGGTTGGGGTACAAGTTCCTCCTTCAGAAATGGAAGCATGGCAAGCATTTCTCGACACCCTTGGCTATCGATATTGGGATGAAAGTCAAAACCCTGTTTACAAGCTATTTCTAGGATAAAACCAATAAAAGATTGATATCAAGTGTCAGTCTTTTTATTGAGATATCATTCTCAAGGAAGAGTGGATACAACATTGATCGTAATCCCTTTCTTGCTTCTTTACGATAAGATGTAGGAATGAACTTATAGCAATATCAATTGCTAAATCACAAGCAAAGGAGACTAGCCGTGATCGTAGTAACCAAGATGGGAACACCCGCCACAGAAATTGAGCGGATATGCGATGAACTATCTAGTTGGGGATTATCTCCCGAAAAAATTGTGGGAAAACATAAAGTTGTACTGGGTTTAGTTGGCGAGACTGCTAGCCTCGATCTGCATCGAATTGAAGAATTAAGCCCTTGGATTGAGACGGTTTTGCGAGTGGAGCGCCCCTTTAAACGGGCTAGCCGCGAATATCGTCAAAATGAATCGAGTGTAGTGATTGTGCCTACACCCAATGGGGATATTGCGATCGGTGAGCATTATCCCCTTGTAGTCGTTGCGGGGCCATGCTCTGTTGAGAATGAAGAGATGATTGTGGAAACTGCCATGCGTGTAAAAGCTGCAGGTGCTCAGTTTCTTAGGGGGGGAGCCTATAAACCTCGCACTTCCCCTTATGCTTTTCAGGGGCATGGCGAAAGCGCTCTATCGTTATTGGCGGCGGCGCGGGCAGCGAGCGGATTGGGAATTATTACCGAAGTAATGGATACGGCAGATATTGAGAAGATTGCGGAAGTTGCTGATGTGTTGCAGATTGGGGCGAGAAATATGCAAAATTTCTCGCTTTTGAAACAAGTTGGCAAACAGAACAAACCAATTCTGTTAAAGCGGGGGCTTGCAGCCACCATTGATGATTGGCTGATGGCTGCGGAGTATATTCTCGCGGAAGGTAATCCCAATGTGATTCTTTGCGAACGCGGAATTAGAACCTTTGATCGCGAATATACTCGCAACACTTTGGACTTGTCCGCGATTCCTGTGCTACGAAAGCTGACCCACTTGCCGATCATGATTGATCCGAGCCATGGTACTGGCTGGTCAGAATATGTGCCATCGATGAGTTTGGCTTCCATTGCGGCGGGGGTAGATTCACTGATGATCGAAGTGCATCCTAATCCTAAGAGAGCCTTGTCTGATGGCCCGCAATCACTGACCTTTGAGGATTTTGATCAACTCATGCTCAAAGTTAATCACATGGCTAAGGTAATGGAACGTTAATTATCAGCAAGGATTCGCAAAGCGAATCCTTGCTCTAGGAAGCAGCAGAACCATATGAATCGATCTTTTCGCTACGATCGTAATATTCATTTTCGTGACACAGATGCCGCAGGAGTTGTTTATTTTGCAAATGGTCTATCCATATGCCATGAAGCCTATGAAAACTCACTGGCAAGTGCAGGTATTAGACTTCAGGACTTTTTTCGTGGCATTGCGATCGCAGTACCGATCACCCATGCCAGTATTGATTTTTTTAAGCCAATGTTTTGCGGTGATCGCATTACGGTTCTGCTACAGCCGACCTTAACCAGTGCCAATTCATTTCAAGTTGAATATCAGTTGTATTTCGCTGCTGATTTTGAAGTGAATCTTGATGGGACTAAAGGGCAATTAGAAAAAGCGGCAATTGCCAAGGCGTTAACTAAACATACTTGCATCGACCCAAACACCAGAAAACGGTGCAATCTTTCTGAGGAACTTTTGAAATGGATAGAACTTACTAAATGACAACAATTTTGCGTGATTGGAGTTATCGCTATCAGTGGTTTTACGATACGGTGTCAGCGCTGGCGGCACTTAGTGTTGGTGGTGAAAAGAGATTTCATCGTTTGTTCTTAAAGGATCTGACAATTAATCCCGATGCGAAAGTGCTTGATCTTTGCTGTGGTGCAGGGCAAGCGACAAGGGAAATGGTCAAACATTTTCAGCATGTCACGGGCTTAGATGCTTCACCCATAGCCATTAAACGCGCCCAGCAAAATGTACCGCAAGCTGAGTATGTCGAATCCTTTGCGGAAAAAATGCCCTTTTGTGATCGCAGTTTTGACCTCGTCATCACGAATACAGCAATGCATGAAATGGATGCGGCACAATTACGACAAATCATTCAAGAAGTGCATCGAGTTTTGGCTGACAACGGTCAATTCATCATCATTGACTTCCATCGCCCCACTAATCCTCTCTTCTGGCTGCCGATTGCCACGTTTTTGTGGCTATTTGAAACGGAAACCGCATGGGAATTACTCCAAACTGATCTCACCCAACTTTTAGCTAAATCTGGATTTGAGGTCGCATCTTGCCAACTCTATGCGGGTGGGAGTCTACAGGTTTTGCGATCGGTCAAAGTTGGCGAACAGTCGTGAAAAAGGAACAGCATTGCTGTTCCTTTTTCGCGGATTTGCTGCATTTGTTACAAAAAAATGATAATCTTAATAAAAAGTTAAGTTTTGTTGCTCCCCTAAATCTATGCTTCGTCTTGAACATATTCAGAAAATTTATCCCACTGGCGAAGTCCTCAAAGACGTTAACTGGGAAGTCAAAACAGGTGATCGTATCGGCTTAGTCGGTGTCAATGGTGCGGGGAAATCAACACAGCTCAAAATTATTGCAGGGGAAATCGAACCGACCGCAGGGCAAATTGTGCGACCTTCGAGCTTAAAAATTGCCTATCTTAGTCAAGAGTTTGACATTGAAGAGACGCGCACGGTCAAGCAGGAGATGTGGCAAGCCTTTCAGGAAGTACGCGAAATTCAAAAGAAATTAGCAATCGTCCATCATCACCTCGAAAACTTGCAAGATGGTGAAGACTATGAGCCGATTCTTAAGAAGATGGATCGCCTCCAGCGTCAGTTTGAAGACCACAATGGCTATGAACTCGAAAGTCGCATTGACAAACTCCTGCCAGATTTAGGGTTTAAAGCTGAAGATGGTGAGCGTTTTGTGAGCGAATATAGCGGCGGTTGGCAGATGCGGATGGGCTTGGGCAAGATTTTGCTGCAATCCCCTGATCTGTTATTGCTGGATGAACCGACCAATCACTTGGATTTAGAAACAATTGAGTGGTTGGAAAAATATTTGCGATCGCTAAGTACACCGATGGTAATTGTCTCCCATGACCGCGAATTTTTAGATCGCCTCTGCACCTCCATTGTGGAAACTGAACGTGGCGTATCCACCACTTATTTAGGCAATTATTCATCATACCTAGCTCAAAAAGCTGAAGCAAAGGCAGCACAGGGAGCTGCCTTTGAGCGGCAACAGAAATATATTGAAAAACAACAGGTATTCGTTGATCGTTTCCGCGCCAGTGCCACCCGCAGTACCCAAGCCAAGAGTCGCGAAAAACAACTGGACAAAATTGATCGCATCGAAGCTCCCGAAAGCGATGTCCGCACCCTCAAATTCCACTTTCCCCCAGCCTCGCGGAGTGGACGTGTCACCGTTGAAATCAAAGATCTTACCCATGCCTATGGGGAGCAAATCTTGTTTTTAGGCGCAAATCTAGAAATTGAACGAGGGGATCGGGTTGCTTTTTTGGGACCCAATGGTGCAGGTAAATCGACGCTTTTAAAAATGGTAGTGGGCAAAGAAGCCTATAACGAAGGCGAAATTGTCCTCGGTCATAATGTGCTTGTGGGCTACTTTGAACAAAATCAAGCTGAAGCTCTCGACCTTAAGAAAGACGTATTTCATACCATCCATGACGACTTTCCCAAGATGACCCATGAAGAAGTTCGCGGCGTATTGGGCAAATTTCTATTTAGTGGCGACACTGTATTTAAGAGTGTGCGCGACCTCAGTGGTGGCGAAAAAGCGCGGCTTGCCCTTGCCAAAATGCTGCTGACCCCCGTTAACTTTTTGATTCTCGATGAGCCGACTAACCACCTTGATATCCCTGCCAAGGAAATGCTGGAAGCCGCTCTAAGAGAGTACGAAGGCACTGTGGCAGTGATCTCCCATGACCGTTACTTTATCTCCCAAGTCGCCAATAAAATTGTAGAGATCCGAGATGGTGATCTTTGCGTATACGCAGGGGATTATGCCTACTACCAAGAAAAGAGGGAAGAGGAGACTAGAGAAGCTAAGCACAAGGCTGAACTAGCAGCCAAAGCCGCCAAAGAAGCAATAAAACGAGAAAAAGAAAAAGCCAAGCAAGCAGAAAAACGTCAAGAAAAGCAACAACAAAAGGCGAAAGCAAAGTAATATGCAATCATCTATGGTGGAATCATTGGCATGAGTTACGATATGATCCTGAAATGATCATTAAAGATTGTTTTGAGTGAGTATTATCCCTCGCGAGGGTTTCACCAGAGATTGACGAACGAGAGAGACGCATCCGTTCTTTTTGACACAGACATCTTTCTTTTATGTTGAATCATATTGCCAGAAAACGCAATTTGATAGAACGTTATGCCCAAGGAGAACGAAACTTTGAGGGAGCAGATTTAGAAGGATTAGATTTAAGTAAAGTTGATCTAAGTTACGCAATTTTACGCAATGCAAATCTAGTTTTTACAAATCTATGGGAGGCAACTCTCTGTAATGTGGATCTATCAGGTGCCAACTTATCCGATGCGGATCTGTCTGGTGCATCTTTATTAGATGCCAATCTCAGCAATGCCAATATTACCCGCACCAACTTTGATCACGCTAGTCTGAGTGGGGCGCAATTCACAAATGTTAGTTTGGTTCGCGCTAATTTGAGGACAGCTATTTTAAATTGCACCAGTTTTCATGGTCAGGATTTTAGGGGAGTAAATCTCCAAAAAGCCTATCTAATTGAGACAAATTTATCTAATACCGACTTGCGTGACGCAAATTTGCATCATGCTTTTCTATTTCGGGCTAACTTAAGTCGCGCTAATTTAGAAAATGCTGACCTTAGCGAAGCGAATCTCAGTGAGTCCAGCCTGCATGGAGCAAACCTCAAAGGGGCAAATCTTAGTGAAGTAGACTTACGGGAAGCGGATCTAGATCGGGTTGATTTTAGTCAAATTAATTTACGTTTAGCGAATTTAAGTGGTCTTAACCTTAGCCATGTCCGATTTATCGGCAGCAATTTAAGCAAGGCGATCTTGAGTGGCACAATTTTACGCGGAGCTTGTTTTAATGGCTCAAATCTATGGAATGCCGATCTCACAGATGCTGACCTCACAGGTGCTGACCTCACAGGTGCTGACCTCACAGGTGCAAACCTCACAGGTGCTAATTTAAAACATGCAGCCTTGGATGTTGGTTGGATGAAAATAACCATTATCTGCAATACGACTTTGCCTGATGGTTCAATTTCCCAACGAGCTTGTCGTCTATGAAAAATCTCTTTACCTTTAAAAATGACAATTTATTACGGATGGCTCTAACCCATCGTTCTTATGTCCATGAGCATCCTACGGCTGGCTCAGATAATGAGCGTTTAGAATTTTTAGGTGATGCAATTTTGAATTTCTTGAGTGGATCGTATCTTTATCGCCAACATCCTGAATTAGGTGAAGACGAACTGACGCGCCGCCGTGCTGCCTTAGTGGATGAAAAGCAGTTAGCAAATTTTGCGATCGCACTTGGCTTAGACCAACAAATATTACTGGGTAAAGGGGCTTTGAGAGATGGCGGCAATAAAAGTGACAACCTATTGAGTTGTGCTTTTGAGGCAATAGTTGGGGCTTATTATTTAGACTGCCACTGTGATGTGGAGGCATTGCGTCCTGCGGTGGAGACTTTATTTGAGTCAGTACCAGCAGAATTAGTCAACATTCGTGCCGATCTCGATGCCAAAAATCGCTTACAGGAATGGGTACAGTCCTATATTGGGCATATTTTGCCAAGGTACGTCACTGAAAAAGTGGGTGGAACCGATCACATACCCGAATTTGCATCTAAAGTATATGTTGGCGATCGCCTATATGGTCAGAGTCTGCGAAATTTTTCTAGTAAAAAAGAAGCAGAACGAGCCGCCGCGCTCGATGCCTTAGAACAAATAGAAAGAATGTTATAGGTTTTTTAATTCCTATTTTAAGGGAATTAGCAAGCCAAGGATGAAATATATGACTGAAGATTGGTTAATGATTGGCAAGATTGTTTCACCACAAGGACTAAAAGGTGAAGTGAGAATTTTGTCCTATTCAGATTTTCCTGAACGTTTTGAGAACGCTGGTAAACGTTGGATTGCTGCTTCGGAGAAGGACGAGCCACAAGAGATTATGATGTTGTCGGGGCGAGAGGTGGCAGGCAAAAAAAATCTATTTGTGGTTAGGTTGGAAGGTATTAATGATTGCGATCGCGCTGAGGCTCTGCGTAATTATTTGATGTTTATTCCCACTAGCGATCGTCCCTATCTAGAGCATAACGAGTATATGATTGCCGATTTGGTAGGCTGCCAAGTTTACCATCAAACCACGGGTAAGCTATTGGGTGAAGTGATTAGTATCATCGCCGCAGGAAATGATTTACTCGAAGTTCGCAATTCGTATAATAACGAAATTGAGTTAATTCCATTTGTGGAAGTAATTGTTCCATTTGTCGATATCAAGCAAAAAAGAATTGAAGTTACTCCTCCCAAGGGACTCATTGACAAGTGGTTAGAATCTCCCCTGTCAGAATAATCGACAATAGGCAGTATAATTAGTTAAAAGCCTTACTTTGCAAGGCTTTTAACTTTGCTCTGCAAAGATTTTAACTAATTTACAAATAATCATGATTCCAGAATCGGGCGAAGGGTTTAAATCGGGGTTTGTGGCACTAGTTGGACGACCTAATGTCGGCAAGTCTACTTTGCTCAACGCACTCATTGGTCAAAAGATTGCCATTACTTCACCCGTTGCCCAGACGACGCGCAATCGTCTGCGGGGTATTTTGACCTTGCCCGAAGCTCAAATTGTTTTAGTCGATACCCCCGGTATTCACAAACCCCACCATTTATTAGGTCAAACAATCGTCAAAAATGCGATCGGCGCAATTTCTTCCGTAGATGCTACGGTGTTGGTGGTTGGTGGTAATGAGCGCATGGGAACAGGTGATCGTTTTGTGGCGGAAACGATTCTCCAAAGTAAAGTGCCTGCTATTTTGGGAATCAATAAGATTGATATGTTGGGCGACAATGCCCAAGAAATTTTTGCTAGTTATGAGGAATTTGCCACTGAGCATGGTTGGCAAGTTGCCAAGTTTTCTTCGGTGACTGGCGAAGGATTGGAATCATTACAAGCCATGATGTGCGATCGCTTGCCGCTTGGGCCTTACTATTACCCACCTGATTTAGTCACCGATCAGCCAGAACGTTTCATTATGGGCGAGTTAATCAGAGAGCAGATTCTTTTACTAACTCGCGAAGAAATTCCCCATTCAGTTGCCGTCAGCATTGATCAAGTGGACGAACAACCCAAAATCACTCGTGTCATGGCAACGGTACATGTGGAAAGGGATTCTCAGAAAGGAATTTTGATTGGCAAGAAGGGACAAATGCTGAAGGAGATAGGCACAAATGCGCGGCAACAAATGCAGAAGTTAATAATGGGTTCTGTTCATTTAGAAATCTTCGTTAAAGTTCAACCTAAATGGCGCTCTTCAAGGTTTCAATTATCTGACCTTGGTTACAGAGTCGAATAATCAGAAAAATATAGCAAAAAAGTTTTGCTTAGGACATATAAAACCAAGAAATAGCGATGCGCGGCTGCTCCGCGCATCGCTATTTCTTGGGTGGGAAGGGAGTATGATTCGAGTAACGGAACCGATCGGGATCGAACCGATGGCCTAGCGCTTAGGAGGCGCTCGCTCTATCCAACTGAGCTACGGTTCCAATGATTTTCAAAGCTAAAAATAGCAACGCTATTTTTAGCTTTGCTATGCCGTGATTATTATAGCAATTACTAGTGACTGGTAACTGATAAGCCTTCAATAATCATTGCAGGTACATAGAGTGATCCATGCCAATGTCTATGGCTACCGACAGCGATGACTTGATTGAGTGCTTGATAGATATTACCTGATAGCATCGTGTCCTTGACGCGACCGATGATTTTGCCATTTTTAACCCGATATCCCAAATCCACATTGATGGAAAAGTCGCCTGATATATCAGTGTCATCACCAAGAACTTGATCAACAATCAGACCATTTTTGAGGGTAGCGGCTAGCTCGACAATATCACCCTGAATCGTTTGGCTGGCTGCGATCGCAAAATTGAACAGGGCGGGACTGGGATAATTACCAAGATCGCCGCGAAAACCATTGCCCGTCGCCGCTATGCCCAGATCTTGACAAGTCTGCAAATCACCATAAAAGCCCTGTAAAACACCGCGATCAATCCAAGTTATGTTTTGGGTCGGTGTCCCTTCGTCATCAAAGGGAGCGCTATAAATACCGAAATTTGGCTGTTGGGTAACGGTTAGCAACTCAGAAATGACGGGCTGTCCAATTTTGTCCAACCAAGGTGTTGATTTTTGCTGCACCTGTTGCCCACTCATGGCAATTGCGACCACTCCCCACAACAAATCTGCGGCTTTTCCCGTAAAAATCACAGGTACTTTGCCCGATGGGGCAGGGGCATTTTGTTTCGCCCAATCTAAATATTGCAATACTTTTTGAGCAATCGCATCGGGCGGCACATCACCCCGTTCTGATTGTCCATACCAAACATTGAGAAAATCGTCACCTCGCGTTAATTCAGCACTCAGCGAACCATCCACCGTAATATCGGTATAACCGCAGTCTAAGCCTTTACTGTTGATGATGCGAATTGTCTCGCGGCTACAGTCCCAGTCTGCGGTGCAGATTGCATCAGGATAGCGCTCAAGCACCGTTGCGATCGCAATTTTCCCCCACTCGATCATTTGCTCAACACTCACCTCCTGTCCATACAGCTTGGGATAGTCAGTAACCGTTGAATCGCGCAATAAAATCTCGACAGGCTCGTTTAAAACACTGAGATCAAGGGCTTGATGTACTAAGTTCTCTGGTTCTACATCACCATAGGCAGTGACTAGCCCCATGCGTCCATCTTGCCAAACCCTTAAGCCTAACCCTGACGAGTCAATACTTTCTAACTGCTTAAGCCGATTTGCTTCAAAGAATACGGGATGGGAGACTGATGTGGATACGTATACTTCTGCGGCTTCGGCACCAGATTTGAGGGCAAGATCTAATAATTCTTCAGGGTTAAGAGTCATGGGGATTGATTTAGGGGCTGTAGTTTGCCAGCACTTTTAAGTGCTGCCTCTTCTCTTGCTATATTGTAAGTTGCTAGAATCAAATCCCCGAAAAACATCAGAACATAGTGGATATACTGCGATCGCTTCCCATTGGACTTTATCTCGAACAGCCGATCACATGGCTACATCGACTCGATCCAAGGATCAAGTTATTTGGCTTACTCACGGTTTTACTCTCACCAATTCAAGCTAATCAGACTTGGCGGATTGCGATCGCAGTTTCATTAATTGTCCTCACCTTCTCTTCAAATATTCCGATGCGCGTTTGGAAGCAGCAAATGGGGATCTTGCTATTACTCGCTTTTATGACATTTGCGATCGCAACACTTTCGCCCGATGGCTTTAATGTCAATAGCCAACCCCGTCGCCCCATCCCCGAAATCAATAACACCACAGTCACCAATCCCGCAGTTAATACCGCACCACTCACCCTAAAGCTGCCTCAGCCTACCTCCTATAGTTATGTACTTTGGAAAGCAGGTAATATCACGATTACTCGCAAATCCTTAGACTTGGGCGGGCGCGTATGCACATTGATTTTCACCTATCTCTATGCACCTACCCTATTTTTGCTAGTCACTGCCCCCGAAGAAATCACTGCTGCGATCGCTTCCGTTTTTGCACCTTTAAAATGGATCAAAATTCCCGTCGTGGAAATTGTCTTAACCCTCACTCTTGCCTTACGTTTTGTGCCTTTAGTTCTAGAAGAAGTCCAGAACCTTGGTAGGGCGATGCGAACTCGTTCGATTAATTGGAAAAGACTTGGATTTAAAAGAACTACTCAAATTTGGCTAATTCTTGCGGAAAGGCTGATTGATAATCTATTTATTCGGGCTGAGCAAACCGCCAGTGCGATGCAAGTGCGGGGTTTTACCAGCCCCAATACTCACCTTGTTGTTTGGAATCCGCTCAAGTTTTTCCCCAAAGACATCCTCCTATTAATCTTCCTAATTACCCTGTGGGGAGTCAGGATCTTATTTGGTAATCAGGTCTAACTTCAGAAGCTGTTACTGTTAATCGAGGATTATTTCGGAATCGACTATTTCATAGCGACAAAAAATTTAATTCAGCGCTTTGCGCTGTAATCGATGCGGTGGACATTATGCAGACGATACCAAGGAGTTTTGGGATATTCGTGATGTTCCCAATGATAATGTCCAAAATTGTAGCAACTCAAAAATGACCATAAAATTGTCAAGGAATTGCTAGTCGGACGGGGTAGAAAATTAGGATTGCGATGGATTTGGCGATGGGGTAAATAAGTTCCAAAATAAAATAATTGTAGGGAACTCAACACTAGTGGCAAAATCCAAAAGCAGATTAAATTAACCATTGATACATGGAAAATCAGCATTAATCCCCAAAAAATCACGCTCATATTGATCATAAAAATGAGCAGTGATCGCAATGGAAAGTATTCGCGAATAAACTTGAAAAACCAAAATACGGGATGAGGATTACTGCCATGAAAATCAGGATCATCACTTTGAGAGGTGTAACGATGATGCTTAGCATGGTTACTATGGCAGAGATTGTAAGGTAAAAAGCCATAGACAGTGACGGCAACCCGACCAATAAAATTATTTAATCGGCGATGATTGGGAATTAAATTGCCATGCATTGCGTCATGGGCAAGAATAAACATTCCTGTATGGAGATAGGCTCTGCCTAAAATAGCCAAGATTAATGCGAGAAAATTAAAGCTGACATTAGGGATAAATAGAAGTCCTAACAAGCTGGCAAACCATAGCCCCACGATAACTGCCACCACCAATAACCCTATCCAATCATCTACTTCAAATGTTCTTGGTGATGCACTAAATGTTTGCAGCATATTCTCAAAAGATAGTAATTGTTCAGAACCTAACGAGAACCCAGAAATTAAAAGCGGCGCAATGCGCCGCTTTTAATTTCTAAAGGTCAAACCTGATCTAGCGGGCTAGATTTAGCAGTTCTTTTGGAGATGCGAGTAAGTCGATGGCGACAAAGAAAATCTTGTTGCTAGGATCGAGTAAGAAACGCCAAGAAATATTCATACCAACGCCAGAGCCGAACCAAGGAGTCTGTACTTTACCAGTAACTTTGATTTGGGTATAGCCACCATCTGCTGGTTCTGCAACACCTCTTTCTGGTACGAGTACCAAGTTCTGACATTCTTCTTTAAAGAACTTCAACACTGCATCCTTACCAACAATTGGTCTTTGGAACGGAGGTTGCAAAGCACCATCGGGAAGGAACAGATCAATCAAAGCATCAAAATCGTTGGCATTGAGGTTGTTCATGTAGGACAACACAGTGGCATTGTCAATACCTTCAATGGCGACTTGAGTACGCTGAGACATTTCTTTTGGAGGCGAGACTGGCTCTGCAACACGTACATAGTCACCCAGTTTGTTGGGGTCATAGCCCATATCGACAACTGAATTACGCAAAATTGTGATTTGTTGACCAGGTTCTAAACTCTTGAGGGTTTCTAGCACAGCATTAGCGTTGGCAGAGAGGCGATAGCCTTCAGGAATTGGGGCAACAATGCCCTGTTCCATCCATTGCCCAAGTTGATACCAGAAGCCCAGTTTGATATTTTGTGACCAAATGGCGTAGGTACGGCAAATAGGAGTGTCAGCACGATTGGCTAAGTCACACATCACCTGAGTTTGTTGTTGGAAACTCATTTTCTTGATTTCATTCAAGGTCAACTCAGCCAATTGCATACTGGCGGCTCCAGGAGCGGCAATAGTCACAGTTTTGCCCATTTCCAAGTAAGTAAACCAAATCCAAGCGAGTTGATCTTCGGGACTTAGTTGGTTAAATCTGGCTGTAGTTGCAGGTACAACGTCGGCAGCTAGGGTATTAGGGAAAATGCTTCTGGCTGAGTTAATTGTGTAGGTCATGGGAGATTCTTTAGGTTTTGACTGGAAAATTTAAACTAGTGCTTTGTGTATAGAAGGAACCTACAAACCTTAAAGTGTAAAACTGAGTTTGTATTTTCTGCTCTATTAAAAGCCAAGACTCAATCAAAAACCCAATTTAAAGATATTGCTGACTTTGCAATTAAAAACTTTGATTAGGATTAATGATTAGCAAGCTAGGAAATCGCAATAACTTTTTTATTGTTGATGTTTTGATTTGCCTACATATATATACCCACATTATGGTGATCAACTCAAAACCTCTAAAGGTAGATATTAAAATTCTATTAAGACCTCAAAATCTCAAAAGCATATTACTGTAGTGCATTAAACCCATGATTATTTTTAATATATAGTTATCATCAGTAATTTTGATATCTAATCTTCATGTTTAATTTGCAACTAAATTTTTGTTAAATCCAAAAAGTAATTCATTAAATACAACTATTTGCATATTGATGTCTGATTGAAACTATGATTCGTACTGATCGATGCTAACGATAATTAAATCTTCGATATTGCGAAGCATAGCATTACAAATATTATCTAGAGGTAAATCATTGGGGTCATGCCCAAAGGGATCTTCTATCTGAATGCCAATTTCTTCAATCCCCAAAAGAGTGAAACTAATCAATGCCACAATCGGAGCTGTCATCCATTCCAATTGATCGACCATCTGAAAAGGCAATGATAAGCAATAAATTAATAACAGTTGCTTGAGGTGAATTGAATAGGCGAGAGGAATGGGCGTTTTAAGAATACGTTCACAAATGCCAACAACATCCACCATTTGATTGAGCAGTTGAATCATGTCCACTAGTTGATAATGGCTGAGTTTTTCCTGTCGATATTGCTTTTGCAAATAGTTACTAATCCAAAATCCAATTTCGAGGGGAGGATGATTCATCGATCGCAGTCGCGCAAATTTCTCTGGGGATAGGTTGGCTTCAAGTTCAGCATTGAGTGGCTGCGATCGCAAATGGAGCTTTAATGCGATCGCAAAAGCTGGTAATAGCTTAACAGCGGCAATTTTGTTTTTGCGATCGCAAGGTTCATTTTCGGAAATGGCAACTAAGATTTGGCGAGATAGGTTGCGAACTGTATTGACTAGACTTCCCCATGCTTTGCGACCTTCCCAAAATCGCTCATAAGCAGTGTTAGTGCGAAAGACAAGTAATAAACCTAAAACAATATTGGGAATTAGACTGCCAAGAATGGGGAGAGAAACTTGGATTTGGTAGAGATGCATTATATAAACGATACCTCCAAATAATCCGCATAATATCGAGCGGGGCAATACTTCTGGGACAACTGAGCCTCGCCAACTCAGGGCAATATAAAACCATCCATCCTTTTTTTTCATTAACAGTTTTAAGTATCTGGTTACAATTAAAACCTGTGGTACAGCGTGCGTCACAGGTTTTAGCTTTGGGTTTTAATTATACCTACTCCCTTCTCACCGAAGAAATCGACCTGTAAACACAAGAAATAGGGGTGTGCGGGTTTGCCGCACACCCCTATTTCTTGACTGCGAAAGGAGTAAAACCAAACTCAAAAAGTAAAGGCGGCGCATCGCGCCGCCTTTACTTTTTGAGTTTGGAATAGAATTTTAGATTTGAGGAATAAAGCGTTCCTTAACAGGCACAGTGGTGTATTCACCAATGATGCGGCGGAACTCATCACCATCTAGAGTTTCGGCTTCCACTAGTAAATCCACAACACGATCAATTGCTGCACGATTTTCGTACACAATTTGTAGTGCTGTGTGATAGCACTTCTGGACAATTTCGCGAACCTGTTGGTCAACCTTAGCGGAAATATCTTCGGAGTATTGAGAACCGCCACCCATGCTGCGACCAAGGAATACTTCCGAACTTTGACCCTCAAGGGCAAGTTGACCGATATTAGACATCCCGTAACGAGTGACCATTTGACGCGCCATACCGCTCACCTGTTGGAGGTCACCGCCAGCACCAGTAGTCACTTCCGCAGAACCAAATACGGCTTCTTCGGCAGCACGACCACCGAGAGCTGCCGTGATACGGGCGAGGATTTGACCACGGGAAACGAGGGTTTGTTCTTCATCGGGAGTGAACCATGTCAAACCAGCAGCCTGACCTCTAGGAATGAGGGTCACTTTTTGAACTGGATCATGATCCTTGAGCAATGTACCGACAATCGCATGACCAACTTCGTGATAGGCAATTAAGCGTTTGTTGCGGCTATCGACAAGGGCTTTGCCTTCGAGTCCAGCAATGACGCGATCGACGGCATCATCGATTTCTGCCATTGTCATCGCATCCTTACGACGACGGGCAGTCAGAATTGCAGCTTCATTCAAGAGGTTAGCAAGGTCAGCACCAGCAAAACCGGGGGTGCGTCTGGCGATTGCTTCTAGAGAAACTTCAGGGCTAATCTTTTTGTCACGTGCGTGAACATTGAGAACTTGCAAACGACCTTTGATATCAGGTGGATCAACGCCAATTTGACGATCAAAGCGGCCGGGACGTAACAATGCAGAGTCAAGGACATCAGCACGGTTGGTTGCCGCAATCACGATTACGCCAGAGTTACCTTCAAATCCATCCATTTCCGTCAGGATTTGGTTAAGGGTTTGCTCGCGTTCATCATTACCGCCACCGATACCAGCACCACGCTGACGACCGACTGCATCGATTTCATCGATAAAGATAATGCAAGGGGCATTTTCCTTGGCTTTCTTAAACAGGTCGCGCACACGGGATGCACCGACACCAACAAACATTTCGACAAACTCTGAGCCAGATACAGAGAAGAAAGGTACACCCGCTTCACCTGCGATCGCTTTGGCAAGCAAAGTTTTACCAGTCCCAGGAGGACCAATTAGCAAAACGCCTTTAGGAATCTTTGCGCCAACCGCCGTAAAGCGTTCGGGCTTTTTCAAGAAAGTCACAACTTCCTGCAACTCTTCCTTCGCTTCTTCAATACCTGCAACGTCATCAAACATTACGCCAGTCTGAGCATCCATGGCAAATCTAGCTTTGGACTTACCGAAATCCATCGCTTGTCCGGGGCCGCCCATTTGATTGGAACGACGGAAGAGGAAGAATAAACCTGCAATCAGAGCGACAGGGAAAATCAGATTACTAATAAATCCCCAGATTGCGCCATTGTTGCTAGGGGGATAAATTGCCAAGTCTACGCCGCCTTCGTTGAGTTTATCCATCAACTCAGGTGCGTATAGGGGCAAGTCAACCCTAGCGCGTTGCTCTTTACCCTCAATTTGGGGATCGCTTGCTACGATTACCGCCGTGCGACCACCATCAAAAATATCAACCTTGCGTACTCGATGCTCGTCGAGGTATTCAAGGAATCTTCCGTAGGCGATACGAGTATTTGCCGCATTTACAGTGGGCCGACTAGGGACAGGACGGGCAACTAATGTCTGCCAGCCAAAAAAGCCGATAATCGCTATGGGCAGTAACCACAGCAGTGCAGTTCTCCAAGAGGATTTCATATAGCAAAGAGCCTGATGTTCAAAATAATTTCTTAACTAAACTTAACTTACCATGATCCTTAATCAATGGGATCGCGCGATCGCAAATATCTACCCAAAGTAAAGCACCCGTTATTTTGAGCTTGACTGCGATGCAAGCTGATAGTCTGCGTGAGTATATTTTGTATTGATTTCAGAGTATTTAAAGCCTTGTCACAGCAATATTTAGATTTAATTCATGACTTGCAGCGCCAGTTAGAAGTGTTGCAAACAGCGATCGCAAATCAATCAGAACCTGCACCCGCAATTGTGAGTGACTGGTTGCGATCTCAAAGTCAAATCCAAGCATTTTTCCATGATCAAATTGTGAATATTGAGATGGAGATCAAGCCCCAACATTTATCTCTACAGGTGGAAATCGACAAGCAATTAAAGATGTTCGGCGTGGATTTGAGTATGTTACGGGCTGCCCGTAATCCCACCACATGGCAAAAGCGACATCAACAAATTTGCGATCGCTTGGTATTACTAAACAAATATTTTCAAATGCACTGATTCTTTAAGCCTGTTGACCTTTGCAGTCGTCCAGAAAAATTTTCATAAAGCGCTTTGCGCTGTATCAATCGGGCAAGTTTAGGCACGAAACGTTTTGATGTAAACTTTTAGAATATTTGATACTTTTTAAGATAAACATAGTAAAAACTCTATAGTAGAATCAATGATCCTAGAAACAGCTTGGTTACTTCCTTGCTATGGTCTACTGGGCGCAGGGCTGACACTTCCTTGGTCATTAAGGATAATTCGACGTACTGGTCCCCGCCCTGCGGTTTACCTAAATATGTTAATGACCACCCTTGCCCTCGTGCATAGTTGTTGGCTATTGACCTCGGTGTGGGGTGCGCCCGCACAGCAAATTGAGTTTACTTGGTTTCAATCCCTCGATCTCACCCTGAGATGCTCCTTTGAGATTTCCACGATCAGTGCAGGGGCTTCGGTGATGATCGCGGTGATGAGTTTAATTTCACAGGTATATGGACTAGGCTCTCTGGAAACCGATTGGGCAATTGCCAGATTTTGCGCCCTAATTGGCTTTTTTGAAGCTGCAATTACAGGTATTGCCTTTAGTGATTCCCTGTTTTTTAGCTACGCCATGCTCGAAATGCTCACGCTCTCTACTTATCTATTAGTGGGCTTTTGGTATGCCCAGCCCCTAGTCGTGACGGCGGCGAGAGATGCATTTTGGACAAAGCGAGTGGGTGATCTCTTTTTGCTAATGGGTGTAGTTGCGCTCTCTAATCTGACCGATAGCCTCAACTTTTCTGATCTCAAATTATGGGCAAATGCACCAGAGACGATCGCCTATTTCACCAACCATCAACAATTTGGCACTTTATTAGGACTAGCTCTAATTGCAGGCCCCTTGGGCAAATGCGCTCAGTTTCCACTGCACCTATGGCTCGATGAAGCTATGGAGGGACCCAACCCTGCTTCAATTTTGCGAAACTCAGTGGTTGTCGGTGCAGGAGCCTATGTGCTGATCAAGTTTCAGCCTGTGTTATCGCTGTTTCCCGTGGCGGCTGAAGTATCGGTGATCATTGGCGCAATTACGGCAATTGGAGCATCTTTGGTGGCGATTGCCCAAATTGATATGAAACGCGCCCTATCCCACTCCACCAGTGCTTATCTTGGTCTAGTTTTTATTGCCGTAGGGATGCAACAACCCGACCTTGCATTAGGCTTATTGTTTAGTCATGGCATCAGCAAATCATTGCTATTCCTTAGCTCTGGGGCAGTGATGATGACGACGATGACCCAAGACCTGACCGAGGTGGGTGGCATCAAAACACGAATGCCCGCCAGTCTGGTCGGCTTTATTGTGGGATCACTGGGACTAGTTGCCATGGTTCCCTTCGGCGGATTTTGGACATTGTTACGCTGGGAAGAAACCTTCTGGAATAGTGATCCTTGGCTAATTGCGATCGCATTATTAGTAAATAGCATTACTGCCTTTGGACTAATGCGAATGTTTGCGTTGGTATTTCTAGGACCAGTGCAACCAAAAACCCGTCGCGCTCCCGAAGTGGCTTGGCAAGTGGCAATCCCCCTAGTTGCCCTGACGATTATCACTTTGATTGTGCCGAT
Source organism: Pseudanabaena mucicola FACHB-723 (assembly GCF_014696385.1). Classification (GTDB taxonomy): domain Bacteria; phylum Cyanobacteriota; class Cyanobacteriia; order Pseudanabaenales; family Pseudanabaenaceae; genus Pseudanabaena. The sequence goes on from NZ_JACJQB010000018.1 coordinate 43,352, forward strand.
TCTATTGCCATCATGGGAATTTGTGGATATTGACTTAGATACTGTCGATATTTGGGGTACGGCTGTACTTGCTGCTTCAGGATTACTCGGCTTTGGCATTGGTGCATATATCTATGTCAAGCCCTACGAAACAGGCAGCTCAGTACCCATGTTACCCAAGGCAACTCGTCAGGCATGGAAAGCGGTGCAGGACTTGCTCGCCTATGACCTCTATGTTCAAGCCATCTATAAGTATACGGTGGTCTTAATTGTCGGTGGCGGTTCTAAGGTTTTGACTTGGGTGGATCGCTATCTTGTTGATGGCTCAGTCAACTTTGTTGGCTTTGCTTCTATATTTAGCGGTGAGAGCCTTAAATACACGGTTACAGGTAGGTTGCAGCAGTATGTACTGACGATCATGATCGGTCTGATTTTGATTGGATTTGCGGCTTTCTATGGATTGAACTAATTGCCTTACCTTTCCATAGGTTTTTACAAAAAAATTTCATGACTTTCATAAAAAATGCTTAGTACATTAGTTTGGTTTCCGATCGCAGGCGCACTGCTGATCACCCTACTGGGAGGAGTCCTCGACTTCCAAAATCTACGGCGCATATCCCTCGGAATTGCGATCGCAACATTTGCTTGGTCGCTATTTTTAATTACTAAATTTGACCTGAGTCTAGCAACACTCCAACTAGGTGAATCCCTAGCTTGGCTAGATCCCATTGGACTAACCTATTGCTTGGGAGTCGATGGGCTTTCTTTCCCACTGGTGCTACTTAACGGGCTATTGCTAATGGTCGCGATTTACATCAGCTACGACACTCAACGCCCACGCCTTTATTTTCCGCTCCTGCTCTTGCTTGGTGGTGGCGTTAATGGTGCATTTCTTGCCCAAAACCTACTGCTTTTCTTCCTATTCTTTGAAGTAGAATTAATTCCGCTGTACCTCCTAATCGCCATCTGGGGAGGAGAACGGCGGGGTTATGCTGCTACCAAGTTTTTAATCTATACCGCGATCTCAGGTGTACTGATCCTTGCCGCCTTCTTTGGGATGGCAATTTTTGGCAGTGGCGACGCGGTTGGCTTTACCTTTAACTATCAAGACCTCAATCTTGATGGCGTATCGAAAACCACAAAAGGGATCTTATTGCTATTGCTAATGTTCGGCTTTGGCATCAAAATTCCGATCGTGCCACTGCATACATGGTTACCCGATGCCCACGTTGAGGCATCTACACCAGTTTCCACATTGCTAGCAGGAGTGCTACTGAAGCTAGGAACTTATGGCTTACTGCGATTTGGTTTAGGTCTGCTCCCCGATGCATGGCAAGCGATCGCGCCATTTCTAGCGGGTTGGGCTGTGGTCAGTGTCATCTACGGATGCCTCACCGCCATCACCCAAACCGACATGAAAAAAATGGTGGCCTATAGTTCCGTTGGTCATATGGGCTATATCCTGCTGGCCCTCGCCGCCGCAACGCCTTTATCTCTAGTGGGCGCGACCTTTCAAATGATTAGCCATGGTCTGATTTCGGCACTGCTCTTTATTTTGGTAGGGATCGTTTACAAGAAAACGGGTACTCGTGATATTAATTCTCTGAATGGCTTACTCAATCCTGAACGGGGCTTACCGATTACAGGTTCGCTGATGATTTTGGCCGCCATGGCAAGCGCAGGCACACCTGGAATGATTGGTTTCATTGCTGAGTTCGTGATCTTCCGCAGCAGCTTTGCCATCTTCCCGATCCAAACTCTGCTTTGTATGATTGGGACAGGATTAACGGCAGTCTATTTCTTAATCCTGATCGATCGCGTATTTTTCGGTCGTCTGTCTGTAGAAAAAGCTGCCAGTAAAGCTGTGAGCAATACTTTTCCTTTTGCCAAATGGCAGGAAAAATTCCCTGCGATTGCCTTAGCCTTAATCATTGTTTTCTTCGGATTGTTACCCAACTTTGCCACGAAGATGATCGAAATTTCGGCAAGTGCGATTGCCCCTAATCATCTTCAGTTGCAACCCATCGCCTTGGCTGCAAACCTTAAACCTTAACCCCATAAAAATTCTATGTCTGTCGCTCCCTACGGTTCTTGGAAATCACCAATTAGCTCTGATTTAATCGTCTCTAGCAGCATTCGCCTTGGCTCGGCGGCGATTGACAATGGCAATATCTACTGGAATGAGGGGAGACCGACAGAGGGTGGGCGTAACCTACTGATGCGCTATGACAATGCAGGAAATAGTGCGGAAAATTATAGAGAGCTAACACCCGCAGGTTTAAATGTGCGATCGCAAGTCCATGAGTATGGCGGCGGCGAATATTTGGTACAGGATGGGCGCATTTATTTCACTAACTTTAGCGATCGCTGTATCTATCGGCAAATTGGTGATAATGCACCACAGCCCCTCACAGCCGTCAATGACTATCGCTATGCTGATTTTGCATGGAGTCGTGACTATGGCAAGTTAATCTGTGTGCGCGAAGATCATACGGGCGGCGGCGAACCAGTAAATACGATTGTTGCGGTGAATACCAGCAATGGTGAAGATATTCAAGTGTTAGTCAATGGTGCAGATTTCTACGCTTCGCCCCGACTCAATCCCGATGGTAACAAGCTGGCATGGATTTGTTGGCATCATCCAAACATGCCTTGGGATGGCACGGAATTATGGGTTGGGGACTTAGTGGAGTCGGAGATCGGAGTATTAGCGATCGCAAATCCCCGTTTAATTGCAGGGGGAGTCAACGAGTCCATTTTTCAACCCGCATGGTCACCCAGTGGCGAGCTTTACTTTGTGAGCGATCGCACAGGTTGGTGGAATTTATATAGGACTGACCTAACAAACCTCGATGCAATCCAGCCCCTTTGCCCCATGGAAGCTGAGTTTGGATTACCCCAATGGGTATTTGGGATGTCCACCTATGGCTTTACAGGTGACGGCAAAATTCTCTGCACCTATACCCAGCAGGGTATTTCCCACTTAGCAATTCTCGATCCTAGTAATCTTGAGGTCGGTTTACAGGAAATTACCACACCATTTACGAGCATTTCAGGAATTCATTGCAAAGGCGATCAGGCTGTTTTCCATGGCGGCTCAGCGACCGCACCCACGGCGATTGTTTTGCTCGATGTAACGACTAAGGCTTGGCAAAAAATACGGGTCGCATCCGATTTACAACTTGACCCTGAATACATCTCAGCCGCCCAGCCCTTGGAGTTTCCCACCGAAAATGGCAAAACTGCCTATGGTTTATTTTATGCACCTAAAAATAAAGATTTTCAGGCTGAGGCAACCGAAAAACCACCACTACTAGTTAAAAGTCACGGCGGCCCCACGGCTTCCACCTCGGGCAGTCTCAGCCTTGGTATTCAATATTGGACGAGTCGCGGCTTTGCGGTACTCGATGTTAATTATGGTGGCAGTACAGGCTATGGCAGAGAATATCGCGATCGCCTCAAGGGAAATTGGGGCATTGTCGATGTCGATGACTGTGCGAATGGGGCTAAGTTCTTAGCCGATCAGGGATTAGTCGATGAAAATCGTCTGGCGATTTCGGGCGGTAGTGCAGGTGGCTATACGACTCTTTGCGCGTTAACCTTCCGCGATGACTTTAAGGCTGGGGCGAGCCACTATGGCATTTGTGACCTCGAAGCCCTCGCTACAGATACCCATAAATTTGAATCTCGCTATCTCGATAGTTTGATTGGTAAATATCCCGAACACAAGGAAATTTATATCCAGCGATCGCCAATTCATTTCACCGATAAGCTTTCCTGTGCGATCGCATTTTTTCAAGGGCTAGAAGATAAAGTTGTGCCGCCCAATCAAGCGGAAATGATGGTGGATGCTCTCCGCCAAAAGGGTTTACCCGTTGCCTATGTTCCCTTTGAGGGTGAGCAGCACGGCTTCCGTAAGTCAGAAAATATCAAGCGGGCGCTTGATGGCGAATTTTATTTCTATGCTCAAATTTTTGGGTTTACCACTGCGGATGCGATCGAGCCAATTGCGATCGAAAATCATACAAATACCTAAAACCTATGGCGTATAGAGATTTGTTTCCTGCCTTCGGCGATAAACAAATCTCTATACACATCACTGGCTTAAAAATTGCTATGGCTTTTAAATCACATTACTCAAATCCGATGGTGACAGGTGATTATGAATTACTTGTCCATCCCGAAACCAAATAATTCTCTGGGTATTCCGCGCCACATCAGCTTCGTGGGTGACCATCACCACCGTGATCCCACTAGCATTGAGCGCACCAAATAACTCCATCACTTCAGCCGTCGTATGCGAGTCGAGCGCTCCTGTCGGTTCATCGGCTAGTAACATTACAGGCTGATTCACAATCGCCCTTGCGATCGCAACCCGCTGTTGTTGACCGCCCGACATTTGGTTTGGTCGATTATTAAGGCGATGCCCCATCGCCACCCGTTCCAACGCGGCAGCAGCTCTTTCGCGTTGTTCTTTGGGGCGAATATTAGCGTATGCCATGGGCAGCATCACATTTTCCAATGCCGATAGCTGCGGTAACAGATGATATTGCTGAAAGATAAACCCAATTTTGAGATTCCGCACATGCGCTAAATCTTTTTCCTGCATTCCCGACACATCTTGCTGATCTAGGAAATATTGCCCAGATGTACTGCTATCGAGACAGCCAATGATATTCATGCAGGTGGACTTGCCCGAACCCGATGCCCCCATGATCGCGCAATATTCGCCTTCTTTAATCACAAAGCTGACATCATCGAGGGCTTTGACGAGCGTATCGCCTTCACCGTAAAACTTACAGACATTATTCAGCCGTACAATTTCCCGCCTCTCATCGGCAGTTGTGGCTAAAGTTGCGATCGCATTAGTGGTAATCATGGGCAGTTATTAATTTAGTTATTAATCAGTTGTTAAATACTTCGCAGAGCCACAATGGGATCAAGGCGGGCAGCTTGTCGCGCTGGGAAAATACCGAAAAATAGCCCAATCCCCCCAGAAACGCCAACGGCTAAGCCAATTGCTCCCAGAGATACCCCTGCTTGCAGAGGCGAAACCGCTGCGATCAACAAAATGCCACCCACACCGATGCCTGTGCCGATCGCCCCACCCAGCAATGACAGGATTACTGCCTCAATCGTAAACTGGGTGAGAATATCGCTGGGCGAAGCCCCAATCGCCTTACGGAGTCCGATTTCCTGTGTGCGTTCCGTCACCGACACCAGCATGATATTCATGATGCCGATGCCTCCCACTAACAGCGAAATACCCGCGATTGCCGCCAACATGACTGTGAGGGCATTGGTGATATTGCCAACAATTTCGAGCGCATCCTGTTGGGTGCGAACCGTAAATGTATCATCGGCATTGATGTCTGAAGTTCGGTGGCGCAGTCGGAGCAGGTTGGCAATTTGGAACTGAGCCGCGTCAACATCGGCATTACTTTTGGCTGAGACATTGATCACCTGCACGGCAATACCATAGGGCGAGGTTTTACCCGTAAGTTGGCTAGTCATTGTGGTAACTGGTAAAAAGATGGTGTCATCTTGGTTCGTCCCCAAAAATGCCCCCTTCTCAGACATCACTCCAATTACTTCATAGCCAGTGCCACGAATTCTCAGCGTTTGTCCGATTGCTGTGCCATTGGGAAACAATTCCTTGGCGATCGCTGCCCCCACTGTCAATACTCTGGCATTACGATTCACATCCTCTTTGCTAAAAAATCGCCCCGCACTCACATCTGCATTACGCACAATCGTGTAGTCGCTGGTCGTACCAATTAAAGTGGCGCGTTTGGTGTTGTTGCCTGCAATTACCAACTCGGAACCATTGATCTGTGGAGCAACACTCCGCACCGTCGGGACTTGTTCTGCGATCGCATCCGCATCCGCCAAAACAAGCCGATTTGGTGGCGCAATTACATTCCGCCTTGCATTGTCAGTCCCCGTAATCACAAAAATTACATCAGTCCCAAGGGATTGGAACTGCTCCGAAGCATAGCGCTGCGCCCCCTGACCGACACCTACCATCAAAATGACTGAAGCATTACCAATGATGATGCCCAACATTGTTAAAGTGCTGCGTAAACGATTAGCGGCAAGGGTTTTTCCTGCCATCCGAAAGCTTTCCCAAGTATCCATTGTTTAATAGTTGCCTAGTTGGTAAACGCTCAGAAGACTAGCGATGATTCCTATTATAGGTAGTTAGACAGAATTAAAAACTAGAGCTAAAACCTGTGGCGCACGCTGCGCGTGCGCCACAGGTTTTAGCTCTTTATATTGCAAATCAATGCGCAATCGGCAAAATCAAAGTCAAAAAGTAATATACCAAGGGTGCAGTAAACACATAACTATCGGCGCGATCGAGAATGCCACCATGTCCGGGCATAATTTGCCCTGAATCCTTAACCCCTGCATCACGTTTCATCATTGATTCTGTGAGATCTCCCAACAAACCTGCGATACCAATTAATAGACCTAAAATCGCGCCTGACACCCACCACTGTGCCCATCCCAAGCTAAATGCCCAGATTACCGCAGTCACACAGCAACACAAAAGACCTGCGATCGCACCTTCAACGGTTTTTTTCGGGCTAATGTCTGACAGGCGCGTTCGTCCTAGTACCTTGCCAAAGATATAAGCACCCACATCCGATGCCCAAATACAACAAAATGCCATCAGCACATAGATACAGCCAGACGATACAGGGAAAGTAATCCTTAACCATGACAATTGGTCGAGGTTGCGTAACTGATTAAAGAAATCGAATTGCTGCAAGCGATCGCTCACTTCAAAAGGAATCCCATCGCCGATTCCTCGGATTCTCACCCAAAAGCTTGGCAGATAGCCCCCATAAAACAAACCCAATATTGATGCGGAAATATCGGAAATTGTGGCAATGCGTGGCTGGAAGAGTAGATAAAAGCAAATAAATGTCCCTGCGATTGGGATGACCGCATCGGCAAGCTCAACCCGCAACTGCGAAACAATTAGCAATGCTAGACTGACAGAAATCGTAATTTTACTAGCAGGCACAATGTCTTTAGCGCGGACTAGGGCAAAATATTCCCGCTCACCAAAAACTATCAGCAACGCAAATGCTGCGGTGAAAGCCCATCCTCCAAAGGCAATCGCTGCCAGTGCGAGGGGAATGACTATTAAAGCGCTGATAATCCGAGTCCAAGGCATGAAAATAATGTCGCAGAGAAGGTGAATATGAGAACTAGCAAATCCTAAGCACTCACTAGGGTAAATATAATCCCATCAACAGTTGAAACTGCAAAATCGTTATGCAAATTTGCGAATTACATGAATCGTGGCAATAAACTTTGCCTGTAGATTGTATCTGTATGTAAATGCTATGTAGAAGTTATGTTGAATTTATGCCGAAAACCTACTACGCCATTCTAGGGCTTACACCTTGGGCAAGTGAAATTGACATTCGTCGCGCCTATCGTGACCTCAGCAAAATCTATCATCCCGATACGACCCAACTCCCCAAAGATGAAGCCGTTGAGAACTTTCGCCAACTTAATGAAGCCTATGCGACGCTCAGCAATGCCGAACGTCGCAATGCCTACGATCGCCGCATTCAGTTTTCTCGATTTCAGTATGCAACCTATGACAACGCTCTAAATAACAACGCCAATTCACCTCTAAAAAACCCTAAGAATCTACAAACTATTGATGATGATGGCTTGCCCAGTGAGCGACCATTATCTGGTGGTGAACTATTTGCACTATTGCTAATAGGTGTTACGCTAGTTGCCTGTACAGTTCTAGTCATTTTAGTCGCATGGCTACGCGGTGATCGCCTTTTTCCTGATGCGATCGCAAATTTAGTAATCTTTTTCGCAACCACCTAAATTTTCATCCTCATTAACTCCCATCAACACCGTCCCTATGGCGCTCCCCGCACCCACTACTCCCCTCTATAACCATCCCCTGCCAGCCCTTGAAACATGGTTAAATGAGCAAGGCTGTGATCAAGACAAATCAAATCCGAATATCTGGCGGGTGACGAGACCATCTTGGCAAGCCGAGATTATTATGGATGTTGAAGATATTCGAGTTCGATACATTCAAGATGCCTACGGCGGTAAAGAAATCCAACGGGCGTTTCCCTATTCCTTGAGCCGCCAAGATGTAGAAGATGCTATTTTTACAGGGCCATAATTAAAAAAATTAGCAATATTCTGAAAGTTTGTTAATATGATCATAATCATCGTATTGCAGACAGGATCAAGACGTAGATGATGAAGCTACACATAAGTCATTGCATAGTCTGATCACATCTGATCACAAGTTTCCCAACCCAATTTGACGTTTTTATTTTGGAGGTTCATTGAGTAAGAAGTATAACGTTGCCATTCTCGGAGCAACAGGCGCAGTTGGCACAGAACTTTTAGCTTTGCTAGAAGAAAGAAATTTTCCCCTAGACAAACTCAAGCTTTTGGCTTCAGAGCGCTCGGCAGGCAAGTCGGTTGTGTTTGCTGGACAAAACTTGACCATTGAAGTAGTTACAGCAAAATCCTTTGACGATGTGGATATTGTACTTGCGTCGGCAGGGGGTAGCATCTCCAAGCAGTGGCTACCAATTGCCACAAAGGCAGGAGCCGTATCGATTGATAACTCCAGTGCTTTTCGGATGCATTCCGATGTACCGCTAATTGTGCCAGAGGTTAATCCTGAGGCGGCCGCACAGCACAAGGGGATTATTGCCAATCCTAACTGCACAACTATTTTGATGGCGGTAGCAATTTATCCATTGCATCAAGTACAGCCTATCCAGCGCATCATCGCCGCAACCTATCAGTCCGCTAGCGGTGCTGGTGCGAGAGCAATGGAAGAAGTCAGAATCCAATCACAGGCAATTCTCAATGGTGAGCCTGCTGTCCCTGAAGTTCTGCCCTATCCCCTCGCTTTCAATCTATTTCCCCATAATTCACCAATGACAGACAATTCCTATTGCGAGGAAGAAATGAAAATGGTGAACGAGACTCGCAAAATTTTTGGCGATCAAAGTATCCGCATCTCAGCAACCTGTGTACGGGTTCCCGTACTGCGGGCTCATTCTGAAGCTATTAATCTAGAGTTTGCCCATCCCTTTAGTCCAGACAAAGCGAGAGAGATTCTGTCTAGTTCGGCTGGGGTAAAGCTAGTGGAAGACTTTAGTAAAAACTACTTCCCTATGCCTATCGACGCTAGTGGCAAAGATGATGTACTGGTGGGGCGGATTCGACAAGATATTTCTCACCCTAATGGTTTGGAATTATGGCTATGTGGCGATCAAATTCGTAAAGGTGCAGCCCTGAATGCTGTGCAAATCGCTGAACTGCTGATTGCCAAGGATCTACTGACAATTAAATAATATGTATGAGTGAAATCGATTTCGGACGTTTACTAACGGCAATGATTACTCCCTTCGATAGAGAGGGGAATGTTGACTATGCAAAAGCAGAACAGGTTGCTCTTCATTTAGTGGAGACAGGAACCGATACCCTCGTTGTCTGCGGTACAACGGGAGAGTCGCCCACCCTTAGTTGGGACGAGGAATATAAGTTGTTCTCAGTGCTAAAAACTGCGATCGCAGGTAAAGCCAAAATCATGGCAGGCACAGGTTCTAATTCTACTTCCGAAGCAATTTCAGCGACTCAAAAAGCCGCACATCTTGGATTAGATGGTACACTGCAAGTAACACCGTATTACAACAAGCCACCACAAGAAGGTTTGTACCAGCATTTTCGAGCAATTGCCGAAGCTGCACCAGAACTGCCGATCCTTCTCTACAATGTCCCTAGCCGCACAGGTTGCAAATTGGAACCTGAAACCGTGGCAAGGCTAGCCGAAATTCCTAGTATTATCGGAATCAAGGAAGCTACAGGTGACTTAGATCAAGCTAGTCAAATTCGCGCCCTCACACCCGCCGAATTTGCGATCTATTCAGGAGATGACTCTCTAACACTGCCACTGATGGCAGTGGGTGCAAAGGGAGTAGTTAGCGTCGCTTCGCATCTAGTTGGTAACCAACTGCAAACTATGATGCAATCTTTTGCCGCAGGCAAAGTGCAAGAGGCATTACAGATTCACCTTCAGCTTTTTCCTCTGTTTAAGGCTTTGTTTTTAACCAGCAATCCAATTCCGCTAAAGCTAGCTTTACGTTTATTAGGATTAGACACTGGTGTAGTGCGATCGCCTCTAGTTGCTGGTAGTCATGAACTTGAAGCAAAACTTAAAGCTGTCTTACAACAGGTGGGCATTCTTGCTTCGGATTGATTAGGATTTTTTAAACCAAGATTTTTAGAGAATATCTAGAAAATGCATTGCCAAGCAATCTGCCAAGCAATCTATTCATATTGCTAATCATCGACCTATGGGGGAGATTACACCTTTCTAGCAATTTTAGTTTCTCTCTGAAATATCTATGTATACAAAGTTTTCCATTAAAAATTGAACTGAGCCATTTGCCTTATTCAGTTAAATTCTTCCCTTTTATTTTTTTACTTACCAAACAAATTACTTATGACGACATCTAACTCTCCTTCTCTAAAAATTATTGCTCTCGGTGGATTGCATGAAATTGGCAAAAACACATGGGTATTTGAATATAACGATGAAATCATGCTCCTTGATGGCGGATTATCATTCCCTGACAACATGATGCCTGGAGTAAACGTCGTATTGCCTGATATGACCTACTTACGTGAAAACAAGCATAAGATCAAGGGAATGATTGTCACCCACGGGCACGAAGATCATATTGGCGCAATTTCCTTCCATTTGAAGCAATTTGAAATTCCTGTGATCTATGGGCCAAGACTAGCAATGGCATTGCTCGAAGACAAGCTACGGGAAGCAGGAGTTCTCAACCGTACTGAGTTGCGCCGTGTAATGCCCCGTGACATCGTGCGGGTCGGAACTAACTTCTTCGTCGAATTTATTCGCAACACCCACTCGATTGCTGATAGTTTCTCGATCGCAATTAATACACCTGCGGGCATGGTTATTCACTCTGGCGACTTCAAAATTGACCATACTCCCGTTGATGGCGAATTCTTTGACCTTGCGCGTCTCGCAGAACATGGCGAAAAAGGCGTGCTAGCTCTGATTAGTGACTCCACTAACGCCGAATTGCCAGGAATTACACCTTCAGAAAGAGCTGTATATCCTAACCTTGAAAAGTACATCATGATGGCAAAGGGGCGCGTGATTATCACAACCTTCGCCTCTTCAGTTCATCGGGTCAACATGATTTTAGACATTGCCGACAAGCAGGGTCGCGTCGTTGGCGTGGTGGGACGCTCTATGCTCAACGTGATCGCCCATGCCCGTAACCTTGGTTACATCAAGTGCCGTGATGATCTATTTCAACCTTTGCAAAATCTGCGTCATTATCGCGATGATCAAATTCTGATTTTGACCACTGGTTCGCAAGGTGAACCAATGTCCGCTCTCACCCGCATGTCTAATTGCAGTCATCGCCAATTAGAAGTCCGTCAAGGAGATACGGTTATTTTCTCGGCAAACCCAATTCCTGGTAACACTATTCCTGTTGTTCGTACCATTGACCGCTTGATTGCCCTCGGTGCTAATGTGATCTACGGCAAGGATAAAGGCATTCACGTTTCAGGACATGGCTCTCAAGAAGAACATAAAATGATGCTTGCCCTGGTGCGTCCTAAGTTCTTTTTCCCTGCCCATGGAGAATTGAGAATGCTGAAGCAGCACGCGAAGATGGCGGAAGCTATGGGTATTCCTAGTGAGAATATCGTCATAGCCGAGAATGGCGATGTCGTCGAAGTTTGCCAAGACTACATGAAGGTAGTCGATAAAGTTCCTTCGGGTGTAGAGCTAGTAGACTCTTCCCGCGATGGTATGGTCAAGGGCGATGTCTTGCGCGATCGTCAACAAATATCAGGGGATGGCATCTTCACGATCGCTGTATCCGTTGGTCTTGACGGCAAGCTATCCACGACTCCAGACATTCAACTTAGCGGTGTCGTTCTACCAATGGAACGCTCACAGATTATTGCTGCTGTGGCAAAGGCAATCGATAATTCCCTCGCTAATTCTTGGGGTAACTTTGCCCGCAACGTTGGTTCTCTCGAAGTTGATTGGATTGGTCTGCGCGGTCAACTTGAGCGTGACCTTACCCGTGTTTTGCGTCAACAAATGCAGAGCAAGCCAATGATCGTCTTCCTATTGCAAACACCACCCAACTCTACCCAGTCTGCACCTGCACCTGCGGCGAAACCTAATGCCATGGGAGTAACTCTCAAGTCAGGTGCAGTCAAGGTGATTCCGACTAAGAAAGTAGTAGAAAATGGCAGTAACAATGGTAACGGCAATGGCGCTGCCACCACTACTGCTGATATCGCAGTTCCTGCAACAGCAACTACAACTAGTGCAGGTAGACGCAAGCGTACTGCGGCAACAGTTTAAACTTTAAAGCAAGCTAAAAACGGAGGCTGTGCCGCCTGCTATGCGGGCGACACAGCCTCTGTTTTGCTATAGCATTAGAAATTTTTGATGGAAAAGCGCTATATTGATCATGTCTAATCATTGTGTGCGCCAAGCTCATGTCTGAATCCATCTGGTCCTATGTAACCCCTGGCATCCCCGACGAATTGTTCGAGCGACTGCCTGGTATTCCCATGAGCAAATGTGAGACTCGCCTATTAATCATTGGACAGTTGCGATTGAACACTGATTCGGTACTTTGGGATATTGGTGCAGGTACAGGCACAATTCCGATTGAGACGGGCTTGCTCTGCCCTAATGGCAAAATTGTGGCGATTGAGCGTGATGAAGATGTCGCAGGATTGATTGCCAAGAATTGCAGGAAATTTGGCGTAGATAATGTGGAAATTAAAGTCGGTAGTGCGCCAGAATGTTTGACGGGACTGACTGCACAGCCCGATCGCATTTGCATTGAGGGTGGCCGCTCGGTGTCAGCAATTTTGGAATATTGTTGGGAGCGTTTAAAATCTGATGGCAGAGCGATCGCAACGACAAATAGCTTGGAAGGCTTGTATGCGATTTCTGAGAGTTTTGCCAAATTACAAGCTAGAAATGTTGAAGTAGTACAGTCCTCTGTTAACCGTTTAGAGACTCGCGGCAATCGCCAAGTCTTTGCGGCTGTTAGTCCTATGTTTATCATTAGTGGCGAAAAAATTTAAAAATCAAAAAAGGGCGCAACGCGCCCTTTTTTGATTAGGATATCTCACGAATTTGAGGTTTACCGTCCTTAAATTCACCAACCAAAATTAGGTCAGTAACACCCACAAAGAGACCATTCTCGACCACACCCGGAATGTTGTTTAGAGTTTTCTCTAGTTCTGCGGCATCGGCTATTTCTGCAAAGGTGACATCTAAAACCATATTGCCTTGATCGGTAATCACGGGCCCATCCTTTTTAACACCCATGCGGAGGTCGGTCTTACCACCAAGCTTTTCTACAGCTCTAGTTACAGGGGCAACTGCCATCGGCAAAACTTCAATGGGGACAGCAAAAGTTGAGCCGAGCTTATCGACTAGTTTAGATTCATCAACAACAACGATAAATAATGCTGCCAGAGAATCAACAACTTTTTCACGAGTATGGGCTGCGCCACCACCCTTAATCAAAGTTTTATGGGGATCAACCTCATCAGCACCATCAATCGCTACATCAACGCGATCGACATCATCTAAACTGCGGATGGGAATTCCATATTTTTTACCCAACACTGAAGCTTGAAAAGAAGTAGGAATACCAACAATGTCGGTAAGTTCACCTGCGGCGATGCGTCGTCCTAGCTCTTCGATCGCAAAAGCAGTAGTTGAACCAGTACCTAAGCCCACTACCATGCCCGACTTTACTCTTTGTGCGGCGGCAATGCCCACTTCTTGTTTTAATTTTTTAATATCTTCAGCAGAAATACTCATAGGAAATACTTATTTATAAACTTGGCAAATTCAAAAGCAATAAATTTAATCCTATCGCACCCTGTGAACAGGAGATGCGAAACTGCTAAGAGAAAATGTGTTGTAAAATACATTTGATCTATGATGTAATCGAGATATAACAAAAAAGTATTTGGGTAACGATTCTGGTCGCGATTTTGGCGATTCTGAGTTTATGTGAGTTCTTGGGGTTGGGTGCAGTAATTACCGCGTATAGCGAAACATAGCAACGTTATGAAAAGGCTGTCTTATATCAGTAAATTCTCACGAGCGCTTTCTAAAAAGGATATTGATGCGATCGCAAAAGTATCACAGACTAATAATTCGAGAGATGGTATTACGGGTATTTTATTGAGCTGCGGTGGGATTTTCTTTCAAATCCTAGAAGGCGATGAAGATAGAATTGATCATCTTTACAAGAAAATCTTAGGAGATGAAAGACATAATCAAATCCTGTGCCTCAAATCAGAGCTAGATGTTCCATCACGGAAGTTTCCTGAATGGTCAATGGAAGTGATTGTTTTAGATGAAAACAATGACATCTTGCTACAACCGATCAAAGAACTATTACAAACCTTGGGAGAATCGCAATCAATTTTAGCCACCTACACTCAGTCAGGAGTATTGCAAGCCATCGAAAATGGCATTAATCCCCTTACCCTAAAACCACGCTATACCGAAAAGATAATTCTCTTTGCTGATATTATTTCCTACTCTAGTATCACAGAAAAATTACAGGTAACGGAAGTAGTTGAATTGCTCAATCAGTTCTTCACGATTTGTACGCAGGCGATCTCGCAGCGGGGTGGTGAAGTAACTAAGTTTATTGGGGATTGTGTAATGGCTCATTTTGATGGCAATCTTGCTGATGCGGCTGTACAAGCGAGTCTAGATATTCTTTCAGAATTAGAACTCCTTCGCAATCAAGCACCTGCTAATAGTCCATTCCGAATTCTCTATGTGGGAATTGGTTTGTCGAAGGGAACGGTTCTCGAAGGAAATATTGGTTCTCTTGCCAAAAAAGAATATGCAATTATTGGCGATGCTGTGAATGTTGCCGCTCGTATCGAATCCCTCACAAGGCAATTAAATCGATTTTTGGTGTTTTCTGCACCTGTTCGTGAAGGATTAAGCGAGCGCTGGCGACCTGTGCGGCTGGGTGATTTTAAGGCAAAAGGTAGAGAGGCAATTGTTGAAGCTTATTCAATTGATGATGTGTTAACTTTCCAAAAGTCAGATTTTCAGAAGTTAAAGCAGGAAATTCGGCAACATTTGGAACTGATTGGTAGTCAAACACCAGAGTTGGTGTGAGTTGGTGTAAGCAACGCAAATCACTGTTTATGCTGTACGATCGCTAGTAAGCGATGAAAATACCCCCATGATGTCAAACCTTTTAGATAACCGCTATCGCGTCACTAGTGTCTTGGGCAGTGGCGGCTTTGGGGAAACCTATTTGGCTGAAGACACCAAAATGCCCTCTAAGCGTCGATGTGTGATCAAGCAGCTTAAGCCCGTGGCTGATAATCCGCAAATGTATGAGCTTTTGCAGCAACGTTTTCACCGTGAGGCAGCAGTTTTAGAAGCACTGGGCGAAGACAGTCGCTATATTCCTAAACTCTATGCTAATTTTACTGAAAATGGATTATTCTATTTAGTCCAAGAATGGATTGATGGCATCACATTAACGGAAACAATTGAGCGTAGTGGCAAATGGAATGAAGCTGCGGTCAGGCAGTTAATGGTCAGCATTCTCCAAACCTTAGTCTATGTCCATGAGCGCGGTATTATTCATCGTGATATCAAGCCCGATAATATTATTTTACGTGATGGCGAACCTGTACTCATTGATTTTGGTGCGGTAAAGGAAACTCTTAATGTCAGTACAATTCGGGGTGGAGTGCAGCAGCAAGCGCATTCAATTGTGATTGGTACGCCCGGTTTCATGGCATCAGAGCAAGCCGCAGGGCGACCTTTTTTTGCGAGCGATTTATATAGTTTGGCATTGACGGGAATCTTTGCTCTGACGGGTAAATATCCACAGGAACTAGGAACTGATCCGCAAACAGGGGAAGTGCTTTGGCAATCCGATGTCACAGGGATTAGTCCAGATTTACAAGGCATATTTGCGAAGGTATTGCAATTTGATCCTCGCGATCGCTATGGATCGGCAAGGGAAATGCTCGACGCATTACAGGCAAATGCTAATCCTGCACCAGTGATAGCACCTGTCAAATCGATTCCTGTTGCCCCTGCAATGTCGAATATGCAAACTGTGGCAGTGACTCCCAAAGGTTATCCACCGCTAACCACACCCAATCAGGTAATCCCCGATCAATCAGTTTATGTATACCAGCCCCAACAAACTTCTCAAAAAAAGGTGTTCGGGCAGTTGTTAGCAACGGTAATTGTTGGTGGTGCATTGGGTGCGGCGATCGCAACGGGGATTGTCGTTTCCCAAAATGGTGGCGTTGTGGCGCTGTGGAATAAAATCTTTCCCGCAAGTCAGCCCAATGCCAAGACATCCTTCTATTTTCTGGCGGATTCAGCTTTTGCTGATCCTGACAAAGCCAGCATCAGGGTAGAGGAATTGCGATCGCAAGGCTATAAAGATGCAGGTCAGTTCTGGATACCTGACTACCCGAATTTAGGCGATAGCAAGTTTCAACAGGTATATACCAGTCAATTTCAAGATCTTGATAGCTGTATTACTAATCTAAAAAAGCATCGCACCTTTGTTGGGGATGCCTATTGCGCTTTTGCTAGTCCTAACGATAAAGATCCAGTGCAAAGAGTTGCGGGTAGCGATTTGCCACCCACGGCTTCCCCAACTCCCACCCCAACACCATCAAAAACAGCAACACCAGCACCCGCCAAACCTTCTCCTCAGCAAGCAATTAGAGCTTATTATGGTCTGATTAACGATCGTCAATTTCAGACGGCATGGCAAAATCTCACGCCAAAATTTCAACGTGATGGAGCGAATGGTTATCAAACTTTTACAGATTGGTGGCAAAGCGTTGACAAGGTTGATGTACGTGGATTTCGAGTTGTGGAAATTAAAGATGATGTGGCAGTTATCGATGTTGATTTAACTTATCAGCAAGGAAGTAAAATTACACCTGAGACTTTGAGAATGAATTTAGTTTGGAACGAAGGTTCTAAACAATGGCAAATTAATACAACTAACAGGCAATAGGCAAGAAGCCCAGCAAGAGTATTGAAAGCTAAAAATGGCATTGCCATTTTTAGCTTTGGTATAAGATGAATGGCTGTAGTTATGGAAAATTTGAAAATATGTCAACTCAACCCGAAGTCAGCATCATTATGGGCAGTGACTCCGATCTGCCAACGATGCAAGGTGCGATCGCAATTTGCCAACAGTTCCAAATTCCTCACGAAGTCGCGATTATTTCTGCCCATCGCACACCCGAAAGAATGGTGGAATTTGCGAAATCTGCCCATACTCGTGGCATCAAAGTAATTATTGCAGGTGCGGGTGGTGCTGCACATTTACCAGGGATGGTTGCCGCACTTTCGCCATTACCAGTAATCGGTGTCCCTGTTTCCACTAAACAACTGAATGGTGTAGATTCGCTATATTCAATTGTCCAAATGCCCAAAGGAATTCCTGTGGCTACGGTGGCGATCGGCAATGCTGACAACGCAGGACTGCTAGCAGTGCAAATTCTCGCTAGCCACAAGCCTGAACTCCTTGACCAAGTAATTGCCTATCGTCAATCTCTGAAGGATATGGTGATGGCAAAGCAAGAACAACTCCAACAGTTAGGCAGTCAGCAATATTTAGAACATCATTTACAAAAAATGTAAGCAAAGCTTCGCAGCACAATTTGCGGTGAAGCTTTGAGACTTGCCCTATTAGAAGGGAATGATTTGAGCGCTGACACCTGCTTGAGCCAATCTTTGGACTAGTTGAGTTGCGGTAGGACGCTCACTATAAGCTCCAACTTGCAGCATACTTCTACCACTGCGAGATAGACGAAAAGCGCTAGGAACGATGTTTTTCACCTTTTGGGTGACTACAGGAGAAGTCGTATTCACAACTACACGATATTGAAATGGCTTGCCAGTGGTAGGATCGACTACCACTGGTGGTAGGGCTGCAACTGGCGCAGGTCTGGTAGGAGTGCTATATTCACGCTCAATAATAATGGTCGTTGGTGCATTGTTATTTACCCCATTATTTACACTTGGATTAGTGGAAATAACTGGATTTGGCAATGCTTGATTGGAGCTGGGCGCAGGAAGAAATACGGTAGTTGCACCATTGCTGGGGCTACTATTATTGGGAATCGGTACGGCAGTTCCCGATGGTGAGGGAATAGTGCTAACGGTTGTGGGAATGGAGGTAACTGGCTTAGGAGCCGATGCTACTGGCTTAGGATTAGAAGTAATGGGCGCAGGAATTGAGACTATGGGCTTATTTGCGATCGCATTTACAATAGGCGATTGCGATGCGGTGAGATTCAATAAACCCTTGACGCGAGACTGATTAAATTGATTGCCTACTGCCACAAGCGGAATTGTGGTGGCATTGTTAATATCTAATTCACGATTATTTCTAAAGGTGTTATTGCCTTGGGAAACTGTCGTGCCAACGTCGGCGCGGGGCGAGACATTCCCATTGGCAAGCACGACTAAACCATTGCGCCGATTGTCAGAGATGGTGTTACCGCGTAGCATTGGTTGAGCGCTGTTGGAGATAATTACCCCATCAACGTTGTTGGTAATACTGTTGTTGGCAACCACAACTTGAGATTGCTGACCAATCGATAGACCAAAGCCTGTATTCTCAAATCGATTGTCGCGAATTTCCCCTGTACTAGTACCGACCGCAGAAATACCACTACCACGATTATTCGTGAATAGATTATTGCCAATATAAGCATTAGATCTTCCTGTCAGAAAGATGCCGTCGTGGGTACTACCCACAAAACTGTTGTTTGAGATAAACACATTTTGGCTCGACTCTAGCCATAGCCCATAACCACGGGGATTGCTATTCGTGACCGTCACGCCTTCGATACGAGAAAAGTTAGCGGCTGCGATCGCAATATTTTGACTGGCAAAGGTAGAACTGAGGAATCGACCACCACCACTAATGACAACACCACTTCCATTTGTGCTGGGATTACCACGTAAAATCGCGCCCCTTGGCAGACGAATGGGAAATCTTTCGCCAGTAGCTTCGCTATAAGTACCATTACTTAATTGGAAAATAGTGCCTGATTGTGGATTAGCGGCAATGGCGGCAGTAATTGTCCGAAAAGCTTGATTTTGCGAGCCTGCGCCAACGACATCTGCACCTTGCGGTGAAATAAATACTATTTTTTGTTGAGCACTCTGCGCCCAAGCACTTGCTGTCGTACTTAGTGATACGACAAAAACGACATTTACGATATTCGTAAGATAGGAAAACTTGTTCATATAAAGACATCCTCAAGATATCTGGCAAACATGCCTGAATAGACTATTAGCCAATGCTTTTTGTTTCTCTGAAATTTAAAAAGAAGATAGGCGATGAAGCTAAGTGCTGCCACCTATCTTCTGGTTTTATAAATTACCACCACAAGCCAATTAAAGCTAGATTAATCTCGGTATAGTTATGTTCTTCTACTGCTTGATTTTGATATTGATTGGCAACTATCTCTCTCAGAGATTCTATTTCTAGATTGTTCTGGGCGATCGCTTTATTCAATTTGTCCTTAATTGGTTTAAGGATTAGTCGAATTTGCATCGCTCGAATTGAATCTGCCGCATAGTCTTCCACAAGCACATGACTTTTTAATAGATGAATGGATTTAAGATTTTGCTCAAAGACAATACTGACGACTTCTTTGCAAACTTCATCAACAAACTGGCGATTTACATATTTGAGGACGACAGGTTCTAGTAAAAATAGCACTTCTCCATTTTCGGTAACTTTCTCAATTAGAGAACGCCAACGTAAGGACTCTAAAGCATCGATTAACTCTGAGCCAGATGCTTCCAAGCTCATGACCGATCGCAAAGTCATAAGGGAAACAGGAATATATTTAATCGCAAGCCAGTAAATTACATCCTTTTCGAGTTGAGATAGGCGTTCAAACTGTTGATAAAGTAAAGTTCGCAGTACATCTCCCAACGCTAGAGCAGTTTGTCGCAGGAATTCGGAAATATTGCCATTAAATAATTCTTGGATTGTCCCAGCCACAATTTTGAGAGCCGAAGGATTGCCACGATATTGTTGCACTAGAGCTTCAATTCCAGATTCGGAACCTGTAAAACCCTTTGCTCTCAATAGTTCAAGCGCTCCCTGTCGCTGGAGTCCATTCACTTTATAGTAACGAATGGTTTGATCTTCGCCTTGGTGCATTGATATTTCCTTGGGTTGTTCGCGCCCAATCAAAATCAATGAGCTTTGATGACGTTCTGCACCGATGCGCTGCAATAGTTCAGCATGACCTTCGCAACCTTGGCGATAGGCTCCGACCAATTCGCCATCCTGCAATGTTGACTCAAAGTCGTCAAGCACTAGTAAACAGCGCTTTCGGCGCAAGACTTCTAATAAATCAGAAATATCACAACCTGTTTGCTGGGAATCATTTAGAAATTGCAGGAGATCGGTGACTAATTGGCTAGTGGGTTGGGCGCTCCGTAGCGATCGCCAAATAAAGCAGTCAAAATGTGGCTGAATATTTTCGACTAATTTGACTGCCAATGCCGTTTTGCCGATGCCACCCATGCCACACAACGCTAATAGATGACAGCGATCATTGACTAGCCATTGCTCTAATTTAGTAAGGTCGTCTCTGCGTCCATAAAAAGTTTGGAGATTTGGAGCTTCACCCCAATCGGCTGGTTTTGCCTCTAAGTTCTGATCAGAATTGCCAACACTAATATCTAAGCTACGACGCTGTGTCTTATATCCTTTGGCTTCTAACCATTCAGGTACTTTTTCCCAACGCAATGTGTTGATTGGCTGACCTGCGATCGCTTCTAGTGAACGATATAAGCCTTTGTTTAATTCCACCCGTAAAGCCCCCGAAGTCCATGCCAATTTAAAGGCGAGTTGTCCTGGGCGATAACGACAAAGTAGCCCACGCAAGCAAGCCTTTTCAAAGGGCTTAATTTCTTTGCCACTAAAGGTTTGTAAATCTGCATAGAGCCGATTTAAGTCCCAGTTTTGTGCCGCTTCTGGGAACAGCCCTTCGATATGGTCATTGTCAGATAACATGACGAAATATGGCGGCGAGCGATCGCATAGATGTTCATTAACTTGCTTGAATCGTAACAAAAAAAGGCAATTGCGAAAAATAATGATTGAAGTGGCTGATAGTTTCAGAGACAGAGACATATAGAATCAAGTATGTACTTAGTGTCTCCGACGCTCTGTATATATACATGATCAATATTAATTGAGTGCCGTTTAACTATGTTAAGCAAGCTGCAACAACTAGGAACTAATGCAGATGGTCGCTATGCCAGCGATGATGAATTGCAGTTTATGGATACCTATATCACCTCCTTTGACTCAAGGGTTGAAGCCTATGGGCGCATCAAAGCTGTGGAGAAGGAAATTGTTGAGACGGTTTTAGCTAAACTGCAAACATCCTACCCTAACTTACTATTGCCGAAGGGGGAAGACATGCAGGGCAAGTGGAAACAGGACACACTAAGGGTGTTACGCCATTCAGCAATGACAGTATTGCTTGATGATCCTGATCTGATGCGAGATCAATTTTTGTACTGGTTTCAGACGATTATGCAAGCTTTTGGGGCGCAAGAAGCATGTAATGTCACCTATTTGATCATGCAGGATGTTGTTAAAGATCTTCTGCCTAAAGATGTTGCCGATCTGCTTTGTCCAGTTCTTGAACTTAATCGGACATTTTTGGGTTTACAACCAAAAAGTATTTAAAAAAACATAGAAAGTAATGGGATATGAATAATTCCATTACTTTCTATGCAGAAGTGTTGAATCAGAAATGAAATCAGCCTAAAATCGGGCACACTATTCCTGTAAAGATGGTGATTTTAGCTTAAAATTACCATCTTTCTAAACCAATG
>NZ_JACJQB010000019.1 GCF_014696385.1 Pseudanabaena mucicola FACHB-723
CAAGAAGCTGTGGCGCACGCTGCGCGTGCGCCACAGCTTCTTGGGTTTTATATTTAATTGTTGATTTAGGCGATTATTTAGATTTAGGTAGATACAATAGATTTACTCACAATTCAAGAGCAAGGATGGAAAGCTATGACCGTCACCACTGCGAAAAAAATGACATTTGAGGAATATCTAACCTATGAAGACGGTAGCGATCGGCGTTATGAATTTAACGATGGAGAATTGGTTGAAATGAGTCCAGCAACCGCTCTTCATAACGTTCTAATGATGTTTTTTGCTTTTCATCTGCAATTAGAAATTAACCAATCTCAGCATCCCTATTGTGTGCGTGTGAATAGCACAGAAATATTCACGGGAAAAAGAACTCGCCGTCCTGATGTCTTGGTAATGACCACTGCTCAATCAAAAAGTTTGGGAAATCAGCCAGATATTTTGCATGAGCCATGTTTACTGGTAATTGAGATTGTCAGCCCAACTTGTCGCTCAGTGGATACGGTCGAGAAACGGAAGGAATATGCTCAGTTTGAGATTCCTGAATATTGGATTGTTGATTTTTTGGTGGGAACGTTTTCGGTTTTAACTTTGGTAGATGGAAATTATATTGAGAAAGTGTATAGAGAAGATGATCTCATTGCCTCTGATATTTTCCCCAGTATTTCGCTCTCTATGAATCGAGTAATGGCAAGCATTTAAATCGTAACAAAGTCAGAAACCACATTGGTTATATTGTCACGCTATAAAACATCTCACCCAATTACTATAATTTTTACAGGGTAAGTGATTTGCCGAATCATTACTTTGTATCACTATCATTTGGCAAGCTTAATAGCGATCGCTTATAAATTATCAATTTCTATTGGCAAACCTTGGGGCAGGATTGCGGAACAGATATTGCAAATCCCTCTGGCGCTCTTCAATTGATTCGGGCCCATAGCCCCATAGGCTCTTGTAATAAAAGAAAGATACCCCTAAGCCCCGATTTTGAGCGGTCACTGCCTGTGAATAAACTCTGCGGATCGGAACATTACTATTGCGAAGCCCAGATAAAATTGCGATCGCAGTGGAGATTTTTTGCTGAGTTTCAATGATTTCAGGACGGCTAATTTGCGATCGAAAGTCTTCGAGATCAGATCGATATACCTGCACCAGCAATTCATCAACAATATCTTTGCGTACCCAGCCTAACCAGTCCTGAAGCTGTTGGGTATAAGCAAAATCATAATAGTTGGGGGATACCGAAAAGATCACATTGGGCTTTCTTTGCTTAACTGCTCTATTTAAACGGGTCATAAAGTCCGTAATTTTATTGGCTCGCCAACGCACCCAGTTAGGATCATTGACATCGGCAGGAGCAGCTTTTTTTGTTTCTTGACGATACAGATTGAGGGTGTATTGATCGTAGCCAAAGGTTTTGGGGAGACTGGTGTGATCATCAAACTGAATGCCATCCAAATCGTACTTGGAGACTGCTTCTAGTACGAGATCTGTTAAAAACTGCTGCACTTCAGGATGAAAGGGATTTAGCCATGCAACTTCACCTGCGGCGGTAATCGAAGTTCTGGCTCCATTGCGTTGTTGAGTGAGCCAAGTGGGGTGGGTGACTGCTAGTTCCGACATTTGCGGAGCCATAAATCCAAACTCAAACCAAGGCATTACTAACATATTGTGCTGATGTCCTTGGGCGATGATGTCGGCAACAATATCCTGTCCCTCAGAGCCACGATAGATAAATGGTTGAATCCCTTCGCGTTGGGCGACTTCACTGGGAAACATGACATAGCCTGAGTTCCAAACTACGGGATAAATGGTATTGAAATTAAGTTGCTGAAGTTGTTGTAGTCCTTCACCGAGTCTTTGACGATTGCTAAACATCGAAAAGTCATTGCTAGTCAGCCACACGCCACGAATTTCTTCTCGTCGCCTAACGGGTATTGCTGGTGCGGGAGGTGCAGGTCTATTGGCGGCTTGAGTAGGCGGGCTTACTTGGGCAATTGCAGTATTGTTTGCCCACAAACTCGGCAAGAAACTATGCAGAAGGAGCGTAGTTGCAAAAGTTGTACAAAAAAGAAATGACAAAAAACGTTTGCGCGATCGCAAATTTTGCTTAAAGCTATGTCTAAGATTATCTGTCTGC
This sequence comes from Pseudanabaena mucicola FACHB-723, assembly GCF_014696385.1. Classification (GTDB taxonomy): domain Bacteria; phylum Cyanobacteriota; class Cyanobacteriia; order Pseudanabaenales; family Pseudanabaenaceae; genus Pseudanabaena. The sequence continues at coordinate 2,141 of NZ_JACJQB010000019.1, forward strand.
CAATCTTGAGGCATAAAACTCCGTAAAAGTTGCATTAGGCGCATAAGTATAGATAATTAACTAAGTACAAATACTGATCGCGATCCCCATTCTAATTCTAGTCATAGAGATTCTGGTTAGCAATTTTGGTATTGGATCAGACTCTATAAAGCAAAATTTGGTTGCGCTGCTGCGATTTTAGGGGGCATAGCAAAGTCATTTATTTAATCGCTATTTCTAGTTTGTGACAAAATTTGCGTTCACAGCAAGCGTATTTTTGCCGAATCGCCATTAATATACTTAACGATAATGAACGGTTATCGCATCAGGAGTGCGCTGTCATGCTCAAGCAAAACCATCGTGCATGGGTCGAAATTGATCTATCAGCAATTAAACATAATGTGCATCAATTAAAATCTTTGCTAGGTGCGCCCACAGAATTAATGGCAATTGTTAAGGCGGATGCCTATGGTCATGGGGCAATTGATGTTAGCCAAACTGCGATCGAAGCGGGAGCTGCTTGGTTAGGGGTTGCCACAATTCCTGAGGGGATTCAGTTGCGTTGTGCAGGAATTACAGCACCGATCGCAATTTTAGGCGCGACTAATGGTGTCGATGAAATTAAAGCGATCGCTGAATATCGCTTACAACCAACGATCTGCAATCCAAAACAAGCGTTAATCTATCACGACGTTCTATCTACAATTGGCGAAAAGGTTCCTGTCCATCTCAAAATTGATACAGGCATGTCACGGCTGGGGGTGAATTGGCAAGAAGCGATCGACTTTGTGCAACTGGTGCAGCATTTACCAAATCTCGAAATTATGAGTGTGTATTCGCACTTTGCCACAGCCGATGATAGCGATCGCAGTTTTATGCAACTGCAAGCCCAGAGATTTGAGCAGGTAATCGCGGCACTTAAATCCGAAGGGATTTATCCGCCACGGATTCACATTTGTAATACGGCATCGATGTTATGCGATCGCAAAATCCATTACGACATCGTGCGAACAGGTTTAGGCATTTATGGACTTTACCCCGCGCCCCATCTCAAAAATACTGTTGATTTACGTCCAGCCCTTACGGTCAAGGCTCGCATTACCCAAGTTAAGGAAATTAAAGCAGGGACAAGCGTTAGTTATGGACGCTCGTTCATTGCGCCGCAGGATATGACCATGGCGACGGTAGCGATTGGTTATGCTGACGGTATTCCGCGTGGTTTATCGAATCGGATTCGCGTGGCGGTTAATAATCAAAAAGTTGCCCAGATTGGCACAATTACCATGGATCAATGTGCAATCGATGTTACCCATGTCCCGAATGTGCATGTGGGTGATGTCGTCACATTTTTAGGTGGCGCTTCCGAAAATACGGCAGATGATTGGGCGAATTTATTAGGCACAATTTCATGGGAAATTCTCTGCGGATTTAAGCATCGTCTGCCAAGGATTAATGTTACCAATGCGATTGATGATCGGCAACCCGCTATTTGGGAAACCACAGCCACCAACTAGTATTGGGATGGCTGGGCGGATTGTATAAATCAGCATTGCCAGTAAAAAGAACTTCGGCAATTAAGGGAAAACTTTCAGTCTGGCTAGGTGGACAGTCCCAATCAGGATGATGCCATTCGTCAAGCTGCAAAACTGGACTCATCCCGTCAGGAATAAATACTCCATATTCTTCGCGATTGGCTAGCAAGTCTTCGCGGTAGTTTTCTAGCAGTGCGATCGCAATATTTGGCTCATACTCAGAAAACAGATCGGGACGCGCATTAATATTTAGTTCCGCAAGGGGAATAGACTTGCCGCGTACAGTCACCGCATAAGTTTGTAAGATTTCATCGTGGATAATTTGTCCCGTGATCAGATAGCAATTACTGTCAAAATGAAAATCATGCTGCATATGATTTTTCTGCAAGCGGCAGTTACCAATACATTCCACAATCGTCGTTAAGCCCGCACCCGCAGGACACCAAGTAATTGAGTTAAATAAAATCAGCCATTGCTGCTCATCACGAAAGGCTAAAAGCCTCGAGGAAAGATAGTCAACATTCAAATTACCAAGACATGGCATTTTAATTGCAGCAAAACTGCGATCGCAATATTCGAGAATTTGTTGAGGTGATTCCATCGGTTTAGCTCATCGCAAATCGCAAATAATTTTATCGATAGCTGACTTTTGCGATTCGATGCTTTCAAGTAGGCGCAACTGGACTAACGCTCGGCAAAGGTTCTGCTCAGGGTACTGTATCTGAAAGTATCGATTTCCTGCCAAATAGTCACTAAAAAAACGTAAACCTAGCTCAAAGGTAATTACGCGAATTGCATCGTAAATATAGGCATAGTCAGCTTCCGTGAGAAATGAATGCGCAATCGCTCGATATCCCTGCAAAATTTCATAGCAGAGTTCTGTTTCAAACTGGACATTTTGCCACTGCGCGACTTCTTCCCCTGCCAGATTGCAACCTGAGCGCAAACAGTCGCCAATATCATAATGTACTAGTCCTGATTTGACCGTATCGAGATCAACGACACTTACCGCTAATTCAGTAATTTGATCAAACAAAATATTATTTACCTTGGGGTCGCCATGCATGACCCGCAAGGGCAGTTTACCAGAGGCTTTGGCATCCTCTAAAATATGGGCTAATCCTTGACGATCGCCAATAATTTGCAAGCAATACTCAACTTCAGGGGATTGGGGAAGATTTCCCTGCGCCAAAATCTGCTCATATTGTTGAAAATATTGTGGTGTAATGTGAAAGCCTTCGAGGGTATCCGTAAGACTAGTGCCAGCTAAATCACTGGTTAAATAATGAAATGTACCAAGGGCATAGCCAACTTCGCGAGATTGCTGAGAAGTTGCGATCGCATCAAAGGATTGGGAATCGGCAATGAAACTTAGCGCTCGCCAAAATTGACCATCTTCAGTTTGCAGATAATCTTGTCCTTGCTGATTCAGTAATACTTGCGGTACTTCCCAGCGTCGGTCGAGGGGAGATTCTTGCAGGCGATCGCGCACATGATCGGCGTAAAGTCGCATATTTTGCATCACCAGTTGCGGCTCACGAAACACATTGGTATTGATGCGTTGCAAGATAAAGCTTTGATGATCTGGCTGACTATTTGACAGCGACACTAAAAAGGTATCGTTGATATTGCCACTGCCAAAGGGTTTGACCTCGGTAATAGTGGATTTGGAGGCAAATTGCTTTGCGATCGCAGAAATGGGCAGTTGGTCACAGACATCCAATTTTTGATGATCAGGTTGCTGATAATGCGACATAATTTTTGAGTGATATCATGAAATGTTTATATGGAAGTTGAAAGCACGGCAATTCCTGATGTTTTACTAATTACTCCTAGGGTGTTTGGTGATGTACGGGGTTTTTTTTATGAGTCCTACAATCAGCAAACCTTTGCCGAAAAAACTGGGCTAGATGTCAGCTTTGTCCAAGACAACCATTCGCGATCGCAAAAAAATATCCTGAGAGGATTACATTATCAAATTGGTAAACCCCAAGGAAAATTAGTGAGGGCTTTAGCTGGCAAAATCCAAGATATTGCCGTCGATTTGCGCCAAAGTTCACCGACCTTTGGTAAATCTGTAAGTTATATTCTTAGTGCTGACAACTATCAGCAACTCTGGATTCCCGCAGGATTTGCCCATGGCTTTGTGGTTTTATCAGACTTTGCGGAAGTTGCCTATAAAGCCACAGATTATTATGCCCCCAGTGAAGAGCGTTGTTTATTGTGGAATGATCCTAACCTTGCGATCGCATGGCAGATTGACGAACCACCAATTTTGTCTGCTAAAGATGCAGTTGGCAAACTATTAACCGAAGCGGAGTTATTTGCATGAGTTTAATCGAGCAATTTCAGAAGGTAATGGTTACAGGTGGAGCAGGGTTTATCGGCTCTAACTATGTGCATTATGCGCTGAAGCACCACCCCACATGGCAAATCGTCGTCTTAGATAAGCTCACCTACGCGGGCAATTTAGACAACCTCAAGGATATCTGCGATCGCATTACCTTTATCCAAGGCGACATTGCTAACCCCAATGATGTGGAGAAGGCAATCCAATCAGTCAATGGTGTTGATGCCATCTTAAATTTTGCCGCTGAAAGCCATGTAGATCGTAGTTTGCGCGATCCATTGCCTTTTATTCGTACCAATATCGAAGGCACATTACAGTTATTAGAAGCCGCACGCAATCATCAAATCAAACGTTTTCTGCATGTGTCCACCGATGAGGTGTACGGAGATTTGGTTGGTTGCGATCGCCATTCTCTCGAAAACGATCCCCTGTCGCCTCGCAGTCCCTATGCTGCATCCAAGGCAGGAGCGGAACATCTGGTCTTTTCCTACGGCATCAGCTATGGCATGGATGTGGTAATTACCCGTGGCTCCAATACTTACGGACTTTATCAATATCCCGAAAAAATTATTCCCCTGTTTATTACCAATGCCCTAGAGTCAAAATCTTTACCGATCTACGGTGATGGTTCGGCTGTCCGTGATTATCTCTATGTAGAAGATCATTGCTCTGGTATTGATACAGTGCTGCACGCAGGCACAAGCGGCAAAGCCTATAATCTCGGTGCGCGGATGGAAGTCAATGGCATCGCAGTGGCGAAAACGATCTTAGGTTTACTGGAACGCCCCGACTCTCTGATGCAATCCGTGAGCGATCGCCCCGGCCATGACTATCGCTATTCCGTCGATCCTAGCGCCGCCGAAGCCTTAGGCTGGCAAAGACAATGGAACTTTGAAAACGGTATGGCGAAAACTGTGTCTTGGTATCAGCAAAATACGGATTGGTGGCAAGCTGTCAAGAATAAGAAGGTATTCCAAGAACATTACAACCAGTGGTATGCCCGATGAGTATCCCCCTCAAAGTCGCTCTAATTGGCGCAAATGGGCAATTAGGCACAGATATTGTGCATCACTTTGTAAATTGCGATCGCTATCAACTAACAGCCCTCACTCGTGCTGATGTCGATATTACGCAACCTGAAGCCGTCACTCAGGTGCTAACCAGTCAAAAGTTTGATGTGGTGATCAATAGTGCTGCCTATGTGCGGGTCGATGATTGCGAGCAGGAGGTAGACTTAGCCTTTAAGGTCAATGCCCTTGGTGCGTTAAATGTTGCCCGCGCTTGTCGTGAGACTAATGCCTTATGTGTTTACATCAGCACTGATTATGTGTTTCGTGGCGATCGCAATTTAGCCTACACCGAGTCGGATCAACCAGATCCGATTAATATCTATGGCACATCTAAGCTCACAGGTGAATATTTAGTGCGACAAACAGCTTTGCGATCGCTAATTTTGCGAATCTCTAGCGTGTTTGGTAAAGCTGGGGCAAGTGGAAAGGGTGGTAACTTTGTAGAAACAATCCTCAAAAAAGCCAAGTCTGGAGAACCGCTCAAAGTGGTTAATGACATTTTGATGTCTCCCACCTATACCAAAGATGCTGCCAGCTTGTTAGATGCTCTGTTGCAAGCAGGCGCAACGGGAATTATCCATGGAGCAAATGTTGGTCGCTGCTCATGGTACGAGTTTGCCAGCCAAGTGCTAAGTCTCTCTAACATGCAGCATCCCATCGCCGCAATTCCCGCATCGGACTTTCCCACCAAGGCAACTCGTCCGCCTAACTCCTCCTTAATTAGCGATCGCATTAGTCAAATTACCCCCTTCACAAGGCGAACTTGGCAAGAAGCCCTTGCCGCCTATTTATCAGAAAACCCATCGCTTTAATCAAAAACATGAAAGCACTTATTCTCTCTGGTGGTAAAGGCACAAGGCTACGCCCTCTTACCTATACAGGCGCAAAACAACTCGTTCCCGTTGCCAACAAACCAATACTTTGGTATTGCATCGAAAGCATTGTCGCCGCAGGAATCACGGACATCGGCATTGTCATCAGTCCTGAAACTGGGCCAGAAGTTAAAAGTAAAACAGGCAATGGCGATCGCTTTGGCGCAAAGATTACCTATATTCTCCAAGACAAACCCGCAGGGTTAGCCCATGCTGTCCAAACAGCTCAACCCTTTCTCGGCGATGACTCATTTATCATGTTTCTCGGCGATAACCTGATCGAGTCACAGCTTGATCGTTTCGTGGCAACTTTCACAGCAAAGCAATTAGATGCCCTAATTTTATTGCGGCAAGTTGCTGACCCCAGCGCTTTTGGCGTTGCCACCGTTGATGCCGATGGCAAAGTGCTAAAACTAGTCGAAAAACCCCAACAGCCTGAGTCAAATCTGGCTTTAGTCGGCTTGTATTTCTTTAAGCCGACAATTCACGCTGCGATCGCAAAAATTACGCCATCTGCCAGAGGTGAATTAGAAATTACCGATGCGATCCAAACTTTAATTGATACCAATCAAAAGGTAGAAGCTTCAGAACTAGAGGGATGGTGGCTAGATACAGGTAAAAAAGATGATATTCTCACCGCCAATCAAATTGTCTTAGACGCAAAGCTAAAATCCAAAAATTTAGGCACAATTGATGCCGATAGCAATATCAGTGGGCGCGTTGAAATTGGTGTAGGTTCTCAGGTAATTGGCTGCAAAATTCGCGGGCCAGTGATCATTGGGGATCATTGTCGTTTAGAACATGCTTACATTGGCCCCTACACCAGCATTTGCAATCGCGTCACAATCATCGATACTGATATTGAACATAGTGTGATTCTCAATGACACTCAAATTGTGGGAATTCGCCAGCCTATCGTCGATAGTGTCATCGGTCAGCGCGTTAAAATGCAAGTCTCACCCAAGCGTCCCCAAGCTCTAAGGTTTCTCGTCGGTGATGATTCTCAGCTTGAGATTATGTGATTTCAAATCAATACATATGGCATTGGGTTAGATAATCGAGGCTAGGTTATAAAACACATATTTTCTAATGATAAAATATGTGATGTTGATCACACTTTAACTGACCATTACTCTGACAAAGTTAATGGCTATTTAGTTAAACTGAATAATGTAGAAGAACTTGAAGAAACTATGAACTTTACCATCAAATCTAAAGACATATTAACAAATATTGCAACTTCTGCTAGAGATATAATTCCTCCCAATTTTTTAGTCCAAAGTATGTCACTAAAAATTGCAAATATTTATTCATAGACAACGATTATTTAAATCTTCTTAAACTCTCCCATCGGCACTAACAATTCATATTAAAATGATTATCCGTTAATTTAATGTTTTTATCAATATAATGGTTATCATTCAAAATAAATCAGGGCAGCTTGCAAATAGATTGTTTTTGTTTAGTCATTTTATTGCTAATGCGATCGAGAATGAATACTTTTTAATAAACCCGACTTTTGATGAGTATTGTCAATATTTTTACGCTACTCGAAGTAATGATTTTGGCAGCTATTTCATTTACACAAGATTTCCAATAAATATTCCATTCATTTTATTTAAAATATGTTTTTATTTAGCTGTAAAAATATTCCCTATATCTAGGTGGCATGAATTTGTAGAATGTTCTACAGATGAAGAAATTAGTCTCAGCAATACTAATTTCTTAAACAAATTTAAAACCAAAATTACAATAGTAAATGGATGGTTATTTAGAGACAACAAAAATTTCTTGAAACACAGTGACATCATAAGAAGTTTTTTTACTCCTGATACAGAAGTTTTAGAGGCAATTAATCAACTCATATTAGATTGTAGAAATCGATGTGAGATAATAGTAGGCGTTCATATAAGAAGAGGTGATTATAAACTTTGGGAAAATGGGAAATATTACTTTAATGATGATGTGTATATAAATAAAATGAATCAATTAGAAAAATGTTTCAATTTAATAGGTAAGCGAGTATTATTTTTGATATGTTCAAACGAACCTATAGAGATAGATAATTTTAGAGAAAAAAACATACAGCTGGGAATAGGTCTAATTATAGAAGACTTGTATTCTCTTGCTCAATGCGATTATTTAATAGGTCCTCCAAGTACTTATTCAATGTGGGCATCCTTTTATGGAAAAGTTCCCTTGTTGCATATTCGTGAAAAATCTCAAATCCTAAAACTAGAGAATTTTACAATAGTAACTTAGTAAATGACCTAAATTGCTACCCAAAGATTGACACTAGAAGGTATTTGCAAATAAATCATTAGGGTGGCTAAAATGATTGCTATGTATACATTTAAGCTAAAGTTCTGTAAAAATGCTACCCAAAGATTGAAACCTCTACAAATTAGGGATAATCAGGGAATTAATAATTATTTTACAAATACTTTCTAAGAGCATGACTTTAAGCGCAAATCGCCTATCAGTCAAGGCATGGATAGCTTCAAAAGCAAAAAAAAGCTGAGGCTTTTATTTCTTCAAACCTAGTCTCAGCTTTTCTTTTGTTTTTGTCTACTCCGTCTAACTCATGTTTTTTAATGAAGTTTTTATTAGCAAAAACTTTTCAGAAGAAGTTCAATTTTGTGAAATATAGGCTTTATCATTGTTTTTAAAGGTGCTTGTAGTGTGTACATAGCTCTATCTAGATAATGTTTGTTTTTTTCTTTAAAATATTTACCACGATAATAATTAGGTATAAGGGTTTTCGCCCAACCTTGAAAATGGATATTATGAAAATGGATAATAGTTTTATCTCTACGTAATCCTAACGGTTTATTATCCTGAAAAATTGTTTTTTTATGATTATTTTGTAATTCATATTCATTTTCTAAAAAGTTAGAAGACGAATTAAAATTTACATCAAAACAACCTTCTCGATTATTTAACAAAAAATTAATTACACAATCACTATATTCTCGACTAAAAAGATATAGTGTTGTCATATCACATATACCACCAGAAACTTTATTGTTAATATGCCAATTCCATTTTTGGTTGTACATATTTAATAAATTTTGTCGCTTAAAAGTATCAATAGTAAACTCGCAAAATCTTCTTAGAATATCCTGTGTCCAATAAGATATATGACCACCCGAATACCAATAATAAGAAGTATGCTCCTGTTTAGGAATTAGAAAAGCACAGCTATCTTTAATTTCAGGATATAGGCGTGATATGTGATTTGGATTAGTAAAAATGAGCACATCTGAGTCAAGGTAAAATACCTGATTAATATTGTTTTTTTCCATATATTCAAGCAGGTAAAACCATCTCAGCCAGCAAAACATTTCATAATTTGGAGAGTTGCTAGAAAGGTGTTTATAGATTTGAGTAAATTCTTGTGCTAGATCAGTATATAAATCACTTATTAGAGATATCTGTAATCCCTCTATGTCAGAATTAGCTTTGACATCACTAATTAAAGTTACATGAGAATTGTTATTAACTAATAGCGCTTGGCGTAAAACATAAGGAAGATACCAGCTATCTCCTTTGTGTATGAATACAATTGGAATTGGTTGAGATATTTTGTCTATTTCCATCTTTTACTCTATATTCATCAAACTAAATATCATCGAATTTCTACTGCCTAATGTCAAAGTATTCAACGCTAAGGAGTGAAGATAATATGGTTCTGTATATTCATGATTATTTACTTCGATTACGAATCGCGATCGACTTTGACAAAGTTGTAGGGCGCAGTGAAATCGTTGTAGCGGATGCGGAGACGATTTTCAAATTGCTTGTCTAGATCTTCAACGGCAGCAGCAAATTCAGCTTCCCGATCCCAGTCAATTAGAAAAGAACCGTTATAGATCATGCTTTCCGTCAGCATTTCACCCTCAGCATATTCATGGGCTAATGGTTGGAGAGTATTAATAAAGGCATCAATAATCGCTTGCTGACGTTGCTCGATCGCAGATTCTAGTTCTTGCCCGATTTCAATTGCCTCATCCATACTGAGCATTTTACCCATTAGCGATTCCCGCTTTTGCTGTAGGGATTTATTTTCAGCAACAGCAAGATTTAACTCCTCATTTTGATTCCAAAATAATTTAATGCTAACTTCGCGCTTACCAATCAGGTTTTTGATTAGCTCCTTGAGTTTTGTTTCATAGGGAATGAGCAAATCCCGTTGCACTTCTTCCCATTCATCGACCACCAGCCCAAACTGCAATGGTAATGGTACAGCTTGATGCGGATCGATCGCCTTCATCAGTGATTCGAGGACAGTTTCGTGGGTGATCAGGTTCGAGCGACTGGCGAGATAGCGATCTTGTTGAGCTTCACTATAGGCGATCGCAAAAGGTGGTAGGGGATAAAACTGAACGGGCTGAGCATTCATACCTTGAAGATCGAGATCTTTGACTAACTCGATATTGTCAGTTTGCAAAATTGCGTACAGGTAAAGGCTCATGAAGGTTTAACTAGGTTTAGTGATGATGGCACGATCGAAAACTTTGCCATTGGTGGCGATCGCCTTGGTGATGATTTTATCTCGATAGACATCAAAAGTCATAAAGCTAAACTGAGAACTTGACACAGCCGTTAAATTTGACTTTCCAAAAACATATAAGGGTGCGCCGCCACCACCATTGACAATATAGGTTGTACCATCAATCGGCATAAATCGCTCATAGCCATGATCATGCCCACAGAGATAAATGGAGACTTGGTGCTTGGCGAATATTGGCGCAAGTTTAGCCTCGATGTCTAGTTTACCGCCATGTCTACCTGATGAATAAATGGGGTGATGTCCAAAGACGATTTTCCAAAGGGCAGTGCTTTGGGCTAATTGTTGATCGAGCCATGCTAGTTGTATATCCCAAGCAGCATTGTGATTAGTATCAAGGGCAAAAAATTCGACGGATTCTTGATCGGTAACGCCTTGTTGAAATGAATAATAGCGATCGCGCATATTAAACAGTGGGTAATTAATTTGATCAAGACCGTTATTAGACTTGATGATGTCGTGATTGCCCAACACTGCATAAAATTTCACATTACGCCTGAGCAAAGGTTCGTAGGGCTGCTCAAAGGCTGTTGTTACTAAACTAATTTCACCGTGGGGATAAATATTGTCACCTGCCATTAGCACAAGCGGGAAAGGTTGTGCCTGATAGGTTTGGAACATGGCATTGGCAACCGCATACTGATCACGACTACCTACACCCGTATCGGCGATCGCAGCAAATCGTAGCAACCTTCCTTCACTCGGTTCAGGAAAATTATTTTGGAGATTACTAATTGGCGAATTAGCTAAAACTGGTTCATATTCATTTTTAGATCGGGAAACTGCCGCATAAACTAGCGAACCAACTAGTGGTAATCCAAATAACCTCAATAAAAGCTGACGGCGTTTCATAACTTTCTAGAGAAGATCATTGAAAGCACTATATCAACAAACCATTATGGTCGCTGTAGTGTGACACACTCAGGTTATGTGTGTTGGTGAGCTATGGCAACGATTCTAATTTTTTGATAAAATAGCCTATCTGTCCCATTTGTCGATCTGTCATGACTGTCAACGCACTGCCAAAATCTGACTCCAAGGTGTTACCACTATTGGGGCGCTCACTATCTGAACTGACGGAATGGGTGGAATCGCAAGGACAGCCTCGCTATCGTGGCAAGCAACTCTACGAATGGCTCTACACAAGAGGGGCAAGAGATTTAGGAGATATCACGGTTTTCCCCAAGGCATGGAGAGAAGAATTTGCCGCGAACCCAACTATTGAAATAGGGCGATCGCAAATTCATCTCCATAAACAAAGTCGTGATGGCACAGAGAAACTGCTCTTAAAATTGGCGGATGGCGAAATTGTCGAAACCGTTGGGATTCCCACTAGCAAGCGTTTGACAGTATGTGTCTCGACTCAAGTGGGCTGCCCAATGGCATGTGATTTTTGTGCAACGGGTAAAGGCGGCTTTCGTCGCAACTTGGCAAAGCATGAAATTATTGACCAAGTGCTGACAGTGCAGGAAGTAATGCAGCAGCGCGTGAGCCATATTGTGTTTATGGGCATGGGCGAACCATTGCTCAATTATGAAAATCTGGTCGGTGCAATTCAGGTGATTAATAAAGATATTGGCATCGGTCAACGCAATATCACCGTATCGACTGTCGGCATCCCTAATCAAATTCCCCGTTTTGCCCAAGAGCATCTCCAAGTCACCCTCGCTGTCAGTCTCCATGCTCCCAATCAACAGGTTCGTGCTCAAGTGATTCCCTCCGCCGATCGCTATCCGATGGCAGCCCTTATGGATGACTGCCGCCAGTATGTGGAGATTACAGGTAGACGGATTAGCTTTGAATATACATTGCTCGCTGGTATTAATGACTCAGCAGAACAAGCGGAAGAACTAGCACACCTGATTCGTGGCTTCCAAAGTCACGTTAATTTAATTCCTTACAATCCTGTCAGTGATTCTGATTACCAACGCCCCAGCGAAAGCGAAATTCAAACCTTTGTCAAGGTTCTAGAGGATTACAACATTGCGGTGAGTGTCAGGCGGACAAGGGGGATCGAAGCTGAGGCCGCCTGTGGTCAACTCAGGGGACAGCATGAAAAAGCGGTTACCCGTTAAAAATTTGTTGCACAAAAAACAGAGTCAGGGCAAAGCCCTGACTCTGTTTTTTTGATCTCCCCCTAACAAAATATAAGACTCGCGATGCGAGTCTTATAACCTTAATGGCGATGGTTGCGCCGAGAGTTATTTCTTACTGGTATAGGAATCAACTCAGGTTGGGGCTGATTTTGACCCAACAGGGCTTCCAACACGCGATTTAGAATTTCGCCGATCTCTTTCAGTGCTTTCTTGATCGCTTTCACTATGCTTGGCTCCCTATCATCATCTAGGTTTATTTACCCAATCATAACAAATCTTTTTCTAAACAAATCTAAAGCTGACATTACAGTTGCCTTTCTAATCCAATTTCTTCCTCTAGACGGACTAAAACGCAGCTCGATCGCCTCAACTTTGCCATCGGGATGGGCGATCCCCACATAAACTAAGCCCACGGGCTTTTCCTCCGTGCCACCATTTGGCCCCGCGATCCCCGTAATGCTAATTGCCCAATCTGATTGCAGTTTTGCTTTTACTCCCTGCGCCATTTGTTCGGCAACGATGGCACTGACTGCCCCATGTTGATCAAGCACTTGGCGATCGACATTGAGCAAATTAACTTTGACATCATTGCTATAGCTGATCACACCGCCGAGGAAATAACTAGAACTGCCTGAAACCTCTGTGAGCGTCTCGCCTAGACAGCCACCTGTGCAGGATTCAGCAACAGCTAGGGTCTGTCCACGTTCTTGCAATAGCCTGCCTGCCACCGTTGCGAGCGTGTCGTCATCAGTACCGTAACAAAACTCACCTGTGAGTTCACGAATTTCCGCTTCGACGGGCGCAATCATAGCGATCGCAGATTCTTGGGTGCTTGCCCTTGCCGTAATTCTCAGTCTGGCTTGTCCATAGTTGGCATAAGGGGCAACGGTGGGATTTTTGAGATCAAATAGATGATTGACCTTAGTCGCAAGGGCAGATTCAGCAATCCCCCAATATAACAAGACCTTAGAGTGAAAAGTCCCCTGTCCATAGTTTCTGGCTTGCAACAATGGCGCGGCGGTTTGCTCCCACATCGGATAAAGCTCACTCGGTACACCGGGGAAAGTGAGGATCAATAAATTTGGTTGCGGTTCCCAGATCATCCCCGGAGCTGTGCCAACGGGATTATGTAAAATTTCGGCTCCCTTGGGTAGTAACGCTTGCTTGCGGTTGTTGGCGGTCAAGGTTCTGCCTGTTTGCGCTGCCATCTGCTGGATACGTTCCCAAATTTCAGGACGTTCTTCGAGTGGTGTGTTGAAAAAATTTGCGATCGCATCGGTCGTCAAATCATCGGGAGTAGGCCCCAACCCACCTGTAGTAATGATTAAATTAGAACGACTCGCGGCAATTTCTAGAGCTTGATGAATGCGATCGGGGTTATCACCAACCACAGTTTGATAAAAATGTGGCACTCCCAATAAGGCTAATTGCTGTGCTAAATACTGAGCATTGCTATTGAGAATTTCACCAAGTAATAGCTCTGTACCAATGCAAAGAATTTCCGCACCAACGTTCATAGATTTAATCTCGCTCTAGAAGTACATAAATAAACAAAAAATAAAAGGGTCGCTTAGCGACCCTTTTATTTTAATTAATGATTTCGCGCCGTTTGGGCTTTTCAACGTTAATGCGTGGACGCTCAGCTTCTTGATCTTGCTGTCCACGCTGCGATGCCGAACGTTCTTCAAAACTTGCACTGGGGTTAGGGTCAAAAACCTCAAATCTCGCACTATGCCCAGCCTCTTCGGCGGCAGTCATCACCACCGTCCGAACTGCTTGGATTGTCCGTCCCCCTTTACCAAAAACTCGCCCCCGATCTTCTGGATCGAAAGCAACTCTGATCCAGACGCGATCGCTTTTGCTATTTGACTCAAAATCTACCCGCAGCGCCTCTGGATGGGCTAACAATGGCTTTAGCAAAAAACTAATTAAGGCGTTGTAGTCTGGCACAAGTTTAGATTGGCACAAATTAGGAATTAATTCAGAGAGTTAAGCGGTAACGAGTTCAAATACCTTCGCTTTTTCGAGGATGCGACGTACTGTGTCGGTAGGTTGAGCGCCTTGCTTAATGCGAGTAACGATCGCAGGTACATCAAGGGTGGTTTCTTTGGTACGTGGGTTATAGAAACCTAGCTCAGCAAGGGGACGACCATCACGGCGGCTGGTGCTGTTTACGGCAACGATGCGATAGCTGGCTTCAAATTTTTTGCCAAATCGCTTTAATCTCAACTTCATCATGGGTTTATGGCTCTAGTGTCTGGTGGTGATCTAGTTCAATATTTTAGCAGGCTTACTAATATATCATTAATTTGGGCAACGTTTAGGTCTTGTCAAATCTCAAATTGATACAATTAAGCTCAGTTGCTTGGCGATCGCACAGGTCAAAATCCATGGCTAATACAATCAGCAAACTAGAGACTATCTACCCTAGCAGTGACGGACAGCCGATGGCAGAAAGTACCGAGCATTATCAATGGATTGTGACTATCACGGGTGGATTAGAAGCTCTATTTAAAAATGATGAGAATGTATTTGTAGCAGGAGATTTGCTTTGGTATCCTATGGAAAATCGCCCTGAAATTCGCCGTGCGCCTGATGCGATGGTGGTATTTGGTAGACCCAAGGGAGCGCGAGGTTCTTACATTCAACACCTAGAGTCAGGAATAGCCCCTCAAGTAGTGTTTGAAATTTTGTCTAGGGGCAATCGTATTTTAGAAATGTCGCGCAAGTTTGATTTTTATCAAACCTATGGGGTAGAGGAATATTATGTCTACGATCATCTTTCTAATGATTTGGCGATATGGATCAGAAATCAAGAACAGCATCGACTAGAGCCGATTGATGATGTCCAAAATTGGATCAGCCCACGTTTAGGGATTCGCTTTGAGCTAACTGATGAAAGCCTAAATATTTTTAATCCTGATGAAAGCAAATTTTTAACTTATCTTGAACAGGTTCAGCAAAAAGAACAGGCTCTAAATGCTATGTCTAAATATGCAGCTAAGCTTCGCGAAATGGGCATAGATCCTGAAAATATTGTATGAAAGGTCAAGTTTTTATAGTTGGCGCAGGAATTGGTGGCGCGGAGTTTTTGACGGTTCGCGCTAGGGATGTCATGGCAAAAGCAGAAGTAATTGTTTGTGATGCGTTAGTCGATCGCAAATTATTAGAGCTTGCCCCACAGGACTGCGATCGCATTATTGCTGGTAAACGTGGCGGACAGGAGAGCATCAAGCAAGCCGAGATCAATCAAATGTTGGTGCAGTATTGCTTGCAAGGTAAGCGAGTGGTTCGGCTCAAAAGTGGTGATCCTTGGATATTTGGGAGATCATTGCCTGAGATACTTGCCTTGCAAGCCGCAGATTGTGCGTGGGAAGTCGTCGCAGGAATTTCTAGCGCGATCGCCGCACCGATGTTAGCAGGGATTCCGCTTACGGAAGTGGAAGCAAGTTCTTGTTTTGCAGTGATGACTGGGCATAACTTAGAACGCTTGCCTTGGGAAGCGATCGCAAAAATTCCGACGCTAGTAATTTTGATGGGGACAAATAATCTAGCGGGACTGTTAGCGAAATTGCTAGAGGGCAAATCTGCGGATACTGCAATCGCAATTGTGCGTTCTTGTGGGCGAGCCGATCAACAGAGTTGGATAGGAACTCTGACAAATATTAAGGGCAAACTACCCGCAAGCTCACTCTCGCCTGCGGTGATTATTGTCGGTGAAGTCGTAAAGTTTCATGAGCAGTTGTCGCGCCACAGCGATCAACTGTTAGAAAATTTTGAGCAAAGTGTAGATCTTGAAAAGGAAAAATTAGCATTGCAAGGTAAAACGATTTTGGTGACAAGGGCGGCAGGACAAGCTAGCCAATTTACAGAACTGTTGACCAGTCAAGGGGCAAAGGTAATCGAGATGCCAACTTTAGCGATTGTGCCGCCGACTAGTTGGGAAATGCTTGATCTTGCGATCGCAAATCTAGCTAGTTACGACTGGTTGATTTTGACCTCGGCGAATGCTGTGGAGAGTTTTTTTGGACGGTTGCGAGAGTCTGGTCAAGATAGCCGAGCTTTACATGCTTTGAAAGTAGCGGTAGTTGGGCGCAAAACTGCCGAAGTTTTGGCGAATTATGGAATTTCTCCAGATTTAGTACCACCTGATTTTATTGCTGACTCCTTAGTTGAGGCATTTATAAAGAATGGTGAGCAGGTTTTAACTGACAAAAAAATGTTATTTCCGCGTGTGCAGTCGGGCGGACGCGAAATTTTGGTAGAGCAGTTGCAACAGCATGGCGCGATTGTTGATGCGATTCCAGCCTATGAGTCGGGATGTCCTGAAGTAATCGATCCGATTGCCCTAGCCGCAATTCAAAATCAAAGTTTAGAGGTGATCAGCTTTGCCAGTTCTAAAACGGTCAGACACTTCTGTACATTGCTCGATCGCGTTACGGATCGCCAAATCTGGAAAACATGGATTAGAAATACCAAGATTGCGTCCATTGGCCCCCAAACTTCACAAACCTGTGATGAGCTATTAGGGCGTGTTGATTGTGAGGCTGTGGAATATACCCTAGAGGGGTTAGCCACTGCGATCAGCAAAGTTTTCTCATAGATTGTTTCTCTGCTGAAGCAGAGAAACAATCTATGCACTCGGAAAAAGTGCGATTTAAACCTTACAAAAAGTAGCAATTTATCGCTTTTACTTGTTTTTTTCATACAATGAATTATTAAGCTCTTAAACATGCTAAGAGCCAAATATTTAGCCCATTATCACCTTTCAAATATAGAGGCTTATTTGTATGGAAATTGCTGCCTATCTCCACGCTGAAGCAACTTGTGAGCTTTTCCAGCAAGGCGAATCAATTGAACAAAACTTAGACTGTCAAATGCTAACTGCGATCGCAAGTTCTTCACATCACGCCAAATCAATGCTGTGTATTGGTTTAGCAGCCACTGCGATCACAATCAACACCATACCAAGTGCCGCCTTTGCTTACACCCCAGAGGTTGCCTCAGTTCAAGAGCTTTTAGTACGTCGGGGTTTCAACCCTGGGGCAATTGATGGCATCCATGGAACAGCGACTACTGATGCCATCATTGCGGCCCAGATATTTTATGGACTAGAAGCCGATGGTGTATTAGGTGCAGCAACCCTTGCCGCCCTAGAGTCAGATGACTATAAAGCCGATGCTTCCTCTAATGCTGACACGGCTACGACCGTCAGCACCGAGAGTTCTAGTGATTGTACTTGCGGCTCAGACTCAGTTGTAAATTTGCAACAACTACTTAGCGATCGCGGTTTTTATAGTGGTGCAATTGATGGCATTAATGGGCCAATGACCAGAGAAGCCGTCATTTTGGCGCAAAACACCTACGGCATTATCGCTGATGGTGTGGCAGGTAGTTTGACGATTGCCGCGTTAGAAGCAGATACCAATAGTGCAGCCACAAATAATCCTAGTTATCAAGAAGCTTCCTTCGTCACGACTAGCAGTGAAGCCCATGATGAGAGAGTCAGAGAAGGACAAATTTTAATGAGTGAGCTAGGCTTTTACGATGGCGAGATTGACGGAATTCAAGGTTCAAAGACCACTGCTGCAATCATCGAAGCTCAAGCATTGTATGGATTGCCCATTGATGGAGTGCTAAATAACCAAACTTTAGCCGCATTACAGTCTTAAAACTGCTATAGAAATCAGGGACTTTCTCGGCATAGTTCCTGATTTCTATAGATAATAAGAGCGAACCATGCTTTTATCGCGCCCAATCTCTTGGCTAATCTATGAATACTGTCATTGATCTTGATATTCCGAAAATGGCGATCGCAATGGGTATGGTGGCGATTGCAGTTAGTTTTTCGGTTTGGCAAAAACTGGCGATCGCCAAAAATCTGATCATTGCCACCTTTCGCAGCATCATTCAATTGATTGTGGTGGGCTTTTTATTGGATGCCGTATTTGAGATTAAACAACCAGTCGTAATTTTGTTCATCATTCTCTTGATGAGTCTGATGGCGGCTCGTGAAGCCAAAAATCGTGTCCGTGAAAAAGTCCCCTATGTGCTGCCAATCATGTGGATATCGGTGATCGTTGGCACGCTTGCCATTCTCGCCTACACCACATTTTTGGTGGTACAACCGACAACTTGGTACTCACCTCAATATTTAATTCCCCTTGCGGGCATGATTTTAGGAAATTCGATGAATGGGGCGGCGATTGCGGCGGAGCGATTCACACAGGATTTAGTTAAGCGTTCGCGAGAAATCGAGACCCATCTATGTTTGGGCGCAACACCACAGCAAGCGATCGCAAATTACCAAAACGACGCAATTAGGGCGGCGATGATTCCGACAATCAATGTGATGATGGTGGCTGGGGTTGTGTCTTTACCAGGCATGATGACAGGACAGATCTTGGGCGGTGTGTCACCATTGCTAGCAGTGCGCTATCAATTGGTAATTTTATTTGCAATTACCACGGCAAATCTAATTACAGCCTTGATTCTGACAACTCTAGTCACGAGACAGTTTTTTACGCCTGCACAGCAATTGAAGCTCCATCATTAAAACCAGAAAAGAGTTGCGGCGCTAAGCGCCGCAACTCTGTTTTGGTTTTGGGTACTTTATTTTACATCTAAAACGGGTTCGACGGGGCTCGAACCCGCAACTTCCGCCGTGACAGGGCGGTGCTCTAACCAATTGAACTACGAACCCAAACTTAGCTTCTTAAATTAGTAAACTTAAAACTTTTGCAGTTGGTTTGCAGCTCGTTTTTTGTTTCTTTATTTAAGCGCTCCTTATTATGTAGATTTATCCAGAGCTTGTCAATAGTTTTTGCACATTTTTTTGAAATTTTTTTCTAAAGACAGATCGTAAATCTTGAGATCTTCTCTATACAAGCATTACAGATCTGCTCAAGCCCAAAAAGGGAGTGGTTGTACAAAGTGCCATTACTCCCTTTTAGATGTTTTAACTAGACTATGCTCAAGCCACCCCTGAGCAAATATCGTAAAAAATCAGAAAAAGGCTGAAAAAGTCATTACAACCATGTCACTCCGTGATATCCTTTCACCCATTATTTGCCAGCTAAATTTTTCCATCAGGATTTAATTGGTGTAGAGGACTCCCATGAATTGCTTGAAGAGCGCAAAGATTGCGATCGCAACCACACTATTAACCCAACTTGCCAGTATTGCCTTGCCGACAGCATGGCAGATGATGCCATCGGCACAGGCGCTCCCTGGACAAAGACCAAGTCAAGTGTTGGACTGGATTAAAGCGCATCCTGTATTACGCCCCAAAAGTAATGAACGTTTGCTAGTACGCAAAAGTGATACAGCTTCACGACGGTTTGAATTTCAAGCCAGTGTATTCATCCCTGGCTTTGCGGTAATGCGTGGCGATCCCAATAGAATTCGCAGTGAGCAAATTCGTTTTTTTGATATCGTCAATGGGGTCACCAAGTCGCGGCTAGAGGAATCTTTACGCGCTATCTATGGGCCAGAGATTATGCGCGACTATGCGACTGCCAAACAGGTTTATGCCTATCCAACCAAAGACATGGCTCTGCGATCGCAAAAAAGAAATGCTTCACCAATTTTGATGGCTTTGCAGGGGGAATTGCGACAAGGCAAAAAGTACGCCTATTGGGTCGAAATATTACAAAATAATCGCGGCAGCGCCAATTCGGGACAGATTACAGTGTTTGAACTTGATAATCTGCCGAAACTAGAGGAAGAACTCAGAAAACGCTAAGACCATAAAAAAAGCCTCGCTCAGCGAGGCTTTTTTTATGGTCTTGGAGAGAGATTAAAGAAACCAACCATAGCTATGTAAGCCCTTACCAAGCAGGTTTACACCAAGATAACAAGTCCATACGACTAACAGCCCCATGCTCGCCAAAATCGCGGGTTTACGCCCCTGCCAACCTTTGGTGATGCGAGTATGCAAGTAGGCAGCAAATACTAACCAAGTAATTAAAGACCATGTTTCTTTGGGGTCCCAGCTCCAGTAAGAACCCCATGCTTCGTTTGCCCATACACCACCTGCAATAATCCCAATCGTCAGTAAAGGGAAACCTAAGCCAATTGCTCGATAGCTCAGATTGTCTAAAGTCTCACCAATGGTGAGACGACGCAGAGATAAAGGCTTAATGTTGGAGTCATTAGTTTTTTGGGCAATTGCCTCAGTGGTCATCGTTGCCACATTAGCGGTTTGCAAATTATTAGCATTGAAAACACTACCCATACTTTCAACGGCAAAGGCGGCAAATGTTTCTGGGTTGTTATTCTTGGGGCTAGCATCATTAACACTACGGAAATTTGTGCCGAAGGAGCTGCCCTGTAGCACCACATCTTGACCACGAGTGACAATTAAAAATGCGATCGCTAAAATACTGCCCGTCATCAAGGCGGCATAGCTGAGCAACATGACGCTAACATGCATCATCAACCAATTGGACTTGAGAGCAGGGACTAGTGGTTCTGACACCTGCATCCCAGAGGGCAGGGCAAGAGCGGCAAAGGCAGTGATGCCCATCGCCAGAGGTGATGTAAATGCACCAACTAGACGCTTGGCGGTGTCATTGGCGCTCTTGTTGCCAATCCGATCGACCACAATGTGCATGGTGGTAATCCCCCAAGCCAAGAAAAACAGAGATTCGTAAAGATTGCTCAGTGGGAAATAGCCTGCATCAATCCAACGCGCTCCCAGTAATGCAGCAATACAAAGATTAGCAATTGCCATACCTGCATTACCTAGCGATCGCAGATAGGGCAATTGAGGAAAGGCGACATGTACCCAGAAAATGAGCATGGTCGCAAAGAGGACAGCAAATGATGAATTGTCCAGTAAGTTCTGAAGCGCGACGAGTTGCATTCAGGCAATTCTCCAGCAATATTTAGGAAGTTTTATGGTTTGGATTTTAAAAATGCATATTCTATGCGTTTTTATTGTAAGCGAAGTTGATAAGCCTTACCATTTGTCACTTAAAGTCCATAAAATCCAGCAAAAGAGTCTAAGCTTTTTGATATGGAAGCATATTTGCAAGTAAGTGAAGTTATTGATTGGCAGCATTCGGAAATCATTAAATGCTCCCAAAAAATTATCTTGGGACACAAAACTCCAGAAGCGATCGCCAAAGCTTGCTTTGAATGGGTGCGCGACGAAATCTGTCATAGCTGTGACTATCAGATGAATCCTGTGACCTGCCGAGCCTCTGATGTTCTGCATCATAAAACTGGCTATTGCTTCGCCAAAAGTCATCTACTAGCCGCTTTGCTACGAGCTAACCAGATTCCCACAGGATTTTGCTATCAGCGATTGAGTATTGACGATCAAGGTGCGCCTTATAGTTTGCATGGTTTCAATGCCATCTATTTACCTACAATTGGTTGGTATCGTGTTGATGCAAGAGGAAACAAAGCAGGAGTCAACGCTAATTTCAACCCATCGTATGAACAACTGGCATATAAAAATCAGCTACCAGAAGAAGCTGATTTTCCAACAATTTTTGCGGAACCACTACAGATAGTTGTAAGCGCACTGCAAGCACAAACTACATGGGATGATATGCTGCGTAACCTACCAGATATTTCGTTAGATTTTGCTAAGAACTATGGGTTGCTGCCCTAAAGCTGCCATAAATATGGCAATCGCTATACAAATATATAATTTTGCTCATGACCTTAAATTACCGATCGCTTCCCGCACAATTACCTAATCCCAATGCACTTGGTGCGATCGTTGCACTGCATGGTTGGGGTGCAAACTGTGATGATTTAATTTCGCTTGCGCCACTCGTGGGACTCCAAAATTATCAATGGATTTGTCCTGAAGCTCCCTTTGACCACCCCATGCCCAATGGCAAAATGTGGTACGACCTCCAAAGTCTGGATACCGAAGGATTAGCCAAAAGCTGTGAGTTACTCAGTCAATTTCTCGAAGATTTACCTGCACTTACGGGTATTCCCTTAGAAAAGACATTCTTGTTAGGATTCTCGCAGGGTGGAGCCATGACCCTTGATGTTGGTTTAGGTTTCCCCTTAGCAGGTTTAATTTCGCTGAGCGGCTATTTACATATTGCCGAAGCAGAATTGCAAGAGTTTGCCAAGGCCGCATTTCCGCCTGTTTTTATCGCCCACGGCACAGAGGACACTGTAGTTCCGATTGGGGCGGCGCGTAATGCTCGACAAGTATTAGAGAACTTAGGGGCAATCGTGGAATATGCAGAATATGAAATGTCCCACGAGATTCGTCCTGAAACTTGCGATCGCATTCGCACATTTATTCTCGAACATCAAATTTCATAAAATCAGAGGTGGTATCGTCTGCGTAGTGGACGATATAAGCTAGTAATTTTTATATCTCTTTTTCTTAAGAATTGCTAGTCAATTTTTGATATGACAGTGTATTGTTAATATCAAAATAAAAACTTATATATTTAAGGAGATATTGTATGAATCTTACAGATGCTCAAGTTTTCACAGCATTAGCAGTTGCTTTGTTCCCAGCAGTAATGGCAGCTCTATTAGGTTCTGCTCTTTCTAATTCCTAGTCCTCATCTATACCTTTTTACAGCCTAGAGGTGGCGAATGGTTGCCAAACGAGACTTATCTCCACGTTTTTCTCCGCCAGTACAAAAAAAACCTTTGCGATCGCAAAGACAGTACAGGCAAAATGATGTCGTGAGTATCAATTCGCGCAGCCGTTCCACCTTGGGCAATCAGCAGTCGCCAGCAAACAAGTCGTCTAGCTACAGTGAAGCCGTTGCCCATAGTGTCCAGCATAAGAGAGAACAGTTTTGTCGCACTAAGGCAATTGAAGCTGTTGTTGTCATTGCCGTAAATGTAGCTTTGTCCTTGGCAGCAGTCATTGCGATCGCCAAGTTACTTCCCTATCAAGCTTCACAAAAAGATAGTCTCGATGACATTACAACAGAGGTAAATTCCACCGAGAAACGGGTAAATGATTTGCGCGAACAGCTCCCACAAACTCTAAATTCTGGCAAGTCTCAAGAATTGGCAGTCAGAAAGCAGGGCTGGATTAAAAACAATCAGGTTACGGTCAAGTTGCTCGATCCATCGGAAATTGCGTCACCTAATACTGATGGATTAGCGAATACAACGACAACCGCGCAAAAGCAGCAAAATAATCTTAAAAATCCCTAATCTAATCATCATTAGATGAGCAAAACAGTTTTAACCAAAGGTTAAAGCTGTTTTGTTTTTATGTACTGTGGTGCTTTTCTCGTTCTAATTCGATTAATCTAATTGCCAACAAAATTTCAGCTAACATTCTTTGCCAAGCATAGTACCAACCTGCCCACCCGTCTAAAATTCCGCCTTTTAAAATTAAGCAATAGAGCAGTATGACAATAGGAGCAATTACTTTCTTCTTACGAATGCGATCGCCAATACTTAATTGATTTGAAGATGAGTTCAATAATTTTTTTGATTCAATTTTCATGTAACGATCCTGTGCCCATAACCAACGACTCAAAGGTTTGCGATCATCGTGATTAATAGAGGATTTGAGGCTGCCAGATTTTCCGTAAACCTTAAGTAATTGAGTATGTCCGTCATCAATATAAACAGATTTATTTTTACGAAACAGGACTTGACGTGGCGGTAATATTGTTGCTCTTAGAGGTTTGCCAAATACACAATATCTAAAGGGGGCAAAATAACCATCAAGTATTTCCGAGCTATCAGTTTCGAGCAATGTTTGGATTTCTTGAATTATTTCTTTGGACAATACATAATCTGCATCAAGGGATAGTATCCATGTAGAATCTATTTTTTCTAGCCCATAATTCCACTGATTTGTATGAGTATCAAAATGACGTTGAAATATTTCTACTTGGGGATAATGATTTAGGATATCAATAGTTTCATCATCACTAAAGCTATCAATTACAACAATTCTTTTTGCCCAACTTAGCTTCTCTAGAGTACGTCCAATATTAGGGGCTTCATTATAAGTAAGAATTAACGGGGTAATCTGATCTAGCATTGTCGATAAATAAATTTCTTGTTTTACAATCACTGTAATGGCGAACAGATAAAAGAGTGAATTAGCAAAACTTATAAAGTTGACGAGACTAACATTGATTTCCATAGACAAGGAAATCTGCCCGCAAATTCAAATTGAATGTCCTTAAAATCTTCACTTGCGAGTAAAGATTTTAAAGTTTTTACGGAAAAGAACTTAATATGTCCACCATCCCAATTGATTTCAATATTTACAGATTATAAAAAGTTTACATAGACTAATCGAATTGCAAATATCTTAGTGCTTAGTTGGGAATATGGCTATCCAGAATGAAAGAGGACTCAAAAATGAGTCCTCTTTCATTCTGGATATTGATTTTAGATGGCAGCTCATAAAAAATCTATGCCATTCGGCAAAACTGTCCTGAATGTAATTTAACTTCCCCAAAGTCTGGAATCCATGCTGCCCAATGACCATCTGGATATTG
The DNA here is from genome assembly GCF_014696385.1 of Pseudanabaena mucicola FACHB-723. GTDB lineage: Bacteria > Cyanobacteriota > Cyanobacteriia > Pseudanabaenales > Pseudanabaenaceae > Pseudanabaena. The sequence continues at coordinate 27,077 of NZ_JACJQB010000019.1, forward strand.
GCACATTAGCCATGCTTCGTCGTAACAACTTGATACTGGTGGCTCTAGCAAAGTGACCCATGTTGAAGGTAAAGGCATAAGACACTGAGGCGCAGCAGATTGTCTCATGTTCTTGTTGGTCTTGAATGCTGATTGGCGTGTGGTGGTTTTCATGGCTTTGTTTAGAGAATCACGTAAGCGGAGTATTGAGGATTGAAGGCTCCATAATAAAAAAATTGTGTCATAGAATCACTATATGCAACCATTTTAGTATCTAAAAATACAGAAATGTTATTGAAAATTAAAATTTTCCTAGTTTGTGGTTATTTAATAGCGATCGCAATAATTTAGGGTTTGATAAATGCCAAAATGCGGTTAAAATCTTGCCCTAGTTTGTAAAGCTGTGGTGGACTGAATGTGCGATCGCTATTGGCAACAGATAAATAGCAAGAGCAAGGACAAACATTGGTCAATGTTAGGCATAGTGACGATGGCGATCGCCATCGTTTGCTTAGTTTTCGGGCAAATCCTGCCAGTAAAAGCGCAATCGGTAGAAGAGCTAAAGAACTATCAAAACTTTGTGGAGCAGCAGCGCGAGATTATTCAAAAACAAAAGGAACAAATTAACGCCCTCACTAAGCCCGCCCAATCTCGACTCGAAGCGCTGCGTCGCAATGTGCGCGTTACCGATACTCAGATTAAGGACAACGAAAAAAAAATTCGCCAAGCCCGCAATCAATTGCAAGTCCTGAGTAAAAAGCTGCAAGAACTGGAATATGACCTCAATCGCAAGCGTGATGCCACTACAGCGAGACTGCGATATATGCAGCGTCAACAACTACAACGCTGGTGGGTGACATTACTCAGCAGTCAAGACCTCAACCAGTTTGCCGATCGTCGTCGTCAGGTTGAACGTATTTATGATCGCGATCGCAAATTACTAGCGGAACTAAGTCAAAAATCTGAGCAAGTAGAAAAACAACGTAAGCAGATCAGCGCCCAAAGAAATGAAATTGAGTTACTAACGCAAAAGCTGAAGTATCAAAAATCAAATATCGAAGCCGAGGCAGTTGCCCAACAAAATGCGATCGAGCGTCTGCGAAGCGATCAACAGGCTTTAGCCTTGGCAGAAGACCGCTTAGCTGAAGATTCCCGCCGTCTCTCGCAAATTATCTTGGCAAAAGTACAACCCTACTCAGGATTAGTCATGCCCCCCGGCACAGGGCAACTAATGTATCCGACAATTGGGCCAGTAACCAGCAACTTTGGCTGGCGCACCCATCCAATTTTGGGAACTGAACGTTTTCATGCAGGAATCGATTTTGGGGCAGATTATGGAACACTAATCTATGCCAGCGCCCAAGGTACGGTGATCTATTCTGATTGGTATGGTGGCTATGGAAACTCAGTGATCATTGATCATGGCAATGGCATGACGACACTCTATGCCCACTGTAGTGAGCTATATGTCAAAGATGGCGATGTCGTGGCAAAAGGACAACCGATCGCTGCCGTTGGTTCAACAGGATTTTCCACTGGCCCCCACTTACACTTTGAACTACGGGCTAATGGTGAACCGATTGACCCTGCTGATTATCTTTAATCTTCGCTAAAAATAGCATCCTGAAAATTAGCGGTCTCCCAATTAGCACCATTCAAAATCGCCTTACGCAGATCTGCGCCAACAAAGTTTGTGCGACTTAAATCCGTGCGGCTCAGATCTGCACCGACAAAACTCGCCTTATGGCAGTTAGCATCATGCAGCACTGCACCCATGAGATCTGCGCCCCGTAGATTAGCATGATTGAGATTTGCACCGATTAAATTCGCTCTAGTCAGATTTACTTCACTAAGATCAGCATCACTCAGATTTGCGCCGATCAGATCTGTACCCACTAAACTTGCTACATCAAGGTAACTATGGGATAAGTCAGTTTCATTTAAATTGGCTCGACTGAAGTCTGCACCAGCCAGATTACTATCCCTTAAATTGGCTCGACTGAGATTTGCGCCAATTAAATTTGCGCCGATCATACTTGCGCCATGGAGATTAGATAGATTGAGCTTAACCCTTGATAAATTGGCAAGATCGAGATTGGCAACGCTTAAATCCGCTCCCCGTAAGTCAGAACCATTAAAATTTGCTTTACTAAGATTTGCGCCACTAAGACAGACCAAGCTGAGATGGGCATAACTAATATTGGCATTACCTAAATCAATACCCTTGAGATTTGCCATGCTGAGATCGACACCATGTAGGTTTGCCGATGATAAATCGACTTCTGACAGGTGCGCTCCCCGTAAATTGACCATACTTAGATCAATGCCATTTAAGTTCAGCCCCGCTAGTTGGATCTCGCTAAGGTCAATGCCGCGCTGATCGGGGTAGGTCTCTCGCCATTGATTCCAAATATCCACACCTTGATGGAGCATTTGTAAAAACTGTTCACTTGCCACGGTTAATCGGTACTCATAAGTTTTTGAAGATAGAGCTAATACTTGCGTTCTTGAGGTGTAAACCGATCACAGTCAATTGCTTGCAAACTCATATCCACGGGACGATCACTAGTTTTTACCTGATTATTTTCTAAATAACCAAGAGTGTGTTTGAGGTAACTGACATCATTGCGTTGAGGATAATCTTCGCGAGAATGTGCACCCCGACTTTCTTGACGAGATAGGGCGCTCGACATAATAATTTCCCCAACGGTCAGCAAACTTTTTAATTCGATTGCCTGCATCAGTTCCATATTAAAGACATCACTATGATCATCTACTAATAAGTCATGATTATAACGATCGCGAATAGTTTGTAATTTTTGCAACCCATCTCTTAAGCGTTGATCATCGCGAAAGATGCCGCAATGCTCGGTCATCGTATCTTGCAATTGCTGACGAATATCGGCAATACGGGATTTACCTTGCTTGGCTAAGATTGATTTCAGTTTTGCTTCTGCTTCAATCAAGTAGGAACGCGAGACGAGTTTGGGCAGATTGCGATCGCAAACATAGTCTCCCAACTTTTCCCCTGCGCGTTTGCCAAAAACAACGCATTCTAATAATGAATTTGCTCCTAGACGGTTTGCGCCATGGACAGACACACAGGCGCATTCACCTGCGGCAAAAAAACCTGCGATCGGCTTACTGTCAGTGCCGATGACTTGACAATCAATATTTGTAGGAATTCCACCCATGGAGTAATGGGCAGTGGGTCGCACGGGCAGAGGATGATCAATACAGTCCACACCAGCGAGCCGCAGACCTTCTTCACGGGCAAAGGGAATCCGACTGAGAATTTTTTCTCTTCCTAAATGGCGCACATCTAGATGTACATAACTACCGCCATTGATGCCGCGCCCTGCCATGATTTCGCAAGCAATGTTCCGCGAGGTGATGTCACGGGGAGAGAGTTCCATCCTATTTTTGCTGATCGGATAATTTGCCATAAAGCGCTCACCCAAATCATTAATTAAATATGCGCCTTCCCCGCGCACTGCTTCGGAGATCAGCACACCCGCAGGATATAGCCCCGTGGGATGGAATTGCACAAATTCCATATCTTGCAAGGGTAAGCCAATATTTGCCGTTAGGCATAGTCCATCACCAGTTGAGGCAAAGTCATTGGAAGTGGTGTTAAAAACTCGTCCATAGCCACCCGTTGCCATTAATACCGCTTTAGCGCGAAACATTTGAATTTCTGATGTTTCGAGGCTATAGGCAACAACGCCTTTTACTTCTTGAGAATTTTCGCCATCTTCATAGATCAAGTCCATGACGTACCATTCTTGGTAAATTTTGCCACCGAGTCGCAATAGGTTCATCACCAATTCGTGCAAAATTGCATGACCTGTCTTGTCGGCGGCGTAGCAGGCGCGACTATTGGTATGTCCACCAAACGCCCTTTGGGAAATTTTGCCATTGTCCGCACGGGAAAATAGCACCCCCAAATGTTCGAGGTCAATAATTACTTCGGGGGCAGATTGGGTCAAAACTTGGACAGCATTTTGATCGGCGAGATAGTCGGAACCCTTGACGGTATCAAAGGCATGGGTCAGCCAGTCGTCATCATCGACATTTTTGAGGGATGCGGCGATGCCACCCTGTGCGGCGACGGAGTGCGAACGGATCGGATGGACTTTAGAAATTAGCCCGACACTGAGATGGGGATAGTTTTGGGCAACTGCTAAGGCGGCTCTAGAGCCAGCTAGTCCACCACCAATAATCAATACATCATGATCAATCATAGGATTCGATTCCTCAAAATTTTGCGTCGTGAATTTTAACCACAACTGCCACAATCACCACAACTCAGGCAATCTAGACTGCCACAGTCTAGCCCACTGCAATCCATTCCCGATAGGCAGTCAGCACCATCACAATTAAGATCAGGACAGCTCATCGATTCAAAGGGATTGTCACATTGGCGATCGCTACCATCGCAGGACAGGGAGTCTAGTCCATAAGCACAGTCAGTACAATCAACATAATCCCATTGATTGCAGTTGTTATCATTGGCATTGTTATTAGGATTATTATTTTCGTTTTGCGATCGCGTTTTGCGTCCCCACTGCGCTCCACCTAATTTGGGTCTTTGACCATCGACAGGGGCATCAGGACTGTCGGGGATATCAGGATTTTCATTTATATTGTCACTTTCCTGATTCCCAGATTCAATCGCCAGATGTTGCGGTGATAGGCGATTGGCATAATATTTTTGATTATATTTTTGATTGTAATTTTGCCTGCATCGGCTACGTCGAGTCTTTAAAATCTCATTGGCTTCACGACATTCTTGAAAGCGTCCTTTCGCATTGGCGATCGCAGTAGTAATGCCCTCTTCTGCAATCACTCTTTTAAAATATTGGGAGCAGGACTCACAGCCATATAAAACCCGATGGGCGCAGGAAAAACCTTTATGCGGTGAGATAAATCGTTGGTAGCCACTGATGGCATTGACGGCTAAACCTCTGGCGACAGTATTAAAAAGATTTGCGATCGGTTGCTGAACACCTATTCTTTTCTGCATATGTCGCCCCATTAAGCCAACTAATACCACTACACAAATTTAATTTGATCAAGAAATCACCGCAAATTAGCAATTCATCAGGCTAAATCAGGAAAAGCTTCCGCAACTGCCCCATAAACAATTTTGCCATTCTGGATATTTACACCCTTTGCCAAATTGCGATCGCGATTAAGCGCTTCCAAACCAAAATCGGCGAGGGCGCAAATGTAGGGAAGGGTGGCATTCACCAAAGCCTGAGTCGCTGTCCAAGGCACGGCCCCTGGCATATTTGGCACACCATAATGTAAAACGCCTTCTTCAGAATACACAGGATTTGTGTGTGAAGTGGTGCGTACCGTTTCGATGCAACCACCCTGATCGACTGCCACATCAACGATCACCGATCGCGATCGCATGGTTTTGACAAGTTCGCGTTTGACTAGGGTTGGGGCGCGTTTGCCCGTAATTAAAACAGCCCCAATCACTAAATCAGCATCCTTAACTGACTCAGCAATATTGCTGCTATTGCTATACAACAATTGCACCCGCGACCCAAACAGGGATTCTAGTTCGCCAAGGCGATGGAGATTCACATCTAAAATAGTTACCCTTGCCCCTAGCCCAATTGCCATTCTTGCCGCTTCAGTGCCGACCACTCCGCCACCTATTACCACCACATGCCCCGACTTCACCCCCGGAATGCCACCCAACAATACGCCACTGCCGCCCTGCTGCTTGGTGAGATAATGTGCGCCAAACTGCACTGATAAGCGTCCTGCAATAATGCTCATGGGAACTAGCAAAGGTAATTGTCCATTGTCTAGTTGCACCGTTTCGTAGGCGATACAGGTTGCCTCCGATTTCATCAGTGCCTCGGTTAATTGTCGATCTGCCGCGAGATGCAGATAGGTAAACAGAATTAAATTGGGATGAAGTAATTCATATTCACTGGGCAAAGGCTCTTTCACCTTGACCACCATTTCTTGGCTATATATTTCTTGGGCAGTGTTGACAATTGTTGCCCCTGCTTGCACATATTCCGCATCACTAAATCCTGAACCAAGTCCAGCATTTGTCTCAATAAAAACTTGATGCGATCGCAAAGTGAGAGTTTCCACTGCCGCAGGTGTGAGACCTACACGAAACTCACGGTCTTTGATTTCATTTGGTACGCCGATCTTCATTGATGTTTTCCCACATGAGGAAATTTTGAAAAAGTGCTGGAAAGCTGAAACTCAGACTCTATAACTCTTTAAAAGTATCCTTTAAAACTGTGCGTGCAGCTAACTGACTTCTGGTTGAAGATAAAATTTCGGCTTCACGGCGCAAACGAGCAGCCGTATCACAGGTTTCTAGCAATGATTGTTGCTCTAGACTAGCGCCTTGGAAGTTGCTGGCTACCCAGTAAGACAATTCAATTGGACTGCGGGGGATTTTTGGTAATTCAATTTCTTGATCGGTCAACTTTTGCGATAAACGGATCACATCATTTAGCAGTTCACGGACTTCGGTGGCTAATAGAAATGGCGCGTCGTTGCTCGGTTCATCTTCAATCCATTCCACCAGTCCCACACGATAAGGGGTTTCCCGCACATATTCTAATACTCGGAAGCGTTGTTGCCCCATGGTCAAAACCTTAAAGCGATCGTCTGGCAGTCGGTGATACTGAACGATTTGAGCAACGCAACCAATATTTGCAGGTTTACCTGTCTCGGAGTCCCACATTAATACCCCAAACATGCGATCGCTTTCCAGTACCGTATTAATCATCATGCGATAGCGGTACTCAAAGATATGCAGTGGTAGAGACTGTCCCGGAAATAGCACTAGCTCAGGTAGAGGAAACAGAGGCAATTCACGAACTGAGATCGATGATGAAGTCATTGTGGCTAAACTTGACGATAGTTAAGACGTTCTATCTAGTTTAGCCTGAGTTTTAGAGGGATCACCATTTATCATCAAAACCCAAAAAGCGAGTGACGGTGCTTCGCACCGTCACTCGCTTTTTGGGTTTTGATGTTATCTAGAATTTACAAATCATCTCTAGGATTTTCTTCATCACGGACATGAAAGCGAAATCTTGCCTGCTGAATGCATGGGCGCATCTGCTCATACAGCGCTCTGACATCAACGGGCAGGCGCTCTAGAAATAACTTAGGTGCAGAAATATCACGGGTGAGCAACTTTATGTTTCCTGTACCCATGATTCTCTGATTGAGTGGTTTTTCTAGCTGCATATCATCAATTTGATAAATTTCTAAGGTTTCGATTTCTCTAGAAAAAATTCCCCTCTCAATGACAATCCGTTGCGAAGTGACGAGATATTGAGTATTGATCGATCGCAGCCAATACCAAAGTGCGCCAATCCCTAACGTAAATACAGAGACTAGCAATCTTGTTACACTACCAATAACCGCAGGATGACCTTTGAACAGAATGCGTTCATCGGGTAAAGGTACTTTTGTCATAGGTTACTCAATAAAATTTAAGGGGAGCGCTAAGCGCTCCCCTTAAATTTTAGCGGTAATTTTGGAGGGAAATTTAGCGGTTTTTCTGCGCCCATACACGGATTGGCATACCCCAGACATAAATAAAGCCTTCGGCAGCTTTGTGGTCGAACTGGTCAGCGCTGGTGTAAGTGGCTAGGTCTTCGTCATAGAGTGAGTTGACCGACTGACGACCGACAATAATTGCATTACCCTTATGAAATTTGACGCGGACAATGCCTGTGACGCGCTCTTGGCTGCTATCGATGAAAGCATCAAGGGCAGTCTTGAGGGGGCTGTACCACAGACCGTTGTAGATCATTTTGCTGTAGGTTTCCTCAATGCCACGCTTGTATTGAGCAAGGTCGGATGGCAAAGCAAGGGTTTCAAGATCACGGTGGGCATGGATTAAGACCAGCATCGCGGGAGCTTCATAGATCTCGCGGGACTTAATGCCGACAAGACGGTTTTCGACCATGTCGATGCGACCTACGCCATTGTCTCCTGCGATCGCATTTAATGCAGTGATTAGCTCGACTGGCTCTAGTTTTTTACCATCAATCGAAACGGGAATACCTTTCTCAAAGCCAATTTCGGTATAGGTTGGTTGATCGGGAGTATTTTCAATTGCCTTGGTCATGGCATAGATTTCTTCAGGTGGCTCATTCCACGCATTTTCGAGGGGGCCCGCCTCGATGCTGCGACCAAGTAAATTGCGATCAATACTGAAGGGTGAAGATTTTTTAACGGGAGAAGCAATCCCAAATTTTTCACCGTAGGCGATCGTTTCTTCACGACTCATGCCCCACTCGCGGGCAGGCGCTAACACCTTGATGTCGGGATTGAGGGCAGCAATCGATACGTCAAATCTTACTTGGTCGTTGCCTTTACCTGTGCATCCGTGAGCAACCGCATCAGCGCCATACTCTTCGGCAGCCTCTACTAAAATTTTGGCAATTAATGGCCGTGCGAGAGCCGTTGTGAGGGGATAACGATTTTCATACAGTGCATTTGCCTTGATCGAAGGGAAGGCATAGTCTGTAACAAATTCTTTGGTGACATCTCTGACCAGTGAGACTGACGCTCCTGAATCGAGAGCCTTTTGCTTGATGGGATCTAATTCATCGCCTTGTCCTAGATCTGCGGCAAGGGTGATAACTTCTTCAACGCCCCATTCTTGCTTGAGATAAGGAATGCAAACCGATGTGTCAACGCCGCCAGAATACGCAAGTACGACTTTTTTCGCCCGACCCATGAATCTCTCCTAAACCCATTGCTAAACCTAAAAAAGTAGCCCGGGTACTACGCCTATCTCAAGCATCCCTTAGTGCTGCTGTCTTCCGACCCTGACACGATTCGGGCGTTGAGATCGCGTAGATCCGAGCCAAATATAAGGTTAGCACTAAGCGTGAATTTATAACAGTAATTACAAGAATTGTTGGCAAATCCAGACATAAGCGTGTGATTCCCCCCACTTAAATCATAGGCACAACGCTTATTTTGTTTGGGTCACAGAAGATTACGTTTAGATTGTTCTAGCTGATTCCACAGCTCGGCAATTTGTAGGTAGGCTTCTTGAGATGAAATTTTGCCGCCTGTCTCCAGACTACAGATGATACTGACGCGATGGGAGAACTCTTGCAGATTAGCATTGAACATTAGGTTCTCTGGCGTAAAAGTTCCGTAGTAACGGGACTGGGGAAACAGGCATTTGGTGGCATTGGACATTATTTTCCCTCGTAAATACAACTCAGAGTGATTAGTTAGATGACTATGGGTATAGTGTTTTGGTCTGATTAACTTTGTTAACCCAATCTTAACCTAAGTTTTAGTGGATGTATAGCTGTTGGTACTAATCTTCTCATTTTGTCAAGATGAAAAAATCAAAGAGATGAAAACAGCGCGACATCATGCCTTCATCTCTTTAATTGCTATAGTGCAGAGCAAACGAAGGATTTTGCAATTAGAATTGAACCAGCGATGGGATCTGTATCTAGAACAAGATTAAAGGCTGAATATGACGCTATTTAAACCTGCGATCGCACTGATGAATCGTTTGAAATATCCGCAGAAATTTTTTCTGATTAGTTTATTGTTTGTGTTGCCATTAGCGCTGGTGATGAATTTTCTGATCTCAGAGCTTGATAGTCGGATTGAGTTTACCCAGAAAGAATCTTATGGCAATGCTTACTTGAAATCTATCAATCAGTTGTGGAAGTATGTTCCCCAGAGACAGTTACTTTTGCAGCGGCAATTTTATAAAAATTCCCAGAAGTCTCAGACATCTTCACTTTCACCTGAAATAGATTCTTTACAGCAAAAAATTGAGCAGGAGTTTGAGAAACTGACAATAGTGGATCGTCAGCTTGGGAAAGAAATGCAGGCGACTCAAAAGTTAGAGGATGTCAAGCAGAAATGGCAAATTTTATTAGCGAGCAAAGAGTTTTTAGGTTTTCGTACCCATGACGCGGTACTTGATGAAATCAACTTATTTCGTCGCCATGTGGTTGATGTATCGAATCTAATCCTTGATCCAGATTTAGATACTTACTACTTAATGGATGCGATCGCATTTAAATTGCCTGCCATGCAGGAGTTGTTGTACAAGGTGATGCAATCGGAGGCGGAGATTGTTTTTAAGCAGGAAATTCCTAATGAAAAAAAGGCAGGCATGATTTCGCTAATTAGTTTGTTGAGTGGCTATAACGAAGACTTGTCTTTGAATATGGAACGAGCATTTCAAAATAACCCTCGCAACAATCTCCGTCAATCGCTAAGTATGCCGTTGCGTAATTTTAGAGTGCGCGTGAGTGAGATTAATTCCTATTCCAGTCAATTGGTGAGTCAGGGCAATGACTTTTTTTTGAATGAGGCATCTTATCAGCAAGAGATGGAAAGCACCTTGGCGGATAGCTTTATACTCTGGCAAAAGTTATCGAACCATCTTGATGAGTTATTGCTGGAGCGTGTGCAAGGCTTTAAGGATCGCAAGCAATTTATTGTGAATTTTGTTGCTGTGGTCATGGCAATTATTATTTATCTATTTATTGGTTTTTATTTGTCGGTGATGCGAACTGTACAGCAGTTGGACATAGCAGCGCGACAAATGACATCGGGTGGCGAAATGTCGTTGCGACTAGATAGCAAAGATGAACTGTCGATGGTGGTGCGCTCATTTAATAGTGTTGCGATCGCATTAAAGGATTCGGAAACTAAATATCGGGAGATTTTTGAGAATTCAGTGGATGGTATTTTCCAAACGACAATAGATGGCAAATACATTAGTGTGAATCGTGCCTTGGCACGGATTTATGGCTATGAATCAGTTGAGCAGATGTTGATGGCGATTGTCGATGTATCTTCGCAGCTCTATGTTGACCCCAATCGGCGGCGACAGTTTCAGGATTTGATGGAAGCTAATGATACGATTACTGGCTTTGAATCACAGGTTTATCGGCGCGATCGCAGTACGATTTGGATTAGTGAAAATGTCCGTGCCTTGAGGAATGAGCAAGGACAGCTACTCTATTATGAAGGCACGGTTGAGGATATCAGTCAGCGCAAGCTTGCCGAGCTACAACTGGAACAGGCTAATCAACAGATTTTGGCGCTGAATGAACGACTCAAACAGGAGAATATGCGAATGAGCAGCGAGCTAGAGGTGACCCGCAAGCTCCAAAAGATGATTTTGCCGAAGGATAAGGAATTGGCAATGATCACTGGTTTAGATATTTCAGGGTTTATGGAACCTGCGGCGGAGGTGGGTGGAGACTATTATGATGTATTGCAACAGAATGGAAGGATTAAAATCGGGATTGGCGATGTAACGGGGCATGGTTTGGAAAGTGGGATGTTGATGATCATGGTGCAGACAGCGGTGCGGACACTTTTACAAAATGAAGAGACTGATCCTGTGCGGTTTCTTGATACGCTCAACCGTACTATTTATGGCAATGTTCAACGGATGTCATCGGATAAAAACTTGACGCTATCGTTGATTGATTATGAAAAAGGAAGGATTACCCTCAGTGGTCAGCATGAGGAGATGATCGTGGTGCGAAAAGATGGCACTTTAGAACGATTTGATACGGTTGATTTAGGTTTTCCCATTGGACTAGAGGAAGAAATTGAGGAATTTTTATCCCATAAGCATATTCATCTTGATGCGGGGGATGTGGTCGTTTTATATACGGATGGAATTACGGAAGCTGAGAATGAATCACGTCAGCTCTATGGTGTGGATCGGCTTTGTGAGGTGGTTTGTCAACATGTCCATGAGTCGGCGCTCGCAATTCGTCATGCGGTGATTGAGGATCTGCGATCGCATATTGGTACTCAAAAAATCTATGACGATATTACTTTGTTGATACTCAAGCAAAAATAGATTAATCGTGAGATTTATTTTTGACTTTTTGCGATCGCATTGCTTTGACTTTTACCTGCGAGTTTCAGGGCAAAATTTTCAATGCTGTTATATAAGCTTCTTGGTAGTATGCCCATGAGATAGGCAGCACAAATCGTGAGGAGCGAACGCTGTGGCTCGTAAATTAAAATTTTCCAATTAGTGACTAAAGCTCGATTAATTAGTTGTATAGCTGCCTTACCATCCTTATTCCGAATGGCACGACGAGCAAGATAGCGATATTGATAGGCGCGAGCGAGGGATTCCCATTTCGCTAATAGTTGAGGTGCATAGGTGCGGGTTTTGGCGATCACCCTTTCCCATGACTCTAGTTGCTTGGTCATATTCGCGGAGAGACTGCCAGAATTAACACGATAAAGGGTTAGCGGCTCGGGGATACCTTCAATTTGCCAATTGGTTTGAATTGCGATTCTAATCCAGCATTCAATATCTTCAGATTGACGGAATTGATCATCAAAATAGAAGTCTTCCACTTCACCATAGAGATTATCTTGGAACTTGATTCCCTCCAATGCTTCATGGCGAATCACTGGTGCAGAACCATTGCCGATCGGGTTACGACAGAGCAGATGGGGGGCATCAATTCCCGTTAGTTTAGGCATTTGATAAGTACCGAGGGAATTGCTATTTTCATCAATAAATTCAGAGCGACTAAAGCTTATCCCTACTTGCGGACGGGATTCTAAATGGGCGATATGTTTTTCGAGCTTTTGGGGATGCCAAAGATCATCACTATCAAGGAGGGCAATATATTCCCCTTGAGCATGACGAATACCTGTATTTCTAGCACCTGCTAAACCTCGATTTTGTTGACGGATAATCTTGATGCGCGGATCTTGAAATTGTTGGCAGATCTCGATGCTGCGATCGGGAGATTGATCGTCAACGATGATTAATTCAAAATCTGTAAAAGTTTGTGCCAAGACGGATGCAATCGTTTCTTGAATAAACTGCTCTACATTGTAAACGGGAACAATTACGGATACTTTGGGCATGATTTTGTACTGTTGTCTGGTGCTTGAAGTTTGATTGTTGACTTATGTTTGTTCTTGCAAATTTGGCGCTGTAATATAATTTTTCACCCAACTTACAAATAGCGGTATGGCTACCCAATGGGTAATCATGACGGCAGCGGCGACACCGATGATTTGCCAAATTGTGCCGATCCAAATTGCGATCGCAAAGACCACTGTAAACAGCACATTCCATCGCAAATCCCAGTTAGGTTTATTCATTGCCCAGAGTGCTTTAGAGGCAGCATTGGCATAGGGTCGAGGAACTGCCGACAGACAAATTAAAATTAATAGGGGAATGGCAGGAATCCATTTTTGCCCAAAGACTAACGGAACATAAATCGGCGCAAGTAGCACCTGTGCCGAAACAATGGGAAGAATCACTTTCGTGATCGTGGCAAAACTAGTGAGATATCGCTCTCGAAATTGGGCTGGCTCACTTCTAGCTTCGCAAAGATGGGGATAAAGAGCCGCATCGACAGCAGTAATAAAGCTAAGACTGATACCTAGTCCTGCATTGAAGGCAAAGTAATATAAACCAAGGGCTTTAATACCCAATAAATGTCCTGCGATTAAATAGTCGAGATTATTGCGAAGGGTGGCTAACATTTGGATACCAAGAATGCTACGTCCAAAATGAATGATTTCTTGCCAACGATGCAGCGTAAAGGCTTTTGTCGATCGCCAAGGATTATTGGTGCGATGCACAATCACCCAAATCGGCGCAACAATCACCTTTGGCAAAACAATTGCCCACATCCCAAAACCTTGCCATGCCAAAATCATCGTCAAAATATTATCGGTAGAAATCTGCAAGGCGTTGGCTAGGGCTGAAACATGGAGGCGATTTTCCCTTTGCGATCGCGCCGCCTGAATTAAACCCATCGGCAACATCAAATAGACTAATCCCATCGCACAGATCGGCAAAATTACCTGCGTGTCTTTGTAAATCCATGACATCGGCAAAGCAATTAGCGATTGAATCAAAAACAAGCCACCGCAGATAAACCAGTTGATGTAGTAGGCAGTTTGCGATAACTCTTCAATATCCTCTTCCTTCGCCTGAATCAACTTATCGAAAATACCATTGCGGGTAAATACATTCACAAACTCATTGGTGGTTAGTACCAATGCCGCCAGTCCATAGTCATATTCCGATAACCATCGCGCTAGTACCACCGTGGCGGCAAGCCTTGAAATCCGAATGAGCATCTCGGACAAGCCCAACCAACCAACGTTGCGGGCAAACCGATTGGCGAGTTTGCTTTTCACAAAGTCAATGGCAGAGAAAATTATTTTTTGCATAGATCAAACAGCAGAGCCTCCCATGCCGCCATGTACTCTTCCCACGCATCCTGTACATCGTTACGACCATGTAGCCCCAAGGTTTCTAATTGCGATCGCGGCATCATGTAAACTTTCTCAATTGCGCTAGCTAAAGCGGTTGGGTCATGGGCAGGAACCACAATTCCACAATCATGCACCTGTTCAGGTAAGCCATCCACCTTCGAGACGATTACGGCTTTTGCTGCTGCCTTCGCTTCTAGACAAACATTACCCCAAGGTTCCCAATTGGAAGGAATCACAACCACATCACATTTCTCTAGAAACGATGGTACATCAGTAATTGAACCTAAAAATTGAATGCGTGGATCGTTGCCAGCCAAGGATTTGAGCAATTCTTCCTGCTCTCCATAACCACCAATCAGCAACTGCACTTCAGGATTACGCACTGTTTGCATAGCTCTAAGGAGCGTATCAAAGCCCTTTTGTTGGTTAAATCTGCCATAGGCTCCTAACACTAACGGGGTATCTAGTGGTTTCAAGGGCAATATTAAAAATTCATCTAAAGTGCGACATTGGGTGATCATCGTCAATTTTTTAGAATTGACCAGCTTTTGCGATCGCATCCATTTTCTTTGTCCTTGCGAAATTGCCACAACCCTATGGGCAAGACCATAGGCAAACCTTAGCATCCAATGAAACCGCCACTGCGATCGAACTTTCCATTTTTCAAAGCTCTCAGAATAATGATGCTCATGGATTAATAATTTGCTGCTCATGCGTAATCGCCACAGACGTATTAGCGATCGCCAAGAGCAGGGATCATGCCAGATAATGACATCAGGCTTGATCTCTGCCAAAGATGCCAGCGCTTCAGTTTCGGAGAGAAAGAGAAACTCAAATTTGTCCTTAAGTTGCGAATTAGTCAGGCTACTACTAGTGCTTTTAATGCCCCCAACATTGCGATCGCTCAGCAAATGCAAAATCTTCGGCTTTCTGACTGTGAAATCAATATTTGTCATGATCTAATCTCATCCTTCATTTCATTGTTCATCGTCTCAACTACTTCCACTGTTAAAATTGGTGTAGTTTCAGACTTGTCCCGATCTGTTACTTCCAAAAATCCTATGCCGATCGCAATTAGTCCCGGCCAGTATAAATAAGCAAGAATTTCCAGATTTTCGCCAAAAGTATACAGAAAAATCACCAGTATCATCGTTAAGCCCAATTTTGCCGTATCGCTACGTTGGGATTTAATTAGCAAATCAACAAAGCTATAGATCATCGGAATTGCTAAAGCTACAAAACCTACTATCCCTTTGACAAAGAGCAAACCATACCAAGTATGGTGTGAACCGATCGGCATGTATTCCACCATATGTGGACCACTCTCGACGATGCCATGTCCCCAAATCGGTGCTTCTGTTTGCCAACGGTAAATCGCAATGCGCCCCAGAGCTGCACGGACTCGCGAAGAATCTTTTCGCGCCGCCGCAAACTGTTCCGAAAATTTTTCTAAACCCTCTAGCGCCATCGGCAAAGTCACTCCCCCCGTACTCGCAATTACCCCCGTAATCATCAATGAAAGTGGTCGAGAAATGCGTGATAGCAGTTCTACTAAAATCCAAACAACGGGTAAGCAGAGTAATGCTAAGCGTGATTTAGAAATTTGGCACATCATGATACAACCTGCAATGCCGAGATATTTCCATTTCTTGCAAGGCTCGCGCAAAATCATAAAAAAGTAGATATTTGCCACAAACCCCAACGCAGGAGCCCAAGGCGTGAACAATCGCCAGCGGGGTGTATTGTCCCCTGGGTCAATCTCATAGAGGCGGAATTCAAAAAATTCTGGTCCTGGCCCCCCAATCGCTTGTAATGGTGAAACAAATAATTTTTCGGGCAGTTTGGCATAGTATGCAGCGATGAAGATCGGTGAGAACAAAAATACCATCGCGCAAATCAACGCTGCGGCTCGATACATCAATTTAGGTCGAATTGGTAAACAACCCGCTAGCGGGAATAAAGCTAAGATCGCCCATCCCTTTGCCCAGCCAATCGAAGATTTAATAATCTGTCCCATATCTAAGTAATAGTCCAGATGTCCCACAACTAAGGACACCTGCATCATCACCATGCCCCCAATCCACATCCAGACCCCAACAGGAATACGAAGGCGTTCCCTAATCGGGGTATGCGGCGTTTGTTGCCACCATCGCCAACAGAGACAACCACATAAAATCCAAGGCAAAACTGCGCCTAAGACATACAAGCCACCAATGAAATAAATTGCAAAAGTCCAGACAATCGAATACCACACCAGTTTTTCTTCAAAATTTTCTGGGGTAATGCGGAACTGCTCAGGGGTCTGCAAAAATTTTGGTAGCTTAATCATGGTTATCCCGATTTACTATTAGCCCGTTTTACTATTAGCCCGTTTTACTGCGATCGCTACTAGGGATAGCCCGCAGCGTCGTTACTTCGGCAATGTCATTACGATCTCCTGAGACTTTTACACCTTGATTCTTCGACTGGCGCTTCCATAGCAAAAAAGCACCGACGGAGACAAATAGGGAACCGATAAAAGCACCTGCTAAGACTAACTTTGGCTGAGGCGAAGCAGGCTCCTCGGCTAGGCTTGGCGGTGACACTAGTTGAGCGAGCGGATAGGCGGTAAAAATATCAGATTTGCTGAGGTCAATTTTGGCAAGGGAGGAGGCAAATACGGCTTCGGCAACTTGAGCATCCCTTTGCAGGCGATCTAGTTCTAGTTGTTTTTGGGTTAAGTCACGGAGGCGATTATCGAAATTCTCGATCTGACGGCTAATTTCCTCAGCTTGTCCTGCGATGCCGCTTTGTTCCGCTTGCACCGCCACTAAATCTCGATAGAGGCTTTCTTTACCTGCACTGCCCGTTGTGTTCAAATTTAGTCTCGCTAATTCTTGTAAATTGGGACGACGCTTTAGCAAAAAACTGGCGCGGGCGGTGACGGCTAAACTGGCATTTTTTTGCCTAGCGGCTTCTTTGACTACATTAGGATGATTTTCGCCCCACTTAGAACTTAAAACCGTTAAAGTTGCGGATGAGTCACTATAATCTCTGAGATTTTGCTGATAAATGGGATCGGATTGCAGCGTGAAAGCATCACTGGCTTCATTCACGTCTAAGCCTAAATTATTTGATAATTGCTGAAGACGGTCACGCAACAAGATGTCTTGCGCTAGCATTTCTGCCCTTTGTTTTCTGAGTTGCTCTAAACTGATCGCCACTTCTTTAACTTGATCGCTGGTACTCAGTCCCGATCTGCTCTTATAGGTGGCAAGTTTTTGTTGTGTCTCTGCCAACTTAATTTTCGCCATGTCAAGGGTTGTCTGTGTACCATCATCCCGTCGCGCAATTTCATCGGCACGCAGTTTATTTACTTTTTCCATTAATGTCTCATGAAGGGCAAAGCCACGCTCTTGGGCAGCCTTAGCGCTTGGGCCTTCAATTTCCACTTGTAAAATTGACGTATTATCAATCAGTTTACTTTTGGGTTTGCCTAGTTCTGAGGTTTTAATATTGAGGGATTTGGCAGCTTCTTCTAATACAGGATCATCAGTGAGAATATATTGATAATTTGCCCTTGGGTCGAGGGATGAGCCGCCCGAAGCGGAGGAGCTAGAGGAAGAAGCTTGACCAATGCTCGGTAAATTGACATTTGCACCCACATTGCCCCCTGGCAAAATAATTGCCATGCGGCTGACATATTTGGGTTTGGCGGTTTTTAGGTACATGATTGCCCCACCCCAGATCACACCATTCAGAACTATTCCTATTAACAAATAAGCCAACCATCCCCGATTTTGCGATCGCATCGGTGGTTCTAGCTCAATGCTTTCTAGGTTAAGTTCTTTGGTCATTGATTACTCCCACCAAAAATATCGCGAATTAATTTAATGGGATTGAGAATATCGCCGATAAAGCCCAACACATCGCGCACTTCCGTCACCGTGGAGTCATAGCAAGCAATGCTATCCTGTGGCATCAAAAATGGATTGGTGGGCTGATCCTTGGAATTGCGAACTAAATCCTCGACGGCGCGATCAATGGCAAAGGTTTCGCCTGTGGCGCGATCTGTACGAATGAGAACAGCACGGCGGGGAGTATTGGTGGGAGTAGTGCCACCAACACAGTTAGCGGCAAATACAGCCTGTGAAAAACGAGAACCATAGGGAAAACCTGTGGAGTCTTTGTTAATGCCTGACTGCGAATTACTATCCGCAGGTTTGGATAAGTTGGAGATAAAAACCGTAATACCGGGAGGCGTAATTTGCGAAGGGCGGACAATGCGAGGATCGATCGTCTCGCGTTTAGGAACAATGATGATATCACCTGCAACCAATGGCAGATCTTCGACGGGTTCGCCTGTGAAAACTCCTAATAGATCAACGGTTAATTTTTGATCTTGACGAATTACGGTGATTTGGGTGACATCGGCAGTCGGCGTGACTCCACCTGCACCACGTAAGGCTGTAGTCAGAAAGCGATCAGGAGCATAGTCTCCCGATGATTGGGTAAGCTGCTGAGCGCGGACTTCGGCGCTACGATTGTTGATGAGGACGCGCCCCGTCTGGAAGGTTTCGCCTGAGACATTAACGGCAACGGGAGCTAGGGCTAATGGGGTGACGGAGACTTGAAGAAATTGCGGTTGGAAATACTTTTGCTTGATGAGTTGTGTTTTGATCAGGGATTGAACATCAGCGATTTCTAAGCCAACGACAGGTAGGGGGGCAAGATACGGAATAGTAATTGTGCCATCGGTGTTGACTTCATATACGCCGTTAAAGAGTTCGCCTTCGGGAATTAGGAGCCGAATCCGATCGCCAGGGGATAAAGGTAAGGCGTTGACAGGTTGATGATTAGGAATTGCGATCGCAACAATTGTAAGGATCGTCACTCCCCAAAACTTATCCGCTATTTTGCGTTTGAGATCGCTAGACTGCACCATTATCTCGTTCAAATAAAATTGCCACGGTTCGCCAGATTAGCCATAGATCATATTTTAGACTCCACTTTCGTTTATAGGTGAGATCAAATCCCATCACTTCCTCAAAACTACGTACCGTCGAGCGTCCACTCACCTGCCAAACACCACTCAACCCCGGCTTAACATCTAAACGACTCCACTCAGTCATTTTTTCATCGGTATATTCATTTTCTAGCTCATAGAGTCCCACTTCACCAAAGGTGGGGGGTCTAGTACCAATCAGACTCATATCCCCTGACAGAATATTCCAAAACTGAGGAAACTCATCCAAACTCGTTTTACGCAGAAATTTGCCCACTTTGGTGATCCGTGGATCGTTACTATTTTTAAAAAACTTACCACTATCATCCTTGTTTGGTGTGCCATCAGCGGCGTTGGCGATCTCATTGGTTACTTTTTGCTTCAGGGCTTCCGCATTTTTCACCATAGAGCGAAATTTCCAGATCCCAAAGGGTTTACTCATCAGCCCTGCGCGTCTTTGTTTAAACAAAATTGGGCCACGACTCTCTAATTTAATTGCGATCGCAATCGGAATAAATAAAATTGCCGTGAAGCTCAAACCAACTAGAGCACCAGCAATATCCAGCAGTCGCTTGGGAAAACTCCGCACCGATGGATGCAATGGCAAAGTCGGATCTAACTCGATCGCAGGATAGAAAAAATACATCACATAGGCGAATGCACAAATTACAGGTATACGTCTCAGCGTCTGATAGGTACGGTATAGAGCCTTAGCGAGGCGCGATACTTGGTCATTATTTGACTGAATACTACGACGGGGCGATCGGTGCGTATTCGTAGCTACTTCAATATTAAAAACTTGATCGAGATTAGTCATTTTTAAAATCGATACCACCTGTGGATTAACACTCCACAGCACTAATTCCGTCGGTTCTTCCTTACCAGCCTGAATGTCCGCTTGACGCAACATCTTTAAGCAGGAAACTAAAGCCCCAACTCCTGAACTATCCATAAATTCAGTCTGCGACATATCTAAAATAATCTTCCGAAAACTTTCTTCCTCTTGGCACAACTGTCCAAAATCTTCCTTAAGAGTGCGTGCTTCAGGATTGAAAATATTTCTGGGTGTACTGATTAACACTGTGTCATGGAAGTTAGTGATTTTGACATTTCTCAATCCCATTTGGATAGAGTTAGTAGCTTGCCCCGTAGGAATATAGACAGCTTCAGGATATTGCCGCGCAATTTCCTCCGCCCTCACAATCAAAAGATCGAGAGCTTTGCACGATCGCAATAATTTTGCCGATAGGCTCAAATCACGGAGACGGGTCTTGGACTCCACAAAGATCACTTTGCTTTTACATAGATACTTGGCAATCACTAAAAAGGGAACCGCCACCCCTGCCCCCGTTGACAGCACAATTTGTGGACGCTCCTGTTTGATCACCCACATGGCAAGCAAGAGATTTCGCACCAAATTAGGGAGATGGCGATTGGTGGGACTATGCGCCCAAAGCGCCTTTTCGCCACTTAATTCCGCTTGGGTTGTCCCTGTTTTGAAAGTAATCCAAGTACGTTGAGGAATCGTTTGCCAATATTCCCGAAATCCTTGCATTCCTTTGAAATGTCCGCCCGAAGAGCAAACCAGCAATAGCTTTTGATAGTCTTGGCTAGGATAGCGAGCCTGTAAATATTCACATAATGGCGTATCCTTCCCAAACTCAAGGGATGCACGGGGCATCGTGATTAATTTGAGGAACTTCACTAAATCCGCAGGTGAACGTGCAATCGCCACCCCCTGATTTTCTAGATCCTCTGCCATTTCCAGTTGATGATCATCTACATGTTCATGGAATTTAACTGTCCGTGGCACTAAGATATAAGGCTTGTCAAATTCTTCTAGTAGCAGAGCAGAGCCTTCGCCACAGTGGGCAATGATTGCGTTGGCTTGCTCAACGGTACGTTTAAAAATAGCTTCGGGAATAACTTTATTAACTTTGACGTTATCAGGCAGACGGGTTGATGAGCCATATTGAATCGTCACTTCTTCGTCGATTATGCCCTCATTAATCAACAAATTCACCCAATCCATCAGGGCATCAAAGGGATACTGCTCAGTACCAACCGTAACAAGTATCATGCTTAACACATTCCCTATATTTTCTTGTAATTGCTAAGAATTCGTCAAACCTAGCTCATCAAAAACAGTTTTTATCCAAACAGCTTGTTTGACTTTAGCAATTTAGTATCTCGTAAATTGCATTTATCTTTTTAGAACCAGTAGTATAACAGTCACACTTTTGGTTCAGGTATAGACAAATTGCTTAAAACCCTTGGTAGCGAGTTCTTATAAGCTTGTCTTTTGGAGATTGGCGGTTAAAATAGGGGCATCTTTAAGATTCGAGACGGAATGCTCAATGATTGGATTTTCATATCAAAAATGAGCCTGTGATTATGCTTACAGATAAGATAAAAAAAACTTATTAGACAAATCAAAAATTAAATGAAAACTCATCATTTTTACAACCTATCCAAACCCTTGTAATCCTTTCTGTATAAGTGATTTACTAATTTAAGTACATCAAAAAACAATCGATAACTATCACCTATAACTAATGGTAGAAATAAAAAGCTACTTGTTCGCTAGGATGCCAAGAGCGATATGATGCGTGTTGATACCCCTGTGGGTGATTAAAGTAAACGCAACTTGGCTGAGTGCCTATACTTGGGTACAACTTCAAGACTTCGTTTATTTTTTTGGCTGCAATCTTTAAGAGGTTTATTACATACATGGCTACCTACAAAGTAAGACTAATTAACGAAGCTGAAGGTCTAGATAAGACTATCGAAGTTCCTTCTGACGAGTACATTCTTGACGTTGCCGAAGCTCAAGGCATTGATCTTCCTTACTCTTGCCGTGCTGGTGCTTGTTCTTCCTGCGCTGGTAAGATCGTTAAGGGTGAAATCGATCAAGGCGATCAGTCCTTCTTGGATGACGAGCAAATCGAAGCTGGCTACGCTCTTCTTTGCGTAACCTATGCTCAGTCTGATTGCGAAATCTTGACCCACCAAGAAGAAGCTCTCTACTAAACGCTTCTCTGTATATCAGGTAGAAATATTTTAAAAGCTCCGATCGCAATTTGCCTATGTCCAGCGATCGGAGCTTTTTAATGATCAATTTCTCTTGTTTGAGTTCCAGATATCACCTATGATTGGGGCTGAAACTATTAAAACTTAATTAAAAACAACATGGCTACTTACAAAGTAAAGCTTATTAACGCTGAAGGCACTGAAAATATTATTGATGTTCCTGATGATGAGTACATTCTTGATGTTGCCGAAGAGCAAGGTCTAGATCTTCCTTACTCTTGCCGCGCTGGTGCTTGTTCTTCTTGTGCAGGCAAGGTAACTAGTGGTTCTGTTGATCAAGGGGATCAATCTTTCCTCGATGATGATCAGATCGCTGCTGGCTATGTACTAACTTGCGTTGCTAAGCCTACCTCTGATGTCACCATCGAAACCCACAAAGAAGAAGAACTTTACTAAGTAGCTTCTCGATATTTGTGGTTTGTAATGACTGCTAAGTAAGCAGTACATGCGTAGAAAAAGCTCCGATCGCTAGCTAATCAGGTGTAGTGATCGGGGCTTTTCTATGGCTACCGCCAGTCTTGTTATGACACAAACCTAAAAAAGCGAGTGGCGGTGCAAAGCGCTGCCACTCGCTTTTTTAGGTTTAATTTGTTCTAGTGCAAGTGACTATAGCTATAGAAGCAGCATCGGAATTGCCATAACGCTGTGATTTGATGTTACATTTTTCAAAATCTAAATTTGTAAGGGACAGTACCAATTTTGTCGGGCAACGAAGAAGAAAATAGCGTCACCGCAACGCCAGAATCAGCAAGTCCTGCATCGTCCGCTAAGCGATCGCTATTAAATATTGCGACGATTGTAGCAGTTGCGACTTTGCTCAGCAAAATATTTGGGCTATTGCGTCAAGTTGCGATCGCAGCAGCATTTGGTAACGGTACTGCCTATGGTGCGTATAACTTTGCCTATGTAATTCCGGGATTTTTATTGATCCTGCTAGGCGGGATTAATGGCCCATTTCACAGCGCCATCGTCAGTGTGTTGGCAAAACGCGATCGCAAAGAAGTCGCCGTCATCATCGATAGCATCACCACCATCGTCACAGGAATTTTATTGCTGGTGAGCATCGCCCTCGTGATTTTTGCAGAGCCATTGATGCACCTCGTTGCCCCTGGTTTATTCACCCCCGAAGCTGAATTATTAGCCAGAGGGATTACTCCTGAAACTATTCAAAATCTGAAGATCACCAAAGATATTGCCATCCAACAATTTCAGATCATGGCTCCGATGGCAGTCCTAGCAGGACTAGTGGGCATTGGCTTTGGTGCATTAAATGCCGCCGATGCCTATTGGTTGCCCTCAGTCAGCCCCATCTTTTCCAGTATGACTGTCTTAATTGGCATCGGTGGCTTGTTCTGGACGATGGGTAGCAAAATTTTATTACCAGAAAATGCGATGCTTGGCGGTGCAGTGCTGGCATGGTCAACCCTTGCGGGTGCAGTTTTGCAATGGCTGGTGCAATTGCCTGTACAGATGAAGGCGGGCATGGGTGGATTTAAACTCAGATTTGATTGGCAACGCCCCGAAGTCAAGGAAGTGATGAAAATTATGCTTCCTGCCACCTTTTCATCGGGGATGCTGCAAATTAATGTCTGGACAGATTTGTTTTTTGCTTCATTTATTCCCAATGCAGCAGCAGCAGTGTCCGCGATGGGCTACGCAGGATTGCTTGTACAAACACCTTTAGGGATTTTGTCAAATGTGATTCTGGTACCGTTATTTCCAGTGCTATCCAAGCTCACCGATCCTGAAAATTGGGATGAACTGAAACAACGCATTCGCCAAGGCTTGATGCTCACAGCATTAACAATGTTGCCGATTAGTGCGGTGATGGTTGCCCTTGCTCTGCCAATCTCACAGGTGGTCTATGAGCGCTATGCCTTTGATACAGCAGCATCACAGCTAACTGCTGTTGTTCTGATGGCTTACTCCGTCGGGATGTTTGTGTACTTAGGGCGCGATGTATTAGTGCGGGTGTTTTATGCCCTTGGTGATGGCGATACCCCCTTTAAAATTAGCGTTGTCAATATTTTCTTGAATGGACTATTTGATTATTTATTAGTTCAAAGATTTGGGGCAGCAGGGATTGTTTTGGCAACGGTTGGTGTGAATGTGATCTCGATGTTTGCCATGATCTATTTCCTCAATCGCCGCCTCAATGGTATGCCCCTTAAAAGTTGGACGATTACGCTCTTGGGTTTAGTCATCGCCAGTGTCATCGCAGGTGGCGCGAGCTGGGGCAGCTATTATTTGCTCAGTCAAAGCTTTGATAGCCTTGGCACTGTTGCCAAATTTGGCGCGAAGGTGGGTGGACTTGCGATCGCAAGTGGGCTTGGCTTCACAATTTTTGGAGCGATTGCCATACAGATGAAAATTCCTGAAATTAGGGCTTTAACCAATCAAATCAAGCGCCGCTTTTCTCGATAGATTACAAAAAAGCTCCCCAAGGGGAGCTTTTTTAGTTTAGGAAGTCGCCATGCTCTGCGACGAATTAATTGCCAACGCATCGGAGATATAGCAAACTCCCCCAAATTTCTTAGTGACGGGTTTCAGCTTGTCCACCAATAGCTTGGTTTTGTCCTCTAAAAAGAAAGCGATGACATAATCATTTTCCAGCATACTCATGTCGAGATCGCCTGAATTAGTACCGCTTACCCCTTTACCAACCACATTACGAATTACGGTGTAATTCAAAACGCCGACACTCTCTAAAACCTTGATGATTTTGTGGGATTCGACCGAATCCGACACAATTTCGATTCTTTTGACCGCTTGCATAATCTTATCTCTCTTAAATTTGACTGAAAAGATCTCGAATCTATACCCAAAACAAATTGATCACATACAAATACAAAGGAATGCCAATGATGATATTGAATGGGAAAGTAATCGCTAGAGCTGTCGAGACATAGAGGCTAGGATTTGCTTCTGGTACTGTCAAACGCATGGCAGCAGGCACGGCAATATAGGAAGCACTCGCGCATAGCACCGCAAACAGCAACGCATCACCCTGTGACATCGAAATTAATTTTGCGATCGCAATGCCCACACCCGAATTTAAGATCGGCATTAGCACCGCAAAAGCGATTAAGAACACACCAGTTTTTTGGAGATCCTTAATTCTTTTTGCTGCAACCAATCCCATATCTAGCAAAAAGAAGGTCAGCACGCCATAAAACAAATCCTGCGTAAAGGGTGACAACACATGCCAGCCCCTCTCGCCAGTCAAGCACCCAATGATTAAACTGCCGACTAATAAGAATACGGAACTATTCAAAAAAGCCTCTCGCAAGACCTCTCCCCACGCAAATTCGCGGGTTTCACCCTTAGCAGCCTTGTCGGCGGCAGTAAATAGACTCACGAGGATCAATCCCACAATAATCGCAGGGGACTCCATCAGCGCAAGGGCTGCCACCATGTAGCCATCAAAGGCAATCCCTAGTTGACTCAAAAAGGAGCTAGCTGTAATGAAGGTGACGGCACTAATCGAGCCATAGGTGGCGGCGATCGCCGCCGCATTATAAGAGTCCAGCTTAATCTTGAGAATAAAAAATGAGTAAACAGGCACAATACAAGCCATCAGCACGGCGGCTGCCATGGTCAGAACCACTTCCTGACTAATGCCGCTTTTGACGAGTTCAACGCCACCCTTAAACCCGATCGCCAGTAGTAAGTAAAGAGAAAATAGTTTGGGGATTGGCGGTGGAATTTCTAAATCTGATTTAATCAGTACCGCAATCATGCCCAGAAAAAAGAACAGGATTGGCGGGTTAAGAACATTAGAGACAATTAGGTCTAAATCCATTGGGACTGATCCACGTAAAAGATTTTTGAGAAAACAATTCGATACTTGATGACAGTCTACAGAATTGTATGGCGATCGCCATCGGAAATGCGTTATTGGAAACACAACGCAAAGAGTTGTGTGCAAACCGAGAAAAACTTCAAGCCTCAATCGGCTATAACATATAGCAAAGTATAGTTTTTGGGAGAATATCAAATCGAATTTATTGGATGGTTTAGCGATCGCCGATCTTGAAGATGCCCTAAAACTCAGCCGTGAAAAATCGCAATCGGAAGTTGGGGCATGGCTACTCCAAAAATATAGCCATCATCAATAAAAGTCTGTCTCAAAGGGACTAACTTTGAGGATATCCAAAAGTTTAGATAAGTATTTGAAAGCAAACGCTATACTATGGTTAAACGTTAAGCTGCATATTATTTACTGATTAGTTGCCTAGCCACTTTCTCAGCGAATACATACTACCCCTTACAAACATTCATAGTTGGAAAAATGAGCGAACCAACTCCCTACGACAAATTAGGAGTCAACGACGAAGCCTCTTTTGAAGAGGTACGTGATGCACGCGATCGCCTATTGCGTGAATATGATGGGGATGAGTCTCAGCAAGAAGCGATTGAAGTAGCTTACGATGCCATCCTTATGGATCGTTTACGCGCCCGTAAAGAGGGTAAAATCGCTGTCCCCGATCGCATTCGCTATCCTGAACGTATAGCCACCGCAGCACCACCGACATTGCCTAGTAACGCCCAGCGTCGTGCGCCGTCTTGGCTGTCAAAACTACTAGATGAACCTAGTCAAAAAGATATTTATATTTCGCTAGGGATTTTCGCTGGAATTGGTGCAATTAGCTTTTTTGTTCCCGCCGCCGTTACCACTTGGCTATCCTTTGGCTTAATTGCCAGTGTGTATTGGCTCACTCGCAAAGATAACCGTTTTGGACGCTCTTTGCTTATTTCCCTATCAGGGGTCACCCTTGGCGTACTTTTGGCAACTTTGACCAATCAAATCCTGATTGTCTCTCGTTTGGCTAGCAATGGATTTTTTCCTAGTCCTATTCAGATGGCAATCATTCTCTTGGTAATGTGGCTCCATGCTTGCTTCCTCCGCTAATTAGAGATGAGCCTAAACTCTGCAACTTTTGCGATCGCACAACTTAATCCAGTCATTGGTGATCTAGTCGGAAACTGCGATCGCATTTTGGATGCTGTCAATAAATTAGCGACTCAAGGTGTGCATCTAGTGGTGACACCTGAACTATCAATCTGTGGCTACCCCCCTCGCGATTTGCTAATGAATCAGCAATTTGTGCGAGACATGGACATTGCGATCGTAAATCTTGCCCAAAAGTTACCTCCCAAAATCGCTGTCATCGTTGGTACTGCCTCCGCAAATCCCTTGGCAAATCAAACGGGTGGCAAGCCATTATTTAATAGTGCCGCATTATTACAGGACGGCGAAGTTAAACACATCTTTCACAAGCGTCTCTTGCCAACCTACGATGTTTTTGATGAAGATCGCTATTTTGCCGTGGGTACTGGTAGTCAAGTTTTTACACTGCATCTTCAAGACGGGGAAAATCTGCGGGTGGGCGTGACCATCTGTGAAGACATCTGGAACGATGAAAAATTTTGGGAAAAACGCAACTATGCCGATGATCCTGTTGCCGAATTAACCCAAAATCATCAACTAGACTTGCTGGTGAACCTATCCGCATCCCCCTATGCTGTGGGCAAACAAAAATTGCGCGAGGCAATGCTCAGACATAGTGCGATCGTCCATAATTTGCCCTTGATTTATGCCAATCAGGTCGGTGCAAATGACGATTTAATTTTTGATGGACGGAGTATGGCATTTAACCGCCAAGGCGAAATAATTGCCCGTGGTAAAAGCTTTGCAGAGGATTTATTAATTGTACGCTTCGATAAAGGTGGGGCAGTTCCTGCTACCTCAGATCATGAAAGTAATGATGCCGAAATTTTTGCCGCGCTAGTCCTCGGTGTGCGCGACTATGTTCAGAAATGTCGATTCCGTCAAGTGGTAATTGGCTTGAGTGGTGGCATTGACTCCGCCCTAGTTGCCGCCATCGCCGCCGAAGCAATCGGCAAAGATAATGTACTGGGTGTGCTAATGCCTTCCCCTTACAGTTCGGAGCATTCCATCACCGATGCCCTCGCCCTCGCCCATAATTTAGGCATCAAAACGCATACCATCCCGATTCAGCCGATGATGTCTGCCTTCGATCAAAGTTTAGCAACTCTGTTTGCCGATCGCAGCAGTGATGTTACCGAAGAAAATCTGCAATCACGGATTCGCGGCAGTCTACTCATGGCAATCTCGAACAAGTTCGGACATTTATTAATCTCCACAGGCAACAAGTCCGAGGTTTCAGTCGGCTACTGCACCCTCTACGGCGACATGAATGGTGGTCTCGCTGCGATCGCTGATGTCCCAAAAACAAGAGTATTCTCGATTTGCGAATGGTTAAATCGCACCAATTCCCCATTAGAAATTAAGCAAGGGAGTACGGAAGTAATTCCTGTGAATATTATCACCAAGCCCCCTAGTGCTGAACTCAAGCCCGATCAGCTCGATCAGGACTCTTTACCTCCCTACGATATTCTTGATGATATTTTGGATCAACTCATCCATCAACATCGTTCTGCCACAGAAATTATTGCGTCAGGGCATGAACAAGCTGTCGTAGAGCGAGTAGTGCGACTAGTTAAAATCGCGGAGTTCAAGCGCCGCCAAGCTGCCCCCGGACTGAAAATCACCGATCGCGCCTTTGGTTCTGGCTGGAGAATGCCCATCGCCAGTAAAGTTACTTCGTAATACCAAAACAGAAAATGGCGTAGCCATTTTCTGTTTTTAAAACCCTTATTGGGTTTAGTTTTTAATTCACGAAAGTGTAACCACACTTTTGTGAATTGGTATAAAATCGCAATCTAGCTATGGGCATCTTGAGGATGACCACAATGAGTACAGAATGATAAACCCTGATAGGTTGAGTTATGGCAATTTGGGCATTCCGTATACTGGTTGTAACCGCAGTGGGTACAGTAAATATCATGTTCCCGAATCTTCTTGCCACAATTAACACAGCATGATTTCTGAAAGCGCTTTGCTGCTTGGACTTTAGGATTAAAGACCACTTTTTGGAAAAACTTAATTATTCCAAAGCCAAAGACTGGAACTAAGAGAATATAGACATAACTAATTAGGAACAGCAAGCCACCAAATAAAGCTTGCAAAATATTTCTGAGGAATTGGAAGATAATTCCGACTTGCAAGAACTCAAAAATCTTTAAGATTAGCGGAATCAAAAAGATGACGAGCAAATGCCAACTAATCAGGGAAATTAGTCCATATTGCTTGCTCTGGGCAACTTTATGGACTAGTAAAGCAATCAAGATTAGCGGTAAAAGAAATAATGTTTGCAAAACAAATTGAATGCTGGGATACCAGAAAGCAGCTTGCCTATAGACTGATTCCACTTCTCGAAAAGAAATACTCTCATTGAGAAAAGCAATGAAACTAAGGCTTTCTGGCTTTGCCAAGAGTTCTGTTTTTGCCTTAGTAACTTCTTTCTCAATCTCGGCAATCTTTTGATTGTTTTGATCGATTGTTTGTTTCGCTTTTTCAGCAGCAACTTGATTAATTGATTGCTCTCGCGGCTGATCAGCAATCTTTTCTAATAACGTTGAGTCATATTGAGCGCGAACATTTGCATTAGTTCTTTTTAATGCATCAATCTCTGTTTGATTCTTCGTAATCTTCGTCAAAATTTGTTGATTAGGCAGAACATTCACTTTGTCCTTGTAATCTGCATATCGCAAACAGGTTGGCGACACATTGCCTAAATGCCCGATCTCATTTTCTTGATAACTTTTTTGAAAACTAATAGATTGCTCTTGACGATAAAAAAGAGTGTCTCGAATGATTTGGTAATCTTTATCTGGAATAGTTTGTACTTGGTAATTTTGCCATTCGGAATAACAGGGATAGGCAAGGGAAGGATTTATATACCACTGACTAATATCAGCTAGTCCAGTAAAAACGTTGATTAAGATAAAAATATCAACCAAGATAATAACAATTAAACTGACCTTGTTGATTGGCTCATTATTAACTGTTCTGGATTTACGAAACCATCTATTAAGGATACGTAGCATATGGTTTAGCCCATAGTTTAAAGATGTACAGAGATACTAATCAATTGTTTTTGATACTACTCGATCCTTTAGTTACCAATATTAAAAGCAATTATACTTAGCATTAAAAACGCCTAAATCTATTCAAATTGAGATCTAGTCGTATTTTGCTGGAATTTAACCAAAACACAAAAGGACGCAAAGCGTCCTTTTGTGTTTTTTACTTTAAGATAGCGCTAAAGTCTGCGAGCTGACGACTGTAATTGCGGATAATGCCCAATAAATTGAGGCGATTTTGACGAACTTGTGGATCATCTGCCATCACCAAGACATCATCAAAGAATTTGGCTAGCAAGGGTGCGATCGCAATAATGCCTTGCATCAACTGTTCGTCGCTAGGGTGACTAGGCAATGCGGCGATCGCCTGATACAAGTCCTGTTCTGCTACTTCAGTTAAGGTATCAGCATTGATCACAGCTTTCACATCAACGGTCATACTATCTAAGTCTCCCTGCACCGCGAGGCGAGAAGCTCTCACAATTGGTTCATAG
This sequence comes from Pseudanabaena mucicola FACHB-723, assembly GCF_014696385.1. Taxonomy (GTDB): domain Bacteria; phylum Cyanobacteriota; class Cyanobacteriia; order Pseudanabaenales; family Pseudanabaenaceae; genus Pseudanabaena. The sequence continues at coordinate 57,911 of NZ_JACJQB010000019.1, forward strand.
ATGGTGCTGAGGGTGGCGCTTTCACGGGATTTTTGCAGAAAATGGGCACGTTCTTTGATGCGGATGAGATTACTAAGACCTTGTAAGGTATAGCTCAAATCCTCTGTCCCTGAAATCGCATTGACGAGATCGTATTCAATACCTTGGTCACCCAAGATGGTTTCATATCGTTGCTTAAACCATTTGCAGAGATTTTCTAGAACGGTTTCCGATGGTTTGGCAAGTAAATTTTTGTCGGCATAAATTGCGATCGCAGCCTGTAATAGTTTTGGTAAATCGAGGGCAAAACCACTATCCCATGCAATCTGGACTACACCCGCCGCCGCACGACGTAGCGCAAAGGGATCAGACGAACCTGTGGGGATAATACCTAAGCCGAAAATACCGACAAGAGTATCAATGCGATCGGCAATCGCCACAATTTTGCCAGTGAGCGATGTGGGTAAAGTATCACCCGCGCCCTTGGGTTGGTAATGCTCACGAATGCCCGTTGCCACTGCTACAGGCTCTTCACTCGATAGGGCATAGTAATAACCCATTTGCCCTTGCAGCTCAGGGAATTCTTTGACCATCTGCGTGACCAGATCGGCTTTAGCGAGTTGGGCAGTGCGATCAATCAGTCCGTGATCGGGGGCAGTAATTTCTAAATTCGGAATTGCCTCAACTACTAATTTTGCGATCGCGCGGATTCTGTCCACCTTTTCAGCAACGGAACCCAGTTGGGCTTGGAACGTAACTTTTTCGAGCAGTGGCAAGAAAGTTTCTAAATGTACAGTGCGATCGCTATCGTAGAAAAACTTACCGTCGGAGAGACGCGCCCGAATCACGCGACCATTGCCCGCCGCAATCAAACGCGACTTATCAGGATTACCGTTGGAGATCGTAATAAAACGCGGTAGCAATTGCTCAGGGTTGTCCGCCGAATGCACAGGGAAATAGCGCTGATGGCTAACCATTTCTGTCTTAATCACGGGCTGTGGCAATTCTAAAAATTCCCGTTCAAATTCTCCAATTACGGCGGTGGGAAATTCGACTAAATAAGTCACTTCTTCAAGTAAATCATCGGGAATTTCCGCTGCACCACCAAATAGCTCAACAATGCTATGGATTTGCGTGAGGATATGCTTTTTCCGCTCCTCGCCATCAACCAATACAAAGGCTTCACGCAAAGTCGCCACATAGTCCTGAGCGGTGTCAATCACAACTGGTCGTGGATGTAACACCCGATGCCCTTGACTAATCCGATCGGATTGCACATTTTCTAAACCAATCGGCAAAATTTTAGAGTCAAACAATGACACCAACCAACGAATTGGGCGGGGAAATTTCAGATCACCATTACCCCAACGCATCAAGCGCTTACCTTCTAGCCCCGTAACCCAAGCTGGTGCTAACTCTTGCAAAATTGCAGTAGTTTCGCGCCCAACAATCTGCTGATTCGCAAATACAAATGCACCCTTATCGGTTTCTTTGACAAAAATATCTTTGAGGTCAATTCCTTTAGATTTGGCAAAACCCAACAATGCTTTAGTCGGTTCACCATTAGGATCACCATTGACAAAGGCAGAACCCAGAGCTGGGCCTTTAATCTCTAAACTGCGATCGCATTGTTGCGTGGGCAAACCTTCAATTAATACTGCCAAACGGCGGGGCGTGCCATAGACACTTACTTTACTCGTGGTTAGTTGGTGTTCGCCTAAATTTTTAGGAATGCGCTCTTGCCACTGGCGCAAAGCATCAACGATAAAACTAGTAGGTAGCTCTTCAGTGCCAACTTCTAACAGAAAACTTGCCATAACCACGAGTTGAGGGACGTTAATCAGTTTAACGCAAGCAAAAGCAATTTTCACCGAATACTATAGCAACACAAGTTTTACCTAGGACATAAAACCCAACAAACCAATCACTTCTTGGGTTTTGGGTTGTATTAGTTAACTCTCGCGTTGCCATATATGCCAGTGAAAACCCAAAGCTTTGGGGTATTAGTTTTAATGCACTGTGCTACTTAGCATAAAATAGCTAGAGATTAACTTTTATTGAGCAGGGACACTTAAAGAGGCAAAACATGGGGCAAACACTCGAAGCTGTAGCGATTGACTATCATACCGAAGCATATCGCGATGCCTACAGTCGCATCAATGCAATCGTCATTGAGGGCGAAGCTGAGGCTTACAGCAATTATCTCCAATTAGCGGAGCTAATGCCCGAATTTAACGAAGATCTTACTAAATTGGCAAAAATGGAGGATCGCCACAAGAAAGGATTTACCGCCTGTGGGAAAAATCTTAATGTCATCCCTGACATGGATTTTGCCAAGGAATTCTTTTCTGAGCTGCATAGCAATTTTCAAAAGGCTTTTGCAACTGGGGATATTGTGACCTGTCTGCTGATTCAATCACTCATCATTGAGTGTTTTGCGATCGCAGCCTACAACATTTACATTCCCGTCGCCGATCCCTTTGCCCGCAAGATCACCGAGGGCGTAGTCAAAGACGAATACTTGCATCTGAACTTTGGCGAAGAATGGTTACAAAATCATTTTGACAACACCAAAACAAATCTAGAGCAAGCCAATCGTCAAAACTTACCAATCGTTTGGAAAATGCTCAACCAAGTAGAAACCGATGCCAAAGTCCTTGGCATGGAAAAAGAAGCTTTGGTTGAAGACTTCATGATCCAATATGGCGAAAGCCTTGGCAAAATTGGCTTCAATACCCGTGACATCATGAAAATGTCCGCCATGGGTTTGGTCGCTGCTTAATGGCTCTTAGCGATTAGCTGTTAGCAATTAGCTTTTGGCTAACAGCTAACAGCTTTATTCAATAAAGAAATCATTGATTTCTAAAAATATCTTAAAATCTAATCCAAAAAGCTAACAGCTAACAGCTAACAGCTAACAGCTACTTAATACACAGCTAACCGCTAACCGCTAACCGCTAATAGCTAATTGCTAATAAAAAACTGGTAACCGCAATCGATGTTTGGTCTCATTGGGCATTTGACAAGTCTTGAACACGCTCAGTCTGTAGCAAGGGAATTAGGCTATCCCGAATATGCCGATCAAGGTTTGGAATTTTGGTGTAGCGCCCCACCCCAAATCGTCGATCACATCAAAGTTACGAGTGCCACAGGTCAGCAGATCGAAGGACTATATGTAGAATCATGTTTTCTGCCTGAAATGCTAGCAGGCAGCAAGATTAAGACGGCAATTCGCAAAATTTTGAATGCAATGGCATTGGCACAAAAAAATGACGTTGATATCACTGCTTTAGGTGGATTTTCGTCAATTATTTTCGAGAACTTTAATCTTAGCCAGATGTCGAGTGTGCGAAACATTCAGCTAGAGTTCAATCGCTTCACCACAGGCAATACCCACACCGCCTATATCATTTGTCGCCAGATCGAAGAAGCTAGCCGTAAATTTGGCATTGATCTTGCCAAGGCAACTGTGACCGTTTGTGGCGCAACTGGGGATATCGGTAGCGCTGTTTGTCGTTGGCTCGACGCAAGGACAAATATCAAAGATTTATTACTAGTTGCCCGCAACCAAGAGCGTTTGCAATCATTACAAGCTCAACTAGGACGCGGTAAAGTCATGGATATTGAAGAAGCTCTGCCCCAGTCCGACATTATCGTTTGGGTAGCAAGTATGGCAAAGGGTATGACCATTGATCCCACCACCCTCAAACGTCCTTGTATCTTGATCGATGGAGGCTATCCTAAAAATATGTCTACACTCGTTCAAGAAGATGGCATTTATGTTATTGATGGTGGCATCGTCGAGCATAGTCTCGATATCGACTGGAAAATCATGAAAATCGTAAACATGACTGCTCCAGCCCGTCAACTTTTTGCCTGTTTTGCCGAAGCTATGCTTTTAGAGTTTGAGGGTTGGCATACCAATTTCTCATGGGGACGTAACCAGATCAGTATTGAAAATATGGATAAAATTGGTGAAGTCTCAATCAAGCATGGATTTAGACCACTTATCAACTAATCATCCCTGAGCGTCTAAGTAATTACAAGCTAGAAGTTTGTGCTTTTCTCTATGTGAGTGTCACAAGCTTCTAGTTATGGCATTTGTTGAATGATCGCCATTGTCTTAACGCTGACGGTGCAAACTCTTTGCAGTAAATCAATTACCTGTTCTTTGTAGTCTGCAAATTTGTAAGTATTGAAAAGCTCAGCAATAGTGGGATCTTTAGGTTTCTTTTCTTTGTATTGATCGAGTATCCATTCAAGAGCAGAACGGTTTCCAAGTTTGTATTCCCATGCGATCGCTGGTACATCTGTTAACTGGGTATTGTCATCAAGGCTAATCACACCGTTAGTTTTATCGGCTTTGAGTTTGGCTTTAGGGTTGTCTTTGCTGGCGATTTCGACTCGTTGTAGTCCGTAGGATTCTATGGTTTCGTAGTTGAGATGTAAGTCCATTAGGGCTTTTCCCCATGATGCCCATTGATGGAAGTCTTCGTAAAAGGGAAGTCTGGGAAATTCGCGTTTGAGGTTGAGTTCGTATTTGATGCGGTAGGCGGGATGATGGAGGACGGCGTAGGTGTAATGGAAGATGTCGAGTTTGGTAATTGTTTCTGCCGCAGGAGTTTCTGCCCTCATCCCTTCCGTAGCAAGAGTTTCTGCCCTCACCCCTAGCCCCTCTCCCGCAGGAGAGAGGGACAAGAGGGAAAGATGGTTGGTGATGGTTTGGAGGACTTGGGGAAGGTTTTGGGTGATTTCTTCGTTTGGGAAGCGGAGGACTTGTAAGCCGTTGGCTTTTAGGTATGCGTCGCGATCGCTGTCTCGGTCTTTTTGTAATTCATGGATACCGCCATCTAGCTCGATGACGAGTTTAGCTGCATGGCAGTAAAAATCAACGATGTATTGACCAATGTTGTGCTGCCTACGAAATTTTGCCCCATGTAGCTGATTTGCACGTAAACACTGCCATAACATCTGTTCTGCTGGAGTTTGCTTTTGCCGCAATTCTTTAGCCTTTTGCAACAAAGCTTCAGGAATATCCCGTCTAGCCCCCGCCAAACGCACCAAATCAGGATCTAATCCTCCATCCCTCTCCTGCTCCAATCTTCCTCCCCTCTCCTGCGGGAGAGGGGCTGGGGGTGAGGGCAGATAACGCTCGCGGAACCTCTCCAAAGCCCAGTCAGTAATATTCTCAACGCGATCGCCTTTTTCATCATAACGATAAAGCGGAAGACACTGAGTACCACCTGATGCAGGGCTAATACAATTTAGATCGGGAATTAAGTTACTTGAAATAATTGCAAATGGTTTATCTGTAGATTGCCCCATAAAACCTATCAGTTTATTGTCAGCATTCTTATCAGGAAAGATATGGAACATTTGATATGTCATTCCATTAAAGTGCTTATCAAAATAAAAATACTGCTTTACATAAGGTCGATATAGACCATCAACAATTTGGGGTTTTTTGAAAGATTTGGATATTTTGCGCTCTAAATATTTAGTTGTTTCTCGATCCCATTTAATATCAAATTCTCTTGTTGTTCCTTGCTTCAACTGCTCCATATATCCATCAACAAGATACTTCACCTTCTCAATCAAAGCATTCTTTGAAAAATCATAAACCCATTCATCTCTTTGAGTAGCAACGCCCCTTGAAAAAATCTTAAAAACCGCCTCCTCAGACCTTCCCGCTTTATACTTCCTTATCCACCAAAGGCAAAAAACTATCAAAATCATTATCAGTTAAATTAATCCAATTCCCCTTACCATCAGGATTAATATTCTCAAATTTAATCATCTCAAACTTAGTGCCAGCAATCCAATCTAGCTTTGCCTCCTTCCCCTGCAAACCAGACAGAGAAAAATAAGAAACCTTAGCTTTTTCCTTTTTATCCATGACTATATATATTTCGTAAATTCTGCTAGAGGCTCATCAAAATCATTAGATGAAGTCAAGAAGCTTTTGCTTCTTGTTGGTAAGAAAAAACATCTAAAACCACTGACTTAATTGGTTTAGATTCACCATGTAACATAACTCTAATAGCTTCAGATGTTTCTGCACTAAAAATTTCTTCTCCGCAACGAGAACAAACTGTAGCAGGAATATTCTCTACAAGATAAAACTTACCGCCAATTTCAAAAACTTCATTTACATATTCCAAATGAGAATCATTTGAACTACAAACATGACATTTAAACATTAGCTAAATCCTCCTGATTTTGTAATCAATCCACTCATTTTGATCTGGTTCATACAAAGTAATGATTTTAGTAGTATCTGACTCAATTCTCGACACCTGTAAATGCAAAGCTCTACTTACTTCATTAAAACCTAATAATAAACAACTTGGAGAATATTTATCATCTGGATAGTCCTCAATTATGACCACATTCTTACCCATATCCCGAATATCTTTGTTACTAATATTTCGTTCAACTTGACGTTTTAAAGCGTGTCTCGTTAATTCAAAAGCTCCTGAGCTTAGTTGTGTTTGTATTTCTTCAAGAGACTTCATTTCAAGTTAATCTCATCTCTTTGTAATTTTACTAAAAACATTATAGCAACACCAGTTTTAATATCAAACACATTCCCAGTCGTATCTCCACTCCGAATATCGCCACCCAAATCCACAATATAAACATGATCAAATTCTTGTGAAACTGTCTTGCGAAATCCATCAAAAGTTTTGCCATCAATAAACGAGCGATTGGTGATAAACGCCACTAAACCATTTTTACCGAGGCGATCGCTTGCCCACCGATAGAACCGCGTATACATATCATAGACAGCAATTTGATTTTGCGCCGTTCCCTGCTTGATGTAAGTCGCCTTAATCTGTTTATCTATCTGTCCATAAACCCGATTCGCATTATTTTGATTAAAATTCTCTTGCCATGCGTTATACGGTGGATTACCAATAATTACCGAAATCTTGCGATCATTCTGATTCTGAATCCTTGCGGTATTCTGCACACTCATCGCAAACAAATCAAACTGCTTCCCCTCAAACCCACAATGATCCAGCGTATCCACCAGACAAATATTCTTAAACTCCTCATACTTATCCATCTTCTGAGCATAGGTAAACTCAATATTCAAATTCGCAATGTAATAGGGCAAAATCGCCATCTCATTACAATGAATCTCATGCTTATAGAACCCATTTGGTATCTTAGGAAGCTTTGGCAAGGCGCTTAAGCATAAGCCTAATAAAGCAAAGATGAATTCTCGCATTAGCGTTGTCTAAAGTTCT